>NZ_PNEC01000019.1 GCF_005886345.1 Pseudoalteromonas phenolica
TGGTACAGACAATGGCTCTGGCACAGATAATGGCTCTGGCACAGATAATGGTTCTGGTACAGATACTGGTTCTGGCACAGATAATGGTTCGGGCACAGATACTGGCATAGGCACAGGTACAGACAATGGTTCTGGTACAGGTGAAAACCCTTGGACGCCAATTGCGAACTGTCCAAATACTGAAACAAACAGTGCCTATGACATTGCAATAAATGAAAAAATTTGTATGACGGGCTCAGCGCCTAAGTACTTCACAATGACAGTACCTTGGGATGCTTCAACCGTTACTATCGGTCTTATGGGCGGTGAAGGTAATGTAAGCCTATATGTGAACAATGAAAGTAATGCTTGGCCGACGTCTACTGCAGCTGATTTATCGAGTACCAATGCGGGTACATCTCAATCAGTTCAGTTTACTGCCAATGCAGGCCAGCAGATCATGCTTCAGCTTGATGGCCAGTTTACTGGGGTGACTTTCCATGCCTTAGTGCAAAGTAATGAGCTAGGTGGTGGCAACACAGATCCAACACCAACCGATCCAAATGACCCATTTGTAAATAACCACCCAGAGTTAAATGATGGCTTACCTGAAGATGAGTCTCGCTTCTTAGGCTTAGATGGTCAGGCTTTGGTTGAGCGTATTATGGCGTCTAACCCGCAACATGTGGGTGCCGTATTCAACATTAAATCGGGTCAGGCGAGATACTTATTCAGCGAATCTAATATGATGTCGGTGATCAGTGAGTTACGTCGTCAAGCGCGTACTATTGATGAGTATAATTCCTATAAAGTACAAGGTTTAATTTACTTCTTACGTGGTGGGTTATTTGTACAGTTCTTTAATCCAGATCTTGTGCCTGCATACTCTTCATCTATTGAAGTAAACCTAAAAGCGGCAATGCAGGACTTATTTGCAAGTTCTGGCATTTACGGTGAGTCAAACGACCAAGCATTAGCATTACAAGAGCTATTAACGCTGACTGACTCAGCTGAGATCCGTGCGCCATTCTACGATAACTACATCAATATTTTAGAGATGTTTAATGAAACATGGGCGGCTAAGCGAAGCCGAATGGCGGCTGCTAATGCCATGATGACCGCGTTTTTCCGTGCTTCACAAGCTGCGCCAAATGGTGATGCAGATTTCATCGCGCGTATGCAAGATGGCCGTTTACTAGATACCATGTATCGCTTCCAACGTGATAATCGTTATTTACTGCAAGCAGACGATAACTACTTCATTAAAAATGTGGTGAATGAGCTTGCGCGTTTCTTAAGTGTGCCGTCATTAAAAGATCAGGTTAAGCCAATGGTTAAGAACATTTTGGCATCAACCAGTCAGTATGATGAAACCGCGCCGTTATGGGTAAAAGCAGGCAGCATGGCAGATACATTTGACCGTCAAGATTGTGGTTACTATGACATCTGTGGCTTTGCATATTACTTAGAAAAAAAAACCTTAAAGTTTAACTATCAGTGTTCAGATACATTAAAGATCCGTGCTCAGCAGATGTATAACGATCAAGCTCAGTGGATCTGTGAAGTATTAGGTCAGCAAGAGGCGCATTTCCACAATGTATTAAAGACGTATAACATCTCTGTGGCAGATGACTATAACGATGCACTTGAACTAGTTATTTTCAACTCGTCAGAAGATTATCGCGACTATGCCGGCACATTCTTTAACATGGATACCAACAATGGTGGTATGTATTTAGAAGGTGCGCCGAATGATCCGAATAACCAAGCGCGTTTTATTGCTTATGAGCAAAATGGCGATGACTACTTCCACGTATGGAACCTACAACACGAGTATGTTCACTACTTAGATGGTCGCTTTGATTTATACGGTGACTTTGCACAGGGCTTAACCGCTGCTACAACTTGGTGGACAGAAGGTTTAGGTGAGTACATTGCATATCAAGACGGATATAACCACGCAATCAATGTTGGTCAAGCGGGCAACGTAGCACTGTCTACTATTTTCACAAACACCTATGAGTCAGGCCAAGATCGTATCTATCGCTGGGGTTATTTAGCCGTACGATTCATGCATGAGCGTCATTCAAGTGATGTGGCACAAATCCTAACCTTCTTACGTAGTGGTGAATATCAAGCTTATCAGCAATACATTGATGACATTGGTACACGTTATGACAGCGAGTTTGCAAATTGGGTTGCGTCATTAGCTGAAGGCGTAAGCGGTATTGTTGAAAGAGGTCCAGATGATTCAGTGGCTGTAAATTCAGGTGACACAGGCAATTGGGCAGGCGAGCCAGAAACGATTGATACTGATTTCACACCGTGTTTGGCAACGGATGCAGCAAACGCATTTGATCCAAGTAACAACCAGTTAAGTAAAGGTGTGACTGTGGTGGAATGTATTTCGCTAAGTACATCAAGCGCAAACTTTGTGTTTGCAAATTCAGGCTCTGAGCCGTTAACGCTGCGTATTACCACAGAAGGTGGTTGGGGTAATCTAGATATCCTATACAAAGGCGGTAACTGGCCAACACGCAGTGACTACACAGCTAAATCGGGTGGTCACGGCAATACAGAATCGATTGACCTACAAATCGATGCTAATGAACACTGGCACTACTTCTCTCTTGACGGTCAATTTGGCGGCGCCAAGATTACAGTGGAGATTGTTGAGTAACCCTACAACAGAAGTAAAATCAGTTTCATTATTTGATACGTCCCTAAAGCCACTCGCAAGAGTGGCTTTTTTGTTTTCAGTATATTAGCGGGGCAAGGCCGCTTTTAATTTCAGTTTGCAAAGCGGTGAAGGAGCGCAGTAAAAAACAGGCATAAAAAAAGAAAGCACATGCTTTCTTTTATGCTTAGTTTGTATTTAAAAATTAGCGCCGGTTGGCGGTATTTTACCATTATGTGTTTTAGGTCTTTGATGGTGTTCATGGCCATGCTCTAATTTCTCATTGTGACCATGACGACTTCTGGTTTGATGATTTGGCTGCAGTGGGGGAGCTGAAATATTAGGGCTTACTGGTGCAGCTTGCATCGCCGGTGCCTTAACATCAGCTGTTCTGTGCGCCATAGCAGTAATTGGCTGCTTTAACTGTGCTTCTTGCGTTGGTAGAGAGCTTGGTGGCGCATTTTCCGTATGCTGGCTTGTTAACGCAGAAGATTTTAATGATGCTTCTTCTGGTTGCGAATTATGCGAGAAAATAATGATGCTAGACACCGCCATTAACGCAATAGGAATGACAATTTTATTCATACGACACCTTTGGATATTGTATGCATTTAATTTAACACTTCAGCAGGTCTAAACCAAGTTTGATATGTGTAAAATTGTAAAAATAAGAATAATAAAAAGTCACCCGTGTGAGGAATTGCTTGCTAGTATTATATAAGCAATCGATCGTGAAGGAATAAGTGCATGATGATGCACACGGAAGAACAGTTAGCTACATCTGTGCTGCAATTTTATCGGCGTGCTTTTTGGGTTGCTTTAGCCATTACAATTATGCTGGCAGCGACACTAACACTGCATTTATATAATTTAAAATTACAGCAGGCATTCACACAGTTTCAGACCCATTATGAGCGACTCAATAGTCAACTAGATAAAACCCTTACTGGCGTAGATAGTATTTTTCAGGCCGTTAATATCAGTCTTGAGCAGCCGATTAATTATGAATTCTCGCGCCGGCAATATCCACCAGTTCAGCGTCAACCCGCTTATTTTTATCAGTCTATAGGAGTGAATACTGGAGAGTTAGTCGGTCATGGGCATTTACAAAATATAGATTTATCGCACCCTTATTGGCTACGAGTGATGGCGCTCGGAGGTGTTTTTAATACTTCTTTGGCTCTGTTAGAGCCTTTAGAGGCAATGGCGTTTGTGAGCGAAAGTGGCCTTGCATTTGTGCAAAGGCGAAACAAAAACAATAGCGAGTTGCTTAGCCATATTGTAGCAGGGCGGTTTTTCGAAAAATCTGATTTAAGTGGTTTGAAAACCAGTCAACGGATTGAAATTGATGGCAAACACTATTTTGCTATCTCTAATAAGCGCATTTCTAGTTCACAAGAACATACTCTAATGATTTTCGATGCCGAACGATTTCAGCAATTGTTTTATGATAAATCAATGCCAGAAGCAGATATTTTACTTACCGATAAATTGCATCGAAATTTGACAAGCACCACAGAGATTAGCCCCCCGTCATACCCTTTAAAAGAACAGTTTTCTCCATGGCATAACGGTTTTGTGTTTTATCATAATGAACGTGATAGACCATTAGATATCGTTATGAAAGTCTCTGAAAGAGAGTTTAGTAAAACGATTATCTATGGCTTAGGTCTAGAGTTTAGTTTTATTTTATTGTTTATTTTGGTTACTTACTTTCCACTACATTGGTTATGTGAGCAAATTTTTGTTCGTCCTTTAAAAGAACTCTTTCAATTTATTAAAAACCCAGAAGAAAAACAAAGTGATTATGTGGTTCCTAAACTTTGGCTAGAGGAGTTTAAACAAGTAAAAGCAATTCATCAGCACCGTGCTCAGTTATTGAAGCGGGTAAAAAGCGACCATGAAACACTATCGAGTCAATTACTGCAAAAGCAACAGCATCTAGAATTAGCAGGACAAGACAAAGAACGTCAAAGTGCAGTGCTTAAAGGGGTGTTAGATGCTGTTCCAGATGCTATTTATTATTGTAATACCGAAGGGAACTTACTGGGTTGTAATCGAGCGTTTGAGCGTTTGATGGCTCAAAATAAACAGAAACTCCTTGGTAAAAGTTTAAAGGTAATAGCGGAAGACTTAGGTGACTTAGAAAACATTGAAGCTAAAGTTAGAGAGCAACATAAACCGATATCTCATCAATTAAATCATGATAGTCGAACCTATTACACAACTATCACGCCATTTTTTAGTGAGCAGTTAGGGGTTATGGGCTGCGTGGGGGAACTGAGAGATATAACAGAGCATCAACAAGCAATCGAGCTACTGAAAATTTCTGAGTCGAACTTTAAATCAGCCATAGAGTATGCACCAAATGGCGTCGTGCTAGTCAAGATTGATGGTACCGTGATGATGTTAAACCTTGCAGCGCAGTGCTACTTAAATTGTGAAGACATTGAGAGTAAAAAGCATATCTCTGAACTATTTAATCATTCAAACTATCAACAAATTACCCAGATATTTGAACATTTAACGAAACAAAAACAGTCAGTAGAGCAAGTTAATTTAACGCAACTTGGGGATTATCGTTTTTTAGATTTAAAAGTTTCGCTAGTGTGTGATAGCGAGCAAATGCCTAAATACTTTGTAATACATATTCAAGATATTACGGAGATCACGCAAGCTCGTCTTGAGGCCGAAAGAGCCACGCTGGCTAAAAGTCGTTTTATTGCCAACCTGAGCCATGAAATACGTACTCCTTTGAATGTGATTCTCGGGCTAGTAGATATGGTACAGCGCTCGACAATTGATAAATCACAGTTAACTAGGTTAGAGACAGTGACACATGCTGCGCATACTTTGCTTGAGATGCTTAATGATATTTTAGATTTTGCTAAGGTTGAAAGTCATGAAATGCGGGTTAAGTATGAAGATGTGATGATTAGTGAGTTATGCGAAGACTTGAAGGAGTTAATTGAGCCCTTAGCAAAGCAAAAAGGACTCATCACAAGCTATACGATAGATGAAGCTGTTTGCTCAGTTCTGTTGGGAGATAAGCAAAAGTTAAAACAGATTTTATTAAATTTACTCAATAACGCTGTTAAATACACCGCACAGGGGAATGTAAGTTTTCATTTGTCAGTTGATTCACAAAGTGCTGAAGCTCAGGTTGTGAGGTTTAGTGTTAAAGACACGGGGATCGGTATAAAACAAAGTGATCAACTCAAGTTATTCGACGCATTTACTCAAGTAGACGATAGCTTAGCCAGAGAGCATGAGGGAATAGGATTAGGGCTTGCTATTGTGAAACATGAAGTTGAATTGCTAGGGGGAGAGATTGCTCTAAATAGTGAATTTGGCAATGGTAGTGAATTTTATTTCTCTCTGGCGTTACTTAAAAAGCCTTTAATTGAAAAAAATGAGTTAGGTAAAGTTCAGAATACAAATTTTGTCACTCCAGATAATACAGGGTCTACTTCTTATCAGGGGGCGCTATGTTTAGTTGTTGATGATAATGAGCTAAACCTAGAGATAACTCAGAATATGCTGCAACAACTCGGTGTTAATGTGGTTACATTACAAACCGCAAAAGGTATTTGTGAGGTAGTTGATTTATTAAAGCCGGATATCATTTTTATGGATATTCATATGCCCGAAATTGACGGTTTTGAGGCAGCAAGGCAACTTTCTGAATGTAGTACAAAAATAAGAGTACCTATTTTTGCATTAACAGCTAATATTGAAGTGGTAGAACAGCAAGAATATTTGCATTCTTCCATGCATGGATATATTAATAAGCCTGTATCCATAGAAGTGTTAGAAGAAGTTTTGATTCAACATATAAATCCTCATAAGCAGTTTTTTGATGAGACATTTGCGCTGAAACAAATGATGGGCGAACCAGCATTTTTAGAAAAGATGCTGCAAAAATACTCAGAACTATGTGAGCAGTATGTGCAACAGTTAAATAACGAATTAAATGTAAAAGAACTTACTTTGTTGGCGCATAATATAAAAGGGGCGTCTGCAGGGCTAGGGTTTGAGCAATTAGCTGACATAGCTAATCAGTTAGAAACTCATCTTAAAAAAGAAAACCAAATAATAAATTCAGAACTGAAAATTCAGTTAATAGCACATGTACTTAGAGTGCAAGCGTTCCTGAAAGCAAGAATAAATGGGTGTTAAATGGCTAGAAATGCACATATCTTAATTGTCGACGACGATCCTTTAAATCGAGTAGTGTTAGAAAACACCCTGTCAGATGAATATGAAATTTCACTTTGTGACAGTGGTGAATCAGCACTCGAATTTTTGAGCAATAGTTCTGTTGATCTGATTATTTCAGACATAAAAATGCCCGGGATCAGTGGTTATGATCTATTAGAAAAACTAAAAGGTGATCAAAGCACTTATTCAATTCCATTTATTATCATATCTGCCAGCAATAGCTATAACGATGAAGCTAAAGGCCTAGAAATGGGCGCCATGGATTACATTACTAAACCATTTAGCCCTGTGATTGTTAAAGCAAGGGTAAAAAATCATTTAGCAATAAAACAAAAAAATGATTTACTCGAAAAACTGGCTGCAATTGACGGGCTAACAGAAATCCCAAATAGACGACTACTAGACGAAACGTTAGCGCGTTATTGGCAAAGTTGTGAAAAAAGCCATGAGCCTTTGTCTCTTTTCCTTGTCGATATTGATTACTTTAAAGAGTTTAATGATAACTATGGATATGCGGCTGGCGATGAGTGTCTTATCAAAATTGCCAAAGCGCTCGATGAGGTGAATAAAAACAGCCATGGTTTTGCCGCAAGGTATGACGGAGTTCGTTTCGCTGCAATACAAAAAGGACAAAACCCTGAGCAAACTTTAATGCTCGCCAAGCAAATGCATAGAGTTGTTGATGAATTAAAAATTAGAAATGAAAACTCACCAATATGCGCGCATGTGAGTATCAGTATTGGGGTTGTTCATATAGAAAAAGATTTCAGCGGAAGTGAACATGAGGTATTAAGGTTAGCTGATGATGCGCTTGTGAAATCGCATGTCGAGCAGGAAAGAACCATAGTGATAAACCGCTGAGCAACTCAGCGGTTTATTTTTTATCTTACAAAATTTGCTGAAGTGCTGATTGACCAAATCCAATGAGCTTTCCATCTTTAAACACTAGAGGCGTGCATTCATCTTTAGTTATCTTACCATCTGAATGTTTGCTGTTTGTAGCAAAATAAATCACTTTAAAAACGCCATCATCTTTTTTTACTAACTCTGTAAAGTCAGGTGTTTGAAACTGGCCAAGTACTTGGCTGTAGTCAGCGCCTAAATCAAGGTTAGCAATGGTCTTACGATTTTCCTTTTGTTGAGATTGCCAGTTTCCGCCATTGTACTCTGATGCCCAACCATGCTCTACTTCACCGTCAGAAACAGCCACAATACAGCCTGAAAGTAATGGTGCACTTAGCGCAGCAACAAGTAATAATTTTTTCATTGTAGATTTCCTTAAAAATTCGTTTCGGATAATTTGTTTTATTAGAGCAAAATCATTGCCAATTTTAAAAGTCTTTATTTAACAGTTGCTTGCTGTTTTTTAAACAGTTTTTAAAGTGCAAACTATTCACTATTTTAGGGTAATTCACCAAGTTTTAGCGAATTACACAATAACGTTACTGGCTCTGCCATTGTTAAAGTTAACAATGTTATTTGCTATCTCTTTCACTAGTCGTTCAATAGATTCTTTCGCCGCCCAAGCTGTATGTGGAGTAAGTATTAAATTGTGGCCTTGATAATTAGCAAGGGGATTGTTTGCTTGTGCAGGTTCAACAGATAATACATCAAAGCCAGCTCCAGCAATTTGGTTATTTGTCAGAGTTTCAACTAAAGCTGCTTCATCAACTATACCGCCTCTGGCGGTATTGATCACAAAGCTGGTAGGCTTGAGCAGGGCTAGCGTTTCTTTTTTGAATAAGTTTCGGGTTTCATCATTAAGCGGACAATGAATAGATAACACATCGGCCATTTTTAACGCTTCGGTGAACGCTATTCGACCAGAGCGAATATCAGTAGCGTTTGGTCTTTCAGCAATAATGACTTGTGCGCCAAATGCTTCAGCAACTTTGCCAACCGCTTGGCCTAAACTGCCGTGGCCAAAAATCACAAAGTTTTTATCCGACAATTCAGTAATCGGATAATCAAGGCGACAAAACATATTACTTTGTTGCCAAAGACCATTCGCGCAATCTTGCTGGTAGCGGTGAATATTGGTCATTAAGTTACCAAGCAGAGTAAAAGTATGTTGCACGACTGATGGGGTTGAATAACCCGCGACGTTACAAACACGAATACCCAATTGTTTAGCCGCATCTAGATCAATGTTATTAGTGCCAGTCGCAGCAACACAAATGAGTTTTAGATGAGGCAATTCAGCTAAGGTTGTAGCATCTAACACCACTTTATTCGATATGATAATGTCAGCCTCTTTACAGTGAGCAAGAACCTGCCCTTTGTTCGTGTGTTGATATGTTGTCAATTCACCAAGAGCCGATAAAGGCGTTAGGTCAGTATTGGCGAGTGTGGCGGCATCAAGTAAGGCAATCTTCATAAATTTAATCTGCTCTGTTGACCTTGGAGTTTACTCAAAGGTTTATAATGTGCTTAATAAGTCGGGAGTGTAAGATGAAAATAGGCGAATTAGCAAAGCGTTTAGATATTAGTACGGATACTTTAAGGTATTACGAAAAGCATGGCCTACTGAGTTTTAGTGAACGCAGTGAGTCAGGCTATCGTATTTATAGTCCTAAACATGAAAAACAAATGCAGTTTATTTTAAGAGCAAAAGCAGTAGGATTTAGCCTTAAAGAAATTCAAGAATTGTTAGAAATTAAGTTAGAAAAGCAACAACATAGCTGTGGTGAAGTGAAACAGCTTACTTTGCAAAAAAGGCAAACCGTTCGTGATAAGATAGCTGAATTAAAACGTTTCGAAAAATCTCTATCATTGTTGGCAGATGCCTGTTGTGGCGGCCCTGAGCTTGCGACCGGCTGTTCAATTTTAACCACATTGGAGGCAGCAGATGACATTGTTATCTAATTTCTGGTCTTTATTCTTAGTTTCAGCCCCTTGGTTAATGTTGGGGTTATTACTAGCAGGCCTTTTAAATATCTTCATACCGAAAAACTTTTTACAAAAACACTTAGGCAAAGAAGGCGTTTGGACGACCATTAAAGCAGCCTTAATTGGCGCGCCAATGCCATTGTGTTCATGTGGTGTTATTCCTGCCGCAGTAGGACTTAGAAGGGCTGGCGGATCGAAAAGTGCCACCACGGCGTTTTTAGTGTCTACACCAGAAACTGGTGTAGATTCAGTGTCAGTGTCTTATGTGTTACTTGGGCCATTTATGGCGATTATCAGGCCAATAGCCGCCGTGTCGAGCGCGATAGTGGCAGGTTTATTGGTTGGTAAAGAAAAAAGTTCTGGAACAAAGAACTTAGATAAAGAGATTCAAACCGCTGCAACTACGGGCACAAGCTGTTGTGCCTCTAAACAAGCTGATATCGAAAATAACGCAGAGAAACAGAGTGTCTGTAGTAGCAAAAAAGCTGAAATAGCAACTGATACAAAAACATCTTGTTGTGCAACATCATCAGATCCTGCCCTGGTAAATAGCAGTGAAGCGGTACTTGAAACAACCGCAAACTGCTGTGATACAGATCATCCAACACAGCCTGTGAACAGTGAATCATTGTGTTGCGATAGTAAAAAAGAAGAACAGCAGGCAGCGCCTTTCTCCACTAAGATAAAACAAGCCCTGCACTTTAGCTGTAATAAGTTACTTAGTGACACCATGGGCTGGCTGATGATAGGGCTGTTTTTCGCCGCACTAGTGCAAACATATGTACCCACATCATTCTTGAGTCACTGGGGTGATGGCATATTGGCAATGGTTGTGGTGATTTTGGTGAGTATTCCTATGTATATTTGTGCAACAGCTTCTACGCCAATTGCCGCAGGCTTATTGATGGCTGGTGTATCACCAGGCGCAGTATTGGTGTTTATGTTGGCAGGGCCTGCAACCAATATTGCCACTGTGGGGGTGGTTGCAACTGAATTAGGTAAACGAGCCGTAAGCGCTTATTTAACTGGCGTGATTGGCATTGCCATTATCTTTGGCTTTTTGACCGATTATTTAGTTGAACAGTATGGTTTTGAAGTTAATCCAGCTCACGCCATAGAACATGAATTAATGCCGCAGTGGTTAACTATGGGCTTAGGTATTGTATTACTACTTTTAATGCTTAGATTGGTACTAATTTCGTTAAAACATCGAATGAAATGATAGGTTTATCTGGTCGGAGGTTGATAACCTTAGCATCCAACTGATTAGCAAGATAAAATACGTCGATTTTTTTGCCCTGTAACAATGAGAAGTTTCGTGGATAAATACGCAGATATAAGACCTTACAATGATGAAGAAGTCCCAGCAGCGCTGTCTCGTCTTCTAGAAGACAATGACTTTATCGATGTCATAGCCAAGCATAATGCGCCTAATTGGCTCAATAGCTGGCCTTTCATTGCAAGACCTTTAGTCCGCAGCCAATTACGAAGAAAGTGGGGCAAGATAACCACAGTCGAGCAAGTACAACAAGAAGTGGCAGGTTATCTAGAGCTGCTTATTAAACGCACTACGAGTAAAGTGACTTTCTCAGGTTTAGATAAGTTAGATAAATCTACATCATACTTATTTATTTCAAATCACCGAGATATTGCATTAGATCCTGCCATCATGAACTGGGGCTTACACTCTCACGATATGCAAACCGTGCGTATCGCGATTGGTGACAATTTACTTCAAGTGCCCTATATCAACGAGCTCATGCGCTTAAATAAGAGTTTTATCGTTAAGCGTTCTGTAAAAGCACCGAAAGAGATGTTAAAAGCGCTGAGTCAGCTATCTGGGTATATTTATGATTCTCTTGATACAGGTAACTCAATATGGATTGCGCAAAAAGAAGGGCGCGCAAAAGATGGGGTTGATCAAACTGATCCTGCGCTTCTAAAAATGCTGCAACTGCAAGGTCGTCGTTTAAAGCTGTCTTTTGAAGACTATGTAAAGCAGCTAAAAATTGTTCCTGTGTCAATATCTTATCAATACGAGCCCTGTGCCGTTGCAAAAGCAAAAGAGCTCGTACATAAGCAAACTCATGGTGAGTATGTTAAAGCCGAAGGTGAAGATATAGAAAGCATTATTGAAGGCATGCGTTCTGACAAAGGCCACGTGCATGTTTCTTTTGGTTCACCTATAACAGAAGAGTGTGATACACCAGAAGCGCTGGCTGCAAGTATTGATAAACAAATTATCAGCCAGTATTACTTACACTCAACAAATTATATTGCAGGTGGTCAAGAAGAAACGGTGTCTGCGGAGCTTAAGAGTGAGTTTCAAACCCGACTTGAGACTATTCCAAGTGAATTACACCAACAAATTTTAGCTATGTACGCAGAGCCTTTAAAGCGCAAAGGTGAATTTGTTTAAACTTTATTTATGATAATTTTTAGAGGGGAGCTTTCAAGCTCCCTTTTTTATTGTGGTTTGCAATGCTCTTAATCCAGTGTCAAAAAAGAACACTGAATTAAGAGCAATGGTATTAGTTGACAAACATGGGTTAAAAAATCTAAAAATAGATTAAATACCATACATTTTTAACTGTTGTTGATGGAACAAATCGAGATTTTTGAGATCCCCAGCCCATGTAAGGGGATTTGCCAAGTAAATAATCGAGGCTATTGCAAAGGGTGTTATCGCAGTAGAGAAGAGCGTTTTGCTTGGAATTCTCTATCAAACCAGCAAAAGAGAAAGGTGATTGCACTTTGCCAACAAAGATACAAACGCTTTTTAACGAGCAAACAGCAAAAAGCAGAAGAGCAACCAAATAAACAAACGCCTTTTGACTTTTAGCCAGTTTAGGTTAACTAAAGATTGTATTTATTTTTTAAATCCAGCATTTTGCCAGAGACTTTAAATTCATTAAGCACTTTGTTTAAAGCTGGAACGAGATGTTTATGCGTTTTATGAACGTAGTGGTAAACCTGTTGCGAGTGCAATGTTTCTAACTCTACTCCCGCATTTTGAAGTTTATGCATATAAGGTTCAATATAAAAACCTATCACCAAAGCCGCTGAAACCTGTTTTTGCATTAAAAGGTTAAGTAAGGTTGAAACACTTTTTACTTCATGTAACTGGCCTTGGTATGGGTGTTCTAAAAGATATTTAGCTGCGGCTGGATAAGTTGAGTGGATAACCAGAGATGGCATATCGGCAAGCTGGCAATCTTTACAAAAACTAATTAAGTTTAAATCAAATGAGAACAACGGCACGTTAATGCGATTAAGGTTCGGGTAGGTGCGATTTAAACCTGAAATTTTACCAAGTTGTCCATCCAGTATCCCTTCGTTTGCTGCAATCAACGCATTATTTTTATTAAAATCTACAAGTTCAACGTCTATACCTAGCTTTTTATAAGCTAAGGTCATCAACTCAACAATATATCTAGATTGAGGGATGTCAGCAGGGCGATTAAAAATGACTTTATCAGTACTCGCAATGAGCTGAGAAGAAAAAGTTAATAGTAATAAAATATAACAACGTGCGAAAAACAACTTCATTCCTTAAATATCTTATTTCACAGACAAGGTATAATATAGCGAAATTTAGTCAAAAATAGTATTGTGTACAGTCTATTAATTCTAGATAAAAATTAGTGACTCGATTATGAGCTTTAACTTGTGCAAGTTGCCAAGGCAAGAAAAATATCAAATCCAATTAGACTACGAAGCGTCTTTTTGGGCTTATCAAATTAAACGAGGTAAAAACTCTCGTGAAGCGATTTATGACACAATTAATAGTCGGCCACTTTCGGAACAGCAAATCTTAAAACAAAAATTTGAAAGTTATTTAAGTTTAATGTTGGCAGGCTAAATAAATGCAAGTCGAGCGGTTAGAGGCAATAGCGACACCCCTAGTTAATAAGTTTTATCAGGCACATAGTGTACGGGGAAGGGCTAATAAGCAAGATCAGGTTTGGGTTGTTAAGGCCCCAGCGCTTATTGCTGCATGCAGGCTGCAAGATAGAAAAAGTAGTTTGTTTTTATCGACTTTGTATGTAGAACCGCAATCTAGAGGCCAAGGTGTTGCTAAACGTTTAGTGTTAGATGCATTAGCTGCACAACAACAAACTGTTTTCACTTTCCCTTACCGTAATTTAGAGCCATTTTATCAATCACTCGGTTTTACTCAGAGTCATTCATTACCTTGTGAGATAGACACACTATTTACCGCTTATAGGCAACAAGGGCGAGATATTATTGCCATGACAACTTAGCGTCCTTAATGCATTTAAAATAAAGTTGATGAACGACTGACTAGGGTAGCGAGTGTAATGCTATAGCAGGAGCAAGAATGAAATTAATTTTAACTATTTTTTTATTGATACTTTTATTCTGCAGTCATTTAGCGAATGCTAACGTGAGTCGCTTATCTCCAGCTGAAGGTTTGTCTCAAAGCTATGTAAATACGCTCTTGTTAGATAATCAAGGCTTTCTATGGTTGGCAACAGAAGCTGGCTTGAATCGTTATGACGGCCATCAGATATTACATGTATCTGGACCTGACGGTGTGCTTGAAGAGGTCGTTCTTAATAGAATTTATCAAGACTCTCAAGATAGAGTGTGGATTGTAACGCAAAGTGTTGGGCTTTTTAGTTATGACACGACCTCAGATACCTACAGAACTTATTTACCTGCCCCAAAAACAGAAGCGGACTACCGTAATAATTCGGTATTTGAAATTACTGAAAAAGATGCGGACCATATTTGGTTAGGTAAGCGAAACTCTGTTGCCTTATTAAATGTAGAGACGGGGAAAATCGTTAATGAGGTAAAACTCCCTGTCGATAACAATAGAATTTCAGTTAGAAAGCTGCTTGCTTATAAAGATTTCTTATTTATCGCCTCAACCGATGGCGCTTACGTCTATCATCAGACTACAGACCAAATCAAGCCGATAAAATATATTGATGAGGTTACTCACGAATATCAAACTAATACCAAAAGGCTTTATTTAAAGGATAGTAATACTCTATTGTTGGGCGCTGTTAAAGGTTTGTATGAAATTGATATCAGTGAACTGACACAACAATTTTCATCACCTTCCATTAATTGGCGTTATAAAACATTATTTGAAGACATAAATATTTGGGACATTGAACCCCATGATGACCACTTACTGCTGGCAACAGATAAAGGTTTATTGCATTTTTGGCCCGATATAGGAAAGAAAGAGCGTGATCAACGGCTCCTAGATAGCAAGTTTACTCTAGCGGATAATAGCATCATTGATTTAGTAAAAGACGGTGATGAAGGGTTATGGTTGGCAACGAAGAGCGATGGAGCATTTTATCTTTCTGAGCAAGTTGAACGATTTCATAATGTGAGTAATCAAAGTGTCATGGGTTCTGGCTTCTCACATAATACTGTTTGGCGTATGGTCGAGTTAGATGGATATATTTGGGCTGCAACCAATGATGGCTTAACGCGTTACGATCCTAGAAATAATGAAACTCAAATATTTTTGAAAGGTTATCAAGGTGAAGATGTTTACCCGGAATTTTCAATTTACACCTTGCATTTGTATGAAGAGAAGTTGTGGTTAGAGACTAACCGAGGCCTATTCATTTACGACCCGAAAACAGACTCAGCAACACAGTTAGAAGGTTTGACTGCCGAAGAAACCGCTCTTTTGCAAGAAAGGTTGTATGGTGTCTACGTGTCTGAAGAAGGGTTTGTGTATTTTATCCATGTTGATCATGGTTTTTATAAGTACAGCATCCGTGATAAATCACTGTTGAAACTCGAAGGGCAGTTTGATCAGTTTGATCCGTTTTTATCTTTTTCTTTTTTAAAGCCACTACCTGATAACCCTAGTCATCCATTATTTTTTACAGGTGGTACGTTATATCGCTTTGATCCTGTTTTTCAAAAGCTTCATACCATCTATGAAGTACCTGATGCCCATGAAGATATCCCAATTATCGTGCAATCCTACATTATAGATAAAAACAATGTTTTATGGTTGTCACTATCAAACTACGGTTTGATAGGTTTAGATCCACAAAGCTATGAGCGGGTTCACACAATTGACTTAGAAGAAAATAACCTAGGCACCTTGATGTATGGCATGGAACAAGATGATGCCGGTATGATTTGGATGTCTTCGCATAAAGGTATTTGGCGACTAGACCCAGATAATCTTCACTTGCAACAGTTTACTACAGCAGACGGGCTACTGAGTAATGAATTTAATGGTGGTGCAGCGCTGAGCTTAGACAATGGTCAAATCGCGTATGGTTCAGTAAAAGGTTTTACTTTGTTTGACCCTAAAGTAAATAGGCCTAAAAATAAGTTACTGAGCCGAGTAAATATTACTTCGGTTGAATTAATGTCTCGCAAACTCGAAAACAGTGGGTTAAAAGTTTTCGAACATATAGAACTCCAGCACGATGATATAGGCTTAGAAGTGTCTTTTTCGGCAATGAGCTTTATGTATCAAGATCGTATTATCTATGAATATCAAATATCTGGTGGGCAACGTATTTTAACGCGTGGTAATAATCGAGTTGTTTTTCCAAAATTAAACCCAGGTAATTACCAGCTTAAAGTATGGGCGAAAGACCCATTAACCGGAGACTACACGCCGCCGACTTCATTGATGATAAAAGTGCATTACCCTATTTGGCGCTCTCCTTTGGCAATTGCCAGCTATGTATTCACTATATTGCTATTGTTTGCGCTGTGGCTTCGTCGTAAACAGCGTATCGAGCAGATCTTACTCGCGGCGCATAAAGATACTCAAAATAGTGAGATGCGTCTGAAGTTGGCGCTTGAAAGTAGTGACTCCGGTGTGTGGGACTGGCAGCTAGACCATCATCTTATTTACCAGCCAAGACTCACTGCTGAGCTGGGTTACCATTCTGATACAGTAACTTTAGATGAATACCTGCAAAAAATTCACCCCTTTGAGCGAAATACTTTTAGGCTTGAGTGGCTTGAGTTTGTGACTACCAATAAAGGCGTGTTTAATTGTACATATCGCTTACAGCATAAAGACGGTCATTGGCGCTGGTATAAAGACTCGGGCAAAGTGATGGCTTGGGCCAGTGATTTACCAGAACGAGTGACGGGAACATACACCAATTTGACCCGTGAAAAAATGTTTGCAGAAAGAGCGAGGTTATTTGGTGCGGCGTTTGAGCAGGCCAGAGACTGGGTGTTTATCTTAGATAAACAGTTGCGTATTCAAGCATGTAATGCAGCATTACAACAGGCTTTTGATATCGCAGAAGAGCCAACTTCAAGTTCTGCTTTAAGTTTAGGTTTGCCAATTTCAATTCGAATGCACTATTTGCGTAAAATCAGCCAGTTAAAAGTTTCAGAATATTTCGTTGGCGAAGAGTTGGTCGGACTGGCAAATGGCAAACAGTGTCATGTGTTGATAAAAGTTACTGCTGTGTCAGATGGCGATGGCCTACTTAGTAATTACGTAGTTGCGCTAACAGATATCAGTGCTCAAAAAAAGACAGAGCAAACCTTACAACAACTTGAAAATATCAATTCTGCCACTCAGCTAGCCGATAAAGGACGCTTTATTGATTGGGTCGAACATGCAATTAGTCAAAAAGAGCATGGCCAAAGTTTGGCTATAATGGCTATTCGTGTCGATAGGCTAAAACATTTTTACGATATTTATGGTAAGCACTTTTTCGAAAGCTTGATCAAGCATATTGCTAAGCAACTCATTCACTGTTTAGGAGAGCAAGCAAACCTTGCTTTTGTAAATGGTCGAGAGTTTATGGTTTTGCTAGAAAAACTAGATGAACCATCGCAAGTGACACAATGCATTACCAAAATAAAACAGCAGTTCGAATTTGAGCAGCTCATTGATGGCCATAATATTCAGTTGATGCCTTTTATTGGCGTGGCAAGTTTGCCTGAAGATGCAACTATTGCAGAGGAGCTATGCCAAAAGGCGAGAATGGCATTAAACTATGCTATGGATGAACAAGGTCGAGATTATCAATTTTTTACGCGTGCCATGCAAGCCCGAGCTGAGCGAATATTTGCAATCGAACAAACGCTTATGTTGTCTCTAAAAGAGGGCAACTTCGTTAATCAATATCAGCCGATTTTAAATTATCAAACCAAGCAGGTAGAAGGGCTAGAAGTTACCCTTAAGTGGCCATCATTAGATACTTACTCTCAACATGAAGTGAGTGAAGTTAGTAAGCAAATTGGTGCAAGTCATAGGTTATTACTGCAAGCATTAAGTGCTGGATTAATAGAGTTAAAGCAGTGGCATTTAACGCATCCAGAATTATATTTGGCAATAAATTTAACCGCGTCAGACTTGATGCAATCAGATTTATTAAGTCGTATTGCGAATGTGATCTCGCGTTGTAATATTCATGCCCATCATGTGGTGTTTGAGATCACTGAAGCGCTGACAGTTCTTAACTCGTCACAAGCGATACATATGATGACGCAGCTTAAATCGATAGGGTGCCAAATACACATTAATGGCTTTGGTTCTGAATTTGCGTCACTGGCCTCTTTGCAAAGTTTACCTGTAGACGCCTTTAAAATTGCGCCAACTTTAATTACTCAACAACAGGGAGATCAAGGCATTATTACCCACGCGGTTATCAGTGTTGCTAATTTATTGGATAAACGCTGTATTGCTGATGGCGTGCAAAACGAATCGCAGATCAGAGAATTGCAGAGTATTGGTTGTCATCTATTTCAGGGGCCAATTTATGGCGAGGCTGTAACTGGTGATTATGTCGCACAGTACTTAGATGATGCTTGGCATGTTTTCTCAGAAGTTAAACAAACTCAAACAGAGGTATAAAACACAAATTTGTTTTATACCTTTTAGTGAAAATGTAAAAGCAGGTAAGACCTTATAGCTTATGACCACAGTGGCGGCAGTACTGGCTATGTATGCGCTTGTTTGTCATTACTTTAATTGCTTGGTTAGCTTCAGCTGCGCTTAGCCCCAATTCAACTCTTAAAGCCTCTAGGTGAGCGTGCTCTTCTTCGTCGACATGACCGTCTATTAAACTGTGCAATACCGCTTCATTAAATATTTCGCGACGTTTGCGCAGTTGCTCTGCAAAGCTTGAAGCTAATAAACCTGTAGGAATGGCAACCATACCCATGCTTAGCATGGTGATGACACCACCAAAAAAGCGCCCTAGTGGTGTTATTGGCACCACATCGCCGTAACCAACAGTTGTTAGAGTGACCATTGCCCACCACATAGCATCAGGTATTGAACCAAACTTATTGGGTTGAACATCGTGCTCAATAAGATAAATACCGCAAGACGCAATAATCAGCACGACAGACATAATAAAAAATGCCGCCATTAAACTGTTAGCTTCCTCTTTAAATGCTGCCAGTAACAACTGCATAGCTTTAGAATAACGAGTGAGTTTGAAAATTCTTAGCAGTCGAACAACACGTAGGAAACGCAGATCAAAGCTAAAGAACATCATGAGAATGGTTGGCGCGATGGCCAGTAAATCAATTATGGCAAGCGGCGTCAGTGCGTATTTAAAGCGTTTTTTAAGGTTTGAATCTTTTAATTGTTTGTATTCGATTTTATCGACGCAAGACCATAATCTTGCCAAGTACTCTATAGTAAATATGGTGACAGAGCCAATCTCTATAACGAGAAAAAGGGTACGATAAGTTTGGGCAAGGGAGGCCACAGATTCTAAGACAATGGCAATCACATTGACCATTATTAAGCAGATCAGAAATACATCAAGTATGTGACCTGCTTTTTGATGTCGGCCACTACTTTCAAGTAAGCTTGCGAACTTTTGTCTGGTTGTTAGCATAGTTTATTGTGGTGAGTCAGTTAGCTTCAAAGTCATATTAATGGTTCCTTCTTCAAAGTCACGAGTTACTTTAAAACCAAGGCGTTTAGAGAGTTCTATCATACCGCTATTTTCAGGTAAGGTGATCCCCTCTACAACACCTACACCTTGACTGCGGCAGTACTCTATAGCTGCGTTCATTAGTAATTTTCCAAGTCCTAATCCTTGGCTTCCTGAGCGAACAACAACGGCAAATTCTGCACATAGATTATCGGGATCCATTAATACGCGAGACACCCCAAGTGTGCGATAGGCACTCTTGTGTGGGGCAGAGACAATAAAAGCCATTTCTCGGTCATAATCAATTTGCGTCATCTTAGCCAATTGCTCATGGTTGAACTCAGGCAGTTCGCCAAAGAAGCGTTTATATCTGTCTTCTTTTGTCAGCGACTTATCAAATTCTTGGTGTGCGCGTTCGTCTTCAGGACGAATGGGTCTTAAAACAGCAGCTTGGCCGTCTTTTAAGGTTACTTTTTGCTCCCACTCTTTCGGGTAAGGCTTAATTGCTAAGCGTTTACGATCGGCATTGATTTGATAAGGACGCAGTTGAATAGTGGCATCAAGTACCAAAAACTGCCCTTCACTCGCTAATACTGGGTTCAGCTCTAGGTTATAAATATCTGGTTGATCAATGAGTAGCTGCGAAATTCTTGTCAGTAATGCACATAAACGATACTTATCTACTTTGTCTGGCAAAGTGCGTTCTTTAAGCACGCCCTTATCTTGTGCTGCGGCAATTAAATATTTAGCCAAGTTCATATTCAATGGAGGGAGTGCAACTGCTGCTTGCGAGAATTCAAGCCCTGTGCCTGCCTCACCTAATAAAATAACAGGGCCAAAACCCGGCTCGGTTTTTATGGCAATACGCAGTTCTTGTGCCCCAGCTCGAGGAGCCATACGTTGTAAAGAGAAACCTTCAATAATGGCATCAGGGTAAGCTTCTTTGATCCGCAATAAAATGGCAAAGGCATTTTGCTCGACTTCATTGCCATCATTTAAATTTAGTACCACACCACCGACTTCTGATTTTGAAGGTATCGAAGGGCTAATTAGTTTTAAAGCTACTGGAAAGCCTAGCTGTTCGGCTTGTTCTTTAGCTTCACTTGGGGTGAGTGCAATTTCAGTTTGAATACACTCGATAGAATAATGGGATAAGACTTTACTAGCCAGATGTGTAGAAAGGTGTGTGTGACCTTGTTCAATAAAATCTGCAATTTCAGCTTTTGCAGCTGAACCATTGATAAGTTCATCGCCGCTGATAGATTCTGGGGTTTGTGTCAGGTGTTTTTGGTTACGGCGATAACTCACCAAATGCATAAATGCGCCAACAGCGCCTTCAGGCGTTCGATAAGTCGGAATGCTATGCTCTGCGCAAACATAACGGGCTTCATAGGCAGCATTTTCCCCCATGAAGACTGTCATCACATAAGGGCGGGCCATTTTCGGGATTTTGTCTAAAGCACTGGCAATGATCTCAGCATATTCCTCACTCGGGGCAAGTGCAGAAGGAGTATGAATAATTAGCAGGTTTTTAACTTCTGATGCTTGCAACAAAATTTCTAAAGCTTGTTGATAGCGTTTTGGTGAAGAGTCACCAAATAAGTCGACTGGATTGTAAATTTTTTCGGCTTGAGGGATCACTTTATTGAGTGCTTCACGCGTGGCATCACTGAGTTGTGTTAGTTTTCCCGATCCTTGCAATAATGTGTCTACCGCCATGATGCCCGGACCACCCCCATTAGTGAGGATAGTTAGTTGCTCAACTTGTAATAATTTAGGATGGAGTGCCAGAGTTTGTGTTGCAGCAAAGAGCTCACGTAAATCATTTACGCGTAACATACCAGCCCGCTGGAACATAGCATCGTATACCGCATCATCACTGCTCTGGCCGCCAGTATGCAGATAAGCGGCCTTAGCCCCCGCATGTGTTCTGCCAGTTTTTATAACCAATACGGGTTTACTAAATGCAGCGGCTCGGGCTGCAGAAATAAAGCGGCGCACATCGTCAATATTATCTATATAAAGCAAAATAGCGCGGGTTTTGGCATCACGACCTAAGAAATCAAGTAACTCATCAAAATCTATATCAAGGCAATCGCCGACAGAAATAAAGTAAGAAAATCCAATTCGTCTGTTTTTAGCCCAATCTAAGATTGTTGAACACACAGCGGCAGATTGTGAGATAAATGCCAATTTACCTGGCTCAGCAACAGTATGAGAAAAACTGGCATTTAATCCTAAATGTGGGATTAACAAGCCCAAACAGTTTAGCCCAAGAATGGTCACACCTGCTTGCTTAGCAACCTTAGATAATTGATTTTTTTGTTTCTGGTTTGCCCCAGAAGCGATAAGAATTGCGTGTTGGCAGCCAAGCTCGCCGAGTTCAATGATGACTTGCTCTAAGGTATTTTTATTGGTGCATACCACTGCGAGATCTGGTGTTTGTGGCAGGGCCTTAATACTATTGTAAGCAAGCACACCATGGACTGCATTATGCTTCGGAGAAACCGGCATAATCGGCCCTTTAAAGCCACCTTGAAGTAAGTTGCGCATGACCACAAAACCTGCACGCCCCGCATTATTTGATGCACCAATGACTGCAACCGACTGAGGGTTTAAAAACTGGCTGACTCGCTTAACGCTCATAAAACTTCCTTAGTAAACAAAGGTGAAACCTGATAGTGAACACTTTAACATGTATCTCAGTGCTTAAAAGTTGATTTGAGTTAGCGTTGTCATTAAATAACTGCCCTTATACCAAAGTCTTATTTGATGGTGCGTTTAAGTAAGTTGTTTTAACTCTTTTTATCTTGTGGCATAGTTGAAAAGATACTTATCATAATTTAAGTGCTTGAACTGCATAAGTAGTTGCATTCATGTGCGTTTTTTGGCAAACACTAAAGTCTTGATAAAACTGAACTGGTTAGTCTTCATTTATTGATTATCGAGCTTAAGACGTTTCTTTATCTAACTATAAGCTGGATTTGAAAAAATGAATATGTTGGTCATTCTTTTGCTTGGGATAGTTGGTTCAATAGCTGTCTTTTATTGTTCTAAAAATACTTTCAGTACACTTAAAAGCTTCTTAATTGGTTTTTTATCTATGTTTTTGAGCTGCCTTACACTGTTTTCAGGTGTATACATTTATAGGCTCAATTCTGGAGATATCATAGAGACGCTAGATTTAATAGTAGGCACTGCATGTCTTTTAGGGGCTTGCGTTATATGTGGAATAAAATGTGCCACTACTTTTGGTGAAGATAGTTAAGTATTTAAAAAGGCTCTGGTTTAGTTATGTTATTTTTAGTCATTGGGTATTTATTCGGGTCCTACACTAATAGTGCTTATTAAAATAAAAACTAGACTGATGCTTTTAGTGATTCTCACTTTTTTACACTTTTCAAGTCACGCAGGGAGAAAGATAGGGTTAACTGATTTTGTAGTTTATGATATCGATAATGATTATTATCAGCTATATGCAAGTGTAAGTCGCGGGGTAAAGTTTTCAAATTTACCAGAAATACTTAAATTTCAAATTTGTGGTAAAGAATACTCCATAGAAGGGAATATCAATGGTAATACTAAATACAAGATAAAAAAATGTGATTTAAAAAGTAACTCTGTAAGTGTTTCTCTATTTCATAAGACTGAGGAAAAGGAAGTATTTTATGAAAAAATTACTTTTGAGGAGTGCAAGCCGAACCCTATTTTTAGTTCAATCATTAGAGATTATGATGGAAAAGTTTCAGTGTACTTTGCTGATTTTAAAATTAATCAACTCTATATTATTCGATCCGAATCGGGAATTGAGTTAGACAGATTTAAAGCTATCCTTGGTTGTACTTATTTTGCAAAATTTAATGTTCCTACTACAAATAAAACTATTCTCATAAATGATAAGGCTTATCGAATTAGTAATATATGGGAAGAGTAAGAGGCCAAGCCCTGTATTAAACACAGGTTCATAATTTCTTAGTGACTAATACTTTCTATATACATGAAAACTATAATCTTACTTTTTTAGAGCATGCGAAAGCAAAGTCGAATTAACAATTTTACTGCTTTTTAGGCAACCACTTCTCCATCGCGGCATCAAAAGCTTTCTCAATTTTATCTTTATCGCACTTATAGGGCAGACCTCGCCAAGTGGTCGGCAGGCTTGAATCGATAGAGCGATTGTTTGGATCTATTTGGTTTTTTTTATAGCAATACGCGCCTTTTTTGAATTCTTTATAGGTTGGTCCTTCATAAACCATTTTCGGCATGTCTTTATTTTCACGTGCTTCTTTATGTGTTTTAGGTGTTGAAATTCGACCATTACCAAAACGGTCAACCGATTGAGCTGTGTTATTTGATTGTGGCGTGGAGAAATAGTCATGCTCGCCTGAGCGAATATTATCGAGTGCTTTAAACGGATCTATCCTCGGTTTTTCTAAGTTGTTTTTGTTTGTGTCATTCACTTGAATTTCCTCTGTCGCTTGCTGTGCCTCTATCATTTCAGTTTGCACGACAGCGGCTTGCGAAGTGACTTGTGTTTGTTCTGCTACCGCGTTTTCATCGGCTTGTTCGGCTTGT
>NZ_PNEC01000002.1 GCF_005886345.1 Pseudoalteromonas phenolica
TGCGCAGCTCAGGTTATTTATGGAAATGGTCAAAATTGTTCGCCAACAAGGTGAAGGCTTTGTGCCTTATAAATGGCCAAAACCTGGTTTTGATAAGCCCGTCGACAAAATCTCTTATGTTAAAGGGTTTGCACCTTGGCAGTGGATCTTAGGTTCAGGTGTTTATCTAGATTCCATTGAAGAAGACTCTGCAGAACTTAGAAATTTAATGATCATTGATGTAGTTGTCTTGCTTATCATTTTGGCCGCACTGATTTCTTTAATTAGCAACAGTATTCTCAATCCCGTCAATTTAGCGACTGAAATGATGAAGAACATTTCCCATGGCGAAGGTGATCTCACCCAGCGACTAGATGAATCAGGCAAAGATGAGATATCACAATTAGCGAACTACTTTAACGCCTACACTGAAAAAATGCGCCATTCTATAGAACGCGTTTCACACAGCGATACAGAGGTCGAACGACTTTCAAGTTCAGTGGATGATAAAGGTAAAGTCAATTTAAATCATATTGAACATCAAAATGATAACAGTCGACAAGTTGCTACGGCAGTCGAACAAATGAGCATGCAGATAAAAGAGGTAAGTGAAAATGCTGAAGCTGCAGAACATGCAGCTAATGATACGCTTAAGAACAACAATAACGGTAAACAAGTTGTGGCTAAGACCATCACAGCAATAGAAACCTTGTCGAGTAATATTCAAGAAATCAGCGAGGTGACCACCGTGCTTGCTGAAGAAAGTAATAACATAGGTTCTGTATCAGATGTAATAAGAGGGATCTCAGAGCAAACTAATCTACTTGCACTAAGTGCGGCTATTGAAGCTGCTAGAGCGGGTGAGCAGGGTCGTGGCTTTGCAGTTGTAGCTCATGAAGTAAGAACTCTTGCTAGCCGTACAGGCCAAAGCACTGATGAAATCCAAACCATGATAGAGAAATTACAAAAAGGTGCTCAAGAAGCAGTGAGTGCTGTGCAGGCAAATCAGCAGATCTCTGTAGACACAGTAAAGCAAGTTGCAGAAGCCGATGAAGTGTTAAATGAAATAGAGCGACTCATCATGTCCATTACAGATATGAATAGCCATATAGCGCGTGCAACAGAAGAACAAAGTACGGCTGCTCAGGAAGTAAACTTTCGGATAACCGTTCTGTCAGAAGCCACCGATCATTCACTAGAAACAACACATGCACTTACTGAAGCCAGCTTAAGTTTAAAACAAGCCAGTCATCAATTATCAGAAATTGTAAAGGGATTTAAGATTCATTAGATGACATAGTTATCAGTCAGCACTCAGTAAAAACAAAAAAGGGAGCATATCGCTCCCTTCTCATTACTTAAGAAACAAACTATGCATTTAACTCTTGTTCATACTCAGCAAATTTATCGCCAATTTGCGCAGGTGGCTCGTCAGTGATTAAACTCACCACAACAATGGCAATTGAAGAAAGAATAAATCCTGGGACAATCTCATAAATTAAACTACTTAAAGATTGGCCATTAATTTGGATTGGTGCATAAATCCAAATAAGAACGGTCCCTGCCCCGGCTAGCATGCCAGCTAATGCACCTGCAAAGTTCATGCGTTTCCAAAGTAAGCTAAATAATACTAACGGACCAAATGCTGCACCGAAACCTGCCCATGCATTACTTACCAAATCTAAAATAGAACTATCACGGTCATACGCTAAATAGATGGCACACATTGCAACTAGTGCCACACTGATACGACCAACTAATACAAGCTCTTTATCTGTCGCATCACGACGAATAAAGATTTTGTAAAAGTCTTCTGTTAATGAGCTTGAGCTCACTAATAACTGTGAAGAAATTGTACTCATAATCGCAGCGAGAATAGCCGCCAGTAAGAACCCAGATATAAGTGGATGGAATAATAACTGTGACAATATCAAAAAGATTGTTTCAGGATCGTCAACTACAAGGTTTTTCTCATGGGCATAAGCAGCACCAAAAAGACCTGTAAATACAGCGCCGAGCGCTGCAATTATCATCCAGCTCATACCGATACGACGTGCAACAGGCATATCTTTCACGCTTCTAACTGACATAAAACGCACTATGATATGTGGCTGACCAAAATACCCTAACCCCCAAGACATTGCTGAAATAATACCTATTGCACCACCAGCACCAACCCAAGTTAACATATCAGGGTTCAACTCATTAAGAGTAGAAGATAAGGGATTCTCTAGTAGAGAGAAAGTCACTAAAGGCACTAAAACCAGTGCAATGAACATAATACAGCCCTGTACAAAATCAGTGAGGCTCACAGCTAGGAAACCACCAAATAAAGTGTAAAATACGACTACACCTGTCGTAATGTATAAACCAGATTCATAACTTATGCCGAAAGAGTTCTCGAATAACTTGCCCCCAGCCACAACACCTGATGAAGTATAAAGTGTGAAGAATACGATAATAACCAATGCAGAAACAATCCGCAGCGCATTACTTTTATCCTCAAAACGATTAGCAAAATAATCAGGAATAGTAATCGCATCATTTGCTACTTCAGTATAAACACGTAGCCTTGGTGCAACTAATAAATAGTTTAACCAAGCACCAATAATTAAGCCGGTAGCTATCCAAGTGCTGCTAAAGCCTGTAACAAACATCGCGCCCGGTAAGCCCATCAGAATCCAACCACTCATATCTGAAGCACCAGCAGAGAGTGCTGCGACACTAGGAGGAAGGCTTCGCCCACCTAACATGTAGCCTGAAACATCGCTGGTTGACTTACGATAAGCGTATAGCCCAATACCCAGCATTACGAGAAAATACAAAACCAAAGATACTAAAGTACCTGTTTCCAAAACTTACCTCCGCTTACTCATTACGAGATGATTGCTTGGTGATTAAAGATTATTTTTATTTATAAAAGTCACTATATCATGACTGCAAAGTTAACCCTAGATAAGTGCGTTCAATGTAAACAGCAATAAAAACTAAGAACAAAGAATGAATAAAAAACTATATTTTATAAATTAGTTAATGCTTTACTACGCAATATATTTTATATTTAACATTGTCGAGAGTAACAGGAATAGTAGTACATGTATTTTTATGCAGCCCGCCAACCTATTTTTGATCAACACAAACAGCTTATGGGTTATGAGCTATTGTTTCGAGATGGCGTAGACAATGTTTTTCCAAATATAGACGGGGATGAAGCCACCTCAAAGCTCATTGAGGGCAGCCAGTTTAACTTTGGTTTAGAAGACTTAACGGATAGCAAGCCTGCATATATTAATTTTACACTGGATACCATTCTTAAAGGTTATCCAACCATGTTGCCCAGTGAACAAGTCGTTATAGAAATTCTAGAAACCGTTCAGCCTGGTAAACGCTTACTTGCTGCAGTACAAGAGCTAAAAAATAAAGGTTATACCTTAGCCCTTGATGACTACAAACACCAAAAAGTGTGGCGTCATTTTTATCCATACATAGATCAAATTAAAGTCGACCTCCTGATCACCTCAGATGAAGAGATTGCAGAGCTCATCGAAGCCACCAAAGAATTTGAAAGTATTAAGCTTGTTGCAGAAAAAGTAGAAACCAATGAACAATTCGAAAAGGCCGTGGCTCTGGGCTTTAGTTACTTTCAAGGCTACTTTTTTGCCAAACCTGAAATGGTGAAAAGCAAATCCCTGCCTCCTTCAGAAATGGCACTTGCAGAACTGCTTTATGAAACCTCAGTGGTTGATGTAGATATCAAAAAAATCACCTCTGTTTTTGAAAGAGACGTCAACTTATCATATAAGTTACTTCGCTATTCAAATTCCGCTGCTTTTAAACGACGTGCAGAGATAAATACAATCAAACAAGCGGTGGTTGTACTTGGCAACCAAGAACTGAAAAAGTTTTTATCTCTTTTATTCGCTGCTCAAGTTTCCTCTGAAAAGCCTATCGAATTAATCAAACTGTCTCTAACTCGTGCACGCTTTTGTGAGCTACTCGCGCAAAAACATAAGGGGATCCAAGACACTGGCATGGCTTTTTTAGTTGGTATGATGTCACTGATGGATGCGATTTTAGATGAAAGCATGGAAGGCGTTATGAAAAAATTGCCTTTAAGCAATCTGATCAAAGATGCCTTAGTGCAAAAACAAGGGATACTGGCGCAATATTTAGGCCTCATCAAAGCCTATGAGCAAGCAGATTGGGAGTTGACCGGTGAATATTGTGAACGTATTAAATTTAGCAACGATTTACTACCTGAAATTTACAACCAAGCTGTTACTTGGGGCAACGAGCAACTTCAAGTCATGGAGTGCAATTAGTACAGAATTAACTTGATATAAATCAATCAAGATATTGTCGCATCAACAAACCCCGCTAGGTGCGACAATCTGTCACATTCCTCAGCAAATAAAAATCTATACACTGCCCACAACTCTCTCAATTGCTGGGCTTTAAAATGAAAAAATCAATTCTAAA
Source organism: Pseudoalteromonas phenolica (assembly GCF_005886345.1). Lineage (GTDB taxonomy): Bacteria > Pseudomonadota > Gammaproteobacteria > Enterobacterales > Alteromonadaceae > Pseudoalteromonas > Pseudoalteromonas phenolica_A. The sequence goes on from NZ_PNEC01000002.1 coordinate 4,459, forward strand.
TGGATTTATCTGCACATTATTAAGTAGTTATGCTGTAGCTGATGACATAGAAAAAATCGTTGTCATTGCACCAATGCAAACACCACTCAATATAAAAACCGACCCTAAATTACCAAGGCAGCCCTTGCCTGCTCAAGATGCGTCAGATTTACTCTCAAGTATCAGTGGCTTTTCATTAATCAAAAAAGGAGCAGCAAGCTCAGATCCAGTCTTTAGAGGTCAAGCAGGCTCGCGCTTGAATATTTTAACTGATGGCAACCTCACCTTGGGTGGATGTGGAAATCGTATGGACCCTCCAACGGCTTATATTACGCCACAAACCTATGACACGCTTACCGTAATAAAAGGTCCACAAACAGTATTATATGGACCAGGTAACAGCGCTGCGACCGTATTATTTGAGCGTGATAGTTACAGAATGGATAAAGCTGGTATAGAGGGTTTTAGTAACCTAGTGCTTGCCAATGCCGGGCGTCGCGGTATTAATTCCCAGCTTAAATTTGGAGATCAAAACTACTTTGCCAATATATCAGCCAGCTATAACAAAGCGGACAATTATAAAGATGGCAATGGCACGCATGTGCATTCAGCGTACGAGAAGTGGAATACCGATTTAGAGTTCACTTACACACCAAGTGACGATAAGATTATTAGCCTTTCACTTGGGCGTAGTGATGGCGAAGTTGCTTATGCTGATAGAGCAATGGACGGAAGTTTATTTGATAGAACCCATAGTGCAATTAAATTAGATTGGTTACTTGAAGGCACCGTCATTAAACGCATTGAAGGGCAAGTTTTTTACAATTATGTCGATCATATTATGGACAACTTCTCATTACGTGATTTCGTTGCAACACCAATGAACAAAACGCCTAGAGCGATGAACCCTGACAGAACAACTTACGGCGGGAAGTTTTTAGCACACGGTGAGTACAATAAAACGAGCAAGTTTAGCATTGGCGTTGACCATCAAAGTAATGAGCATACAAATCGTATGTCTATGAATATCAATATGATGCCAATTGACAATCAAACGCGTACTACCGACGGACATTTTGAGCGGTTTGGCGTGTTTGCTGAATACGAATTTAGTCCAGAGGAAAATAAACAATGGGTATCGGGCTTGCGCGTAGACAGGTGGCAAGCAACTGATGAGCGCAAAATGGCCGGTTCAATGATGATGATGTCCCCTAACCCGACTGCTTTTCAGACTCGAAAGTCATCTTTGTATAGTGGGTTCACAAGATTTCAAACTCAAACCGAAAATACCAGTTACTTTGCAGGCTTCGGTTATGTAGAACGATTTCCTGATTACTGGGAAATATTAGGAGCGGCGCGAAGCAGCGAAAAGACCACAAGTGCTTTTAACACAAAGCACGAAGCCACTGGTCAATTCGATTTAGGCTTAGTCCACCAAACTGATAAGTGGCAAAGCTCTGCTTCTGTTTTCTACAATCAAACCGATAATTTTATTCTCATCGACAATACGTTTGAGAAAATGGGTAAATCGGCAAAAGTAACGCGTAACGTTGACTCTGAGAGCTTTGGTTTTGAGTTAGACAGCAAATATTCACTGACAAAGTCGTTATCAACCGGTGCAAGTATGAGTTGGGTAAGAGCAACAAATCTAACTGATCATAGACCATTAGCGCAACAACCTGCTTTACAGGCTCGTTTTACACTTGATTACGCACTAAAAGATTGGCAGCTTGGCATGCTTTGGCGTGTTGTACAAAAGCAACATCGTGTTGCTGTTGGCCAGGGTAATATCGCAGGTCAAGACGTCTCAAAGTCCGCCGGTTACGGTGTGCTGTCAATAAATGCTAACTACAGTCAAAATCAAAACATAGACTGGAGTTTTGGGATAGATAATTTACTTGACAAAGCCTACAACGAGCACTTAAGTCGTGCAGGTGCGGCTGTCAATGGCTATGAGCAGACCAGCAGAGTGAATGAAGCGGGGTTAACTGCTTGGCTTAACCTCAACTGGCGCTTTTAACTCTTAGGGTTAGTGTTAGATAAAGAAAAAGCCAAGTCATTGACTTGGCTTTCTATTAAGTATGCTTGCGCGCTTAAAGATTCTCTAAGAAGTCTTCATCAAAATCTTCAACTTCTTCTTCTTTGATTGGTGGGTTACCATCATACAGCTCGTAAAGTTGACGCTGGAAGTAGATATCTTTCATGAACACATACGGGTCAAGTGACTCACGAAGTAGCTTCTCTTGCGATAATAAACTCGCACGCGTATCAATTGCTCTCACAGCAAAAACTAATAGGCTTTGAGGTGTAGACATCGCAAGTTCAGGTAATACAAACTTGTCTACCACGTCACCTGTGATGTTTCTAGCGGTAGAAGGTCCATAGCCTGGCAACATCAAATATGCGCCATCACCAACGCCCCATACGCCTAAGGTTTGACCAAAGTCTTCATCTTTATGCTTTAAACCTAATGAGCTTGCAACATCAAAGAGACCAAAAATACCCACTGTTGAATTCACCAAGAACCGCGCGGTATTGATGCCTGTATCTTTTGGTTTTCCTTGTAATAATGAGTTAACCGCATCGGTAGGAGCTGCAATATTGGTAGTAAACGCATAGACACTTTTTCTAACCGGATCATTCGTAACGGCTAGGTACCCTTCGGCGACAGGCTTCAAAATATATGCATCAAGTACATCCATATTGAAGTCGTACACCGTTCTGTTGATACTTTGAAGCGGATCTCGCTCATCAACTTTTTCAGGGGAAACTGTTGCACACCCAGAAATAATGAGTGCAGCAAACGCAGATAATATAGGTTTTAACATTTAGCTTCCTGTGCTGGTTATTACACGACTGATCTCAACACGCACAATTGATGGCGCATTATCTAAGGCTATCACGTCTGATTGACCTTCTAAGTCGCCTGCCTGCACCGTTACAGCTTCATCACTTGAAACTCGGGCAGTGATCTCAACTTTTTCAAAATTAGAAAGCTTCAAATCAGGCATCATAGCCATGCTGTCATCAAGTGTAACAGTAATCGGAAATTGAAATTGTTTTAATTTGTTCACAGCCAATGGCATTGGTGGGCCATTATGGGCTTTAGCAAAAATAAACAGCGTCGCATTGTCTGGTAACTGACTTGCTATAGAATCATTTAACGACACAGATACCGTCAATGATGCACCTGCAGGAGGCTGACTTTCTTCATGTGCGTGTGCATCAGGATTAATTTTATGTTCGATATCATGAATACGCTCTGAAATCATGGCATAGCGAGGGTCATCTTGGGTCATAGAAGATTGCAGTACTTCAAATGCGGCTTTAGCTTCTTCCCAGTCTTGACGCTCATATGCGATTAATGCCAATAGCGAAATCGCGTCCATATTACTTGGATCAGACTGTAAAACTTTAGATAGCATTCTCGCAGCGCGGTTCATGCTCGGTTCAGTACCTTCAATTAACAGTACTTGGCTAAAGTTTACCAATACATTGTTATTATCAGGCTGCATAAACAGTGCTTTTTCGAAAGCTTGCTTGGCCATATCATTATCACCCAGTGACATAGCAACACGGCCTAACAGCATCCAAGCAACAGCATCATCGCCACTTTCTGCCAGCTTTGTGCGCAGGCCTAAAGCAAATGCTTGAAGTTCATTTTGAGACAGTGGTTCGCCTTGCTGTAAAACCGCACGCTCACCAAATTCTGGCAACCTATCGATGGCAGTGTACCAGTCTTCTATTTGCTTTTGACTGCCTGTAAAGCCATAAAATACGGCACTCACTGCAACTAAAAAAGCCAAACCTGTTAGCGCGAATATACGGTTATTACCTCGAGCATTAAGTTGCTTCTCAGGAGATAACTCATTAAGCAAGCGGCGCTTTAACTCAACAATTGACTCGTTGTAAACTGTTTGCTCAATTTTCTTATCCGCAAACTCTTGCTCTAAATCATCTAGGCGCTGTTGATATATGCCAATACGCTCTGCATTGGCATCAGAATCAACCGCGATGACCTTTTCACGTCGTAAAAATGGCACCACAACAAATAAAGCGGCAAGAATTGATAATAGAGCAAACATGCCCCACATTTGCGTCATTGCGCTCATGAATTATGCTCCTGACGTTGATACTGCTTGATCAGTTGCGCGAGCTTTTCTTCGTCTTGCGCATTCCACTTTTGTTTCTTTGACGCCTTCTTTTGTCGAAAGACAATAAAGCCAAAACCAATGATCACAATTAGTACAGGTAATACCCAAAGTACAATGGTTGCAGGTGTCACCGGCGGTTGGTAGTGAACAAAGTAACCATAACGGTCAATCATGTAATCAATGACTTCTTGCTTTGATTTTCCTTCGTTCACTAGCACTAGTACCTTGTCACGTAAGTCCTTAGCGACAATCGCATCTGAATCAGCGATATTCTGGTTTTGGCATTTCGGACAACGAAGCTCTTGCGTCAACGCTTTGAAGGTTGCTGCGCGCTCAGCATTGGCAAATTCATATTCATCTTGGGCACTGTAAGCTAAAAAGCTCAAAATACTCAGAAATAACAAAGTTAAAACTCTCATTCTGATAACTCCTGCATAACAGGTGCAAACTTAGCACGCCAAACTCGAGGGTTTATGTCACCTATATGGTGCAATAGAATCGTACCATTGGCATCGACAAGGAAAGTTTCCGGTGCACCTGAGACGCCTAAATCAAGTGCCAGAGTGCGATGTAAGTCTAAAATATTGAATTGATATGGGTTGCCAGCTCTATCAAGCATATTCTGCACTTCATTACGCAGTGCATTAATATCAAATTGATCGCCAAAGTCTGGGTCATAAGCTTGTTCATAGTACAAACCAATAATGCGCACCCCACGCTCTCTTAACTCAGTAAGATAGCCTAATTCAGCGATACAGGTCGGGCACCAAGTTCCCCATACATTCAGTAAATATACGTCACCTTTTAGGTCTGTATCACGCCACTGTTTTGATTCATCCATTAAATCAGGTAAAACAAAGCTTGGCATCGTTTGACCTATACGGCCGGTTTGTAACTCTCTTGGGTTACCAAACAGGCCTTGGTACAAGAAAACGCATAAGAAGATAAAGATTAAAAAAGGAATAAAACCTAATAGCTTTTTATTCATGCTACAGCTCCCTTTATCTTTCTTCTACGGTAACGCTTATCTGCCACAACCATGAAGCCGGCAAGTGAAATTAAAATACCACCTAGCCACATCCAGCGAACGTAAGGTTTGTGATAAATACGTAATGACCACGCACCTTCACTCAGTTGCTCACCGAGCGCTAAATATAAATCTCTGAAGAAACCATCGTCAATCGCGGCTTCTGTCATAAATTGCATGCCGATATCATATAAGCGTTTTTCAGCATATAACTCAACGATGAATTTATCGTCTTTTAACACAGTTACCACACCCGCATGGCCACTGTAGTTTGGACCGCGAATTTCCTTTACACCATCGAATCGATAGCTGTATTCGTTTAGCTGTGCCACGTCACCTGGCTTCATACTGACTGAACGTTCAACTGAATACGCTGATGTGAGTGTCACACTGGCTATCACAAATGCAATACCAATATGGCCAAGCACCATTGCCCAATAACTTAAACCTAAGCGTTTTAAACCATGAGCGAAACTGTCTTGTACCGACGCCTTATCAAAAAAATCTACCAATGTACCTAGCGTGATCCACACTGCAAGCGCTGTTGCGATAAACGTCATTGGCGCAACATATTCGTAATTCGGCAATAACCACAATGTAGTCAGTGCAAGAGCTAAGACCAACATACCCCCCCACTTTTTCACCATAGGCGGTAATTGGTTTTGCTTCCAACGCATCATAGGTGCAATGCCTAATAACAATGCAAAAGGTACAACCAAAATAGAGAACATTTGATTAAAGAAAGGCACACCAATTGAAATGGTACCCAGGCCTAACTCTTTATGGATCATAGGCAACAAGGTGCCCAGTAATACAATGAGAGTTGCCACCACTAAAAAGATATTATTCGCCCAGAGAGTCACCTCTCGAGAAGCAAACTTATAGCGTCCCTCACTATAAACTTCAGAAACGCGCATTGCATATAAAGCTAAGCTACCACCTACCACAACGCCTAAAAACGACAAGATATATAGTCCTCGGTCTGGATCAGTCGCGAAGGCATGCACTGACACAATGATCCCTGAACGAACGATAAAGGTACCCAGCAAACATAAACTAAACGCAGTAATAGCAAGTAATACCGTCCAAGATTTGAACACTCCGCGTTTCTCAGTAACTGCTAACGAATGCAGTAATGCAGTAGCAACTAGCCATGGCATCAGTGAAGCGTTTTCAACTGGATCCCAGAACCACCATCCGCCCCAGCCTAGTTCTGCATACGCCCACCAACTGCCGATAGTGATACCTAATGTTAAGAAACCCCACGCAACCATAGTCCATGGGCGAGACCATTTAGCCCAAGTATTATCAAGCTTACCCGTTAGTAATGCCGCAATTGCAAACGCAAAGGATACAGATAGGCCCACATAGCCCATATAAAGCAATGGTGGGTGAATGATCATACCCGGGTCTTGCAGCAGCGGATTTAAATCTCGCCCTTCTACTGGGTAATAAGGCAGTAAACGCTCAAATGGGCTCGACATCCATAAGGTATAAAGCATAAAGCCAACCCCCAAGAAACCCAGCACGCCTAGCACGCGAGCACGTAAAACCCAAGGTAAAGAGTTTGACATAAGCGCAACCAATGCAGTCCAAGACGACTGCATTACGAGCCAGAGTAAAATTGCACCTTCATGGCCACCCCAAGTCGACGTAACCTTGTAGTACCAAGGTAAAGTTGTGCTTGAATGATGTGCCACATACGCGACGGTAAAATCATCAGTCAGCGTGACATAAATTAAAATTGCGAAAGAAAATAGGACAAAAAGACACTGACCAACAGCCAATGAAGGCGCTGCTCGCATTAACCTAAGATTACCGGTGTAAGCGCCCCATAAAGGAAAAATACATAGCAACAAGCTTAAGCCCATTGCCAGTACAAGCGAGAAATAACCAATTTCTGGGATCATACTAATTCTCGTTATTTAAATTATATTTTGGTTTTTCGTGTTTGATACCTTTAACGGCTTCTGCAATTTCAGCAGGCATATATTCTTCATCATGCTTGGCTAAAACTTCAAAGGCCTCAATCACATCAGGCTCAATTAAAGTACCTTGTGCGACAATACCCTGACCTTCACGAAACAGATCTGGCAAAATCCCATGATAACGAATAGTCACCATAGGACCGGTATCAATGAGCTTAAATTCAACTTCTAATGAAGTTTCATCGCGCTTTACTGAGCCTGGTACGACCATACCGCCAATTCGTAACTTTTGACCTACGAATGGCATTTCATAGTTTTCACCCTTACCATTTATGAGCTCTGACGGGGTGTAGAACAAATTAATGTTTTCTTGTAATGCGTATAAAGTTAAGCCAATCGCTGAGCCAAGACCAAAGATAATGCCTAGCACAGCAAACATGCGTTTTTTACGTCTAGGGTTCATGCTTGCGCCTCCTCTTTTGCTTTCTTGATACGCTCTTCACGCAACATTTGCGCTTTTACTTCTTTTTTTAGTTTCTTACCATCGTTAAGAGAACTAAGTAGAATACCAGCCAAAATAGCGGCACAAGAACCATATGAAAGCCACACAAAGAAGCCGTAGCCACCCATAGCTATAAAGTCACTAAAAGATTCGAACTGCATTGTTAACCTCGACTTACTAAACTGCGTACCCAAGGACGGTGTTTTTCACGCTGAAGAATTTCATTCTTTAAACGAATTAGTGAAATCACACCCACAAAACCAGCAAAGCCAGCGATGTTGATAAATAAAGGCCACAACATGCTAGGGTCAATTGCCGACGTATCAAACTTAGTGATGGTTGCACCTTGATGTAAAGTGTTCCACCACTCAACTGAGAAATGAATAATAGGTAGATTGATCACCCCAACGATCGCTAAGATACACGCTGCTTTACCCGCCGCCTTTTTATCTTCAAACGCATGATAGAGCGACAAAACTCCTAGATATAAGAATAAAAGAATAAGCTCTGAGGTTAAGCGTGCATCCCACACCCACCATGCTCCCCACATAGGCTTACCCCATGCAGCACCGGTGATAAGAGCAATTGCGGTCATTGCAGCCCCTACAGGCGCAATCGCAATTACAGCCAACTCAGCATTTCTCAACTGCCAGACGAGCGCCACTATTGCGGCAATCGCCATTGAAGAATACGCGCCCATAGACAAAATAGCTGAAGGCACATGAATAAAGATGATTCTGTAACTGTCTTTTTGTTGGTAATCAGCTGGCGCAAACGCTAAGCCCCAGACCCAACCAACAACTAAACAGACAACGGTAATTACGGCAAAATACGGCAGTAAGGTGTTACACAACTGGTATGCACGATCTGCTTTAGCGTAGGGATGTAACCATTTCCACATGTTAACTTACACTCACTCTTAATGCTGACGATATGGCCAAGGGTGCGGCAATGCAGGCAACTGCTAACATCGCACCCAAGATTGCAAGCTGCCCTCCATATGCCAGCGACATGCTGCTGGAATCAATGGCTGAAGTTGCAAAAATTAGGACAGGAATATACAGAGGTAAAACAAGTAAACTCATTAGAATACCTCCTTTTTGTAAGCCCACTGTTAAACCAGCGCCAATGGCACCGATAAAGCTTAACAATGGGGTTCCGATTAATAAGGTTAAAATGGTTGCACCGAGCGCCTGAGACTCAAGATTCATCAAAAGTGCAAACATGGGTGCCATCAGAACCATAGGTAATCCGGTGATGGTCCAATGCGCAAAGACTTTCGCTAACACGCACAAAGACAACGGATAGGGTGAGGCAATCATTTGCTCTAATGAACCATCGTGATAATCATCTCTGAACAACTTATCAAGTCCTAGCATAGTAGACAGTAACGCTGCGACCCAAATAATACCTGGCGCCATGCGGGCTAATAACCCTGGCTCTGGACCTATTGCTAGGGGAAACAACGTAATGACAATGAGGAAAAACAACAACGGGTTTACTATTTCTGCACGTTGTCTAAATGCTAAAGTGACATCTTTGCTGTATACAGCTTTAAAAAGCTGCCAATAAGAATGGTTTACTTGCATTAGTGTCGATACTCCAGCACTAAAGTTTGTAATTGTTCAAAATGCTGAGTGAGGTCTTGGTGCGTTGTTAATAAAATTGACCCGCCTTGCTCGAGATGCTCATTAAAGCGGCACTGCAACATGGCAACGCCTTTTTTATCTAGGGCTGTAAAAGGCTCATCTAAAATCCACAGCTTTGCGCTGTTAAGCCAAAGTCTAACCAGTGCAACTCGGCGTTGCTGACCTGCTGATAGTGTTCTAACCGGAACATCTTCTAGGCCCACTAAGCCTAACTTGCCTAGTAGGTCATACACCTGACTTTCATCGTTATAACCGTGAACACGCAACCAATGACAGACATTTTCAAATGCTGTGAGTTGGGTGTTTACACCCGTTTTATGCCCAATGAATAATAACTCAGCAGCAAATTCATCGTAATAATCATTAATTGAACGCTGCTCGAACAGTACTTCACCCTCTTCTGGTTGAGCAAAGCCTGACAAAATCCTCAATAAAGAGGTTTTTCCCGCACCATTTGGGCCTTCAATTTGCATAATCTTGCCAGATCCGAGTGTAAAGCTAAGCGCTTCAAACAAACAGCGTTCTTGCTTGACGCAAGTGACAGATTTAACCTCTAGCAAATTAGTATTCTCGGTACGTAAAATTGGGCGATAGTCTACCATAATGGTATGGTAATACGAACAGAGCTTTGCGACCGATTACTTAAAATTTGATTTAAAATAATGAATGAATTGCCAATTATAAACCTGAGCTCGGTCTCATCTGAGTCTATCTCAACTTTAAGCGAAGCAAATAGACGCGCTTTGCATAACTCGATTGGGCAATCGTTCTTAGCCAAGAACATTTCGATAAAATCTGATTCAATCAGTATGGACATCGAAATAAATGGACGCTGGCAAACTGTTCGCCTTGCAATAGAGCCTCACAGTCAAAAGCTCGAACTACCAGAAGCAATTGTTAAGCTCGATGAAACGGGATTAAAGTTAACATTACAAACCCCAAAACAAGGTTTACATATCAAGGCTACTGACCAATTGCTCTCTCTGTTGAACTTTTTAAAAGGAGATTCAATTGGCCCAAATATCACGACACACGCTGAGATAAAAACTACACCCGCGAGCCTTCAACTTCCTAAGCTTGATGTAAGCCTAGCAATCAATCCAAGTCTTGCAAAAATACTCGCCGCAGAGCCTAAATTAATTGCAAAATTAAACGCCAATACTGCACAGGTATTACTCACGATAAGTGATCGCTTTGGAGAGCAACTGCTCAAACAACCAATCGCCAAAAATAAAATTACACAGAGCCTAACAAATAGCTTTCCTTCTATGGTCCTTAATTTTTCTGAGAAAGCGCCAAAAATTCAACACCCAGTCACCAAAGCCGCTTTATCACTCAGAAATATAGAACTGCTTTCAGCAAACACCCAAGACAAAAGCTGGCGGGCTGCAACACTTACTTCCACCATGCATGGCCTTGAAATTAGCGAAAAGTCGAAACAATATGCTATTCAATTAAAGCATTCAGCTAAGTCAATGCTTACACAGGCTACAAAGTTGGAAAGACCCACAAACGAGGCGCCTCTCAAATCAGGGTTAAGTTATGACAAGCCCTTGCTGAATGTTTCATTTAAAGACGTAAAGCAAGCAGTACGAACTGCATTACAAAATATTATTGCAGCACCTTTTATGTTGATCGGTGAGAAAAACAGTAAAAACACTGTTTCTTCAAATGTGGATATCGCGGCTGTTGTGAATAAATTGCCTACCTTGAACAAAACATCCGCCTCTCAAACGCTCATTTACCCTGAAGCCAAAAACTTAAAATCAGAACCTATTGTGCAGCTATTTTCTCAGATCAGACAAACAATAGCTTTTACATCTCAATTTACAATTACGGCGCCACTCAAAGTTCCCGAACACCTTTTAGCAACCACACTATTTTCACAGGGAAATTTGAAAGCGACGCCTAAAACGTCCATGGCATCAAGTGTAAGTGATCCAAATAAGCTTCCATCTGAGTCGATGCCATCACCCAAGCAAGAATCATCATTAAAGCAGCCAAAAGCTAAAAAGGTGAATACTGAAATAGACCCCAACAAAGTTCAAATGGCTTCACAAGGAAAAATCATACCTAAAGAAGCAATTCAAAAAACACCTTTGAGCAGTGAAGTTAACTCTGATAAAGGGCTAAGCTCCTCCTTTGTAGGAGATAAAAACGCAAATAAAAGTGAGCAATTACAAACACCAAAAGCTTCTACTAAAAAAATAAATACTCGCTCTACGACTTCTGCTTCATCAGACCTACAAAGTGCAGTCTCGCAACTACATAATAAGGCAGGAAAAGAACAAATTAATGTTAAAAGTGGTGCTGCTTCAGATACTCAAAGTTCAATGCAAAAGACTATGGGGTCGATAACACAACAAAGTAAAATCGTTGCGAAAAATACTAATGCTATACAACAAAGTTTTAGTCCCCAATCTAAAATAATGAATGACTCCAACCAAGTTAAGCTTCCTAGCCAAAGTGTATTATCAACCATAAAGAATCATTATGTGCCTTCAGGTAGTCTCGAGAAACTTTTGATTAAGCCATTTATAGCTGAGCAACATATAGATAAAGCTGAAAAATTGGTGCCGGAAGTAAGCTCAGAGAAGATTAATAAACTCTCTCGTTTTAAGGATGAAAAGTCACCAGACCTTTCGCGTCTGGTGCATCATGCTTTTTCTAGAATGATAGATGAGAAACAGCACTCTTCAGCGCAAATTGCCAATGAGCTTAACTTACCAAACCCACTAGCTAGCGCAGCGACTCAAACCAATATAAATACAAACCTACAAAATAGTAGTTTACTGAATAACGTTGAAAAGTTGCTGCTCACATTTCTATCTGCGCCAAAAATGATGCAAAATGAAAATAACGATAGTTCAACTCAAGCAAAATTCGATGCTCTGTTAAAAACCCTACAACCCAATTTTAAAGCACAGAATATCGGCCAACTTCAGCAAAACATACCTAATTTAAACTCACCTTTGATGAGTGAACTCGTACAACTCAATAATAGTTTGCAGCAAAATATGGTTCAGTCAGCAAGCCTCAACCAGAATCAAAATCAAAGTAGTGATACACAGTTATTAGTCAGTTTGTTTTTACCAACTAAGCTCCCTGACAACTGCAAACAGACACATTTACAAATAGGCAATTATAAGAAACCAGCAAAAGGCAATTTACCTGAAAAAACGGTTTGGTATATCCGATTACATTTTGACTACTCATCACTAGGTAAACTCTCTGTACAAGCCGAACTCATGGATAAATCACTAGAGTGCCAAGTAACCGGAAACTCTTCTCAGGTTTGTGCGCTTGCACAGCCGCACCTTGACATTTTGAGAAGGAAATTAAGTGCACACGGCCTTAAAGTTGGTGATATCGAGTTAACAGAGGACAGTGAAAAAACTGAGTTGTTTTTTAGTCAGCATACTATTGTCAATATTCAGGTTTAGGAGTGAAAAACATGGAGCAAAAATCAGCCATTGGTTTACTGTATGAAGCAGGCAAGTCACCTGAGGTTGTCTATAAAGGGTTTGGTGAGTTAGCTGATGAGATCATTACACTCGCGAAAGAAAAAGGCATTATGATCCACGAAGATGCCGAACTGGCGTCGACATTAAATCAACTTGAGTTAAACCAAGAAATCCCTAAAGAGCTCTATTATGTCATCGCCGAATTAATTGCTTTTTCTTATGTTTTAAGAGGTAAGTTCCCACCTGGCTGGGAAGGCTTTAATAAGAAGTTGAATATAAAAGCTTAAAAGAAAAAGCACCGAGGTAAGTACTCAGCGCTTTTATTTAAGATTGTTTTTGGTGCAATGAGAGAAGTAACTCAGCTTCAGCTCGAGGTATTTCACACTCTCGTATTATCTCTTCGAGGTCTGCACCTAACTCAATCATTTTAACCGCTCGAGAATAAATTTTTGCATCTGGATCATCATACTTTAGTGCAGCTTGCTGCTGAGCTAAATCTTTCGCAAAATTTTCGCAAGCCAGTAATCGCTTACCAGTGCTCATTAAACCCGATCTTAATTCCGCTATTTCACTGCGTAGTATCTCGGTTTGAGCATTCGATTCTCCGAGCTGTTGTTTTAGAAACTGCTGATTTTTATGATTTTTTTCAAGCTTTTTTTGTAATCCAAAAATAAACCCCAGACAAATCAAAAAAAGAATGCCTGAGGTAACAACGACTACAATAAAAGCAAGATTATCTTGAACTACGGATAACACTTATATTTGACTCAACTCATCCCACTCATCATCGCTAAGTAGCTTATTCAGATCAACAAGAATAAGTAGTTCACCTTCCCGATTTGAAACGCCTTGAATAAACTTAGCACTTTCTTCAGTACCAATGTTTGGTGCACTGTCAATTTCAGAACTGCGTAAATAAACAACTTCAGCAACGCTATCGACAAGAATACCGATCACTTGCTTTTCAGCTTCGATAATAACGATTCTCGAATTGTCTGTAACTTCGGCGCTCATCAAGCCGAAGCGTGCACGAGTATCGATAACCGTAACAACGTTACCACGAAGGTTAATAATACCAAGAACATAACTTGGTGCACCAGGCACTGGTGCAATTTCAGTATAACGCAGTACTTCCTGCACTTGCATTACATTAATACCATACGTTTCGTCTTCTAACTTGTAAGTTACCCATTGAAGAACTTCATCATTACTGTCGGCATTATTGTCTGCAGAAAGTAGTCTATCTTGGCTCATGGTTATACTCCATAAAGTTCTGAGTTACTGCTCTTGGCTATCTAAGCCTTGCTCTAGTAAGCGGTTTAAATTCTCTACATCAATTAAAGCGCACATTTTTTCTTTAATAACGCCTGCAAGCCAAGGTCGCTTGCCACCATTTACACGCCATTTAATGTCTTCAGGCTTTAATGTGATGTTGTTAATTAAGTTTTCAGCCAATAGCCCCCATGGGCTATCACCGAGTGTAATTAGATACTGATAGTCCAGTTTTTCTTCTAGCTCAGGGGTATACTTCTCTGGCATAACCCATCTTGCCGTATCAACGACATTGAGCTTCTCTTCTCTATTAAGCATAACGCCTTTAAACCATTTAGGCTTTCCGAAAAGCGCTGTCACTTCTCCAAGTTGATGAATACCACCTAAAGACTTCAAAGGAACCGCCAAAGTGAGCCCTGCGACTTCAAAAAATAAGGCTTGAAACTCACTTTCGACATATTCTTCTTGTACGCTTGTTAAGTTTGGCTCAACAATGGCTTCTTCTTTGATAATAGTATTATTTTTAGTTAACTCAAGATCTTTCGACTCAACCTCTGGGATTTCGGCAACTTCAGGGCTTACTTCAATCGTTGTAGTTGGAGTATCAACGACATCTGGTACAACTTTCTGTGCTGGTTGGGTTAATTGAGCATCAGTTATATCAGGAACACGCTCAAGTAATTTTGCTACAGGTGCAAGCGCAGTATCATTAGGCTCATCATCTTGTAAAAGTGCCCCTAGATACTGTTTCATTACTTTTTCATTAGCAAACAAATGTTTACTCATATACCTCTAACTACCCTTAATTAAGTGCTCTAGCAGTGCCTTATAAGCAAATACACCTCTAGATTTAGGACAAAACTCTATAGGTGCTTGCTGAGCCAAACTGGCATCTCTAAATTTTGTGTCAACCGGAATAACACCAGGCCAGACAGACCCTTCGTAATTGGCAAGCAATGTTTTGTATGCCTCTAACGATGCCTTAGTTCGCTTATCATACATGGTTGGCACGATGGTGTAATTATATTGTTTTGCTTGAGAGCTTTGCATCAATTCCATGGTACGCATCATACGGTCTAAACCTTTAAGCGCTAAAAACTCAGTTTGCACTGGGATCAGTACACGTTCGCTGGCTGCGAGTGCATTTACCATTAAAACGCCTAATACAGGTGGGCAATCAAGGATCGCATAGTCGTAATGTTCGCCTATTTTCGCCAGTGCTTTTTTCAGGATTAAGCCCATACCATTGCGATTACCCATGCTTCTATCAAGCGTCGCAATTGCCATTGTTGCCGGCAAAATATCAAGGTTTTCAATGGTTGAGGGGCATAAAGCTTGGAGGATTTCCTCGCTCTCCATTGCCGTCCCTCGAGCAAAGATGTCATAAACACTGACTTCTAACTCTTCAGAGTCAATACCAAAGTAATAAGTTAAAGATGCGTGAGGATCTGTATCTATCAACAATACTCGTTTGCCTTGCTTGGCAAGGATACCACCAAGGCTAACAGTAGTCGTTGTTTTACCAACGCCTCCTTTTTGATTTGCTACAGTCCAGATCTTCACGAAACAATTACTTCCTAGTGCTTGAACAAATAGATTAACAACCTACTTCTTTATTTATTTTTGATGCAACGTCATGTAAAGCTAAGCTTTCAGATGATAAGCCCGCATTTGTAACAGCTTGAGGCATTCCGTAAACCACGCAGGTTTGCTCATCTTGAGCCCAGATTGTTGCGCCTGACTGTTTTAGTAAACGTGCGCCATCTCGACCATCGGCCCCCATTCCCGTTAAAACTATCGCAAGCACATCAGCTTGATAAGCTTTTGCTGCACTCGCGAAAGTGATATCAACACTAGGCTTGTAAGTCACCCTTGTACTGTCATCTTCAAACACACGGAGCGTTTTCATTGCCCCTTTGGATTCAACCAGCATTTGCTTGCCACCAGGTGCCAAATAAGCAACACCTGACTGTAATTTATCACCATGTTCCGCCTCTTTTACTTTTATTTTACACAGACCGTTAAGCCTAGTAGCAAAAGCAGGTGTGAAAGCTGCTGGCATATGTTGAATCAACAATATCGGGTGTGGAAAATTAGCAGGTAGCTGAGTCAGAATGGTTTGCAGTGCAACAGGCCCGCCTGTTGAAGTCCCAATTGCCACGAGTTTGTATTGCTTTCCAGAAGCTTTGAACTGTTTACCTGTCGCTGTTGAGTTTGATGCTGGTTGAACAGCTGCTCTTTGAAAGGTTCTATCCGGTTGTGCAACACTTGAAGTACGAGACGATACTGTTGCCCTACCCGCGACTGGTGATTGAGAATGTGAAGGCTTAGTCACTGCAGGGCGTGAATAACTGCTAACTGAACGAGGTAATCTCCTACGTCCAATTTCTTTTACTTTATTTTGTAATGACTTTATCGCCTCTTCGCTATTTCGAGCGATGTCTTCAAACTTTTTAGGCAAGAAGTCTAATGCACCTGCATCAAGCGCATCTAGAGTAGCACTTGCCCCTTCACGGGTTAGAGAAGAAAACATCAAAATTGGTGTAGGGTTAGCCTGCATAATTTTTTTAACGGCACTGATTCCGTCTAAAATAGGCATTTCTACATCCATAGTAATAACATCTGGACGTAATGAGGCTGCTTTTTCAACAGCTTCTTGCCCATTGACAGCGAAGTCAATTACCTTAATATCACTATCTTGCTCTAAAATTTCGCTGACTCGACGCCTAAAAAAGCTTGAATCATCTACAACTAAAACTTTTACTGCCATTGGCATACTCTATGAATTCTTAAGAACGAAAAGTGGTGCTTCAGCACCACTTTAACTGTTTTGCTATTTCAGGTTAATTGCCTGCATAGTGTTTTAGCATATTTGGTACATCTAAGATTAATGCTATGCCACCATCTGAAGTGATTGTTGCACCAGCCATACCCGGTGTACCTTGCAGTAATGCATCTAATGGCTTGATAACAACTTCTTCTTGACCGATAAGAGAGTCAACCACAAATCCAACCTGTTGAGTACCTATTTGAACTATAACAACATGGCCTTCAGCTTTCTTCGTCGACCTATCTGCCCCCTTAACAAGCCAATGTTCTAAGTAGAATAAAGGAATTGCTTTTTCACGCACAATAATCGTTAACTGCCCATCTACCACGTTCGTTTTTGTCAGATCTAAGTGGAAAATTTCACTCACACCAGCAAGAGGTAAAGCAAATGTTTGCTCACCAACAACAACCATTAAGGTTGGTAAAATAGCCAATGTAAGAGGCACTTTTATCTCAAGGATAGTGCCCACACCAAGTTCCGATTGAATATTAACAGAGCCGTTAAGTTGAGTGATTTTCGTTTTAACAACGTCCATCCCAACACCTCGACCTGAAATATCTGATATTTCTTCTTTTGTCGAAAAGCCTGGTGCAAAAATCAAGTTATAAGCTTCAGTGTCAGATAATCGACTTGCTTGGTCTGAATCAATAACACCTTTACTAATCGCAATCTTTTTCAGTTTTTCAGCATCCATACCTGCACCATCGTCTTTAATGGTCAACAGAATGTGGTCGCCTTCTTGAGAAGCTGAGAGTGTCACTGTACCTGTACGTGGTTTGCCTGAAGCCTCACGGACATCTGGCATTTCAATACCATGGTCAACTGAATTTCTAACTAAGTGAACAAGCGGATCTGCAAGCGCTTCCACTAAGTTTTTATCTAAATCGGTCTCTTCACCTTCAAGAATAAGATTAATATCTTTCTTTAAACTACGTGCTAAGTCTCTAACAACACGAGGGAATCGGCCAAATACTTTCTTAATTGGCTGCATGCGTGTTTTCATTACCGCGCCTTGAAGATCCGCGGTAACCACGTCAAGGTTAGATATCGCCTTACCCATAGCTTCACTGCTAGAGTTATTTGCCAGACTAACGAGACGATTTCTCACCAATACCAATTCACCCACCATATTCATGATTTGATCTAAGCGCTTAGTATCGACACGAACAGTCGTCTCAGCTTGAGGTGCTGGGGGCTTTTTAGCTGATGCAGGCGCACTTTGTGCTTTTGCTGCTGGTGCCGGTGAAGATGCAGGCTTTGCTGGTTGAGGTGTCGGTTTAGGTTTAGCAACGGGTTTAGTTGCTACTGGTTCAGGTTGCTTAGGTTCAATACTTGCTGCAGGCTTGTTAGAATCAGCTTTTTCTAATGACTTCGGCGCACCACCTTTGCCATGAAGCTCATCCAACAATGCTTCAAATTCTTCATCATTTATTTCATCATCACTTGAAGATGATGCTGGAGGTTGTGGCGAAGGTGCTTGGTTAGTTCCTGTGCTTACTGGAGGAGGTGTATTAATTGAGCCGAAGCTACCAACGCCATGAAGTTCATCTAAAAGGCTATCAAATTCGTCATCTGTAATATCACCGTCGTCCGCATTTACAGGGGTAGATGAATCTGGTTTTTCAACCGCTGGGCCTTTACCTGCACCATGCAATTCATCTAACAAACTTTCAAATTCATCTTCAGTAATTTCATCAATGTTATTAGACGAGCTATCTGCAGATGAATCATTGAAAGAGTCATCTAGGTCTATATCAAACAAAACATCATCAGCAATGGGCTCTGCTTGAACTGGTTCTTCTATAACTTCTTGCGGCACATCTTTGCTTGAAGTTAACACTTGCTCGTCTTCAGACTCTGGTTTACTTAAATTATGGAGTATTTCTAGTAATTCTGGATCGGCAGGATCTGGTTGCTCTCTATTTTGAATATGAGCAAACATTTCATTTATGGTATCTAGGGACTGAAGAATAACATCCATCAGTTCAGGTGATACCGAACGCTGACCTTGTCTGAGCACATCAAAGACATTTTCAGCACCATGACAGGCATCAACAAGCTCTGTCATACTCAAAAAGCCTGCTCCACCTTTTACAGTGTGAAATCCTCTAAAGATTGCATTCAATAGCTCTTTATCTTCAGGGTTATTTTCTAGCTCTACAAGCTGTTCAGATAGCAGCTCTAATATCTCACCTGCTTCAACAAGAAAGTCTTGTAATATATCTTCATCGACTTCAAAGCTCATGTACACACTCTCCTATTAGAAGCCTAAGCTCGACAATAAATCGTCGACCTCATCTTGATTAGATACGACATCTTCTCTGGATTCTGCATTCATTATTGGACCTTCAGGTCCTGATATGTCAGCAGGGTCCACTTCAGCAATCTGAACCTCTTCAATATTTTCTTTTTCTTTTGATTGGGGTTCTTCTGCTGTACCAAATACCGTAAGTAAGTGAATTAGACTGTCTTCAACTTCTCTAACTAATTCAATAACACGTCGAATGACCTGACCAGTTAAGTCTTGATAATCTTGAGCCATTAAAACATTCGTCATATGTCCTTGAAGTTCATCTGTTGTAGCTTGAGAGCACTGCATGAACTTATCTAAATCATGACAAAGAGATTTGAATTCACCAAGTTGAATATCTCGTCTCATGAGTCGATCCCAAGTTGGCTTTATTTCAGATAAATCATCTGCGAGCTGCTGTGCGAGAGGCAAACTTGCTTCAACTGCATCCATGGTTTTATTGGCTGCATTTTCTGTCATTTCCATGACATAATTCAAACGTTCTTTAGCATCCGGTAAGGCTTCTGTCGTCAAATCAGAGATACGGGTATCAAGCTCAAAATTTTTCAATGACTCGTGTAGCTGACGAGTCAATTTACCCACTTCAGCAAAAAGTTCAGATTGCTCCTTACTTGCAGCCTCCATGATTAACTTATCTGCTTTATCTTGCTCGCCTTGCTCAAGGTAAGTCACCAGTTGCTTAGCTTGCTCAAGTGTTATTTGAGGCACAGAAGGTGCTGACATCCGCCTCTCCTTCTTAATTATTTAGCCTAAACGTTCAAACACTTTTTCTAGTTTTGTTTTAAGTGTTCCAGCTGTGAATGGTTTAACGATATAACCATTTACACCAGCTTGCGCCGCAGCAACAATTTGTTCTTTTTTAGCTTCTGCTGTCACCATCAGTACTGGAATGTGCTTAAGGCTGTCATCTGCACGAATCGCACGAAGAAGATCGATACCTTGCATACCTGGCATATTCCAGTCAGTGACTACAAAGTCAAATTCTTGATTTTGAAGCATAGGCAAAGCCGTGCTGCCATCATCTGCTTCTTGTACATTTGTAAAACCTAAGTCTCTAAGCAGGTTTTTGATTATTCTTCTCATAGTAGAAAAATCATCAACCACAAGAATTTTCATGTTTTTATCCAAAACATCCTCCAGTGAGGTTTGAACCTATTATTATTACTCTAATTGACCCAGTCATTGATTTTAGCTCTAAGCCTGATCATTGCCTGCCCATGAATTTGGCTAACTCGAGATTCACTTACATCGAGTATTTGCCCTATTTCTTTTAAATTCATTTCATCGTTGTAGTAAAGAGATAAAACAAGGGCATCTCTTTCCGGTAACGATTGAATCGCTATTAGCAACGATTCGTTAAAGCGTTCATTTTTAACGTTATTGAACGGTTTGTCTAGCGCTAAATCATTGTTAACAGGTGTGATTACGTCTTCGTCAACACCTAAATCTTCAATTCCAATGATTTTACTTGCATTCACGTCATGTAGAATATGATGGTACTCATCTAGTGTAATATCAAGTTTTTCAGCGATTTCAGTGTCTTTAGGTTCTCGACCTAGCACACTTTCAAGATTAGCAATGGCTTCAGCGACCATACGACTATTCTTATGAACGCTTCTAGGAGCCCAATCACCTCTACGAATTTCATCCAACATAGCGCCACGAATTCGGATGCCAGCAAATGTTTCAAAACTGGCACCTTTTGTAGCGTCAAAATTTTTACTGGCTTCAATCAAACCTATCATGCCTGATTGAACTAAGTCATCTAATTGGATATTCGCAGGTAGGCGAGCCAGTAAATGACACGCCACTTTTTTGACAAGACCAGTATGACGCTCTATCACTCTATTTAGATTGTCTGCTGTTTGATAACCCATCGCTTTACCCATCGATGACGACATAATTACCCATTTACTAGCTGTTCAATAAAGAATTCTAAATGACCTGAAGGCTGATGCGGAATTGGCCATTTTACGGCTTTACCAGCTAATCCTCTAAAGGCAACTGCAGCTGGTGAGTTAGGGAATAGTTCAACTATAGTTTTTTGGCGACGAGATGATTTTCGCATATTTTCATCGAAAGGTATTGTGGCTACTAGCTCTAATGCAACGTCTAAGAATCTGTCTGTTACTTTAGAAAGCTTAGCAAAAAGTTCTTGGCCTTCTCTTAAGCTTCTAACCATATTAGCAACAATTTTAAAACGGTAAACACCATGTTCTCGACTCAGAACCTTAATTAGTGCGTATGCATCGGTAATAGAAGTTGGTTCATCACATACAACGACCATCACATCTTGTGCTGCACGTGAAAAACTAAGTACCATGTCAGAAATACCAGCAGCGGTATCAACAATCAGAATATCAAATTCAGTATTTAGCTCGCTGAATGCGCGGATTAGCCCAGCGTGCTCTGCGGGTGTCAATTCAACCATATTTTGAGAACCTGAAGTTGCAGGCACAATTTTAATACCTGCAGGTCCTTCAACTAGTATCTCATCTAGTTCACACTCACCCGATAGAACATGAGATAAGTTTTTTTCTACTCTTAAACCAAGCATTACGTCACAATTTGCTAAGCCTAAGTCGGCATCTAGGACGAGTACTCTATTTCCTTGTTGACCAAGTGCAATAGCCGTATTTAGAGAAACGTTGGTTTTACCAACCCCTCCTTTACCACCGGTTACTGCAATTACTTTTACGCCATTGTTGCTATTTTGATTCATTCTACGCAGGCCACTTGCTTGATCTAATACTGTGTTAATCATACATTCCTACTGTTTGAGACGCTACAGGTACACGTCGCGAATGTTGTGCTTTTATTCTCTTTAAATACAATTGCTCAGCCTTTTTGACCATTTTGTGAGCATTTGCTACACGAATGTCCTCAGGCACGCGCTGACCATTAGTAAGATACCCTATTGGCAAGCGATTTTGAATCGCAATACTAATAATCTCGCCTAAACTTAGACATTCATCAAGTTTTGTAAAAAGACAACCACTTAAATTCACTTTTTGGAAGTGACGAACCGCTTCCTGTAATACATGCATTTGAGATGTCGCACTTAATACTAAATAACTGCGAATATCAACTCTAGAGCTACGCATTAGTGTATTTAATTGTTCTGTTAAGCGAATATCTCTTTGACTCATACCTGCTGTGTCTATTAATACTAGTCGTTTATTGCGTAAATGATATAAAACTTCTGCTAATTCATTTGCATCTTTTACTTGCTTTACTGGACATCCAATGATCCTGCCATAAGTTGCTAGTTGTTCATAAGCACCAATACGGTAAGTATCTGTTGTGATGAGTGCTACTTTATCAGCACCATATTTTTGCGCACCTAATGCAGCTAGTTTAGCTACAGTCGTTGTTTTACCTACACCTGTAGGGCCTACAAGCGCATATACACCACCTTGGCGAAGTATATCGTTGTTGGTCGTGTGCATTTGATTTGCAACCATCTCTAGTAATGCATTCCATGCTTCTTTACGAGAAACATCATCAGGAATAAAACAAGCCATTTGATCAGCAACGTCTTTATCTACTCCCATGCCTTGTAAACGGTCAACTAAGCAAGCTCTAGTTGGATCTCTGCGCTCCATTTCTTGCTTCATCAAGCCAGATACTTGGTGTTCAAGTAATTGGCGAATGGCATTCATTTCCTCACGCATCGTTGCCATTTCATCGACTTTCTTTACTGTTGGTTCGATGTCATCACCAAAACCTGCATCTAGTTCATCATCAAAGTTCCATGACTGTGCCTGTGGCGCATGCTTTGTCTCAGCACGGAAATTTTGTGCTTGAGCAGGACACTCGAAGTGTTCTTCAGCTTGACGTGGCTTAAATACTTCTTCGGTGTTTATACCTGATTGTGAAAACATGGATGCCAACTCTGGAGAGCGAGGTTTTGGCGCTTGTCTATCTAATAAAGCTTGTAAGCTGTCGGCTACTTGCGCTTGGGGTTCTGGTTTAGCACGCTGTGGCTCTGGGCGCACAAAACGGGGCTGTTGTACATGTGCTTTAGCTTGCTGAGCTGCAATAGACTGTTGCGCTTCAACAGGCTTCTCTGGTGCACGTTCATTATCTACAGCTGCAACAATTTCTACACCATCCGCCAATTTCTTATTAGACATAATAACAGCGTCAGCGCCCAGTTCTTCTTTAACTTCTTTTAAAGCTGTACGCATATCTTTGGCAAAAAAACGTTTAATCTTCATGTTACAACCCCTTAATTCCTATCTATTGTCCGACTGAGCTTACAATTTTGATTTGTCTTTCATCTGGTACTTCTTGATAAGACATCACACGAAGACCTGGGATCGTATGTTTGACAAATCTTGAAAGCACACTTCTTAGCATTCCTGAGGTAAGAAGGATGGATGGGTCACCTAGCATTTCTTGCGTTTGGTGCGCTTCTCTTAATGAAGTTTGAAGTCGCTCCGCAAGGCCTGGCTCAATTCCAGCCCCTTCATCACCTGCGTTCTGAAGTGACTGATGCAACATCTGTTCCAACTCAGGCGCCAATGTTATGACAGGGATTTCATCTGCACCACCAACGGCATCCTGAACGATGAGTCTGCGGAGTGAAATTCTCACAGCGGAGGTTAAAACATCAGGGTCTTGACTACGCGGACCATACTCAACAAGGGTCTGAACGATAGAGCGCATATCACGAATTGCAACTCCTTCATTCAGTAAGTTTTGTAGTACTTTTACAATCGTCGTCAGCGGAAGAATATCTGGTACTAAGCCTTCTACTAAGCGAGGGTGAGACTTAGCAAGTATATCGAGTAAGTTTTGAACTTCTTCATGCCCTAATAACAGCGAGGCATTATTTGTTAGTAATTGACTAATATGCGTTGCAACTACGGTTGCAGCATCTACAACCGTATAACCTAATGAATGCGCTTCATCTTTCTGCTCTGGCTTAATCCAAACCGCTTCTAAACCAAAAGCAGGATCTGTCGTTGCGACACCATTAATTGGTCCAAATACTTGACCTGGATTTATTGCAAGTTCATCACCATGCTTAAGCTCGCCATTACCTGACCCTACACCCATTAGAGTAATACGGTATTCATTTGGGTCTAATTCAAGGTTATCGCGAATATGTACAGGCGGAACCAAAAAACCCAGCTCTTGAGAAAGCTTCTTACGCACACCTTTAATGCGGCTTAACAATTCGCCACCTTGCGCCTGATCTACAAGTGGAATTAAACGATAGCCAACCTCTAAACCAATCACATCGACCGGCTGCACATCGTCCCAGCCCAGCTCTTTTTGATCTTGTTGTTTTGCAGCTACATCTCCACCTTTTGCTTCTTGCTGAGCCTGCTCTTCATCTGCTTTCGCTTTTTGTTGCTGCGTGTAATAGGCTAAATAACCAAGAAGCGCACCTAAACTTAAAAATGCAATATGTGGCATACCCGGTACTAGGCCCATCGTTATTAAAATACCTGCCGCAATATATAGAGACTTTTCATTACCCAGCTGACTCTTAAACTGATCTCCCATGTTATGAGATTCATTTTGACGAGTAACTACAATTGCTGTACCAATTGAAAGTAATAAAGAAGGGAGCTGAGCAACTAGACCGTCACCAATAGTAAGTAGCGTGTATACTTCCATGGCTCTTGAGAATGTTAAGTCGTGTTGGATCATGCCAACAAATAAACCACCAATGATATTGATGGCTAAGATTACAATACCTGCTATGGCATCGCCTTTTACGAACTTACTGGCACCATCCATTGAACCGTAAAAGTCCGCTTCACGTGTTACTTCGTCTCGGCGTTTACGTGCTTCATCCGCACTAATAAAGCCTGCATTCAAATCTGCATCGATAGCCATTTGTTTACCAGGCATAGCATCTAATGTGAAACGCGCAGATACTTCAGATATACGACCTGCACCCTTAGTGATTACCACAAAGTTAATGATAATCAGGATTAAGAAAACAACCAAACCAACAGCATAGTTACCACCAATAACCACTGAGCCAAATGCTTCAATCACCTTACCAGCAGCATCTCCACCATTGTGGCCTTCTAGTAATACAACACGGGTACTGGCTACATTCAGGGCTAAACGCATAATAGTGGCAATAAGCAGTACGGCTGGGAACATACCGAACTCGAGTGGTTTCATGGTGTAAACAGTGACCAGTAATACTACTAGTGCCAAAGCGATATTAAAGGAGAATAGGATGTCTAAAAGAAATGGAGGTAAAGGCAAAATTACCATACCCAAAGCCGCAAGAACTAATAATGGTGTTCCGACCCCTTTTGCATAGTCTTTTTTATTCTCATTAAGACCTTGTAAAACTGCTTTAAAATCCATAACTTAAAACTACAAAATATTGACACTGGTCTATCAATGCAATTAGTGAGCCAGAAAGGTCTCGTTTAATGCTTTACATCATCCGGAATTGGTAAGTTATTGCTGAGCTTTGTCGGCCTTCGACCACGACCTTTTTGAAAGCGTTTAAGCTGAAATACATAGGCTAGTACCTGTGCAACCGCTGTAAATAGCTTATCTGGGATTTGCTCTCCAACTTCAGTAGTGTGATAGAGCGAACGGGTTAAGATTGGAGATTCTAGAATTGGAACTTCATTGCCTTTCGCTATTTTTCTTATTTGCATAGCTAATTCATCGACACCTTTAGCCAACACTATTGGCGCACCTGCTTTTTCAGTATCATATTTCAATGCCACTGAATAGTGAGTCGGGTTTGTAACGACGACATCGGCATCTGGTACATCCTGCATCATACGCCTTTGTGACATCTCTCGCTGCGTTCGACGAATTCGAGCTTTTATTTGTGGGTCACCTTCAGAGTTTTTGTACTCATCTTTGACTTCTTGCAAAGTCATTTTCAATTGTTTGTGGTGATTATAACTTTGATAAGGCGCATCTATTGCTGAGATGATTATCATAGTGCAACAAAGTGCTAAAAACATCCAAGCTAATATCTCTAGAGCGTGAATAATCGAACTTGGGATCTGCTCTATGCTCAGATGTAAAATCTCATAAAAGAATATCTGAATTAGTAAAATAGCAAAGCCAGCCACTAAAACAAATTTCAATATTGACTTGACTAGCTCGATAGCGGCTTGAGGACCCAGCATACGCTTTATCCCCTTCATGGGAGACATTTTACTTGCTTTAGGGGCTGCGGCTTGCCAGCTAAAGTTAAACCCTCCTAGTAAAGTATTGCCAACAATTCCAGCAATCGAGATTATGAAAACAAACATCGCCAGAGGAAAAAATAGTTCTGAGAACATTTCCCCCCAAACGGAAAACATCTTTGTTGTATCATAAGTTTCATTGCGATTTAAGGTAAGTCCCCGGCCCATAATGTTAAACAAGCCTTTAGCGATTGCAGGGCCATAGAGTAAAAGTGCAATAGCTGAAAAAATCAGTACAAAAGCAGTGCCCAGCTCTTTTGAGCGGGCAACTTGACCTTTTTTTCTGGATTCACGGATCTTTTTGTCAGTAGGCTCTTCAGTCCTCTCTTGACCTGAATCTTCTGCCATAATTTACACCGTACACCCGATTAAATTACACAATAATTCTGTCATTTTAAGCCACTGGTATTCATACTGCACAATAAAGTTACCCAATGTAGCCCAAATAATCATTAAACCAGCAACAAGCGTAAAGGCAAAACCTACAGAGAAAATATTCATTTGCGGTGCCGCTCTAGTCATAATGCCGAAAGAAAGATTAATCACTAACATTGCAGTTAAAGGAGCAAGTGAAAGAGCTAATGCCGTTGCAAACATCCATCCCCCCCAATTAATTATTTGCCAGTAATTATCAACTGACCAGGTAAACTCACCGATAGGAATACTTTCAAAACTATAAAGTACCATCTGGATCATCATTAAATGACCATTAAAGACAAAGAACAAAAGAGTCGATAGTATCAAATAAAACTGACCTACAGCAGGAACGCTCAAGCCATTCGCAGGATCAACTACAGACGCAAACCCTAAACCAGTTTGCATTGCGAGTATCTGGCCTGCAACTATAAAAGTATTGAGCAACAACATCGAAGCAAAACCTATAGCGAATCCAATTATCATTTCCTCAATAACCACTAATACCATGGCAAAAGAAAATAAATTCGTAAATTGAGTTTTTGGTAGCATAGGCATTGCTGCAAATGTAATGACAACACAAAGTGCTAACTTAATACGAGTCGGAACACTTTTAGCTCCAAGGCCAGCCATGATCATCATCATGCTTGTGACTCTGACTAGGGGAAGAAGAAAGTCACTTAGCCACTGAATCACAATAGAAAATGTAAACTCCATTTTAACCTGCTATTTCAGGAATTTGCATTACCAAGCTTTGAAAATAGTCCATTAGCACTTGTGTAATCCAGTGCCCCCCGAATATTAAGGCTGTAATTGTGATAATTAGACGAGGCAAAAAACTTAGCGTTTGTTCATTAATCGAAGTCGCGGCCTGGAAAACGGCAACAACCAAGCCGATCAATAGGCCTGGTAACACTATTGCTGATACAAGTTTGATAACAATAAATAAAGAATTACTTAATATACCGACAAAAACTTCAGGTTCCATATCAGACTCCTAAGCCGAAGCTTCGCGCCAGTGTTCCCATGACTAACCCCCAGCCATCAACTAAGACAAATAGCATTATCTTAAACGGCAGTGCAACAATCATGGGCGATAACATCATCATACCCATGGCCATCAAGACACTAGCAACAACAAGATCTACTATCAAAAAAGGGATGAAAAACATAAACCCGATAATAAAAGCTGTTTGTAATTCACTCGTTACGAATGCCGGAATGATTACTACAAATGGCGTATCTTCTGGGCTATCTAACTTGTCATATCCCGCAATTTTTGCAAACGTTTCTAAATCTTTAATCCTCGTCTGTGACAGCATAAACGCTTTTATAGGCTCTTTCGCTTCTTGAAGCGCTTGAATTGAAGTCATTTGTTCATTCAAATAGGGCTGTACAGCCCTGTCATTTATTTGCGAAAAAATAGGTGCCATGATGAAGAATGTCATAAATAGTGACATGCCGAGTAATATTTGATTTGAAGGAGATTGTTGTAAACCTATCGCCTGCCTAAGTATGGCTAACACAACTATAATTCGAGTAAAAGACGTCATCATTATCACTGCGGCAGGAATAAAGCTCATCGCTGTCATAATAGCGAGAACTTGGAGTGTTACCGAGTATTCCTGTGAGCCATCAGGATTCGTTGTAACACTGAGCGCTTCAATCCCCTCAGCACCTGCAAAAGGAGAAATAAATAGCAACGCTGCCAGTAAAAAAAGTTTAGTCATCTGTATTGTTCTTCTTATTCGTTGGCATCATAAAGCGGCTTAGCTCTTTAGCAAAAACTGGGGCATTTTGCTCACTTAGAGGCGTTTCAAGCTGATAAAGATAATTGATATTTTGTGACGTTACGCCGAGCAAATGATGTTTCCCATCGAGCTCAATCACCATGAGTCGCTCTCTATTGCCAAGCGGAAAACTTCGCACGACCTTAAAATCTGGACTGCTACCTAGGTTTGGATTAAGTCTTTTCAACAAAATAGCCATACCTACAATTAAGCCTATCACTAATAAAAGCGATAGGCTCATAGATATTAAATCTTTACTCAAACCAAAATTACTAGACTCGGCAAACGCTGCACTTGAATAAAACGCCAAGCCCAACACTATTTTCTTCATCGTAACTTCTTAATTCTTTCAACTTGGCTAATGACATCAGTTAGACGAATACCAAACTTGTCGTTTACTACAACAACCTCACCATGCGCAATTAATGTACCATTAACTAATACATCTAAAGGCTCACCTGCAACTCGGTCTAACTCAACAACAGAGCCCTGGTTTAATTGCAGTAAATTACGGATGTTGATTTTTGAACGGCCAACTTCCATCGAAATGGTAACCGGAATATCTAAAATAGTATCAAGTTTTCTTTTTTCTTCTGCAGACAGGTTTTCTGATGAATCTTGTAACTCATCTAACTCCGCTACTTCAACATCACCACCTTGGTCCGCACCTTCAGCTTCTGCTAAAGCTGCCGCCCATTCGTCCATAGTATCTTGATCATCGCTCATAACTTAAACCTAATAGTTAACCTTACCAATCTAAATCTACACCCTCAGATAGGTGTAGATCTTCCTCTAACTCTGCAAGTTCAGCATCAGAGTCTAATTTTTTACCACCTTTGGTAAATACATGTAGCTCAGACTTAACAGACTCAGGGCGTTTAATTTTTTCACTTATTTGTAATGCAACATTATCTCTAGAGCGGCCCATCTTAGCTCTAAAGGTTGGTAAATCTTCAACAAATACCGTAATGTGCTCTGGCATTTCAACAGGTATTACATCGCCAGCTTTCAGGCTCATCACCTGTTCTAAACTTAAATCAACTTCTAACAGTTGAGTAGAAAGCTCAACTTCTACATCCATGATCTCATCTCTGAGCGCTTTACTCCATCGTAAATCAGTATCCTCAGTGTCTGACTGAACACCTGCATCTAGTAATTCACGAATAGGCTCTAACATTGAGTAAGGTAATGAGATATGGAAATCACCACCACCACCATCAAGTTCTATATGAAACGAGCTAATTACTACCACTTCTGTAGGGCTAACAATGTTTGCCATTGCAGGGTTAACTTCTGAATCTAAGTATTCAAAAGATACATCCATGACCGGAGCCCATGCCTCTTTGTAATCCTCAAAAATGATTTTAAGTAGCATTTGAACAATACGACGTTCGGTCGGTGTAAATTCTCGCCCTTCGATTTTGGCGTGATAACGACCATCACCACCAAAGAAGTTATCTACCAAAATAAAAACGAGCCTTGCTTCCATGGTAATTAGACCTGTGCCTTTAAGCGGTCTAAACCTCACCATGTTCAAGCTGGTTGGTACAAACAAGGTATGAATATACTCGCCAAACTTAAGCATTTGAACACCGTTAATCGACACTTCAGCTGTTCGGCGCATCATATTAAATAAGCTGATCCGCATATGACGGGCAAATCGTTCATTTACGATTTCCAAGGTCGGCATTCGACCACGAACGATTCGGTCTTGAGACGAGAAATCGTATTGTAAAGCACCAGAGGAGGATTCTAATTCCCCGTCTTCGACTTCATCTTCCTCAACTTCATCAACACCATGTAAGAGCGCATCAATTTCGTCTTGTGATAATAAATCGCTCACTCAGCCCTCACTACTGCATGACAAAGCCGGTAAATAATACCCGCTCTATAACTTTACTACCTTCAACAGCTTCCATCGCAGCTTGCACTTTATCTAAAGCAGTTAAACGAATAGTTTCTTTACCAGCTGACGTACTTAACTCATCGGCTGTTGTAGCTGAAAGTACACCTAGTAATGTGCTCTCAATTAATGGAATATGCTGTTTAGCTACTTCTTCATTAACATCACCACGCACAAGCAGTTGAACTTTTATTTGCACTACTCTGTCTCTACTTGCACCTGGTACATTAAAAATAAATGGTCGTGGCATAGCGACATATAATGCAGTGCCAAGTTCTGCACCTGATGACTCTGAGACCTTTTCTTCTGCGACGGTTTCTTCTGCTAACGTTTCAGCTTGCTCTTCATCACCTGAGAGAAACAAAAATGCCCCTACACCACCAAGTATTAGAATGACAGCTGCTGCAATAATGATGATAAGCTTCTTTTTACCACCACCAGACTCTTCTATTTCTAAATCAGTTTCTTCAGCCATTGCTGCCCTTTACTTTTGTAATTTACGCTTCTTCATTTAATAGTAGCAGCTGTTAGGCGTAGTAATCTATGCCAGAGTCACTACTCGAAGAATTTGTTCTTGTTTGCTGGCTATTTTGCGCTTGTGATTCAGGATTATCAAGCTTTGAATTGGCAAGTTCTTGAGCTTCATCAGTACTTTGCTCAGAACTTGAGCCCGAATCTTGTTGAATATTGCTCTCACCTAACTCGATACCTTGCTCTGCAAGCATTTCCTTAAGTTTCGGCATAGATTGCTCTAGTGCTTCTTTTGCTTGTTGATTTTGTACTACAAAATTAACTTGTGCTTGTTCAGCTTCGCTACGAATACGGATTTGCATACTGCCAAGTTCTGGTGGATCTAAACGAATTTCAGCTTCTTTATTATTAATATTCAGCATCGCATTCACTTTCTCTTGCAGTGCTTTTACAGCATCATTTTTTTGTAAATTGAGTACCTGCCCTTGCATTTGCTCTCCACCCATTCGTTGCGTACTTGATATACTTTGCTGGGTTTGAGCCGTTTGTAGAGCTGTATCAAACTGTTTAGCGCTTTGCATGATATCTTGCTCATGCGTGAACTGTGTATTACTTTGCTGAGGAAGTGCGGTAATCGACTTAAAGATATTCTCAGCTTGAGGACTCAAAGCAGCTTTTCGGGTTGTACCACCTTGCTGTTCTTTTATAAGTGGCATAACGTCCACTTTATCAACAACATCTGTAGTCTCTAATTTAGTTTGCTCAACGGTAGCTTGGGCCGTTTCTGATAAACTTTGCGCGGTTACCTTGGTACTGTTATAGCTAGGCATTCCTGTTGATGGATTAGCTTGATTTGCTGAGTTTGTCATAAAATTGACAGCTCTTTCACCTGGCTTTTTACTGTCAGGGTGACTTCCGTCAACCTGTTTAAGCACACTCAATGCTTCTTCAGCACGCTTTTGCTGAATGTCATTCAAAGAACCATCATCAACTGCTTGCTGCAAAGACTGCTGAAGCGCAGTTTTTTGTTCTGCTGGTAGTGCTTTAATTTGCTGATCAATATTTCGAGTTTGAGGTTCATTAGGGCTGTTAATGGCTGCGCCTTTATCTAGCAACCTAGATTCAGAAGAAAGTGATACTTTTTCATTTGTTTGAAGATCTACAGTTCTCGGGGGACGAGTTCCAGACTCACTTTTTAGTATATCTGCTGATACTTTATTTAATTCTTGCTTACCTTCTTTAGCTTGAATGTCATCACCAAATTCAGGACCTACCTGCTGTAAAGGCGTTTTAATTTCTACTTTGCCTGATTGTTCTAGTTTGGATACAGTGTTTAGTTGTTGATCTTGTTTTAAATCAGTTTTACTACCAGAAACCATCTGCTCTGACGATACATTGGGCACCTCTAGTGCATCTTGTTCAGGTATTGTTTTTTGAGACCTCTGCGCATTCAATTCATCTAGTTTCGCTGTTACTTTCTCAGTTACTTGCTTATTTTGCTCAAGCGGCGTTAATCCTAATTTTTCAATCAGTTTAGGTTCTTTGGTATCTGCTGACAATTTATCAGCGCCGTCCAAATCTGGCGGAGCAATCTCATCAACTTTTTTATCCACAAGGGTTGAAAGCTTATTATCTTCAGATTGAAACTGTGACAGTACACCTTTCAAAGCTTTTGGTACGGGGGCTAAATGCTGCTTTACTTCAGTACTTTGAGAGGAAGATGCTTGGATCTGTGCCAATAAATCGTTGGTAACTCTCGCTGCAGAATTTTGGTCTGTATTTTTCTGCTCGACTGGCTGAGTCGGTAACTGACTCATATCAAGTTTTAATGGTGTATCAAGTGCGCCAGGTACTTTTTTGGGAATTAAAGAGTCATCTAACTTAAGCGCATCATCTAACTGTTCATTGACAGCTTTAGATTTTGAGTCGTCTTCTTGTGGTTGGTGAAGATTACCACCTATCTGCTGTTCAGGTTGCGTTTTTACTTGCCCGCCCTGCTCTAGGTTTTTTTTATCCGTTTGAGCAAAACCGTCAAGTTGATTTAATTCTGCGTTAGTTTGCTGCTGCGAGTTGCTTTCTGAGTTATGACTACCTGTTTGGAATTGAGTTACTTTAACTTGGGCACTTGTATCTAGAGTTTCATCCGTACTTTTTGAAGCGTCAAGGTCAGGTTTGTTGTTTACTGAAGAATTATTAGGTTGGTGAAGGTTACCACCAATTTGCTGTTCCGGTTTATGCGTAAGCTCGTTTAAATTTTTCGCTTCAGGTGCATCACTCTCTCTATCATTCGGCTGATGAAGGTTTCCACCAATTTGCTGCTCCGGTGATTGCTCCTGCGTACCTTCTAACTTTTCGTATTTGGTATTATCTCTTGCAGCTTGCTCAGCACGCTCTAGCTCTGAAAAAAACGCATTTTTATCTGCCTGCTCTTTATCACTAGCAAATCGCGCTTTTTCAGCTTGGCTCAATTTTAGATCCACTTCTAAATTTAAATTAAGCATATCTACACCTTTTCAGAGCGGCAATCGTAAGCCGCATTAATCTTCGATTCTTTACTTTGTAAAATAAAAGCAATAATTGCGCCAAGCTAATTAGCTACACGACGCATAAAAATATTGGTGGCAAATTCATCTAACATTTTTTGCTCTGCTTTATTCTCTTTTATCTGTTTTTCAACAGCTTTTTTCTCTATTAATTTTGCGATAGCTTTCGTCTTCGCTTGTTGCGCCAACCATAGTTTACGTCTCTGCTCTTCAACTTGTTTCGCGGTCCTCACCGTCGTTGCTTGTTGCGAAATTGCATCTTCAATTTTATTAATAAAAGAATTGTACTGTTTTATACTTTCACAACTCATACCCTGTTTGGCCTTGCTATGAAGCTGTTGGCTATATTCAAGCCGAAAGTCATTAAGCCCTTGTAACTTTTGCTGATTACTTGCAAAGTTTTGTTGCGCTTGGACATAATTTATCCGCAACTTTTCTTCTTTATCTGTTTCAAGCTTTAAAAGCAGATCTAACTTACTCTTTGCCATTAACCTTGTCCTAGTAGTTGCGCTAACCCTTGCAAGCATTCATCGTAATTCAAGACATCTTTCATACCTTGCTGCAGGAAGCCATTTACTTGAGGCATCATATTAATTGCCTGATCTAACATAGGGTCGCTTCCCTGTTGATATGCTCCTAGCGTGATCATATCTTTGTTTTGTTGATACATGGAGTAGACTTGTTTGAGTACCCTTGCTTGTTGCATATGCGGCTCTGAAACCACTTGAGGCATGACGCGGCTGATAGACTTTTCAATATCTATAGCCGGGTAGTGGCCACTGTCTGCTAAATCTCGCGATAGAACAATATGCCCGTCTAAGATCGCTCGAGCCGAATCTGCAATAGGATCTTGCATATCGTCCCCTTCACTTAATACTGTAAAGAAAGCAGTTATTGAGCCTTGCCCTTCACCTCCATTACCGGCTCGCTCCACCAGCGCAGGAAGTTTTGCAAACACAGAAGGTGGGTAACCTCTCGTTGCTGGCGGTTCGCCAACAGCAAGTGCAATTTCACGTTGCGCCATGGCATATCGAGTCACAGAGTCCAATAATAGAAGCACGTTCAGTCCCTGATCTCTGAAATACTCTGCAATTGTGACTGCACTTTCACACCCTTTTAGACGCATTAACGGGGAAGCATCTGCTGGGGCTGCGACAACCACTGAGCGACGTCGTCCTTCGGGCCCTAAAATTTCGTCAATAAATTCTTTAACTTCTCGTCCTCGCTCTCCAACAAGGCCTACAACAATGACATCTGCCTCACTACCACGAGTCATCATGCCAAGTAAAACTGATTTACCCACACCACTGCCCGCAAATAATCCCATACGCTGACCTTGCCCAACGGTAATGATCGAGTTAATTGCGCGCACACCCACATCCATAGGTTGGCTGATTGGGCGTCTCGCCAGTGGGTTGATGGGATCTTGAGCAAACTTAAGATAGTGCTCTGCTTCAATAGCACCTAAACCATCTAATGGTCTTCCAAGGCCATCTACTACCCTGCCTAATAAACACATACCAACAGGCAGGCCTGATTCATTTAATTGAGGAATAACGCGTGCGCCAGGAAGCACACCAGAGATATGATCATTGGGCATCAAGTACAGAGTATCACCGTTGAACCCTATTACTTCGGCATCAACAAAACCCCTAATGGTCTCGATTTTACATTGACTGCCAACAGGTGCACTCAAACCTCGCGCTTCGAGGGTTAACCCCACCACGCGAGTCAAGCTGCCTGCAACGGGCGTAGCAAATGGCTTAATGTGTTTTTGATAGCGTGTTAAACGCTCAGCTAAAGGGCTTTCGACACTCATGCATGATAATTTCTGGTATTAGATACCACTATCATGCAAAAACTTCTCCATAATTTCGTTTAATCGTGTTTTAAGTGTCATATCTATTGAAGATTGCGCCGTTTTTACTTCACAACCCCCTCTATCTAAAGTCGGCTCTGGTACTAATAACCAGTGTTGTTGCTTAATATGCTCTGCACCATAGGCATCTTCAACCAAGGCTAAATCTTCTGGGTGTAAATGAATTTTAACCGCTTGCTCTATCATAGGAAGTGCGTCTATGGCTTTTTTTAATGACACTAAAATCAGCTCTGGATTTGTTTGCAGCTCTTTGAACACCACTTGCTCTGCCAATAATTTGGCGAGGTGCACAAGCTGCTTTTCAACAGCTTCGTCAACTTTTTTTAGTGGTTGTGCCATACTATCAACCAAGCTGTTCAAGGTTTGTAGTTTTTCATCAACAAGTGGCTTAGCATCATTAATCCCTTGCTCTTTCCCTATTTCTATTCCTTCTTTGTAACCCACTTCCTTTCCATCGTTCACCCCTTTTTCAAAGCCTTCTATATAACCTTGTTCGTGCCCTTGTTTAATACCTTCTTCATAAGCATCTTGTCTTATCTGCTCTAATTCTTCGAGTGTTAACGTAGGGAACTCTTCTGGCTCTTGCGTTTCTGGTTCATCTTCATGAGTATGTTGCTTTTGATAAACTTGCTCGAGAGGTTGGCCAAACGCTGTTGAACGTCCAGAAAACTGAGTTGGATCCTCACTTACATCTGGGATTGGCCAGCTTTTCAATAACTCATCAATGGCATCACCCTCAACCGGCCTGCCTTTATAAAACTTTTTATCACTCATCGATTACAAGAACTCTTCACCGCCACCGCCACCCAGCATAATCTCACCTGAATCTGCAAGACGACGAGCTGTAGATAAGATTTCTTTTTGTGCGGCTTCTACTTCACTGATCCGCACTGGTGGCATTGCTTCAAGGTCATCCGCCATCATCTCAGCTGCACGTTTAGACATATTAGCTAAGATCTTGTCTTTCAGTGCATCGTCCGTACCTTTAATTGCTTTCATCAATACATCTTGTTGTACTTCACGCAGAATAGCTTGAATGCCGCGATCCTCTACATCCATTAAGTTCTCAAATACAAACATAAGATCTTGAATTTGTTGTGACATCTCTTCGTCATGCTCACGGATTGAATCCATTAACTGACCTTCAACATTGGTGTCTAGGTAGTTCATGATATCTGCAGCCGCTTTTAAGCCGCCCATTTTCGCAGCCTGCGCACCAGCTTGACCTGCGAATTGTTTCTCCATGATCTCATTAAGCTCTTGTAGTGCGGCTGGCTGAACTTCTTCTAAGTTCGCAATACGCATAGTCAAATCTAGGCGGACTTTTTCAGGGAATTGCGACAAAATTTCGGCTGATTGCTCAGGCTCTAAGTAACTTAATACAATGGTTTGGATTTGCGGGTGTTCATTACGAATAATATTGGCAACTTGCTTTGAGTCCATCCATTTCAATGAGTCTAGACCTTTCGCTCCAGAACCCATGACAATTTGGTCAATTAGGCTTGCCGCTTTATCTTCACCTAATGCTGCAGTAAGTGCTTTCTTAATGAAGTCTTCAGATTGGAAACCAATCGTACTAAAGCTTTGTATTTGCTCAATAAACAGGTTGTGAACTGCACTGATCTTAGCTTGTGAAAGGTCGTCTAAGGCTGCCATAGCCATACCAACCTTTTGCACTTGCTTTGGCTCAAGATGCTTTAAAATTTGTGCAGCATCTTCTTCTGTTAAGCTCAGTAATAAGATAGCGGCTTTATCAACCCCATCGAGTTTCTCAACATCAAAAGCTGCTGGGAGCTGTTTTTGTTCTTCTTCGTTACTCATCTTCAGTTAACCACGCTTTCACAACTTGTGATGATAATTCTGGTTCATTGGCTACAAGCGCTCTTACTGCTTTCAGTAAGTCTTCGTCGCCATGTAAGTCTGGTAATTGTAAAGTACCATCTGATGAGAAGCCAACTGCTGATGAATCAAACTCATTGTTCAGCATATCTAACGTGCTATCACCTAAGTCTACGCCGGTTGTTAACGCGTCTTCATCAAAGTCCTCTAATGTGTCATCTGGGTCAATTAGGCGTTTCAGCATCGGACGAACAACCGCCAGTATAAGCACAATAATAACCAAGGCACCAAGCGCAAGACGGATTGTTTTCATAAACCAATCTTGTTCCCACAGCGGCAGATCAGCTTGCTCAATGATATCTTCACGTACAAATGGGACAGTTACAACTTCTAACGCATCACCACGTTGCATGTCAAAACCCACACCACCTTGAAGTAGACGACGAATATTCATCAACTCCTCTTGGCTACGAGGTGCCATTGTCATATTGCCTTCTTCATCTGCTTTTGGCAGATAATCTACTGCCACTGAAACGCTGATGCGACGAATCACGCCTGTTTGCTGACGCTTGTGGCTGATAGTTGTATCTAATTCATAGTTACGAGTGGCTTCTTTTTGTGAACGAGAAGGCGATGAACCTTGACCATTAGCGCCTCCCGCAATTTCTGGAATATTTGAATTTACTGGTGGTTGATTTGATAACGCACCAGGAATTCCTGCGGTAATACCTCCGATGTTACTTTCTTCAAAAGTGGTTTCGCTTCGTACAGCAGGTAAGTCAGGGTTATAGCGTTTTTGTGTTTCTTCAACTGCGCTAAAGTCCATGGTTAGGTCTACTTGCGCGGTGTACTTACCTAAGCCCACAACAGGAATAAGGATGCTATCAATCTTTTCTAAATATTCTTGTTCACGCTTGCGCTCAATTTCATATTCTTTACGCGAGCGTGCAGCCAGTGAGTCCTGCGAACCTGAATTTAACAGACGACCATTTTGATCTGTTACTGTTACACGTGCGGGTTCTAAACCTTGCACAGCTGAAGCAACGATATCTACAATCGAATCAACTTCTTCACCGCCAAGCGTTCTACCACGCTTTAAAGTAATAACCACGGTAGCCGAAGGCTTCTTCTCGCGACGGGCAAATACATTTTCTTTAGGTATAGCTAAGAGTACTTTGGCACGGTTAATATCTTGCAGCTCTTCAATGGTACGAGCTAATTGCTGTTCTCGACTATGCTTGAGGCGCTCACGCTCTAGGCGCTGACTCACACCAAAGCCCATGTCTTGCATTAATATATCTGTGCCAGAGCTAGGCGCTTGCGTGAAACCATCGCGAGCCATTTGTAGTTTTATGGTTTGGTAATCGGTTTCTGCAACCATAATAGTGTTGCCGTCAAGCTCATATTCAATTTTCTGCGCATCAAGAAAATCTAGAGTTTGCACTAGCTCTTCGGTTGGATACTGGCCCAGTGGGCGCATATCAGGTTGGCGCGCCCAAATGATAATCGCGATTGCAATGGCCAAACAAATAGCTAAAGCAATAATAATAGTCACCTGGCGAAGCATATCAACGCCACTTAATGCGCTTAAATATCCCGACTTTTGCTCTTGCTGCTCTTCAGAGCCAGCGCCAGCAGTGCCATCGGTTAAAGTCAGATCGGTTGATTGATTCGTTGCCACGGTGCTACTCCACTACCCAGATTAAACTGGCATATTCATGATTTCTTTATAAGATTCTACAAGTTTATTTCTAACTTGTACCGTTGCTTCGAAAGCCACTGATGATTTTTGTGATGCTATCATGACTTCTGCAAGTGAAACACTTCTATCACCCATCTCTAGCGCCGTTGCTTTTGATTTAGCATCTTTTTGTAAACCATTTACCGTATTGATTGCGTCAGATAGCAAATCGCCAAATTGCGCAGAAGAAGTCGCTGCGGTTTTTTGTACTGCAACTTCATTGGTTTTAATGGTATTTCTCGTTGCCTCTACTGCAAGAGACTGCATTTCTTGATAAAGAGAGTTTGGTTGGATTTTCATAACACCCACTCCAATAAAAACATATAACCTGTAAAAGCACAAAGCGTGCCACAAATTAAACCTTTATTTTCAGTGTTTTAAGATTTTTTATGTGAGTCGATTTTTTGACAATAATACCAATGCTCTTAATTAAGTGAGTTATTTTAAGGATTAGTATTAAAAAGAGGCCAAGATTTTGGCCTCTTTTAGAGTAGAAAAATTATGCAGGTAAGGGGATCCCCATATCACGCATTTTAGCGAGTTTATAACGTAAGGTTCTTGGGCTCATGCCAAGAACTTCAGCAACATCTTTTCGCTTACCATTACACTTATGAAGCGTATCTAAGATAATTTGATGCTCTTTATCTTGCAATGTCGCTTTATAATTTGAAGCATCATAATTTTCAGTGTCACTGATTACAGGCTCATCATATCCCGCCTGTTGCTCCACATTGATTTGTGGCGACACTTCCGTATTCGTTATTATTGTAGTTACTAAGCTTGGTTGATAGTTTTCGATAAAAATATCTTCACCATGTACAATATCGCCCTGCTGCAAGATCAAAGCACGTTGAACCACATTATCAAGCTCGCGAACATTACCAGGCCAAGAATGTGATAATAACTTTTGCTTTGCGCTATCGCTTAATTGCACTGCTGGCTTACCTGCTTTGCTGGTATGCCTTGCTAACAAATGCTCAGCTAACACTACAATATCACCCGGACGCTCATTCAGTGGTAGCCACATCAGAGGAAAAACATTCAAGCGGTAATATAAATCTTCTCTAAACTTGCCTTCAGCCACCGCCTCTTTAAGATCACGGTTACTGGTCGCCAAAACTCTGACATCTAAGTCGATGGTTTTTCTACCACCCAAACGCTCTACTTCTCGCTCTTGCAACACGCGAAGGAGTTTGGCTTGCAAGCCTAAATCCATTTCGGTAATTTCATCTAACAAAATAGTGCCTTTTTGAGCTTGTTCGAATTTACCCGGACACGCTTGAATAGCACCTGTGAATGCCCCCTTTTCATACCCAAACAAAGTAGCTTCGAGCATATTTTCAGGAATAGCCGCACAATTGATGGCGACAAAGGCCTCATCTTTACGCTCTGATTTATCATGAATGAATCGCGCTAATACTTCTTTACCCGAACCACTTGGCCCTAGCACCATAACGCTAGCATCAGATTTCGCGACTTTATTGGCAAGTTCAAGTAATTGAAGACTTTGTGGATCAGCGACCACAGGGCCCTCTGTTTCTTTTTCTTTTGCCGGCATATAGCGACTAACCATATTCAGAAGTACTTCTGGCGCGAACGGTTTTGCCATGTAATCAATGGCACCTAAACGCATGGACTCTACTGCATCGTCAATAGTTGCATAAGCCGTCATCATCAGCACAGGCAAATCTGGGTAATTAAGCTTAATGGTTTTGAGTAAATCCAAACCACTCATTGCGCCCATTTGCACATCGCTGACCACAATAGAGAAGGTTTGCT
This sequence comes from Pseudoalteromonas phenolica, assembly GCF_005886345.1. Classification (GTDB taxonomy): domain Bacteria; phylum Pseudomonadota; class Gammaproteobacteria; order Enterobacterales; family Alteromonadaceae; genus Pseudoalteromonas; species Pseudoalteromonas phenolica_A. The sequence continues at coordinate 45,124 of NZ_PNEC01000002.1, forward strand.
TTTTCAAAAGCATCACCGCTTCTTCGGCAGAGCTCGCCTCAACCGTATCAAAACCTGAAAGTTGAAGTGTATCGATTAATGCTTCTCTTAACCCTGCATCATCTTCAACGACTAAAATTGAATGACTCATACAACCTCCAATTGCTCTGTACTAAATGAAATCGGCAGTAATAAACTAAAACACGCACCGCCTTGCTCATTATTGGTGACTTCTACTTTACCTTTGTGTGAGTTAGCTACTGAGCTAACAACCGCTAAACCTAGGCCTGTGCCTTGGCTTTTTGTGGTAAAGAAAGGTTCAAATATTTTTTCTGACAGCGCTAAATCAACACCAGGGCCATTGTCAGACACTGAAATTCTGACTCTATCTGACTCTTCATCACGCGCTGCGTTTAATGTAATGTGGGCATGTTTGCCAATCACTTGAATACTGTTGTGAATTAAGTTTTGGATGGCACTGGCAAGCGCTGTTTTATTGCCAAGAATTTCAATGTCTGGTTCAGGCAAATTCACAGCAAGCTCACTGCTATTCATCGCCACCATGGCATCTGCACCTGCTTTCACTTCACTAAGCAGTTGCTGCATAGACACCTTTTCGATCACTTGCTGCTCACCACTTTTTGCAAACAACAACATATCATTCACTTGCGATTCGAGATCTTTCAATCTAGATATCAGCTTTTCATGAAAACGTGAACGGGATGCTTCAGGCACTTTATTACTACCTAAATTGGCTGCATACAGCATAGCTGCCGAAAGTGGCGTTCTAACTTGGTGCGCTAACGATGCAACCATTTTACCTAGAGAGCTCAAACGCTGCATGTGTGCCATACGTTTCTGTAAACGACGAGTCTCTGTTAGGTCGGTCATTAAAATTAATTGACCCGGCTCTGGTGCAAGTGCAGTAATATCAAGCTTGATCAAACGACCATCTCGCAATGATACTTCGTGCCCATCATCTTGTTGTGGGCTAAAAGAGCGCTGAATGATATTAAACCATTTTTCACCTTCAAGCGGCTCACCCAACATGTCAATGGCAATTTGATTTGCTTTGGCAATCATACCCTGACCATCGAGTACCACAACGCCAGCAGGCATAGTATCAACTAGGTGACTTAACCAACTTGCTTGTTGACGTAAGTCGCTTAATTCCCCCACATAAGCCTCCTGCAGTAAACATGGGTTGAACTCTAAATCAGGTCGACGACTTAGAGGCGTTACTGGAGATAAATGTGATGTCTGGGCTAATTGTGCTAGTGCCATAACGTTAATCTCAAAACTTTAAACTAACCGAATAAAGCAGGTTATATGCCAAAATTAAAAACCATTTACTTTCAATGATTAACCTGGCATTTAAACTCAATTTATTAAGTGTTACATTTTTGACACTGTTTTTTTATACAGCTTTATATATACTCTTTTTATACTCGTAACAAACCTCTTAATTAAGTGATCTATTTTGATGATTGGTATCAATCAACAGGGATACAAAAAATGTGCACACGCTGCCTTTGGCTAGACGAAACAAAACCAGATTACGTTGCTTATCACGATGAAGAATGGGGCATCCCAGTATTTGACGACCAAAAGCTATTCGAGTTTATCACCCTTGAATCTGCACAAGCAGGACTGAGTTGGTACACTATTTTGAAAAAGCGCGACGGCTACAGAGCTGCTTTCAAAAATTTCGATGTCAATAAAGTTGCAGCCATGAAAGATGAAGATATCGAACGTTTAATGACTGAGCCAAGCATTGTTCGCAATAAATTAAAAATTGCAGCAACAATCAATAATGCCAAGGCATTTATAAAGATACAGCAAGAGTTTGGCAGCTTCGCGAAATACCAATGGCAGTTTGTTAACAATACACCCATAGTGAATCAAATACATAGCCGGGACAATTACCCAGCCACCAGCGAGATCAGTGAAAAGTTTGCCAAAGATTTAAAAAAACGCGGATTTAAATTTTTAGGCCCAACCACGGTATACGCGCATATGCAAGCTTGTGGCATGGTCAACGATCACGATAACGCCTGCTTTCGAAAGCAAGAGGTCATTGATTCTTATCAACTAATTGAGTTTGATTAAGCAAATTCAAACTCAACTTGAAAAGGCCAATTATATCCCCCTCTTAATCAAGCGCTTTATTTGAGAATTGATATTAAGCTTAGGCACTCCTTTTAATCGCTTGTAAAATTACCAGCTCTGTCCGCTTAAGCTCTTTTAGTTGGGCAACTCGATTCATTTCCATAAAGATCCAGAGTTTAATTGCAACCTGTATCATCAATCCAACAACAAACCAGACTGCCCAAAATACCTGATCTGAGACATTGTCAGCTATATAGAATTGGAAACCAGCATAAATAAATCCAGCCGTTAAAAACAGCGCTATTACAGAACTTAACATCACCCACCAACGCATGCTGCCCTGATAAACTCCTGTGATACGCTCAAATAGTCCATCATCTGTACTGATCACTTTGTCTAACTGCTGCTGTTCAGCATTTAAACTTGCTTTAATTTTATCACCTAATTTCATCTCTATTTCCTCACCTCGTCTTCATTTAACCAAATCGACAGCTGTGCGCGCGCTCTAAATAGACGAGACTTAACCGTTCCTACTGCCACATTACTGACTACAGCTATCTCACTTAAACTCATTTGCTCAAAATAGAATAAGTACAGGGTATATCTTTCATTCTCAGGCAATTGGTTGATATACCTGCTGATATCTAACTCTTCATTTTCCTCTTCTTGATAAGGCTCTGGGACTGCACTATCTTCGAGTGATTGAAGCTTATGTTTGCGCTGCGTATCAATAAAACGGCGATAAATAATCCTAAACAGCCATGCCTTAAATACACTCGGTTCTTTTAAAGACTTAATATCTTTCGCGACCGTCGTCCAAGCTTCTTGTGTAATGTCTTTCGCAAGATCTGGGTGCTTACTGAGCTTCATTGCAAAACGAAAGCTTGGTTTGTAATAATTCTCACAAATATAAGCAAACGACTTTTTACACCCGCTTTGAGCATCCAAGACTTTTAAAGTTAATTCTGTTGAATTCATCACATCTCAAAATCTGTGTTTATTACAAGACGCAGCTCACGTGTAAAAGGTTACGTAAAAAATAATTAATTTACTGACTGTTTTAAAATTTCTATGTAATGAGGTCTTGCTTTTAAATAAGTATTACTGTGGTTTGCACCTTCTACAACGAACAGTTTTAAGTTCGAGTGCTGAATTAATCTGCTTTTCAAAGAAGAGAAAGGTGTCACACTATCCAGCTCACCATGAAAGATGCTCCCTTTCCCACCTTTGCTAAGATAGTCCAGTAGAGGTCGGTTAATTTCAAAGTTATTCTGCAAGATGTATTTTATAAATGAATAAATTAAGTTTTGAAAGGTCTTATGCACTGTTACTTTTGCACTAATCACTGAAGCTAAATCTACTGAAACGCCTTCAAGCAAAACGCCTTTGGGTTGCCACCTTTGTGCAGCTAAAACAGCCACTGTAGCCCCCAAAGATCGACCAACAAACACCGTCGTATTCTTCGAGCAAAAATGACTAATATGCTCTAATGCATACTCAACTTGCTCTAATAAAACAGCTAATTTTAATTTGCCTAAATTTCCATCCTGACCTGGATAAGAAAGAGCAAAAACTTGTAGTCCGGATTCTGTAAATAAGGGGAAAAGAGATTTTTCATAGCTTGCAACTGCCCCTGAGCGACCCGGAAAGAAAATCACACAAGATTGTTTATCTTTAACATATCGGCGCAGTGTCAACTCATCTAATTCTGCTGACTTATAACGATAAAAAACACTTTGCGTTGGTTTAAGGAAATCAATTGGGGGTTGAATAAGTGCGTCTAAATTGAATCTAAGCACCATCAAAAATAAAGTTGCTATTGCAGTAATAATAAAGAGCAAGACGCATATAAATTTAAACCCTGCTCTAATTTTCATTTTTTAGTCTTTATTCAAATTATACTTTTTCATTTTTTCTACCAGTGTTGTACGACGTACACCCAGTATTTCGGCCGCTCGAGCCACTACATAGTCATTTCGCTCTAAAGCTTGCGTAATTAAACTCACTTCTAATTCAGCCAAGTACTCTTTTAGTTCAATGCCTTCATCTGGCAACAGACCAAACTGATTTGCAGAGTCATCGAACCCAGAATCAAATTCAACCGACTCTTCCTCATAGTCGCTAAAGCCACTACTAAATAGCTCGTTAAACGCATCTTTTTCAAGTAGTTCTTCAGGGTACTCAGGTTCAAACGCTTCAACTTCAATATGTCGATACTTAGTCGGCAAATCAGTGACGTCGACCACCTTTTCAGGGAACATAATCACCATACGTTCAACAAGGTTAGCCAACTCTCGAATGTTGCCAGGCCAAGGGTGGGCTTTGAGACTCTCAATTGCACGCTCTGTAAATTTAGCTGTGCTACCACTTTGCTCATGCACGCGGCGCATAAGCTCATTTAATAGCAGTGGAATATCATCTGCGCGCTCATGCAAAGAAGGGTTTTCGATTGGGAAAACATTTAAACGGTAAAATAAATCTTCACGAAACTTACCGTCTTCTATCATGATCTCTAAATTTCTGTGAGTCGCTGCTATGATTCGAACATCTGCTTGAATTGCTTTTGTGCCCCCCACTCGCTCATAACTGCGCTCTTGTAACACTCGAAGCAGCTTCACCTGCATTTGCAATGGCATATCACCAATTTCGTCTAGGAATAAGGTGCCGCCTTGAGCGAGTTCAAAACGGCCTTTTCGTGCAGAAATCGCCCCTGTGAAAGCCCCCTTTTCATGACCAAATAATTCGCTCTCTAATAAGTCACCAGGAATAGCACCACAGTTAACCGGCACAAATGGCCCTGAGCTTCTTTTAGATAAAAGGTGAACATTTCGTGCAACGACTTCTTTACCTGTGCCTGATTCACCTAAAATCAATACATTGGCATCAGTTTTCGCAACTTGTGAAATTAAAAAACGAACTTGCTTAACCGCTTCAGTTTCACCCACTAAACCATCGAAACTCTTGCCCGCTGTGGCATCAGCTTTATTTGGTAGCATTCGAAGGTATTGCTGAGCATCATGCAATAATTGCATGGTTACATCATGAATAAAGGGCTCTGAGATTAAACCAATGACGTTAGCGAGATCTAAAAGTGGTTTGAGCGTTTCGCCTATTAACAAAAATGGAGTCGCAGGAGAGGCTTTAATGACTTGTTCGTGATCAAGCTCTGCAAGCGCACCAAGGACGACTATGGCATCTTTAGTCTTAGACATCTCTTTCTGAAAATCACTTTCAGAAACCATTTGCGCAGGTTGCCCTACAAAGTTAAGAGCAGCTGATAAACCATTCGCGCGATTATTATTGTTATCTAAGATTAAAACCATTTAAGGAGTCCAATGCTTCTATCAATGTGACTTAATAAAAGATTGTAAGGGAGTGTGTCAGGGATGCAATACCTAAGTGGCAAGTTTTTGACTCTATCGCCAAAAAAATGCCACTCAGTATGAGGTATATCAATACTTTTGTATTGATATACACATCAAAGAGTTAGAGAAGACCTAAAACTGAAGATGCTGATTGATTAGCTTGCCCGCGTAAAGCAATCGATGCTTGAGACAAGATATCATTGGCAATTTGTTGCGATGCTGCCTGAGCATAATCCGTATCTTGAATACGACTTTGACTTTCTGCGATGTTTGATTGCTGTGTGCCAAGGCTACGTATAGTGCTGCTTAAGGTATTCTCAAATGCACCAAATTCAGCTCGCTGACTATTAAGACTTTCTGATACATCATCCGCAGCAGTAATAGCAGCTTGAGCCCCTGCTTGAGTAGAGATATCTACACTCAGAATTACATTAGCAAAACTGCCATCGGTTTGCTCAAGTGATTGAGTAGTGTTGGCATCAGGGCCAATTTGAAAGCTGCGTGACTCCCCATCGAATAATTGTGTACCACCAAAGGTGGTGTTTTCAAAAGTGTCGGTGATCTGCGACTGAAGCTGAGAGACTTCGTCCTGCAAGGCTTGTCTGTCTGAATCTGTCAGTGCGCCATTACCCGCCTGGATAGAGAGTTCCCGGATCCGCGATACCGCATCGTTAACACCAGATAGCGCAGAATCGGTCGTTTGAGAGAATGAGATACCATCGTAGGCATTACGAATAGACTGGTTATAACCTTCCTGCTGTGATGTCAGACGATTAATAATTTGCAGCGCGACGGCGTCATCTGTCGCCGATGTGACTCGTTTACCACTCGCAAGCTGGTTATTTAGTTTATTCGAAACTGACTCAGTTTGCGTTGTAGATGGAAAATTTGTTGCTCCGATTTTCATACTAGCACACTCCCGCTCGTATCATACCTGTGTCAGTATATGATGATACGCACAAATCTTAAAGGCTTTATAACGCAGTTGGCGGTTGATTTTCGACCACCAACTGCACATAGTGTAAAGCTCCTGTGCCGGGGAGCAACTCAGTGAGTTTGGCTTGATACTGAGTGCTATACGGCTGTCCAGCCTCCATCCAGGCTTAATGTTTGTCCTGTCATATAGTTAGACAGCTGGCTGGCAAGGTAGGCAATGGCACCTTTTACGTCTTCTTCTGTCGCCATCCGGTCAAGCGGTACCTTACTATTATATTTTTTGCTAAACGATTCGGGCTGACCTCTTTCAATACCACCCAGTAAAAGGGTGTTAACCCGGATCTGAGGCGCCACAACAGGTGCCATCCAGCGGGTAAGCTGCATTAGGCCCGCTTTACTGACGGCATAAGCTGCAGGATTACCCATATCAGTGCCGGCATAGAGGTCCATTTGCGGTCCGACAACGCCGTATATCGAAGAAATATTAATGATGGTCTTTACCATATGTTCCGACCTCGCCATCAGCTGACACGCTTGCTGGCTGATCTGGAATGGGGCCGTTAGGTTAACATCAATACATGCCTTAAAAGTTTCCAAAGATTGCTGCGCAAAAGGCACGCACCAGCCGGTGAGATTATCTGTACCAACAAACGCTGCGTTGTTGATCAAACAATTCAGCGTGCCTCCTGTAATAGTCCCTACTTCACGCATCATCTCACTGATGTCGCTGCTCTGAGCCAAATCTACGCTCATGATGGCAATCCGCTTTTGTGCATAAGCATCTTTGAACTGCCCTTCTATTGCCGCATTCAGGGCCTCAGAGTGGCGATCTGCCAAGATCACCTTGCCCCCCAGTTCCAGAATCGTTTCAGCCGCCGTTCTGCCAACATGACCTGCTCCGCCGGTAATGAGTGTCCAGGTGTGCTGCATATCCTGCAGCTGCGCAATCGTCCTCATGCTTGCTCCCATTTTTTTATTAATAGTTCAGCAAATTCAAAATCAAGTTGATCGTCAATATCAATGCTATGCGATCTGGGTATTACCACACCTAATGTACTGCCTGATAACACCCCAGTTGCTGTTAAAACAAACCGTGCCGTCGTCAAATAACCGACCGTTGTCACGTCATATACTGAGGGCACGTCCTGTCTGCGATGGAACTGGCCTGCATCGCACACCAGTGATGTCAGTCCGTCATCATCAAGGCGCACCATATTAAAATAAGGGTTTCTTGCTGACTCAGTCACACACAGTGCCAAATCGCAAGTCGATTCATGAAACTGGCTTACCAATCGTTCGATATCCTCGCGGGCACGCAGCGGTGCAGTGCACGGTAAACTCAGAAACAAGTCATCATCTTGCATGTTGCAATGGGCCTGCAGATACTCCACAGCATGCTGCCAGGCAAGCCACTCATTGGCCTGATCGCTGGCAAGCGCTTCAGGGCGCGTGATCACCTGAGCCCCATTAGTAGTGGCAACCTGTGCGATGTCATCACCGTCCGTTGACACATATACGCCCTCGACCTGTGAAAGCTGGTGTGCCAATTCAATGCTATAAGCAAGTAAGGGTTTTCCATTTAATGGCTTAATATTTTTTTTAATAATGCCTTTGGATCCCGCTCGCGCGAATGTAACTGCAAAAATCTTAGCCATGAATTTGTAAGTCCTCCTGCTCGATCTGCTCGATCATTGACTGCACTGCAATCCCCTGACGGAGCTCTGCATCATCGCATTGCCAGTGTGCAATTTTATCGAGAAATACTTGCATCATTCTGATGTAGGGCTGATTGCCCTCTTCGAATACCCCCACAATACGCTCCTCAACCCCGTTATGAATAAGGAGCGTTTGTGCGATAGCATCCCACACCAGTTCCCCTTCGGTACCACTCACTTTCAGTGTCCTGAACGCTTTTCTTGACAACATATCCAGGCTGACATGGGTACTGACTTGTTCCTGCTGGCCATCAATCGTCGCCGTGGCCAGGATCTGAACCTCATTCTCACAGTCCATCTCCAGACTCGGATGAACCGTTTTCAATACACCGACCTTATTGAGCTTAATCCCGAACAAGCCAATCAGGTAATCTAATTCGTGGCTAAGCTCTCTGAGCACGCCGCCACCCAGGGACTTGCGTGCCGATACGCAAGATTGGTAGGGTTTTCCCGGTCGCCAGTCGGGCAGATACTGACCGACACCGGCAGAAATACGCCAGATTGTGCCCAAATTAAGCTGCTGAAGTAAGCTTTTTAGCTGTGCATACCCCTGAGTAAAGCGCAGATCATATCCCAGCATGACTGGGACAGGGTGATGCTTATGCTGCGCCAATAAAGCTTGCGCCTGCTGCTGCGTCTGACAGAGCGGCTTTTCCAAAAAACAGGGGATACCAAGTTCAAATAACCGCAAAGCCTGAGGGGCATGCTGCGGTGCCGGAGAGCAGATAAATGCAATATCAAACGTATGAGCAGACAGCGCCTCATCCAGAGCGCTATATACTGTCACGGGAAAACTGTACTGCTCGTCCAGTTGTGCGGCTGAACGACGCACCACAACTAAGTGTGTGATGTCGGCCAGCAATATTAAGTTATTGATATGTCGCTTTGCAATATTGCCATATCCAGAAACGAGTACCTTCAAAATAACGCCTAGAAGTTATGTAAAAAGTCAATCTGAGCTCGCTCGAAATCAGCCATTCGTCCAATATCGAGCCAGTATTCATGAATTGGGAACATCGCGACTTTCTCTTGTTTCGCGAGGCATTCATTGATGAGGTCAGGCATATCTTTGTGACTGCCTTTGGCCAGTGCATTGACGACCTCGGGCGAAATGACGTAGATCCCTGCATTGACAAAATATTTCTCGATGGGTTTTTCGACAATCTCTTTTACCTGATTATCTTGCGCATTGATCACACCATAGGGAACCTGATATTCATATTCCCGCACGCACATAGTAATCTGTGCTTGCTCGCTAAGATGATAAGCCAGAAGCTCCTTAAAATCGACTTTGGTCAGTAAGTCACCGTTCATTAGAATCAAAGGATCGGTCTGCGCAGGTATCAAGCTCAATGCACCTGCTGTTCCCAGCGGTTTAGACTCTTCTACATAGCCAATATCTACCCCAAACTGGCTACCATCCTTAAAGTAGTCTTTTATTTGCTCTGCAAGGTAATGCACCGAGACCTTAAACTCCTGAAACCCGTAATTCACAAAACTCTCTATGATAGTTTCCAGAATAGGTTTTGTCCCTACCTTAAGTAATGGCTTGGGACACTCTTCCGTTAAGGGCCTTAGCCGGGTGCCATAACCACCCGCCATCAGAAATACCGTGTTACTTTGTGTCAACACAGATAACGACTGAGAGACCTCAATATTGATGACTTTATTTTCCGCATCCAAAACCGGGATATAAAGCAATTTGTGATGTTCAAAGGCTTTTTTGCGGGCGATGCGGCTGTCTTGTGGACTAAAAGTAACCGGAGTGGTACACATAAAGTCCGTCACGGGTGTACTCAATTCCTTACCCGCCACGATAGCGCGGCGAATGTCCCCGTCCGTGATCACTCCTACCAGCTGCGCCTGTGCATTGGTCAAGCAGACGAGTTTGATTGACGACTCATTAAGCGTTGTGATTGCATCTTGCATCGTTGCCGGCAACGGTAGCAGCGAATCGGTCCAGGGTTCGTTCATAATGGGTACCTCTTTATTTAACCGCAGTCATACACCATTCTTTGGTAATTAACACTTGATCTTCACTGCGGGCCAATTCGCCGAAACTGAAACTGGAGAACGGCGCTAATAACTGCGCGATTTCGTCATCAGCCGTAAACCGAGTGGGCCCTTTGCCTGCCATCGGCCCGGTATCCGTCAGGTAACAGTTATGACTTGTCTTCTCGCCGGTTTCATCGCCGAGCGTGCCTTTAGCAAATGTTCTTGAATACAGCTTTCCACCGGGCTTTAGCACTCGGTGTACTTCTTTATATATCGCCACTGACTCAGCAAATGGGTTGCAGGTCACCGCCTCAACATCAATTACCGCATCAAAGGTCTCGCTATCGTATGGCAACGAGCTAAAGTCACCACACAAAACTTCACCACGCCAGCCTGGTAGCTCCTTATCAAGGCGTGCCTTGGCCTGCTCAACACCCGAGGGGGAGCCTTCAATTGCATAAACATCAAACCCTTCGCGTGCCAGAAACCATAAGTTTGCACCAGGCCCACTGCCGATTTCCAAAATTTTAACCGACCGCCTATCTTCAAGCTGGTAGAAATTTCTCGCAATAAAGCGGATCACATCTTCTCCGGGGTACTTACCCCATTCTTGTGAAGTAAAAACGCGTTCCCATACATCATCCCATGCCATAGCCATTCACCTATAAAATATTACTCTGTCAGCGAGTTTTCCCGCAGCTTGATACTGTGCCCTCAGCGCTTCATATGCAGCAGAGTCAAAGATCCATCGACTGATGTTGAAGTCCAGATGAAGTTCAGAAAAACCCGCTTTAAAAAAGAACAGGGGATCTTTTTCATCATTACTCAGACCACCACCCAAGTGCATCAGCTTAACCCCGCGCGTCTGACAGGCTTGTGCCGCAAAATGAACACATGCCTGAGTACATGCATATTTCATACCATCTTTTGTGGATGCCGATAAGTGATATTCCGCAAAAGATCCAGCCTGTAATACAATACATCCCGCCAGCACCTGGCCATCCCGGTATGCCAAATACAGTGTCGCCAGCGCTGAATCTGACAAGGCTGTAAAGTAATCACTGTCATACAAATACTCCTGTGTGGCATTTAGCTCCGACATACGCCTTTGGTACAGTTCAAAAAACGCTAACCACTCCTGCAAAGACGTAGCTTGTTTGACACAAACATACTCCTTGCGTGACTTACGGATAGCCGTTCTTGCTCTGGTCTGATAGCTGTCCAACAGATCTGGTACGGCTAAATCAATCGCCACTGTGCGCCTGTCAAACCAACTGTCTCCCGGCATCTGACAATGATTTTGCAATGCTGGAATTGTGCGAATAAAGCCACATAATACGCCTCGCTTCGCAAAGTCACTGGTGCACGCCTGGCCCAAGTGAGCCAGTTTTTTAGGATCCGTAACATTGGTGATCACACCGCCATATCCCCGTGGCGTTTCAAAGTCAATCAAGCCTTGCTCAGTGTGTGTAAGATACCCTGCCAGATAGTAAAACTCAGCCTGTTCTACACATAAGTAAAACACCGCCCTACGAGCGCTGGATTGCATTGCCTCTAACTGAATATACTCGGGTGAGGCGGTTGGGTATTGCTTATCCTGGCCTAGCGTATCAAACCAGGCTTGTGCGGAACTTAAGTCAACAAACATGACGGCAGCGGCTCAGCTCAGGGTATCTGAGCCGATCTCGACCGGCATATCAGGATCATAATCCTGGCTTGCAATACCGCCTATTACCTCAAACCAATGCTCTGCCCCCACCCCCTTTGGCGAGCGTTTAGTTGTTAGGTTTTCAGCAGTTAGTTGCTCACCTTGTCGAATACTATGTCTCGCGACGATTTTTTTTCTCACCACACCCTTTGTCGCCAGCTCTGGTGCCGTCGGCTGTTTTATGTCGCTGCCAAGTGCCACCTCAACGTTTCGGATTTGCCTGACCATTTCTTTAAACTGTGCAGGCTCAGATGATGCCGCATGATCCGGTCCGGGCATGGAGTTATCTAAGGTGATGTGTTTTTCAATGATCTTTCCCCCCAGTGCCACACTGGCCAGCGCGACTTCAGCGCCAAGCGTATGATCTGAATACCCCACAGGCAGACCAAACTGTTGCTTTAATGTTGTCATTGCATTGAGGTTCACTAGCTCCATTGCAGCCGGGTATTCGGACGTACAATGCAGTATCGCAATCTGCTGCTCATCCAGTCCACCAGCTTTAAGATGAGAGAGCGCAAATTCAACCTCTGCCAGGTAGGCCATTCCAGTAGATAGAATGACTGGCTTGTTTAGAGCGGCTATTGCTCTGAGGAATGGAACATTGGTGATCTCTCCCGAAGGGATCTTGATCCGCTTCACATCCAACTCATTCAATAAATTGACGCTGATTAAGTCAAACGGAGATGACATAAACTCAATATCGTGCTGTTGGCAATACTGGATCAGTTCAATGTGCTGCTGTTTATTCAGCTCAAGCTTTTTAACCATCTCGAACTGCGTTTCTTCAGCACATGTGGTTTGTTGCTGATAAGCCGCTTTGGGCGTGCTTTTCACCAACTCTTCTTCGGTAATAAAAGTCTGGAATTTGACAGCATCAGCGCCGGTTTCAACAGCCACGTCGATCAGCTTTTTTGCTAATTCGAGGCTGCCATTGTGATTAACGCCCACCTCAGCGATGATAAAAACGGATTCGTATTGCATTATGCACCTATATCATAAAATTTTTTTCGGCAGTTAATCGGCCATTGTACTTTTTTCAATACTTCAAGGACTTTATCGACCGTGTGACCATCACCATAAGGGTTCATCTCACGGCTCAGATGCGTCAGAAACTGTGCATCTGATGCCTTATCTACTGCATTCAGTATGGCTTTTTTATCGACCTCAACGTCAATAACATTAACACCGCGTGTGCGGCCCGCTTGCCGGTTACCAATATTGATGGTGGGCTTACCAAACGATGGCGCCTCTATCAGTCCACTTGAAGAATTTCCGAACACCATCGCACAATGTTTAAGTGCTGACAGATAACGTTTAAACCCTAGTGATGCAATTAAACATACGCGCTCGCTATGTTGTTGCCTGAACGCACTGAGCAAAGGAATAAAGGCTTCTCCGGCCTCATCATTGTTTGGAAATGTAATGATGACCTTGTAAGTCGCCATCAGCGCATCAAGCGCAGATAAGACCTCGGTCAATTGCTGTTTACCTGTCAGCGCTCCATCTTTAGGCACCGGGTGAAAAGTAAAGAGGATAAAGGGGCTGTCTAATGAAAAACCAAGGCTTTCTGCCAGCTCTGTTTGTGACAAAGTACTGCAACGGCGTATATTTTCTAACCCTGGCTCACCAACATTAAACACCGTTGAGGGCGGCTCGCCTAACTGGATCACCCGGTTGCGGTGCGATTCGTTAGAAACAAAGTGCAGTTGCGACATCTTGGTCAGGGTATGGCGAACAGTGTCATCAATAACCCCTTCGGTGATTTCTCCACCTGAGAAGTGAGACACGGGAATAGACATCAGCGCAGCTGCCGACACTATGCCCAGTAGTTCATATCGGTCACCCATGACCATTACCAAATCCGGTTCGCGACGCGCAAACACATCTGCAAAGCTCATCATACCCAGGGCCGATGATTTTGCCTTCGCACAGCGACTGCTGCCGGCAAGCATAATATCGACACACTCAGTGATTTCGATTGCCTCACCTTCGATTTCGTTGAGCGTATAACCCTGCTCGGGCACCAGGTGATTACCCGTTACAACCAACTCAAAATTGAAGTGTTCAGATGTGTGTAACGCTTTTATCAACCAGTAAAGTACGCCAAACTCGGCTCGGGAGCTGGTGATCAGCATGATTGTCGGAAGCTGCGTTGGCGGCTTAATTGTCATGGCTTACATAAATCCAATTTTTTTAATTATTTATCTATTCTAACAGATTTGCGCTAAGACCAAAAAAATGCAAACCGAATCAGGCGTGAATTAAGCAAACCGCGACTATTCACGCCTGACAGCATCTTGTCTTTATCTCTGGGCATGCTTATAAACATCCAGGATCACGTCGTTCATAAAAAAGATGTCGCCACGCGCTTTCCCAAAAAGCTGAATGTTGCTCACCGTCGCCTTGACTGTCTCCAGTTGCTCTTTTTGCAGCGCACGGAATGCATGTGTCGGGACAGGAAAGCTGTTTGGAATAAAATCTGAGGTGGCAAAACGTAATTTGCTATCCGATGGAAAAACGCCGCAGGCCTTAAGTTCATCTAAGATCGCCTGTTCATCCGGTGCCGACTGAGACGAGCCCGCAGCTCTGAACAACTCAACCGTTGCCCTGAAGCCATTAGCATCTCCATGACCCTGCATATTTGAATACAGCGTCGTCCTGAAATGACTATATTGCGGATCATAATTGCAATAATAATGCATTGCCGTCGATGGAGGGTGGTCAACTATCAGGTGGATCAGATAAGAGTCTAAAAACAATAATGGTTCGGCCGGTTTGCTTAGTGTGACAGGTAGCAACTTGAGTAAACTAAACAAGGGGACAGTCCAGGTCACGAGCTGTGTGGCAACACGTTGATCGCCAATGGTCAAAGCGGAGATCTTCCCTTCCTGATACTCAATGTCTGAGATCTGAGTTCCCAAAGACAAAGTACCACCCATAGAAACAAACTTATCCAACAGAATATCAACCCAGGCACCAACTCCGCCTGACTCGGGGTAAAACCGCGCCTGGCCCGTTTTGCCCTCGTGAAAAGAACGAAATGCCAATACCTCATCCAGCAAGGGTAACTGTTTCAGCATTCGTACTGCTTGCGCACTGTACCCCTGCACTCGCGCCAGCCCGAATAACAGATGTGAATCAGCGGTCAAATGACTGGCGCACTGGAAGAATAGCTTTTCTGCAGCGGGGATCATGAGTTGTTCACTGATTGTTTTGCCAAACTGGCAATGCAACTGCTCAGCTAGGCTGGCATAGTGCGCTTTGCACGACGCTGTGGCTTCAGTTAGTTCATAAAGGCCCCGAAAATAATCGGCTTCTGGTAACACTGCGGCATCGACAACAGGAGATATCTCCCCTAGCTGACCATGCACAAAATGTCCGCACTGGAGTCCATCAAATTCTATCCACGCGCCGTCTCTTACTTCTGCAAACAGTAAGTCGTCCAGCGCTTCATCACCCAATTCACACAATAAGTGGGTGCCATAGTCAAATGTATGCCCTTGTGGGGTTTGGAACGAGCGCATCAGGCCACCAGCCTCAGTCGCATTGTCGACTAGCAGTACCTTACGCCCATGCTGCGCTTTTACCAGACCCGCCACAATACCGGCAATGCCAGCCCCTACTACAATATCGTCGTAACTATCTTTCATCTGTTCACCTAACGTCGCAATACAGCACATCTAAGTCATGTCAAAGGTGTGCATTTCACAAGCCAATCCTTAAATCACTGTTCACAGCCTTTCGTAATGATCTTAACCAGTCCATTAGAATTTAAGTCATATTTAAGCAACTTGATACCTGTCAAAGACTTGTGAATAACAATTGACTTAAACAGTCGTTTTCCAAACGCAGCGGCTCTACAATACCGGCGTGCTCGGTAAGTTAACCAGGCGATCGCTCAACCACTCACTCACCGTCAATGGACCACTTAATGAACCTTGATACATAGGCAACCGATTCATTAATTGCCATACTGGCCGAGTTAATACTTTCTCTGCGTTGGTCGAGCGTAATAAAGCCTCTTTTTCTTCACTGGACGGACAAATAACAGCATTTAGCCAGTAATTGGAGCGCGCATAGCTTGGCTCTGTAACAAACTCATAATCAGTCGCATGGAAAAAAGCTTCATAGCGCGCAGCCAATGCTCTTTTTTGTGCTAGAAATGCATCCAACTTGCTAAGTTGCGCACATCCTAACGCCGCATTGAGGTTAGGCATCCGAAAGTTGAATCCGGGTTCATCGTGATAATACTCATATGGGTGAGGTACCTTCGCAGTCGTCGTCAGGTGCTTAGCGCGGCTCCCCAGCTCACCACTATTACACAATAAAGCGCCGCCTCCACCTGTGGTGATGATTTTGTTGCCATTAAAACTCAGCGCCGCAAGGCAACCAAAGGTGCCTGTATGTTGGCCTTTATACCATGAGCCGAGGCTCTCTGCAGCGTCTTCAACCAGTACCAGGTTCCACTGTTCACACAGCGCCGCCAGCTCATTAAGCTGAACGGGGTGACCAAAGGTATGCATTGGCACCACAGCTCGAATGATCTGTTTCGTCTTTCGATGTCGACAGTGACCGTCGCTATCCAAAAATGCATGCTGGGTTAAATAGTCTGCCATGGCCTCTGGGCATAAGCCCAGGCTGGTACGATTAACGTCTATAAATAACGGTGAAGCTTGCAGATGGTGGATCACGTTACAGGTCGCCACAAAGGTGAGCGCCTGAGTAATCACCAGATCGCCTGGTTGCACACCTGCCATATAAAGCGCGGTATGCAGCGCAGCACTACCATTAACCGTCGCAATAGCCTGCCTGGCGCCACAATAGTCTGCAAGCTGCCGCTCAAACGCATCGACATACTGCCCTACACTGGAAACAAAGCTTGATTCAATCGTCTGCATTACCTTGTGTTTTTCGAAATGGTCAAACGTCGGTTGATGCAGAGGTATCACACCATTGGTTTCATAGTATGCGCGGATGTGCGCTATCAGCTCTTTTGAAATCGACATTACATTTTCTCTTCCAGTGAGCGCCCTAATTCCAGATGGGCAAATTCTGGCAATAATTGTTCAAATAATGTGACCAACTGCGCTTTTGTCCATCGTCCAGATTGTCGCAGATCGCTGACTGCAGTTGCAAAAGCATCTAATTGCGCCTCATCAAAGGAAGCTTGTTGCTTTATCACGCCAAGATTAGTGAAGCGCGCTAAGTCCAGGGTTTCCTGCTCAGTGAAAAATTCTTCCTGGGGTTTCTCCCCAGAGGTATTTGATTCACTGAATAAGCATGGCCACTTGCCCGCCTTTGGTAACTCTGACATCAGCGCTCTAGCTTGCTCCTCTGAGTCACACTGGTAAGGCTCGTAGTCATAATATGCCAGATAGCGCTGGGCAATATCAGAAAAGGTTTGCAGGTGTAGCTCATCCCTTAGTTTTGGGAAAAAGATATCTAGGTTGTGGCCCAGCAAGCAAGATAACAAGCACAACTGGCCCGATTCTTCCGGCGTTATAAAGTAACGCATGATGTCTTTAGGTGCGACGATCGGCTGACGCTTCTTGAGTCGCATGTCAAACCCATGTAATAAGGAGCCGTCACTGAAAGCCACATTGGCAAAACGCGCCATCGACACAGGCAGTTTCGCGCTGCCACGCATCAAAAACAGCTCCATAATCCGCTTACTCGCCCCCATCATATTCACTGGATTAGCTGCTTTATCGGTAGAGACGCTGAAATACTTTTTCGCATTCTTTTGAATGGCCTGCGCATGGGTCTTCTGCGAGTTAAAGATATTGGTCTCTATCATTCTCATGAGGGTGAAAGGGTCTTTCTCGCTACGTACATGTTTTAATGCAGAGAGATTCAGTACATAATCGTAATCTGACTGTGCAGAGAGAAACGCTGCAAACTCTAGTGAACCAATATCCAATGTGAAGGTTTTAAATTCGCCCTCGATATATCCTAAGGAAGAGCGAATATCACGCACTAATTCCACTAAGTTGTTTTCGCTAATATCAATAACATGTAGCAGCTTCGGCTGGCGTTTAAATATTTCTTTGCTAACCGCCTGACCAATTGTGCCAGCTCCGCCCAGTACTAAAAATCTTGACTGGCGAACCAAGTTACTGAGCGATTCGCGATGTGTCGATATATCTTCGTCAAGCAGGCCGCTGGAGCGGCCAATCAGGTGTAGAGTATCCATTTATCTGTCTTCGTTACGGTACTTAGGCAAGGTGAAATCACACTTGGTATGCCAGTTCAGGGCAAAATCCTCTCTGATTTCTTTGAGGAACTCTAACCAGATTGCAAAGCCGCGTTTAAAGTGCACCATGGTTTCTTTTTCGTTTTCAAAAAAGTACATCATAGTCATCAACGGACAGTGGAAATACAGCAAGGTGCCTTTTATCAAGTGAAAGAAGTGAGGGTGTACAGATTTGCGATAAGCATACACCACTCTTTGTTGTGCTTTAAGCAGCTCATTGGCTTCTTCTCTTGTTGCGAACGGACGCTCACCTATTTCAATGAGGTAATCACACAGCTGTTGATACTCTTCAATTGCCATGCTTTTCTCTGCATCCTGCAAGTCGATTGGCTGAAAGTGTGCTTGCTTAAGTGCTTCAACAGTCTGATGTTTATCCAAAGAAGACTTAGCGAT
This sequence comes from Pseudoalteromonas phenolica, assembly GCF_005886345.1. Classification (GTDB taxonomy): domain Bacteria; phylum Pseudomonadota; class Gammaproteobacteria; order Enterobacterales; family Alteromonadaceae; genus Pseudoalteromonas; species Pseudoalteromonas phenolica_A. The sequence goes on from NZ_PNEC01000002.1 coordinate 63,577, forward strand.
TAAAACTTGCTCTTCACGCAGTGGAATAGCATCACGGATCTTGGCACCTTCTCCAACATTATAAATACGACTACCGGGCGCGCTGTGGGCCAGTCTGTCTAACATTGCTTTGGATAGCGCCAATAAGGGTGTTGCCAGCACATCATCACCAAAGTTACCCTCCAGTTTAATGGTTGCACCAGCCATTGGTTTAAAACTGGATTTCAGCTGTTCATCATTGTAGATACTGAGTTTAGAGTGCGTGCTGCCTTTTTGCGTATAGCCATTGTCAACACCAATCAAATAGATATCTTCAAAACCCATGGATACGGCATAGGCCGCTGCTGTGTTTGAAACCAGAGGACCACATGCAGGCAACGAGGTCACGCTTAGTCCATAGCGTTTAAGCGTTTCCATAGTTAAAAATGCCGAAGCCGCTTCGGGCCCTTTAAGGCCGATCCCAGTCCATTTATAAAGCTTAGGAACATCGGGATGCATGACATCGACAGCCAATAAATTGGTGTCTCCATACCCCTCTTCAGGCTCAATATGCAGTAAGACATCGTAGGTTGCCTGGGTACGTTCTACCAGTACATGAAAATCGGGTTTAATGCCCGCTTTCATCAGACTTTGAAACGCGGTGCCACCCGCAATGATAATCGCATCATCCTGGTGTGCCCTGAGAAGTTCAATGGATTCATCTAGTGACGGACCATTGCCGACGACAAATACCGGAATTTGCTGAGCCAGCTTCTTTCCTTTAAAACGTGGAAATAAGAAGCTCGCGCCCTGCTCCGCATTGAGCACAGCGTGTGCAAGACCGGTGATTGCATCATTATAGAACCCAAAACCTTGATGAAGCTGATAATAATTATCGAAAAAGGCTTTAATCAGGTTGGTGATTTCATCAGACGGATAATGCTGATAACAAAAGCTGTTAATGATAGAGAAAATACCAATATCTTCAGCGACTTTAAAAATTTCGTTGAAAAAATCCTGATAATCTATACCCAGATGCAAAAATAAACACCCACCTTGCTCATCAATGGTGGTAATGATTTCATCCCAGTCAATGCAAAATAGACTGGCAAAAAAGAGTTCAAGGTCTGGCTCACAAATAAAAAGATAGTCAAATTTATGACGCTGCAACAGCTCAGTAATGTGATACCCTAGCCCTATGCCAAACACTATGGCGCTGGGAAATACCTCGGGTAATGAATCTAGCCGCTTGCCACCGGTGCGCTTGATACTGGAGAGTATTTCAACCAGTTTGACCATATAACGTACATGAACACGTTTGTCTGTGCTTTGCCAGGGCGTTGCCTCAAAGTAATCTGTCCTGCCAAAGTTAGCATGCTCAGTATAATGTGCGACTTGCTCTTTTGCCTGAGCAACGGGATCGTCACCATACAAGGGCACATCTTTGCCATTTGGCAAGAAGTTACCGTGACCGGACTGCGTGACATGGATACAAAAATCTTCGCGGGTCTGAAAGCGCTCTATACTGTTGGCAATTTCTGGGTAATATTTACGAAATGCAGCGAGATTGCGTTCGAAACGGGGATTAGCTTGTTCGGCAAAGATTTGCTCACGCTCTTTTTGCTGTTGTGTCGCGAGCAACTTCTCTTCTGCAGCCTCCAACATTTGTTGAAGATCGAGGTTAACGTCTGAGGTCATGTTATGAGCCTGTCTATTACTTACTTAAATTAGCATACATGCCAGCAAGTAAAATGCCAACTAAATGATAGAAAACAAATTTTTTCTAAAGGTTGGCCCTGTAGGCTTTCAACTTTCCAGTGTTGCGCCGAAAAGTAACTAACTGATCCTTGATCTGCTCTTTCGCTCTTGCAACTTGAGTCAGCACAGTGCGAAAGGCTTGTTCAAAACGCACCATCTTTTCCTGGTGCTCAACCCATTGATGCTGCTCAATAGCATGCAAAAGCTCAGAAATTTCCACAACTCCTTCCTGAGCCTTGCCATATTCTTCTTGTTCAATGGCTTTTGTTGCATCGTCTAGCTTTACAAACAAGCCATCAATATCAACCATAGCTTGACTCGCTGGACTGCTGATTCAGTGTTTCCATGCGGACATCAACGGGAATGGCATCCCACGCCGATTTAATTTCTTTAAGCAAACCCGACACCTCATCGACAATCGATGCATCGTTTTTCATGGTCGCATCTACCAGGCGATCCAGCATGTAGCTATACAGTGCATACAGGTTTTCTGTCACTTCACCACCAACTTCGAAGTCCAAAGACGCTCGTAGGGCCTCGATGATAGCTGACGCTTTCGAGATATGTTCAGCTTTTGCTTCAAAATCCATTTTCTCAATCGCAACTTTACCAAGCACCATTTTTTCTAGTGCTCCTGCCATCAGCATTTGAATAATTTCGTAGCGATCAGCACCTGCTACGCGCGTTTTTAGCGCCTCTTTTTGATAATTTCTTACTTTTGCATTATACATGGCAACACTCTCTATTTACGATTTAGAACTGGTAAAGCCTGGTAGACTGGCCAGCTGAGAACCCAAGTAAGTCTGAGTTTGTTGCATTTGCGCAAGCAACACATCCAACCCAGCGTACTTTTTCCTCAATCCTGCTTCTAGCTCACCCATTTTTTCATTTAAGTCGATTTTGTCTGCATCAATGTCTTTTATCTGCTCATTAAGGTTGTTTTCTCTTTCTTTCAACAACCCCTTTGGCTTGACATACTCCTCGAGCAAAGACTCCATCTGCTTTGCGATACCATTATCACCTGCAAAAGCCTTGCCAATATCGTCGAAGTTTTCATCCATAGCTTCATTAAGGCTCCGCACCAGTGACGATTTTTCCAGATAACCATCTTTCTTTACACCGATCCCCATATCAAATATCGTTTCAAATGGGCCTGCATCAGTGAGGGTTCCCCCTAATGTATTAATCAGTTGCGCGCTCAATGAGCGCATACTGGCATCACCATTGAGCGGTTTACCTATACGCGTTTGCAAACCAATCTGGCCGATCAAATTGTTGTAATTAGTGATTAACTCATCCACTAACTTGTTAACACTTTCACGGTCAACATCTACGTTAAGTTTGGCTGTTTCCCCTGCCTCACTCTCGCGCACCGCCTTAATCGTCAAATCTTCTACTGCATCTTTGAATGTATTTGAGCTGTTGTTGATTGTAATACCATCTACAACAATAATGGCATCCTGTGCAGCATCATTAGCCGGGTCGATGGCCATACCACCGCTACCAGCACCACCGCCATTGGCATCGGTAGACACATTATCCAGCTCGGCATTGTCGTTTGTAACTTTAAGGTCATTACCAGCGCCAGTAATATTCGACGTGAGCACCAACTTACTTCCTACACCAACTATACCAGTATTAACAATATTGGCAGTCACACCAAAATTTGTATCGGCATCATTGATAGCATCACGCAGCTCAGACAAGGTCATGTCTGCAGTGACATCCAAAGTAAACGACTTATCAGCCCCAGCTTCAAAGGTCAGTGTGCCACCTGATGCAGAAACAACATCATCAGCAGAAGTAAACAGGCCATCGCCCGATACGGCGCGACTTCCCTGTGCAAGCTGCTGTACCTCTATCTTAAATGAACCGGTAGAAGTACTGGATGAAGGTGTTGCTGAAATTAAGTCCCCACCACTAGGTTGAGTAATGTTGGCTGTACGCTTGCCAAAGTTATCCATATCAGCCAGCTTTTCGAAAGTATCTTGTAATTTAGATAACGCCGACTTCACTTCACCGATAGACGAAAGTTCGACTTTCAAAGAGTCTTCTTTTTCCAGCAATCGCTGCAGTTTTGGGTTTCTTTCGGCGCTGACGGTCGCACTAATAATGCTTTCCAGATCAAGGCCTGAACCAATACCTGCTGATGTAATAAGTGGCATAACTATACTCCAGTTCCTGCTTATTAAGCAGTGTGATCAAAAATCAACCCTTTACCCTTTATGGTATCGGCAAAGTCATCCAGAGCTTTAGCAATTTCCCTGATATCTTCAGAGGGGATCTCGCGGATCACCTCATCACTGTCTTTGTCAATAACCCGTATAAAAGGAGGGTCTCCCGATTCGTCAAACTCAAATGATAAGTTTGTTGAAGTGACAGGAATAATTTCATTTAACTTATCCAAACTGGCTTTAACGTCAACACTTTGTAATTGTTGCGCTTCGGCCAACTGCTGGTTGACGCTCGTTTGTTTCTGTTCTTGCGCTTCTATTTTATTTGCGTGTTCGACGGGGCTCGGAGAGTCTTTTAACTGGAGACCTTCCGAGCTATTAATCAGTTCCTTGCGAGAAGCAGAAGAGAAGTTACCATTTTGCTGTAATAAAGCTAGATCGTTCATACGAAAAACCTCTCTTAAAACCTAACTTACTTAAATATAGGCCAAGTCTGACGAGAGTCTGGACTTGGCCCATCAGCTTATCCCAATAGCGATAAAGCCACCTGAGGACGTTGATTTGCCTGACTCAGAATCGAAGTACTTGCCTGTTGCAAGATCTGCATTTTAGTTAGGTTAGCAGTTTCTTGTGCAAAGTCAGTATCCTTAATACGCGAACGTGCTGCGCTCAGGTTCTCTGAGATGTTCGATTGATTTCGGATAGTCGATTGAAAACGATTTTGCACAGCGCCTAATTCGGCACGCTTTTTGTCAACCACAGCAATAAGCGCATCCATCCCTGCCATCACAAGCTGTGCACCAACCTGAGTCGATACACTTATTCCTGTTTCAGTAAAGACTGATGCGTATGTATCAGATGCAGTATATGCCGAATCCAACGCTGACAAAGTAGCTTGTTGCGCAGTGCCAATAACCCCCACAGATGGCGCACCATGCAACGCTTTACCTGTGACTGTAGAGGCTGCACCGGCAATTCCTGACAGTGTAAAGCCACCGTTTGCAGTCAATGAATTTCCCGCCGCCGTTCCGCCTACCTCTTCCATACTAAACGCAATCGTTTGAGCTGCATCAGCACCAACCTGGAAGCTTGCCTGATAGGTGCCATCCAGCAAGTTTTGACCACCAAAAGTAGTGTCTGTCGCCACTCGGTTAACTTCGCCTACTAGAGAACGAATTTCTTCTTGCAGTGCCAGACGGTCTTCATCTGTGTTGGAACCATTAGCTGCTTGTTGCGACAAAGTTCTGACACGCTGGAACATCGAAGTCATTTCATCCAGCGCCCCCTCTGCAGTTTGCGCCAGTGAAATGCCGTCATTGGCATTTCGAATGCCTTGGTCCAGACCATTTACCTGGCTTGTCAAACGGTTTGATATCTGCATACCAGCCGCATCATCAGATGCGCTGTTAATTCTGAAACCCGAGGATAACCTTTTGAAAGATGTATCCAGAGAGTTCCCTGAATTCATCAGCTGACGCTGAGCATTCAGGGACATTACGTTGGTATTAACGTATAAAGCCATAATAGCCTCCGCTTTATCTATGTGATAGCACGAGAGCGGGATACCCCTACCCTGCCCAAGTACCAATTTAGAGCTCTAAACTTAGTTCTCTAATTCGGCTATCGACCTGACAAGCAGAAACTTTAGCTTTTTTCTAAAAAATTTTAATAAAGTCGAAATTATCCTTGCAGCAAGCTCAATGCAGCCTGCGGCCGCTGATTTGCCTGGCCAAGAATTGTCTGACTTGCCTGTTGCAAGATCTGATTTTTTGTCAGTTTTGCGGTTTCTAGAGCAAAGTCAGCATCTTTAATTCGAGATTTCGCAGCATTCAGGTTTTCTGAGATGTTAGCCTGGTTTCGAATGGTCGACTGGAAACGGTTCTGTACCGCACCCAACTCGGCACGTTTTTTATCTACCACGGCTATCATTGCATCTATTCCCGCCAGTACCAGCTGCGCGCCAACCTGACTGGATACACTGATCCCGGTCTCGGTAAATACACTAGCAAAGGTATCTGATGCGGTATAGGCTGAGTTTAGTGTTGACAACGTGGCCTGCTGAGCAGTCCCGATGATACCAACTGAGGGCGCGCCATGCAGCGCTTTGCCGCCAACCGTAGATGCCGCACCGGCAATCCCTGACAGCGTAAAGCCACCGTTTGCACTAATAGAATTGCCAGCTGCCGTTCCACCCACCTCTTTCATCGTGAAGCCAATGGTTTGAACTGCGTCAGCCCCAACCTGGAAGCTAGCTTCATAGGTACCATCTAACAGGTTCTGACCACCAAAAGTGGTATCGCTGGCTATACGGTTTACTTCAGAGGAAAGCTGACGGATCTCTTCTTGAATAGCAAGGCGGTCTTCATCTGTATTCGAACCATTTGCCGCCTGTTGTGCCAAAGTTCTGACTCGCTGGAACATAGAGGTAATTTCTTCCATAGCACCTTCTGCGGTTTGCGCCAGTGAAATACCATCATTGGCATTTCGATTGCCTTGATTCAGACCCAGGATCTGCGACTGTAATCGATCAGAGATCTGTAACCCTGCCGCATCATCAGCCGCACTGTTGATCCTTAAACCAGAGGACAAACGTTTGAAAGACGTATCCAAATCATTACCAGAATTCATCAGCTGTCGTTGCGCATTTAATGAACTCACATTAGTATTTACAAATAAAGCCATAATTCACTCTCTTAACTTGTCAAATTGGTCTAAGTGACTTAGACACTACAATGACAAAGCGGCATATCAGCATTAGACTACCTTTACGGGGCAATCAGTTGCCACTTTGACGCAAAATTGTATATGTCGATAAATAAGCAGGTAGCGTGCCAATATGTCATACCTATCATTTTATGGCCCTGAGTTACCAAGTTGTCCGAGTCAACCGCTAACCTAAATGTAGACCTGAGAAAACGCAGTGGCGCCTGCGGATAGTTAGTCGACATTAATACATGCAGACTAAGCGTCAGTTTTGTGCTAACAACATCCGTAGAATTTATTGCATCGGTGTAAAAGGAAAAAAGCCACCGCAATGCGGTGGCTTATTAAGATTGAGAGTGAGTCAATTTTTTGTACATAGACTTGGCATGAACTATGCATTTATAAAACGAGTTCATATTCATATGAACGCTATTGGATTTAAGCTCCTCCGCTTTATCGTCCAATACGGTGTCTGAGTCAATTACCCCTTCGGGCTCAGACGCCATTTTCCTTACCTATTATCCCAGAAGACTTAGTGCAGCCTGTGGACGCTGGTTAGCCTGACTAAGAATGGTCTGGCTTGCTTGTTGCAGAATCTGCATTTTGGTCAGATTTGCTGTTTCCTGTGCGAAATCAGTGTCTTTAATCCGAGATTTCGCAGCAGACAGGTTTTCAGAAATATTCGACTGATTACGAATGGTTGACTGGAAGCGGTTTTGTACCGCACCTAGCTCAGCACGCTTTTTGTCAACAACCGCAATCAGCGCGTCCATACCTGCCATAACTTGCTGTGCACCTACTTGGCTCGATACACTGATACCTGTTTCAGTGAATACCGAAGCAAACGTATTTGATGCAGTATAAGCTGAATCTAACGCAGACAGCGTCGCTTGTTGCGCTGTGCCGATAATACCTACCGATGGTGCACCGTGCAATGCTTTACCAACTACGGTCGAAGCCGCACCTGCGATACCCGACAGTGTAAATCCGCCGTTAGCAGTCAGTGAGTTACCCGCCGCTGTACCGCCTACTTCTTTCATAGTGAAGCCGATAGTCTGTACTGCGTCTGCACCAACCTGGAAGCTTGCTTCATAAGTACCATCAAGCAAATTCTGTCCACCGAAAGTTGTATCAGAGGCAACCCGATTCACCTCACTCATCAATGAACGGATCTCTTCTTGGATTGCTAGGCGATCTTCATCCGTATTAGAGCCATTAGCAGCCTGTTGAGATAGTGTTCTTACACGTTGGAACATCGAAGTAACTTCTTCCATCGCTCCCTCAGCGGTTTGCGCAAGTGAAATACCGTCGTTTGCATTGCGGTTACCTTGGTTAAGGCCATTGATTTGTGAAGTCAAACGGTCAGAAATTTGTAGACCTGCAGCATCGTCAGCTGCACTATTAATACGAAAACCAGATGATAAACGCTTGAATGATACATCTAGTGCATTACCAGAATTATTTAATTGTCTCTGTGCGTTCAATGAACTAGCGTTTGTATTTACATAAAGTGCCATGATCTTTCTCCTAGTGTAAACTTAATATTTACTCTCAAACTTATGTCTTAAAGCCTTCGATTCATTTTTACTCTCCGGCTTGGTTAATTAAGTTATCGGGCGGCAAAAAAAATCCTTTAGCTCTTTTTAAAAAAAACATTTAACCTTTTGTAAAGTATATATTTATTATTATTTTTTGTTGTTTTAGGCTTTTTATAATGGCTAAATATAAATATCAAAATGAAAAAACTATAATCATTAGTAATCTATTTTTCACCTTCTTGTTTACAGGATAATAAAAAGCCGCCCTTTAAGGCGGCTTTTTTTACAATAGTTCGTTACCTTATATATTCTAGTAAAGATAGATTAGTTAAGCGACCAAATGTTGCTTGTGAAGCTTGTAAGGCTGTTTCATGTTTTGTTAACTCTGTGATTGCTTCAGCCATATCTAACTCTATAAGTTCAGCTTTTGCTAATTTGTTATTTATATCTAGGTCATTATTTGCTTCTGTTATTCTTGTGGCTGTATTTAACCTTCCACCTAAACCCGACTGAGTTTGTGACACTAAATTTTTCGAATTTTCAATCCCAATCATTGCATCAGCAAGAGCTTGCCTATAGTCATCATCATTTATAGTACCATTATTCAGTGTTGTAATAAGATTATCCAAAGTATTCAGAACATTGTCTTTCTGCGGCGGTGCCAAATCAAACTCTACAGTTCCGGTCGCAACTGAATCCATACTAAACTCCATACCTGCCACTTGAATATTCGCTTGCGAAAAATTACCAGTATCTATAACAGTTGCACCTTGCCTTAAAGTGAAAGTATTCGGCGTACCAGCAGTCATATCTAATGTAAACGTATTTGAACCAGCAGGTGCTGTTGGATCAGGGTTATAATTGGCCTTATGAAACTGATCAAATGGTCCTTGTTCTTTAACATACACTGACGCGCTTGAAATGCCGCCTGTCACTGTTAAACCTGTATTTGATACCACATTCAATCTTTGCTCTACACTCTCAAATACATCGAAGCCGTTATCACTCGACTTTATCTCGACCCCTTCTGCAACCTTTATTTTGTGTTGGCCCTGATCGCCGTTATACGCATAACGACCATTGGTACTGTCATAAGAAAAAGTTTTAGTATTATCTTGATATCCAGAAAAAATATAACGACCGTCTTCACTCTTTGCATTCATTAAATCAAGGACAGCTGTTTTAATTGCACTTAACTCTTCTGAAAGTGCTGCTCTATCTGGTTTGGTTAATGCACCGTTACCCGCTTGAACTGTTAACACATGCGCACGCGTTAAAGAGTCTTTTATATTCTCTAATACCCCTTCTTGAGTATCTAATCGACTTTTTAGCATCGTTAGATTTTTGGTGTACTGTTCGTTAGTCTGGATCTTGTCACCATATAACAATGCACGAGCCATCGCAGAAGGGTCATCCGAAGCACTTAAGACACGCTTTTGGGTAGTTACTTGCTCCTGTGCTTTGTTAACTTCCTGCTGGTTATTCAAGATTGAGTTTAGGTTGTTCTTATAAATCATATTATGAGATAAACGCATAGTTAATTACCTCGTCGCACTTAAAAGGGTATCGAAAACAGTTCTAGCTGTTGTTATAATTTGAGCTGAGGCTGAATAAGACTGTTGGAAACGCAATAAATTGGCTGCCTCTTCGTCAAGGTTTACGCCAGACATTGATTCAAACCATGCCTCAGATTGTTCTGCTAAAGCCTCAAAAGCAGCGCCATTCGTTTTTGCTTGATTTGCTATTACACCAATTTCTGTTACTAACCCGGCATACGCTTCATTGAAAGTCTTTAAATTATCTGCCGTAGCAGTTGTAACAACATTTTGTCGAACCAATTCTTGTGAAGGTAATTTAGCCAACTCAAGCCCATTACGGTTATCATCAAATCCGCCTGTATTAAACTCTACAGTAAAAACATCCCCAACAGCTGGCGCTCCTTCAATATTAAAGTCGAAACCATAACTACTATATGGAGCACCTGCTTGTGCCAGAATATTTTCAGCTGGCGGAGTGATTGTAAAAGTATTTGTACCATTACCATCAACAATCTGATATTCATTGGCAGTAGCTGTTTTAGTAATCGTTATTGATCCCTGAGTCAGACTAGGCGGTGTGGCTGTAAAATTACTACCCGTACCAGTATTTGTTACAGAGCCTACTGAAATTGTTGCATTACTTGTATTATTTGCTTCTGTGATAGTTCTTATTGGTGATGCTAGTGCCAAACTTTCGGGTCTTTCAGTTGCCAACTCCATAGTAGAAGCAGCTGTTGAGTTGAGCTTAACCAAGAAGCTATCCCCTGTGTTTGCTGTGCCAGAAACGTTCATTTCAAGACCAAATGACTCTCCGCTCGTGATTGTGCTTGAGTCAATTACGCCTGCTGTGACATTAGCCGTTGATGGTGTGCCAATTATATTACCCTTGCTATCAACAGCTGCTATTTCAACCGTGGTTGCACTAGTAAAAGTAACTCTAAAATCAGTAGGGGGTATCTCAGCACCTTTGCCCGCTTCAAGCGTGGCATTAACAGAAGCAGAGCCTGTATTATCGGCATAAGCATAGCCCCCTACAGTGGGGATCGAGAATATATCACCACCAATATTTCCGTCTAGGTCCATACCTTTTTTATTTTGTTCATTAAATGCATCAGCTAATGCTAATCCAATTTGGCCTAATTGATTTTGAGCTGGGGATAAGATTTCATCTCTAAAAGCTAACAAGCCTCCCATTTTGCCTTTAAGGGTGCTGATATCAATATCTAATTCAACAGCCCTACCATCAGGAGTATCCAACTTTAACTGTTTTATATTTGGGTCTGGATCACCATCCATGTCAAATGTATTGAATGTACCATTGACCATGACAAGTGACTGGCCTGATCCTAGAAAGACGAGTTTTTCATTATTTGGCCCATCTAGCGTTTCAATATCAACCAATTCGGCCAACTCTTTGATCGCTTCGTCTCGTTCGTTTATGACCGAATTACTAGTTGCTTCGCCAGTTTGCATTTGGGCTCCAACAACTTTGTCATTTAAGTTACTGATTTTTTGAATCAGATTATTAGCCTCATTAGCCATTATATGAAGCTGTTCATTAACGATGTTATTTTGGTCAAACACAATGCCCGAAAGACGGTCCATTTGGTCAACCAAGTTTTGCGCATCAGTCAAGAATAAAGAACGAGTCACTGTAGATGAAGGAAGATTCATTGCCTCTTGAAGGTTATTGAATAATGAATTAATACTGTTGTTAAGACTATTGGATTCTTCGCCAAATAATGTATCAACACGCGATGACTCTGTAACAAATTGCTCATAATAAGTTTTGTTTGAAATATCACGATTCAATTGTTTTTGAGCAAATTCATTGAGTAATCGCACAGTCTCGCCGCGGCCAACTTGATTCCCCACCATCGTGCTGTGTTCGGTTCTTTCACGAATATATCCTTTCGTGTTTAAATTAGATATGTTCCTACTTGTAGTCTGCAATAATTCAGTATTAGCCCTGATCCCAGCAGTACCAATATTCATTAGATTAAATGACATCTTAGTTAACTCCTTGACGTACTAGCGACGTTAACATTTGTTTAAATTCTCCACGCTGTAAGACATTTTTTATTTTTTGTGCATAATTAGGATCGGTAGCGTAGCCAGCTTTTTGAAGGTCATCTAAATATTGTTCTGGCTTATCTACATTATTGAGCGCTTTGCTATAACGAGGGTTACTCTGTAAAAAATCAACATAGTCATTAATACTTTCTTTTATAGAATCATAAGCTCTAAAGTTTGCTTGCTTCTTAACGGGCAGTCCCTGCTCAAACTCTAATGTCATTTTTTTGGCATGCTCTCCTTGCCAAGATCTATCCGCTTTAATATTGAATAAATTAAAACTGCTACCGCCATCCTGTTTAGGGATCACATGTTTCCCCCAGCCTGTTTCAAGGGCTGCTTGAGCTATCATAACGGCTGGGTTCAAGCCTATTTTTTGAGCCGCTGTTTTAGCGTGTTCCCACATTGAACTGATAAAGGATTCAGGAGAATCGAAATAAGGCTGCTCCACTGATTTTTCGGCTTTTTGAACAGGCTCAGGCTGACGGCGAATAAACTCAGGCTGTGACTCTGAAGATGGCTTTTGCATTGGCAGTTGAGCATCGTTTCTTAAAACGGTTGAGGGCTTATACCCATCCACATTAGGTGAAAGCTGTTTAACAATCAGATCGGCAAGACCCAAGCTACCTTTTTTAGATAATTCGAGTGATAATTGTTGGTCGTGCATTTCCTGAAAGAACTTTACCCCGCTTGAATTAAACGGGCTGTTTTTATCTTCCATGGCTTCATTAGCTTGACGCATACTCTTCATCAGCATTTGTGTGAAGATAGATTCAAAATGCTCTGCTGCTTTTTTTAGTGCTTCATTTGATGCTTGTTGATCGCCACCGCTTTTCAACGCATCTTGTCTAAGTGCATTTAGATCACCTAAATCAAAGAAGTTTTGCTTTTCTAACGGGTTGGTATTCATATTCATCAATTACACTAAATTACTCATATGCTAACAAAGCAATAATCGAGCCAAAAAAAGCCTCGCATTTGCGAGGCTAACTAACTGATTATAAGAGACACATTATATGACGACTAATTGACCATTAATTGCACCTGCCTCTTTTAGCGCTTCTAAAATAGCCATTAAATCTCCCGGTGCTGCGCCTACTTCATTAATCGCTCTAACTAAATCATCTAGGTTTACACCTGGGTTAAATACAAAGGCTCTGGAGTCGTCTTGATCAACATCGACAATACTCTGGCGCGTAACAACCGTTTCGCCATTCGCCAAAGACTGAGGTTGCGAAACCACTTGGTCTTCTGCAATGGTCACTGTTAAACCACCATGGGTAATTGCTGCAGGTTGAAGTTTCACATTTTTACCTATCACTATGGTACCTGTTCGTGAGTTCACAATGATTTTCGCTGAGGTATCGGCTGGTTTGAATTCAAGGTTTTCTAACGTGGCTAAATAGGCAACACGCTGAGAAGGGTCACGCGGTGCAATAACCCTTACCGAAGCGGCATCCATTGGCTTTGCACTGTTAGGGCCCACTAAGCCATTGATGGTATCTGCTAAGCGTTTTGCTGTTGTAAAATCAGGGCGGTTCAAATTGAAAGTAATAAAATCACCTTGTGTAAACGGGCTTGCTACGGCACGTTCTACTGTTGCACCGTTCGGTACTCGACCTACCGTTGGTGTATTAATAACGACTCGACTTCCATCAAGTCCTTCTGCGCCCAGACCACCGACAATTAAGCTCCCTTGTGCTATAGCATATACATTACCATCAACGCCCTTCAAGAAGGTTTGTAATAACGTACCACCACGTAAACTTCCCGCACTACCTATTGAAGATACTGTGATGTCAATATTTTGTCCTGGTTTCACAAAAGGAGGTAAATCTGCATGTACAGCAACCGCTGCAACATTCTTAATCTTTGGTTTTAGACTATCAGGTAATGTGATCCCAAAGCCATTTAACATGGCTTTAAAGCTTTGCTCAGTAAAACGTGATTGCTCACCCGTTCCAGGCAGGCCAACTACTAGGCCATAACCCACTAATTGGTTAGAGCGCACACCTTCAACCATACTCACATCTTTAATGCGTTCAGCATGCACAGCTTGACTCAGTACGAGCACACATGTTGCTAAAATAACTTTAAATAACTTCATAATAATTCCTTAGAATGGCATTAAAGTGCTTAAGAAAAACTTCGCCAGCCAACCCGCACTTTGTGCTTCTTGACCATCACCTTTACCTGAGTATTGAATACGCGCATTGGCAATACGATTCGACTCAACCGTATTATCTGATTTAACATCCGCGGCACGAATAATCCCCTCTATTCGCATAAACTCTTCACCCGTATTAAGAGTTAACCACTTTTCTCCCCGAACAACTAAGTTACCATTCGGTAGAACTCGCATCACATTAACCGATATATTACCGAATAAACTATTAGATTGGTTTGCTTGGCTGTCGCCTGAAAAAGAGTTACTGGAGTTCATCCCAAACTGTAAGCTTTGACTGCCAATATTAACGTTTGCTCCACCAAGTCCAACTACTGGGTCTAACGATGCTGCAGTTGACTTTCCTGTAGTTGTATTGGCTGCTTTTGTTGCAGACGTTGTTTCACGAAGTACGACTGTCAAAATATCGCCAACACGTAATGCCTTTTTATCACCATATAAATCATTTGATAAATTTGGGTTAAAAAGAGAGCCTGTTGCTACAATTTGCTCCGCTTGTTGCTCTGGATAAATAGGCGCATAGTAAGGATCGTCTTTCACGACGTTTTTGTTTTGTGTAGACACACACCCAGTTAAAAATAATGAGCCTAAAATGATTAAACCTACAATACGCATATTAACCTCCAGAATTATAATTGTTGGTTGATGTAACTCAGCATTTCATCTACTTTTGAGATGACTTTTGAGTTCATTTCATAAACACGTTGAGTTTCGATCAAATTAACCAACTCTTCGGTTACATTTACGTTAGACGTTTCTAATGCACCTTGAACAATAGAACCAAGACCGTCAACGCTTGGGTTACCCTGAACAGGCGCACCACTGACTGCCGTTTCTGTGTAAAGGTTTTGGCCAATCGGCTCAAGACCTGATGGGTTAATAAAGTCACTGATCACCAACTGACCAATCACCACATTTTCAGCTTGTCCTGCAACAGTAACTGACACTTCACCATCTTGTGAGATGCTGATTGACTTGGCATCGTCAGGCACATTCATTTCTGGTTGGATCGGGAAACCGGCCCCAGATGTTACGATCCGGCCATTTTCGTCTGTGGTGAACTGACCGTTTCGAGAATACGCAACCGTACCGTCCGGCATTTGAATTTCAAAGAAACCTGGACCTTGGATCATCCAATCCAGTGAGTTTTCAGTGCTCTGCATATTACCCTGTGAAAAGTTCTTTTGGTTTGCAACCACCTTAGAACCGGCACCTAGCATTAAACCTGACGGTAGTTCAGTATCCTGTGAAGAGCGACCACCTGGCTGATTAATGTTTTGATATAGTAAATCTTCAAAGATCGCGCGGCTCTTTTTGTAGCCAACGGTACTGGCGTTGGCAAGGTTATTCGAAATAACCGAAATATCAGTTTGCTGAGCATCTAAGCCCGTTTTACTGATCCATAATGCTGGGTTCATAACTTATACCTCACTCATCAAACAATACGAAGAAGAGTGACATGCTTTTCATCCATCTCTTCTGCTTTTTTCATTAACTTCATTTGCATTTCAAACTGGCGTTGGTGATTGATCATATCGGTCATTTCGTGCACTGGGTTTACATTAGACATTTCTAACATACCGCCCATTACTCTGGCTGTGGGCGATATATCACAGAAGCCGCAAAAGCCATCTTCTAATGCGTCTTCTTTAGGTCTAAATAATCCGTCGTTACCTTTTTGTAACTTGCTATTGTCGGCTTCGATGATTTTCAATCTATCGACAACTTCTAAAAAATTAGCAGGAGCGCCTTGTGGTCGTACTTGGATAGAACCATCATCACTGAATACCACTTTATCAACCGGGATTGGTAAAATAATTGGTCCACCTTCGCCAATAACTTGACGTCCATGACTCGTCACCAAAGAACCGTCCGTTTTTATGTTTAAAGTACCCACTTTGGTATATGCTTCCTTACCAGATACATCCAAGACACTGATCCAAGACTTTTGATCAACCGCAATATCTAAATCACGGCCAGTCTCTACAACAGCCCCCATGGTCATATTGGTGCCCGGTCGCTCTTGCATAGCGAAAACACGAGTCGGTAATCCTTCACCAAACGCTTGCATTGAACGCGCTTGTGCAAAGTCAGCTTTAAAGCCTGTGGTATTGGCATTGGCTAGGTTATTCGCTTTTAATGCCACGCCACGCAAACTTTGTTTGGCGCCAGACATTGCGATATACAGCATTTTATCCATTACATTTGGCCTAAAAATTAATCTTAAACCTAATAAAGCAATAAAGATGCCAACCTAATTTTGACGTGGAATAAAGAAAAGAAAGGCCGCAATTGCGGCCTTACGAAAGAGGTGTTTAAAATTATCGTATCTGCAAAATATTTTGCTGAAGTGTTGAGTTCACTTCAAGGGCACGAGAGTTAGCTTGGAAGTTTCTTTGTGCGCTGATCAAGTCCACCAGCTCATTGGTTAAATTCACATTTGATTGTTCAAGTGCTGACGAATTTATGGTTCCTAAAGTGCCAGAACCCGGTTCGCCCGGTATTGGTTCACCAGATGTTAAACTTTTCTTCCATGCGGTACCACCAACTTGCGATAAGCCCTGCGAATTTGAGAAACGTACCATCGCTACTTGCCCTAAGAATGAAGTATCACCATTAGAATATGATGCCACCACTTTTCCATCTGTACCAATATCAATGCCAGCCAGTCGGCCCACTGTTGCACCATCTTGCTCCAATGCTTTGACTTCAAATCGACTTGCATACTGAGTAGGTACCTTAGCAGAAGTATTGGCTGAATCACTCCAGTTCATCGTGATGTCGCTTGGAAATTGTGCACCATTTAAAAGAAGATTAGATAAGCCTACACCACCACCACCATTAGGACCAGTGATTTGAAAGTCAGGGAACGTCACGGCAGGTGGAGCCACATTAGGTAAACCTGTTGCAGTAAAATCGAGCGTATCTAGCGGAGTGTGAGCAACCCCCGTTGTTCCTCCTGCTTCTTGACCATTCAAATTAAAAGGTTTCTCATCCAATGTGCCATATACCTCCCAAGTATTTGCGGTTGCTGTTTTTACAAAAAACAGCTGAAACACATGTGGTTCACCCAATGAATCATAAATTGTGGTAGAGGTTGATGAATTATAACTCGCGCTGTCTGTTGGAGAAAATGGGGCTGTTGTTGGTTGAGAACCGCGTGCATCCAAATTCATTGATGAATATACGTTTGAAGTAAACCTAGGTGATCCTGAAGCATCAGGGATCTGTATCGGAGAAGCTGTACTCAAACTCAATGAAGTGGTGGTGCCTGTTGAGGCATCAACAGGGAAACCTTGTAGATAATTTCCCTTAGCGTCTGTAACAAAGTTATCTTTGTTTAACTTAAACGCACCAGCACGTGAATAAGAATAATCCTGTGATGCTATATCCTCGCTCAACGCAAAATAACCGTCACCTGTTATCGCTAAGTCAAGAGAATTATTGGTAAATTTTAATGAGCCCTGATGAAACTGCTGCGCAACCATAGTTGTTTGAACGCCATCACCGTTTTTAGTGGCACCAGAACTAAATACCGAAGATGCATATACATCCGCAAATTCTGCACGCGACTCTTTAAAGCCTGTAGTGTTCACGTTAGCAATGTTATTTGCTGTCACATCTAAGTCTTTTTGTGCCGCAGCTAAGCCAGTTAAAGCAATATTAAAACTCATGTTTTCACCTCTTTCACTTAAGTCAATTTTAAGTATTTAAATCTATGCAATCTCTGCCACATCTGATAATTTCACTGCACCAGAGCTCGTGTTCACAATAATGCCATTGGCACCATTAACGTTCACACTGTCAATATTTTTAAATGTCGCCATTGGAAGGCTACTGTATTCACCATTTGAACGACCTTCTGCTTTTATTGAGTAACTGCCTGCTGGCATAACCTCGCCATCGCCATTTTTGCCGTCCCACTCAAATCTAATGCCACCCGCTTTTTGCATCCCCATATCCATCTGACGAACAAGTTGTCCTCTTTCATCAAAAATACTTATTGTGAGGCTTTCTACTGGCTTCGTCGCAATAATGGACCCTTTAGCGAGTTGATCATCGCCAAATTCAATGGTGTCAGATTCTAAGAGCGCTTTTTTTCCGACTAAAGTAGACGCTTGTAGTGCAGAATTGGATGTCATTGAATTCGATAGCATATCGAACTTCTCATTCAGACCTGAGATCCCCTCTGCCATAGTGAAATTAGTCATCTGCGAAATCATCTGGTCGTTATCAGCAGGCTTACTTGGATCTTGATAAGACAACTGCTGCGTTAACAATGAAAAGAAGTCTTCCTGCGTCAAAGCGTCATTCTTCTTTTCTGTTTGTGCTGATTTATTTTGCTCAGACCAACGTAACGAATCCAATTGTGAAGATACGGAATTTATATCGTTACTCATCGGCTATACTCCCACTAGCGCTGACCAAGTAATAAAGTTTTGCTGAGCATTTGTTTCGCTGCATCAGCTACTTGGACATTGGTTTGGTACGAACGTGACGCGGAGATCATGTTTGCCATTTCTTCTACCACATTCACATTTGGTTTATAGATGTACCCGTCTTTATCAGCACTTGGGTGATTTGGGTTGTACTCAACCTGTAAAGGTTTATCACTCTCAACGATGCCTAGCACTTTAACCCCAACCGATGCATTAAGCTGGCCCGGATTTTGTGCCTCAGACGCTTTTGTTAGTTCTGCGGCAAATACTGGGTGCCTCGCTCGATACACCTTGTCTTGACTTGAACTAATACTGTTTGCATTTGAAATATTACTGGCTGTGGTATTCAATCGAATATTTTGAGCACTCATTCCTGAGCCAGCTATATCGAAAACGTTATATAAGCTCATAATTATGCTCCTTGACTACCTAAGGCTTTTTTCAAACCTTTAAACTTGCCGGTTAAAAATTGCAAACTTGCCTGATACTCTAATGCGTTTTGTACATACAAGTTTCGTTCCACCTGTATATCAACCGAGTTACCATCACCCGTATCCGCTTGATTTGGTTTGCGAAATAGTTCAACACTGCTATTTAATTGGCTACCACCATGCATATGTTTACTGTCTGTTCTTTGCATTGAATTGCCGCGTTGTTGAGATGACGTTGCCGCTTTGAATGCTTGGGCAAAGTCGATATCTTTTGCTTTATATCCTGGTGTGTCTGCGTTAGCGATATTGCTTGCTAACATTTCTGCACGCTGTGAACGGATCAACATAGTATGCTGATGTACACCCAATGCTTTATCAAAACTAATTGCCATGACACGACTCCAAAAAATTGACTCTACTTCGATAAAGCAGTTATCGTGCCAAAATATAATATTTTAATTATCAGTGGGTTGAAATAGAAAATAGAGGGGAATGGTGGAAATAAAAAGCGGCAATGAATATTGCCGCTTTAAAAATTAAGTTTTTTTACGATAAATAATACCCGGATTACACCTTATCATTTCAAACTCATCACTTAATCCAGCCATAGATTCTGAGGCTCCTAAAAACAGATAACCTTGCGGGTTAAGTGCTTGAGCAAACTGTGAGATGATTTTAGCTTTAATCTCAGGTGAAAAGTAAATAAGTACATTACGGCAAAAAATGACATCAAATTTACCCATTAAAGAATAAGAGTCGAGTAAATTCAAATGTCTAAAGTTAACCATACGTCTAATTGGATCGGCAACCTTGGCCATGCCATTGCCACTGTCTTGAAAGAATTTTTGACGTCGTTCAACCGATAACCCTCTAGCCAAAGCCAAAGAGTCATACTCAGCGTTTTTGCACATATCTAGCATGGTATTAGAAATATCAGTACCAACGATCTGAACACCCATTTTCAGCGCTCCAGGGGCTTGTGACTGATACTCTTGTGTAGCCATGGCGATAGAATATGGTTCTTGTCCTGAAGAACTTGCAGCTGACCAAATTTTAATACCACGTCGAAGGTCTTTAAACTCAGGGTAAATCTTGTTTTTCAAAAGTTCAAAAGGATATGTGTCTCTAAACCACAAGGTTTCATTAGTTGTCATTGCATCGACAACTGCTGCTCTTAATTGACGCTCATGTGGGCTAAGTGTTTTAGCAACTAAAGCAGATAATGAATCTACGCCAAAACGTGCCATTAAAGGCGCTAAACGGCTTTTAACTAAATACAGTTTATTATCTCCAAGCACAATACCACATTGCTGCTCTAGAAATGTTCTAAACTGATCGTATTCGCCTTGCTGAAGATTTTTATTTTCCAAGTTAATACCGCCGTTACCTAATCACAATGAACCCATTTTTTCACCGCTGAAGCTAATTCATCAGGGTTAAACTTAGCAATAAAGTCGTCTGCACCAACTTTTTCAATCATTGCTTGGTTGAATACTCCACTTAAGGAAGTGTGAAGAATAACGTGCAAAGGGGCGAGTTTAGAGTCTGCCTTAATTTCTGCTGTCAATGTATAACCATCCATCTCAGGCATCTCAACATCAGAGATTAGTAGCGCTACTCTCTCTGTAATGTCATTTTGACAATCTTCTTCAGAAATTTCTTTCAGACGTATTAACGCTTCTTTACCATTTTTAGCAAGCTCAGTTTGAACACCAAGAGGTTCAAGGGCACGCTTTACCTGGTTACGAGCAACAGCAGAGTCATCTGCAATAAATACAATGCGTTCACCTAAGTCTTTTTGCATCTCTCCATCTGACACAATGTCTTCGCTTACTTCGGTATTAACAGGGCAAATTTCATTAAGGATTTTTTCAACATCCAAAATTTCAACTAACTCATTTTCAATTTCTGTAACGGCAGTAAGATAAGAGTAACGACCAGCACCATCTGGCGGAGGCATGATTTTTTCCCAGTTCATATTAACGATACGCTCTACTGCACCAACTAAAAATCCCTGAACTGAGCGGTTATATTCAGCAATAATGATAAAGCAATCTTGAATATTTTCGATTGGAGGGCCGCCAACAGCCAATGACATATCTATGACTGAGATGGTTTGACCACGTATATGTGCAACACCTCTAATGTAGGAATTAGATTTTGGCATACTCGTAAGCGGCGGACATTGCAGCACTTCTCTTACTTTAAATACATTAATGCCAAATCTTTGACGACCTCTCAGTCGAAAAAGTAACAACTCTAGGCGGTTTTGCCCAACCAACTGTGTTCGCTGGTTTACCGAGTCTAAAACACCTGCCATTTCAATCTCCTACATTTCGGTCATCTTGGCTAAATATACTACAAACTAAGGCAATAAATTGATATTAACCTTGATGCAATACTATATTTCACGCACAATCTTTATACCTTGTTTCTCCAAATAAGCATAGTCGAAACATCATGAGTTTGTTAAAAAAAACCAAAACATATCAGATTTTTTGCGCACTCGCCTGTTTTGTGACCAGCCTAAGTAGTCAAGCTCAAGTTTATTTAAACCAACAACTCGAAACTGGTGCTGAAACCTATATAAGGGATCAGATTAAGTTTAAAGTGGGCACTCGTATCGAAATAAATGCCCTCCCTTTAGATAATAGATTGAAGTCCAGAAAATGCGCCTCTCCTTTACTTTTTTCTTCAAATGCAACCCCCCCTTTTAACCGCCAAGTTACTGTGCGTATAAAATGTGAAGACCTTGCATCTTGGACACAATTTGTGCATGTAAGAATTGAAGAGCTCTTCCCTGTAATTGTGACTACACAAAATATCAATAAAGGTGAACTGATAACGGCAGAATCGATAACCACAGAATTCAAACCAAAACATTTTGTCAGGGCCAGTAATTTAGACACGGAAGAAAATCTTATTGGTAGCCGAAGTAAAAGAGTAATAAGAACTGGAGCATCCATCGGACTACATCATATCTGCATGGTCTGCAAAGGCGACAACGTAACCATCTATGCTAAAACTCGTACTCTAACAATAAAAACGACAGGGATTGCACTCCAAGATGGAAACATTGGTGAGCAAATAAGAGTTAAAAATCAAAAGTCTGGAAAAACTATCTCAGCAAGAGTAAAAGATATAGAATCTGTAGAGGTTAATATTTAATTTTTTTGCTAAAGTTATACACTAATGGGCCGATATAAAGGCATGAGTAATTTTAGGGTCAATTTTCATGGTTAATAATGTAAAAGGGCAACCTCAGTCCAACATCACGCTTAATAATATTAAGCAACAAAAAGCTGAATTACAAAAATCGGATGCTAATCAAGCCGCTGTTTCCGCAAAAGCACCACAAAAGGCTGCAACTGATTCTGTAAGCTTAACGCCACAAGCGCAACAACTTAAGAGCTTACAAGAAAAAGCGCAGCAGCAACCTGCTTTTGATAGCAAGAAAGTTGATGAGCTTAAAAAAGCCATTAGCGAAGGTAAGTATCAGGTAGATGCTGAAAAACTCGCAAAAAATATTGCAGCATTCGAGTTTGATGTCTATGGATAATCAAGTAGCTCTTTGCCAACATAAATTAGAAAGCCAACTTCAGCAACTAAATGATTTGACCCTAATTCTTGATGCTGAACTTAATGCGCTTTCTAGTCGAAAAGGTGACGGGCTTAAAGAAATTGCCAGAGAAAAGCTGATGTTATTAAATGCGATACAAAAGCTTGATAAAGAACTTTCTGGTTTTGCTTCTGAATTATTCTCCCATGAAGCCATTATTCCGATCACTAAGTCTATAAACGAAAAACTACTTAACTGTAAAAAACAAAATGATGTCAATGCTCAGGCAGCACACCAAGCTAATCTGGCCGTAAGAGAATTAAAAAATATATTAATTGGCGCACCATCTTCAGTTACCTATGGACAAGACGGTGCTGTTATCAATGCTGAAGCAAAGCTTGTTAAAAATATTAAAGCCTAGTCAACCATTACCTTAATAATAAATAACTCTTTTAACCTTTCTTGGTTTAATTGTACTGATATATAGTTCATGTACCTTTTTCATATCAAGCTCTAACTCAGTTGCGTAAGTATCTCCCACAGAATACGTTTTTACAATTTTAGCGCCTTTAATTAAACCGCCCACTTTACTTGAAAGCCCATCAGTTTGTGCGATAGCCCCTTTTACAGTCATTGTGGAGCTCAGCTTTTGTCCATGAACTTGCTCTGCGAGCTCCCTGTAAGCCTCTAACTTTGATACCTTGATTGCCATTAACATTTTCTGCGAGTCTGACTCACCAGGTTGACTACTCAAAGGTGCATAACCGACAGCTCTTAACACAGGGTAGTAGTCTGGCTCTTCGTATGTATACTCTATTTGCTTATCAAAAACTGAACTGCAGCCAGTAGATAAAAGTAACCCACCTACTAATAGAAAAATTGATTGTCTATTTTTCATTCTATGTAACCTCTTATGCCCTTCTCTTAATCAATGCATTTTTCGCGCCAAAAAAGATGGTATAGCTATTGCTAATTCAACTATCAAGTACAGTTTGAGATCTATGTGATGAAACAAATACTATTTATAACGCTACTTATTATAAGTACACATGTGCGAGCTGAATGGTTTGAAGTGATAGGGTATGGCGGAATTGTTGATGGTAATACTACCATTGCCAGACAAGCTGCTGTGAAAGATGCGATAACCCAAGCCCTTATATTTTCAGGAGCAACCGTCAGCAGCGTTCAGACAGTTGCTGACGGCGTATTAGAGCAGGACGAGCTAAAAATAAAGACGCATGGACAGATCCAACATGTGAATCTCATTAATGAACAACAACAAGGTGATAAATATTCTGTCACTTTGCATTTAGATATTGTTTCACAACAAAGCCAATGTATTGAATCCCAATTCAATAAACAAATAACTGTCACGCAAAGTCAACTTGTACAGCCTAGTCAAGCAAGGTTAGGTCAAATTTTTGACTTTCCAAAAGCGGGCTCTCAAAGGTTGTTTAACACATTAAATGAAAGAAAAAATGGCGTCAAAATGATCCCGTATATTGATAAGAAGATTCATGTGCGCGATTTCTTTGCACAACAATTTGATTATAACGCTTCATTAATTGAGTCTTTAAGTCAAAACAGCAACAGCCAATTTGTGTTACTGAGTCAAATCACAGATATCACAGAAAGTCGCAAAATGAATAATGATTATGCATTCTGGCAAGATGATGCTTATATGCGTAATTTCAAAATTGATTTTTCTTTATACGATGCTCAGTCAAAAGAGCAAGTATGGATGCAGCACTACAGTACACAAGGTATTTGGCCATTTAAAAAAACGGATATTGTCGATGTAGAAAGCGAAAAGTTTTGGCTGACTGACTATGGCCAAAAAATACAAACCATATACAGCAAACTAAGCCAAGACTTAAATACTGCTGTCAGCTGCTTAGAAACGTCAGGTAAGATCCTAATGATTGATCAAGACAGAGTCGTCATTAATCTAGGCAAAAGCCATGGACTTGAAGTTGGTCAAACGCTTGCGATTTTGTATAGAAGTAATTTAACGGCTGCCAATGGGATCCAGTTTGCTCATCAAAGAAATACCATTGAACAAATTGTCATTGAGCAAGTGAATATGCAAAGTGCAATAGCTAGAAACCTGAGCGATCGACCTCTTAGCAACATTCAACTCAATGATATAGTAAAAGTCATAATTAATGAGCCTGAATCATTCACTTTAGACTAAGCTTATTATCAAACTTTAACTTTATATAAGGGCAATCTACTTTTTAGATTGCCCTTATTCGTTTTACTCACTTTATTTCGTTCATTTAAGATTGATAATAGGTGTATTCATTTAAGAGGAAATTAATATGTTAGAAAATAGAGAAGGACAGTCAATTCCGTCAGTTTCATTTGCAACCCGTATCGGCAATGATTGGAAGACAGTAACAACCGATGACTTATTTAAAGGGAAATCGGTTGTTGTATTTTCAATTCCTGGTGCATTTACCCCAACCTGTTCGTCTACACACTTACCGCGATATAACGAGTTAGCAAATGCGTTCAAACAAAACGGCGTAGACGACATCATTTGTTTATCAGTAAACGATACCTTCGTTATGAACGCCTGGGCGAAAGATCAAGAAGCTGACAATATCACCCTACTCCCTGACGGTAACGGAGAGTTCACTGCTGGTATGGGTATGCTTGTAGATAAGGCTGATTTAGGATTTGGTAAACGAAGCTGGCGTTATTCTATGCTGGTTAAAGATGGTGTTATTGAAAAAATGTTTATTGAGCCTGATGTACCTGGCGACCCTTTTGAAGTATCTGATGCTGATACCATGCTTGATTACATCAACCCAGAGTGCGAAAAGCCTCAACCTATTAGTCTATTTACAAAACCTGGTTGTGGATACTGTGAAAAAGCGAAAACTCACCTAAAGAGTAAAGGCGTTCAATTTGAAGAGATTGTTCTAGGCCGTGATGCTAGCCTGACGAGTTTAAAAGCGATCTCAGGCCAAGAAACTGTGCCACAAGCATTTAAGGCAGGAAAGTATATTGGTGATTCAAAGGCTATTCTGTCGTATTTCTAATTTATAAATTTATCAAAGTAAATAACAAGGAGGTTATTGCTTAACTTAGTAAAAAGTAGAGGTTTTGATGACAACGTCTATATTGAAGAGTAAATGGCGGAGTGGACGGGACTCGAACCCGCGACCCCCGGCGTGACAGGCCGGTATTCTAACCAACTGAACTACCACTCCGCAGTGGTGGGTATTTATAGAGCCACATATTTGACTCTTAGATATCAAATGGCGGAGTGGACGGGACTCGAACCCGCGACCCCCGGCGTGACAGGCCGGTATTCTAACCAACTGAACTACCACTCCGCATAGATATCTTATTTTTTCATTTGCATTGGCGGAGTGGACGGGACTCGAACCCGCGACCCCCGGCGTGACAGGCCGGTATTCTAACCAACTGAACTACCACTCCACGAGCAAATAATTTCGATTAAAACCTTGGCGGAGTGGACGGGACTCGAACCCGCGACCCCCGGCGTGACAGGCCGGTATTCTAACCAACTGAACTACCACTCCACTGAGTTTTAATCTTTTCCTAATTGGCGGAGTGGACGGGACTCGAACCCGCGACCCCCGGCGTGACAGGCCGGTATTCTAACCAACTGAACTACCACTCCACACATAGGAAAGGGTGCCTAAAGGCGTTTTGTAAGATTGGCGGAGTGGACGGGACTCGAACCCGCGACCCCCGGCGTGACAGGCCGGTATTCTAACCAACTGAACTACCACTCCAGCGCGACTTACAAATTTTAGAATAATTGGCGGAGTGGACGGGACTCGAACCCGCGACCCCCGGCGTGACAGGCCGGTATTCTAACCAACTGAACTACCACTCCGCGTTATTCTTGTTGTCAGGTTGCTCCCTGACAGCGGCGTGAATAATACGAATCGACCTGTTTAGAGTCAACTGTTTTTTTTAAAAAAACAGCCTTTTTTAGTCACCATCCATAGAAAGGTTCAAAATATCACCTGATTTGTCATTTTTTGAACCATTTGATTCTTTCTCATTTTTATTCTCTGTTTCGTCCTCATCCGATATTTTCTTTTTCTTAAATGACGGCAAGGACAGCTTAATTTTGATTGGTTTATTTTGTACAAAAATACGAATGGCAAGCCAGCCAAGTAACATCACTAGAATATTACCTAGAGCAATTATGCCAATTAATAAGCCGGTACTCATTGTCGGCTCAGGTTCTGCCGGGGGGAGCTGAGAAAGTATAGGGTTTACTTTTGGCGCTTGTAACTCAGGAACTTTTTCAATCGACCTTTCTATTTCAAAATTATAAACAGGTAACTTAGCCATAAACTCACGACCGTTTATGTTTTCCCCAAAAACAGATAATTCAACTTGGTAACGACCCCAATCATAGTTACTAATTACAAGTTTACGGTACAAGCGAGCTTCTGGGTCGAGTGTAAAAACTTGTTCCTCACCATTAGGGTAATAGATCTTCCCCTGGAAGATGATGGTTTCAGGTTTAATAATATCTTGATCAAGATTAATAAGTAGCTCATGACTTGATGCAGCATTACGACCGAGTGACAGTTGATAATCAAATGGCGGTTCAGCTATGACAATTGGCGCATGAACTACTCGACGTTTAAGAATGGGCGTTTCTATATGAAACTCAGGCTGCCATTCTCCTGCTGGGAAAACAAGTTTAAACTCTCCGGTAAAAATACCATCCATCGGGCGTTCGTCAAAGTCTCTACCATCGTCCTTAAACTCTGTAACACTTTTAGTTCCTGCACCAAAATTGTCATAAAGGTCATTATTAGTACTTACAAACTCGACAATAAGGCTGACGACATCTCTAAAGTAACCAACATCAATAGGCTTTCCATCATTTGTCACTTTACCTGTAACTTTCAGCGTTTCGCCTCGAAACATCAATGCAGGCAAAGGCTCAACAACTAGTTCGATATCTCCCAACACCATAATCCGACTGTCTTGCTGGATTCTACCTATGACTTGCCAAGGACCTGGCGTTGGGTTTTCAATGGTAATTAAGTCATAACTTGATTCATCAAACCATTCCAACTGCTCATCTTTCATTGCGTGATGTGCATAGTATTTGCTGCCATCAGGTTTGACTAAGATGACCGCTGGTGAGCCTGGCTTACGAAAGAAAAGTAAAGTGATCTTTTCAACTTTATGATCAATACGGAAGCGATTATCTAACAGCGGAACTTCATTTACTTTGCGATTATTCTTCAACAACGTAATAGATGGGGTTGTTGTAAGTGCAATACATTCATGAACAAACAATAAGAGCAGCACTAACAATAATCGCTTCATATAAAATTTACCTTAATTTTGTTGCCAAAGAGTCTCGCCATTTTTATTAACGACTTTCAGCCTTTCTTCATGTGCTATTACTTCATCGGCAGAAGCTTTAACAACTTTAAGTGCCGGACGGTTATCAGCCAAACGTCTAATACTGGTGTTATCAGTTTGCGATGTGTCTTCGGTATTATTTGCCAAATTCATTTTTACTTGACCGCCCGTCATCGCTAAATAAACGTCAGCTAAAATCTCGGAATCCAGTAATGCGCCGTGCAGGGTACGTTTTGAATTATCGATATCATAACGTCGGCACAATGCATCTAGGCTATTCTTCTGACCTGGGTGCAGATTTCTCGCCATCACAAGCGTATCTAACACTTCGCAATATTCGTGAGTGTTGGGGTAGCCTTGCTGTAACAGCGCAAATTCGTTATCCATAAAGCCAACATCGAACGGTGCATTATGAATAATGAGCTCTGCCCCTTTAATATACTCAAAGAACTCTTGCGCTACTTGATGATAAAGCGGCTTATCTCTTAGAAATTCATTGGTAATACCGTGGACATCGATTGCCTCCTCTTCAATATCACGCTGAGGATTGATGTACACATGAAAGTTATTTCCTGTTAAACGGCGATTAATAAGTTCAACACACCCAATTTCAATGATCCTATGGCCTGCTTTCGGATCGATACCTGTGGTTTCAGTATCTAGGACTATTTGTCTCTTTAACATATCGTCTGCCTGTTAACTTTGCTATTGTTAGCAACTAATCACTTTATTCTACATAAAAACAGGCTAATTCGTGCAAAAAAGCGTAGAGATTTATACCGATGGTTCATGTTTAGGCAATCCAGGACCTGGTGGGTATGGCATTTATCTTCATTATCAAGGTCATGAAAAAACGCTTTCTCAGGGCTACAAACTCACTACCAATAATAGAATGGAGATGCTCGCTGCCATTGTTGCACTCGAAACCCTTAAACGACCTTGCACAGTCGTACTACATACCGACAGCCAATATGTTAAACAAGGCATCGAGTCTTGGGTTGCAGGTTGGAAAAAGCGTAACTGGCTTACTTCCGCAAAGAAGCCAGTTAAAAACGTTGATTTATGGAAGCGCCTAGATGAGGCCTGTCAAAGACATGACATAGAGTGGCGTTGGGTAAAAGGTCACAGTGGCAATAAATATAATGAAATCGTAGATGACTTGGCTAGAGAAGCTGCGGGTAGTTCAAAACTGCTTGAAGATGAAGGATATCAAGCAGCTTAAATTTTGTTGTTAGTGAGACTTGTCTCTAGTTTGTCTCAGCCCCGCATTTTTAACCGCAGGTGCCCATTTAGGCCTTGCGTGCCACTTAGGTTTAATAGGTGTTAAAGGTGCGACCCGCTTTCGTGCCACCAGCATATAACAGCTGCCCATAGGTTTTAAATAGTGGCGACAAAAACGCCGCCAAGGCGCAAAACGGGATAAACGGCTGCCACGTGCCAACGACGCATAGACAAAGCGCTCATCACTGATTATTTCAAACCCTAATAAATCTAACCAATCTTTTACTCGAGCAGGTGTAAAAAAGCGCCCTGACCAGGGCAGTTTTTGTGAGCTAAACGGCAATAAATTCGCCAATCCACACAAACTGAATGGGTTAAACCCTGAAATAACCAAGTAACCACCAGGAATTAAAGTACGATGCGCTTCACGTAGAATATGATGAGGATCACTTTCATATTCTAAACTATGGGCCAGCACACATACATCAACACTGTGCTCCGAAAAAGGCAGTTCATCAGTTTCAGCAACCACACTGGTTTTCTTACATTGGTTGGGAGATACATTTACTTGATGAGGGATCACACATTTTGATGTATCAAGCTGACCACTTAATGAGCCTAGTTTTAGTAAGTGATATCCAAACATCCTCGGTAACCAGGCTTTCATTCTTCGCTCTAAGCCGACTTTTATATAATCGCCATGTGGAAAGTCAGACCAAGTTAATGGTTTTGGTCCAGACCGAAAACTTAATGCTGGTTTCATTATTGATGCTCGTTATACTAAACCCATCTACACTTTATAGAGCAAATACTTATGGTGCAAGTTGATCCAATTAAAGCTTTTTCTGATAACTATATCTGGGCGTTGAAAAAAGAAAATAAAGTCTGGGTTGTTGACCCTGGGCAAGCTGAACCAGTATTTGATTATTTAAAACAAACTCACACAACGCTGGCTGGTATTCTAATCACCCACCATCACTGGGATCATACCAATGGCGTTAAGGCTTTACTTAATACGTTCAAAAACATTCCTGTTTATGGCCCTGAGAACTCCCCTTTTGAGGGTATCTCACACAAATTAAATGACAGTGACGAAATAACCGTTGCTGATATAAACTTTAAAATCATCTCAACGCCAGGGCACACTTTAGATCACATTTGTTATATAAATGATGCTTTTTGCTTTACCGGTGATACCTTGTTTAGTGCTGGCTGTGGTCGATTATTCGAAGGCGATGCTGAAATGATGTGGCATTCTTTAGCAAAGTTTGGCGAATATAGCGATGACACGCTAATCTACTGCACCCATGAATACACGCAAGCCAACCTTAAATTTGCTTTAGCTGTTGAACCTAACAATGCAGACTTATTAGCGTATATCGAAAAAGTACAAAAGCTTCGAGATGATAATCAGCCAAGTTTACCGACACATTTTGGCCTTGAGCGGGCTGTAAATCCCTTTTTAAGAGCCTCTGAAGAAAATAGCCTTGTACATGTACCTAAGCATTTAATTCAAGATACAAATGAAAACTGGCAAAAATTTGCAGCTTTAAGGGCTTGGAAAGATGAATTTTAACCAAGTTACCATGTGATTACTTTAAATAACGCAAGAGAATCTGTAGAATCGAGCGGTTTTTGCTCGAATATGAATCACTATGAAAAAGTCTGCAAGTTTAGTCTTAACGCTCTCTTTGTTAACGGGTTGTCAAACCCTAACTGACACACCAAAAGATCAATCAGAGATCACCAATACGGCTGCTAATGAAAACCTAGCAAGCCCTCTAGATATTAGCGAAGCGCTTGCTAATTCAATCACAGAACCAGTAGAAGCAGACGAACCGGCTCCTGTATTCGATGATGTGTGGGAACGTATTCGTTACCAACTCTCAATTCCAGTGCCGCAAAACCGCCCTGTTGTGGCTGAGAGAAACTATTATCAACGCCATCAAAAATATCTAGACCGTATATCAAAGCGTGCAGAGCCGTATCTATATTTTATTGTTGAAGAAGTAGAAAAACGCCAAATCCCAATCGAAATAGCTCTACTTCCCATCGTTGAAAGTGCGTTCGACCCATTCGGCTACTCGCATAGAAGTGCGTCAGGTATCTGGCAGTTTATGCCACAGACGGGAGAGCGTTTTAACTTACATCAGAACTGGTGGTATGACGGTCGCCGAGACATAGTACAGTCAACGCGTGCAGCTTTAGACTATTTGAGTTATCTGCATAAAACTTTAGAAGGTGATTGGCTGAATGCCATTGCAGCATACAACTCAGGTGAAGGGCGCGTCTTAAAAGCCATCAGAAAGAATCGTAAAAAGCATTTACCAACTGACTTTTGGTCGCTTGATTTACCAAGAGAAACGACGGCTTACGTACCTAAGTTATTGGCGTTATCAGATCTGTTAAAACGACAAGAAGAGTTCAATGTTACTTGGAAGCCAATTATTAATGCGCAGGTAGTTGAGATTGTCGATGTCGGCTCACAAATTGATTTAGCGCTTGCCGCTGACATGGCTGATTTAAGCCTCACTGAATTATACCGTTTAAATCCTGGTTTTAACCGCTGGGCAACCGCACCTGACGGTCCGCACCAATTACTGATCCCCAGTGATAAAGCGGATGCATTTAAAAACAAACTCGCACAAACACCAGTAAAAGACAGATTGCGTTGGCAATACTACACGGTGAAACGCGGTGACACTCTATCTGTGATTGCTAAAAAGTTTTCGACGAGTAGTAAAACCATTCAATCTCTTAATAAGCTTGAGACCCACATTATCCGTGTTAACCAAAAGCTGCTTGTTCCTCTAAGCGATGGAAAAATCAATAGTGAACACTTACCAGAATCAGTCAGAGTTGCCGCGAATAAATCTACTCGAGCTAAGAAAACACATACGGTGAAATCTGGTGACACATTGTGGGATATCAGCCGAGAGTATGATGTAACAGTAAAGCAACTTGCTAACTGGAATAAGCTAAAAACCAACAGCGTATTAAAGCTCGGCCAAAAGCTCACAATTTATCAAACAAAAGAAGCAAGCAAACCTACCGGATTAGTTTCTACTACCCGAACCATTACTTACAAGGTTAGGCGTGGTGATTCTTTAGCTCGTATTGCTTCAAAATTTAACTTAACGGTAAAAGAAATTGTTGAGTGGAATAACTTATCTGGACAAAAATATCTTCAGCCGGGGCAAAAGTTAAAGCTAAAAGTCGATGTAAAACGCACATCTTAAAAAGATGCACTAAAAAGAGAAGCACCTGTAGGTGCTTTTCTTTTTAGATAGGCTCGAACTTATAGCCAGCTCCATAAATCGAATGAATAAAATTAGCTTCAGGTGCAATGCTCTGTAATTTTTTACGAAGTTTCTTGATGTGGCTATCAACCGTTCTATCGCTGACTATCCGGTCGTCTGAATAAATATGATCCATCAGTTTATCACGACTGAAATTACGCCCTGGGTGTACATACATGGCTTTAAGTAATAGAAACTCAACGTGTGTGAGTGCAATGCTTTCATTGTTGAACCTTGCCATAAATGTTTGCTCATCAACTTCTAAGCCATGAAGAGCTTCTTGGTTTTGCTCTGCAGTATAATTTACTCGACGCATGATCGCTTTTACTCTGGCTACAACTTCTCTTGGGCTATAAGGCTTACAGACATAATCATCCGCACCAACTTCAAGACCAATTAACCTATCAATTTCTTCAACCTTAGCTGTCGTCATAATGATGGGTGTCTGGTTTTGAGCCCTGATCTGCTTACACAAAGTTATACCATCAACGTTAGGTAACATGATATCTAACAGCACCATACAGGGCTTATAGCGCTCAAATGCTGTCATTACTTCGCCACCATCAGTAACGACATGACATTCAAAGTCTGAAGCTGATAAGTATTTTGCTAAAATCGAAGCCAGCTTTTCTTCATCTTCAACAATAAGGACCGAATCTGCAGTCACCATTTAATTTTCCTTATATTTGAATTCTATCGTCAATTTTAATCCACCAAGCTTACTTTGCTCTGCGTGAACTTCGCCATTATGCGCCATAATAATATTCTGGCATATCGCCAAACCAAGCCCTGAACCACCTGTTTTACGGTTTCTGGCTGAGTCTGTTCTGTAGAGTCGATCAAAGAGGTGTGACAGCTGTTCAGACCCTACTCCTGGACTGCTATCTTGCCATATAACTTGGACCCCTTGCCCAATTCTGTTCACTTTAATGTCTAACATCCCCTTGTTTTCTGGCGATGCATCCGTATAACGTAAAGTGTTTTGCAATAAGTTATCGAATAACTGTCCTATACGATGTGCATCACAGAACAAGAAGCATCTGGGGCTGAAATCAAGCTGTAAATCAAAGTGACTAAGTTCACTTTTTCTTTTTTCAAGACTGCGCTCTATAAGTTCAGGCAGTACCATTTGCGACTTTTCATAGGACAACGACCCCCTATCTGACATCGAAAGCTGGTGAAGATCGTTTACTAATTTGGTAAGTCGTATGATCTCTGCATGCAATGAATCAAGTTGCGCTTCATCTGCTTCTATGACACCGTCAATCATGCCCTCAATTTCAGCTTTAATGACAGCAATCGGGGTTCTTAATTCGTGAGAAATATCAGCTATCCAACGTTGTCGAGCAGTCAAATTATCAGCCAATGTTTTTGCCAGCAAATTCATGTCACTTTCAAGCTGACCTAATTCATCTCTGCGAATGATTTGTTTTGATAACGAGTAATCCCCACTGGTGAGTTTCTTTGTTCTTTGCCTTAATGCAAGTATTGGCCTAACTAAATATTTACTAAAAGGGATAGATAATAAACAGGTCACCACAAAGGCAATAATAGCAATGACAACAAAGTGTTGACGTTGCTGCTTGGCAAATAGTGTTTCAAACTTTCCCGTTACCATCGAGCCATTTTCAACACCTATATAGCCAATTTTATCTCTTTCCTTCTCTGGCCAATACACAGGGATCCAAAGGGCATCTTTAACCATTGCAGGCCTACCAACTAACAGCTTACCATTTTGTGCTTTGAAAAATAGTTTATCCGAGGGCCCCCTGCCTCTTCGCTCTCCTCGAGGAGGTGGGCGCATCTCCTTGCTAGTCTTTGGACGTTTTTTAGGTAAGGCCTCATTGGCAGCACTTACTTGATGGTAAGTTCGCATTAAGTTTTTCCAATGTGGCGATCTTCTATCTAGCCAGTCAACACTCTGTTGCGATTCCATTGTTTGCTGGAAGGCTTCAAGGACTGGCTCGAGACGCGCTTTAGTTTGACTTTGTACATAGTCAGAAAAGCTTTTATCAAATGCTATCTGATTAGCCACAAATATAGCCAACACCAATGTTGAATTAGCTAAAAGCAGCATAATTAATATTTTTATGCGAATAGGTAATCTAAGCGTCTTCATTTTAACTTCAAGAAATTGACTCAAGATCATGTTCTGCCATGAATGTGTAAAGAATGTGGAAGTAACAGGCGCAGTTAACTCTTTTCCTAAGCCTCGAATTTGCTACTATAAACTAAATTTAAAAAAGTTCCCGAATACAGTGCAAAACCAAACACTTCAGAGATTCATTTCTTATATAAAGTCACAACAAGTAGATAAACTGCCTGAGTTTTATAGCCAGCTTAGCGACTCTGATTGCGTGATTGTATTAAAGTTCTGTTTCGAGCAGGCAATAAAGAACCAAGAGACCTACATATTCTTTCAAGACCTTTGCAAACAGCTAATTACAACAAAAGAAGTACTTCCTGAAGGGCTGATCACTGGCATTAATACACTAGAGCGACTGGCATTTTTCTCGAATGCACTCACTGAAATTGAGGGCTATAAGCAAGCTAACAGACAAGGCAACACGGTTATTCATGCGCTTTGCTCTAACGCTCAGCAAACACAATGGCCGTTTAACTTTTTAAGGTCTCTTATGCTATTTGAAAGAAATGAATCACTTGCTCACGCTCTTGGGCATAAGAATCATCAAAGCATGCGCCCTATCGATTGTTATCTTGCATTTAATCATAACTTAGCCACATTGCCAGATCATGAATTTACTGCTCTTTTAGCCCTTATTGAAATACAGTCAAAAACGTCTCAGCAAAGCGAACCGGGTCTATTACATGCGATATGTCAGTTTTTAGTTAAGGAGAAAGTAAATGAACAGCTAGACAATGTGCATCAACGCGTATTACTCATCGCTAGCTGTTTTCAGACACGTGTTGAAACCGTGTGTACACTTTTGAAGATTTAGGCCTTTTCAACCGCTTCTAGCTTGTTTCGTTTGATATACTTATCGCCAAACTGATAAAGAAATAAGCTAAGCAATATCATAGTGCCGCCAATTAAAAGCGATGACGTTAAAACTTCATCATTCAATAACGCGCCCAGACTTACTGCAAAAACAGGGGTGATCAAAGTCGTCAGGGCAACTGTGCTTGCCGGTAATTTTTGCAGCACATGAAAATAAGCTAAGAACCCTAACAATGAGCCAAAAAGTGCCAAGTAACCCGTTGCTAAAATAGACTTCATTTGCCATTGCTCATAATTAATCTCACCACCTGCTGCTAACCAAATCATTGCAAAAACAGGCGTCACAAATGCCAATGCTCCTAGCGTTGTTGCCATTGGGTGGATTGCAATTGGTACTGTCTTTATCATGACGCCACTTAAACTAAAACTTGTTACTGCCATGAGCACATAGATAATCCCTTCAACAGGTACATCCAATTGCTGAATTTGCGTTTTACACACTAAAAACAAGCCGAGTATAGAGAACAATAAGGCAATTAGTTTGACGGGTGTAAAAGCGTGTTCTGATAATATTTTTTGCGCAAAAAGACCCGAGATTATTGGCGCAAGGCCAAACACAAGAGAAATCACACCGGAAGGCACAGTCTGAGCTGCCAAATAGCTGAAAAGCATACCCACTACTATGCCAGCAGCAGAATAGAAATATAACAAGCAGGACTTTTTCGACCACGGCACATGTATTTTTAGAGTAAACACAGTGATGATGGCAAGCACCAATGCAATCAACATACGTAGAAAAACACTTAGTGTCGGTGGCATAGTCTCGGCGCTCCAGACAATACCAAGCGGTGTTGTTGACCAAACTAAGATCACAAATAGATACGACCCCTGCACGGGCATAACTTTTCCTTGGGAATAAAACATTGAAGAGGGCGAAATTATACTGACTAAAATGCTCAAATGTTATCGCTATATTAGTCTTATCAAACAGTTTTATGTAACGATACATTAATGAAGATAATAACTGCTTTAATGAAGATAATAACTGCTTTAATCAACATATACATCTGATAGACATATCTGCAATTTTTAATATCATGACCCTTCATTCGGAGGAAACATGACAATTACCGTCTATATCATCACCGCTGTTCTTTTCAAACTATCAATTCTTGGCTTTGGCATATTATCTGTAGTGACTGCTTTTATTGGCTTGCTACTTTTAAAAGTCATGCACAAAAAACTTTCAGAGTTATTGATAATTAGGTTTAGTAAAAAGTTTAAAATAGCACTTTGGGGGCACAC
The DNA here is from genome assembly GCF_005886345.1 of Pseudoalteromonas phenolica. Taxonomy (GTDB): domain Bacteria; phylum Pseudomonadota; class Gammaproteobacteria; order Enterobacterales; family Alteromonadaceae; genus Pseudoalteromonas; species Pseudoalteromonas phenolica_A. Next base: position 100,093 of record NZ_PNEC01000002.1, read on the forward strand.
CAGCGTTTACATTGCTTTTATCGGAAAAATGCTATTTATTGACGACTTCAGTGATGTTCCTACATTTCTGGCCAGTCATCTTGTTATTCACCATATGGTAAGCGCCTTAATTGCTGCGACTTTAATGATTATGAGCCTCAGAACTTACAACCAGCTTAAAGTAAGTAACTCGAATACGAATTAGATAAAATAAAGAATGTCACTCACACTTTTAAAACCCAAATCTAGTGGTGAGTGGTATGAATAAAAAGTAGGGTTGCGGTCCCTATAATTTTAGGTATTTCTTTAATCTTAGTTGCAAATACATTCAGCATCTTAAAACTTGAATTTTTGATTTGGGATTACTATTTCTTAGTCAACAAAAGCCAGCAACGCATTACTCTAATTTCCAACGCAGAATCATCTTTCAAAAGCTAAGTTCAAGCATGGAAAAACCTTCTACTCAGAAATGAAGAAAAGTATTGGCAAGAATTCCTTTCTCTTCATAAAAGTGTGCAGAAAGATTTGAAGCAACTGCAAACTTTTGAAGAAGGAGGTTGGACTACTCGATTTATTAATCAGCACCAAGCTATGCTAAAAGCTTATGAGAAAGCTCAGAGGAGCTTTGTTCTAAATAAAAACTATAAACAAGGCGATACAATGGTAAGAGGCATTGACAGAGATTTTGCTCAAGAACTTATAGACAAAAGAAGCGCAGTAACTAAGCACTTTATTGAGGTCCAAAGCAACCTAGAACAACAGCAATCTATTGTTATGACTGTCTATCCAATAATGTCATTCTTCATAGCGATAGTTGCAATAGTCGGTATTCTACTTTTTATACACAAAGCAATTATCTTACCTCTTCGAAACTTAATAGATAAAACAGTTGAGATCTCTAATGGGAAATATGTTTTGCACATGGATTACCCTTTCAATGATGAAGTAGGTCAACTCAGTCAAGCCATAACGGAAATAAAAAATCATATTGTTGAAGCTATCTCAAACATATCTGTTGTAAAATGAGAAGTTGAAGATGCATTTGAAGCGAATAGATCACGTTAGTAATGAAATAAGCAGAGGATCAGAAGAACAAGTCGCATGTTCTCAAACTATGGAAAGTACCATTAATGGATTATCTGAAATTGCATTAAGGTTGCAAGGGCTTACTCAACAAGCTTTGCAATCAACTACCCCAGTTACACAAAAAGCGAATAACTGCGGAATTACTATGGAGCTGTCGGCTAATAGCATGAAGGAGCTTGTTAGAGAGGTAGAAAATACATCGATCGTCATCGACTCTTTAGAATCCAAAGCTGCAAGTGTTAGCGGTGTACTCGATATGATTGGTTCTATCGCAGAACAAACTAACTTACTCTCACTCAATGCCGCAATCGAAGCAGCAAGAGCTGGAGAAGCAGGCAGAGGCTTTGCTGTTGTGGCAGATGAGGTAAGAAGCCTTGCTTCTAAAACACAGAAATCAACAATGAGTATTACCTCTGTTATAAATGAGCTTCATGCTACATCAAAACAGGCTGTAGCTGCAATGCAGCATGAAATTAAAATAACAGCTGATAACGTAGAGAAGAGCCAAGATGCACAAATAGCATTGAAGGAGATTCTCCAAGAAATGGAGCAAATGAAAAGTCTAAACCAGCAAGTTACAGACTCTGCCAGTGAGCAAACAAAGATATCAGAAACTCTTCATAAAACATTAATTCAACTCCAAGTTATTTCTGACGATTATAAGAAATTGGCGTAAATCGACAACGTATCCCGTACTGTGGCAAATGCAAATCGAGACCTAACGAAAATGGTTGAAGACCTAAGACGTAACCTATCCCATCAAGAAGCAGAGCTTTTTTAGGATTTAGTTTAAAGTTGATAACGACGAATTATGCACAAGGTGAAGTCAGCTAGTTTAGCTTGAGTTGAGGCCTTATTTATTAACTATTATGAAAAGTGTTTCAGATTGAAGAGAGTGGCTACTGTGAAGGCTGCTCTCTTCACCTTGCGCTAATTCATCTTTTTATCACAATGCATCACCTCATCACTGTGCAGGACGATTTAGCACCCTAAACGC
>NZ_PNEC01000020.1 GCF_005886345.1 Pseudoalteromonas phenolica
ATTGTGACAAACCTTGAGTGAAGTGGAATCAATAAATGCTATACCTGTAGGCTTATCAAAGCGCTGCTTTAAATAGCTACACAGAGCGGGCAACGTAGCCTGTAACAACTTCAACATACGTGTATAACTGACTAAATCAGGAAAATAATGTCGCCAATACTGGCAAACAAATTTGGTGTAGTAAGTTTTAAAGTCGCGGTAACCTGATTGATGAAAAGCAATCAATATAGTCATAACTTCGCTAGAAGATAGGCGGGATGGCTTAATGCGTTGCTTTTCACCTGTTGATATTAGGTGCTCAAGCCATTGAGGTTCAAACAATAAACAAAAATCATCGACATCTACGTAAATTGCATCTAAGTTATTCATGCCCTTGCCTTGGTAATCTTATGTTTCTTGGTCGAAAGATCTGATCACCACAAGGGCATTTAGTTCAATTTCTTATGCGCAGCTCAGGTTA
>NZ_PNEC01000021.1 GCF_005886345.1 Pseudoalteromonas phenolica
TGCGCAGCTCAGGTTAATTAATAAGAAAACTTAGCGAAAAAAAGCCCGAACTTAATTCGGGCTTTTTCATTTTAAACAATTGCTAGATTATTTAGCAGTTTTCTTTTTCTTCTTCGGCTTGTCTTCTTCAACCCACTTACCGTTTTCGTAAGTTGCTTTCCAACCGGTCGCTTTGCCTTCCACTTCAGACATTACGTATTGAGTTTTAGTCTTACGTGAGTAACGGACAACAGCTAAATTGCCTTCAGAATCTTTCTGTGGTGCATCAGCTAAATAATAGAATTTAGGAGAAATTCTATCTCTGAACTGTTTTAACTCAGCAACCTTAGGTGCACGAGTTTCCCTCGATTTAGGGAATGTGTGCGCCGCTAAGAAAATCCCAGAAGCACCATCACGTAACACAAAATACGCCTCAGACTTTTCACAAGGTAATTCTGGTAAATGAACAGGATCTTCTTTCGGTGGCGCTGGCTCACCGCTTTTCAGAAGTTTACGTGTATTTTTACAGTCTTCATTGGTACAACCGAAATATTTACCAAATCGACCTGACTTAAGCTGCATCTCTGAGCCACATTTATCACAGTCAATAACTGGGCCGTCATAACCTTTGATCTTAAACGTGCCTTGTTCAACGATATAACCGCTACAACCTGGGTTGTTACCACAAACATGAAGCTTACGGGTTTCATCAATTAGATAAGAATCCATCGCTGTTTCACAAATTGGGCAACGTTTCATCTGCATGAGTGTTTCAGTTTCAACGTCTTCTACATCTGCCGCAACTGCTTCATCTCCAGAGACTAGGTTCATCGTTGTCGTACAACGCTCTTTCGGCGGTAAATTATAACCTGTACAGCCTAAGAAAACCCCGGTAGAAGCCGTGCGAATGCCCATCTTGCGATTACAAGTCGGACAATCAATATCAGTCTCAACCATAACGTTCTGACGCATACCGCCATTTTCTTCGTCACCACCAGCAACTTCTAACTGCTCTTTGAAATCAGCGTAGAATTTATCAAGTACCTGAGTCCAGACACGCTCGCCTTCAGCGATGTCATCTAAACGCCCTTCCATCTTTGCGGTGAAGTCAAAGTTCATTAGGTCGTTGAAGTTCTCAACTAATCTGTCAGTAACGATCTCGCCCATTTTTTCAGCGAAGAAACGACGGTTTTCAACTCTAACATAACCGCGATCTTGAATGGTTGAGATAATTGCTGCGTATGTTGAAGGACGACCGATTCCACGCTTTTCAAGCTCTTTTACTAAACTCGCTTCAGAGTAACGTGCCGGTGGCTTGGTAAAGTGCTGCTTAGGGTCTAAAGCCACTAGGTCAACATTATCGCCCACAGCTACCGCTGGTAGAGATTGATCTTCTTCGTTTTTCTTACGAACAGAAGGCTGTACTTTAGTCCAACCATCAAAGCGTAGTACTCGACCACGGGCTTTTAGCGTGTAATCGCCAGCACCAACTGTAATGGTTGTTAAGTCATATTCAGCAGGCGTCATTTGACAAGCTACGAATTGACGCCAAATAAGCTCATATAGCTTTTTAGCATCAGCATCAACGCCTTCTACATGACCCGATAACACATTTACATCAGATGGACGAATTGCTTCGTGTGCTTCTTGTGCATTACCTTTTGCGCTGTATTTAATCGGATTCTCTGGTAAATATTTATTACCAAAATTATCTGTGATGTAGTCACGACACATTGCAACTGCATCATTTGATAAGTTGGTCGAGTCAGTACGCATATACGTTATGTAACCAGCTTCATAAAGACGCTGCGCAAGCATCATGGTTTTCTTAACACCATACCCTAAACGCGTACTTGCAGCCTGCTGCATCGTGGATGTGATGAATGGCGCGCTTGGCTTACTCTTACTTGGCTTTTCTTCTACTTTAACAACGCTTAATGAAGAAGACTCGATAGTATTAACCGCCGCCATAGCTTGAGCTTCGTTTACTGGCTTAAACGCTTGACCTTGGAACTTAGTCACCGCAAAGCGAACATCTTCAGCTTTTGTTTTTGTATCTGCGTGAATATCCCAATATTCTTCTGGAATAAATGCTTTTATCTCTCGTTCACGCTCTACAAGAAGTCTTACCGCAACCGACTGTACACGTCCCGCAGATAAACCACGAGCAACTTTCTGCCACAACAAAGGGGAAACCATAAAGCCCACGACACGGTCCAAGAAACGGCGCGCCTGTTGCGCGTAAACCATGTCTGTATTTAGTTGTCCTGGTGCTTCGAAAGCTTGTTGAATAGCATTTTTGGTGATTTCGTTGAAAACAACGCGTTTATATTTTTCTGGCTCACCACCTATGATCTCTTCAAGGTGCCAAGCAATTGCCTCTCCCTCTCTATCCAAATCGGTTGCGAGATAGATATGGTCAGCGTTTTCTGCCAGCTTTTGAAGTTCTTGTACTACCTTTTCTTTACCAGGTAGTACTTCATAATGTGGCTCCCAGCCTTGCTCAGGATCAATGCCCATACGAGCAACTAGATTCGCGTAATCTTTGTTCTTCTTATATATGGCTTTTTCTTCCGGAGACATTTTTCTTACTTCTGCCGGAGATTTGGTCGCTAGCCCTTTTGTTTTACCCGCACCTGAAGTCGGAAGGTCGCGAACGTGACCTACACTTGATTTAACAATGTAGTCTTTGCCTAAGTATTTATTAATTGTTTTCGCCTTTGCAGGTGACTCTACAATTACTAACGATTTGCCCATAGCTGCCTATTCTGACTCATCTTGGTGTATGCCCATCGGGCGTGAATATTTATAGGTATATCTACAAACACCTATTGTTACAAGCTTTTAATACAAAGTTTTAGCTGATTAATGAATAATTACACAGTTTTTGTTGCAATTTTAAGCAAAAATGTATCAAGCGATATATAAGCTGCGCAATATAATGGAAACAATACAAAAATGCCAACCGTTAGGTTGGCATTTTTTCAAGTGGGGTTAAGGGTTAGCGTCGTTTACGGTTAATGAATAAGAGATTACCTCATTAGATCCGTCGGGTTTCGTAAACGTAAACTGTATAGACAATAAGCCAGTCTCTTGTCCGTTTGATTCTACTTCACGACTTAAATTTGCGATTGCGTAACTGGTTTCAGATTCAATATTATTAGGCACAACAGCATCACCACCAAATAAATCTAACTTCCCATTAGTTGTTACAATCTCTATTTCTGTTCCTGCCGGTAAAGGGTTACCATTAATGTCTGAATAGAATATATACACAGGAATGCTCTCGACTCCTAAATCACCCAATGTCACCTGAGAGATGTCACAAAATGCAGAGGTATGAGACGCTTCTAGTATCAAGTTGTTTTGAGAAGCACAATTAGCACCACCAAAAGATGAATCTACCGCAAAACGTACATATGGCGTATCACCTGACATCACAATGCTAAATTGTTTGCGTACTTCGATTAACTCTTTTGAACAAGCCCCGGCTTCTTGAGCTGCTTCACTGCAAAGTAAACCGTTGTATATGCCATCTTCACTATCATGTAGGCCATTATTATTTATATCCCTAAAGGTTTCATTATGTCCACCATCACTGTTCCCTGGTGCACACGGGTCATCCGCATCTCCCTCTCTACAGGTTTGCGCATCAAAAGTGCCATTATCATTGATATCTAAGAATGCTTCAGGTAAATCAAATGCAGAATGAAACTCACCTTCGTCAAAACGGCCATTGCGATTATCTGGCCCAGGCTTATCAACGAAAGTCTCTTGCCCTTTTGCTGTTACTAAGAAACTGACTCGTCCACCACGAATAATATTTCTATCACCATCGACTGTAGGGTAAGCTCCAATACATGGTGCAGAACTGCCAAAGTACAGGTCACACACATCTGAAATGGTATTATTCCAATCACTACCCGAGAAAGGTGCATCACCCTGATTTCGCCAAGTTAGCGTACAAGTTGCGTCTGTGCTTTGACAATTATAAAGCTCATTAAACTGTTCTCCATCAAATGTACCGACTACACCCGTTTCGGATTGAACGGTTGCGGTCACGCCATCACCACTTAGCTGATTAAATTGATCACCGAAGTAAATATTAATATCTACCGTTGCACCAATGTGTGTTAGAGAATTTAAATTTAACGTCACAGGTGCTGCATCGAAGCTATCTTGATCAGTCACGCCAGAGCTTAATAATATGCGCGAAGAGACACCCGTAATTTGCTCAGAAATAGGCACTAATACATACCCGCCAGCCGGACAGTCATCGGGACGAGGCTCAACATCACAACGATCAAATTCATCTGGCCAACAGGTTACTTGTTGATCAGTACCTTCAACTTGGTCAATTAAGTCATCTGGAATATAACATGCTTGAACCACTAATGGTCCTGGGACAATACCTGAAGTGACTGTGGTTTGCGCCTTACCTTCATTATCTGTACTGCTCGAGGATTGCGTTAATCCAGCAGCACCAATGCTGTCAGTGAGTCTAAAGTCGATACGCTTTTGTTTAATCGGGTTGGTGTCTTCATCTAACAGCTGGAATTCAACCACAGATAAGGTAGGCGCTCCCCCTTCACCTGGAGGCAGTGCTATAAACTGTTCAAAGTTTTCATTGGTTGTTAAGAACTTAAGCGCTTGAGCTGGTGATTCGCTCACGGTTAACTCAATTGAGTTAACAAAGTTATTACCACCTGCTTCTACCGTTGCGGTAATAGTATCTGTGATACTACAACCATTTGCTCTATAAGTAGCGGTAGCTTCACCATTTGAAGATTTTACTTGTGCATCCAGTTGCGCCTCATCATTTGCAGCACACACTGAAGAAAAGTTTACATCTGCAGGCGTTAAATATAGATTACCTTCTTCATCACGAAGCGTCGCAGTAATAACTGTACTACCACCCGCTTTAAGTTCTGTTGCACCTTCATCTAAACCATTATCTAAACTAATGACTAAATCGACTACACCTACAGAGAAGTTACTGTTGCTGGTTTCACTATCAAATGACACAGAAACAGTACCTGCACCACCACTGTCGCCCGGCTGAAGCTTGAGCAATGCTACACCAAATTCATCAGTGAGCGCTGTGCCGCTACTTGGCAAAATTTGGCCAATTGTAGTTGTAACATTGACGATTTCACGAGTTAAAGCTGTGCCGCTTTGTTTTGATGAGAGTTTTACAAATACTTCGGCTAACTCATTAGAACTAATACGACTTGAATCAGAACAACCTGTCGATGGGTCATCAGGGTTTAACTCAACTGTCGAACGGTTTTCATCCCAGTCGTCATTACAGTTTGTCAAAATACGCACATCAATGTCGTATGTACTTGTTTCTTCCCTTGGGTTACCAGAAGAATGGAAAAATGCATTTTCAGTAAAAGCAAGATTTTCTGTTTGATTGTAAGTAACAGAGAACTCACCTAAACCCGCTTCTGTGGTTGGCACTAACTCGAAGGTTGCTTGACCACTTGTATCTGTCGCAATTTTACCGTTACTAGGGCGGGTTGTCGCAATTGCATCACCTTGCACTAAAATTAATGCATTGCTGATGGGCTGGTTATTCTCAGTTAGCGTGACAGTTACATAACCGTTTGTATTTGCTGAAACCGGGTTTTCTGAGGTAATTGGTTGACCTGACTCATCGAGTACGTCCCCGACATTCAGTGTGATGCCACCTGTGCCAGTAGTGTCAAAATCTAAAGTTGCAACCAGGTCGCCGCCCTCTTTTTCAAACGTCACTGTTGCACGACCTGCGCCTTCTAAATCGTTATCAAGGAGCCTAACCGAAGCTACACCTTGGCTGTTTGTTAAAATTGAGCCTGATGAGTGATCTAAAGTAGCAAATTGATCCACTGTAAATTGCACTCGACTGTTTTGAACTGGTGAATTATTAAATAATAGTTGCGCTTCTAAGATTAATGGATTTGTGCCTGATAACTGGTTAGACACATTTGAATCACTCTCATTTTTTGCTACAAACACAAATTTATAAGGGTCTACATCAAACTTAGGGTTGCCATCAGTGTAATATGGCTCTACACCAACAACATCAGAATTATCGTTATGTGTATAAGTCGCTGTGAGTGCCTCAGCTCCCGTTTCAGTATTTGCCTGCAAAACTAACGTTGCACGGCCATTTGAATCAGTAACCACTCGACCATCACTTGGTACTGTCACCCCTTTTAAACCAACATCGACTGTAATAAATTTATCGATAAGTGGCGTATTACCTTCGCTTAGTGAAATAGTCACAAATGCATCTTTATTTTCACCAATGCGATTTGCATCAGTGATCTCGTTACCACTTGAGTCAGTAATTGAAATATCTATCGCAATACTATCTGTACTGAACCCCATTGAAAAATAGGTATCTTGAACATTTAAATCTTCTGTTGAAGGTATCTGACTTGTACCTTTATAGCTGGCAGTAATTATCCCTAAACCATTATTGGTATTAGGTCTTAGGATGAACATTGCTTCGCCATTTGACTGAGTTAGACGACTTGTGAAATCTAGATCTCCTTGCTCTCCAGGATTAACTTCGACAATTGCACCTGGCTTTGCAATTTGATCTTCGACTACTTTCACCGTCACAATCGCTGGTTTAGCAACGCTTAGTGGGTTTGACTCATTTATGGCATTACCTTCACTATCGAGCACTGTTATGCTCATTTGGATACCACCATCACCTAAAGATGTATAATTGAAACTCTGAATAACCTCAGTGCCAGACTGGGAAGTGAAAGTAACATTAACAATACCGCTACCTTTAACTTTGTTGGCTTTTAAAACCGTCGAAGCTTGACCATTTGCATCAGTCAGAGCAGATAACTTTTGTAATTCAGCCGTGTTGTCGCCTGTAAATTCGACTGTTTGATTACTCAGGGCTTGGCCGTTTAATGTAAGCGTTGCTTGTAATGTAATAGGTGTTGCAACACTTAAGTTTGAAAGGGACTCACCCGTTTCAGCATTAATACCTTTTAATGCAATTGCATAAATTTGCTCACCAAAAAATGGGTTGCCAAGTGTTGTAAAACTAGCAATCGATTGCTCTTCTTGATACGAAGCAATGACTTCACCTGCTCCAACTTCTTTTGTAGCTTGTATTGCTAACGCTGCAATACCTTGTGAATTTGTTTCTACTTTGGCGTTACTGTTAGTAAAAGCAAGAGTATCTAATTGAAAGTCAATGGCTTCGCCTGCGCGAGGATTACCATCAAAGAGTAACGTTGCTCGAACAAGACCTGTTTTAGATTGGCTTAAAGGATTGTCGGCACTAATTGGGTTACCTTCAATATCAACAACCTCAGTTAAGAGTCTAAGTCCACCATCGCCCATGCCTGAATAATCTATGCTTTGTTCTAACGTACTTTCTGATAAAGACACAGAAGCTGTTATAGCACCCGCACCTTGTTGATTTGTAGGCATGAGTTTAACTGTTGCTTTACCATTGCTATCAGTTAAAACTGAACTTGCGCCGTCAAATCGAGCATAAACATCTGTAGTGAAGTTAACGCGTGTGTTAGCAACTGCAGCACCATCATTTTTTAAGGTCGCTTCAATTGTAAGTGGCGTTTCAAGGGAAAGCTCACTGGTTTGTTCGAGAATAGTTAAGGTTAACTGATAGTCATCAGTGGAACCTCCGCCACCTCCACCATCATCTTTATCAATTGTTCCACCGCCACCACATGCAGTGACTAAAAAGGAAAACAGCAATATGCAAAACCAGCGCATTAAAGGCATTAACCTCTCTCCCTAGCTGAATTAAAATTATTATCACCTCATGTTACCTTATAAAGTGATTAAAAATCACAACTTTTTCTTAACTATTTAACGTTTTTTTTTGGTCTCAGGGCACCATGCTAGTAGGCTATTATGAATTTAAAAAAATCTAACAATCGATATGACACAAAATAACAAGATGAGTTTAACCTCTCGCATCATGCTGGGCATGGTCGCGGGTGTTTTTTTAGGCCTGCTTTTCCAATTTATTCTTGGTGATAAAGAAGACGTTTTAATCCCTCTTGGGCTATTTGACCTAGCCGTTAAAGGCTTCTTCGTAGACGGCTTATTTCACATAGGCGGGCAAATTTTCATTGCCAGCTTAAAAATGTTGGTTGTGCCTTTAGTTTTCATTTCTTTGGTGTGTGGTACATGTAGCTTAAGCGACCCTAAAAAGTTAGGCCGTTTAGGTGGTAAATCAATCGCACTTTACTTAACCACAACAGCTGTTGCCATTACCGTCGCAATCTCACTTGCATTATTAGTTAGCCCTGGTGTGGGTTATGACGTACCTACCGAAGCGGCATTTGATGCAAAGCAAGCACCAACGCTGACTCAAGTTATCATTAATATGTTCCCTACCAACCCAATCAATGCCATGGCAGAAGGTAACATGTTGCAAGTTATCGTATTTGCACTTTTATTTGGTATTGCAATGGCACTGAGTGGTGAGCCGGGTAAACGTATTGCTAAAGTGTTTGATGATTTAAACACGGTTGTGCTTAAGCTTGTGACTATTTTAATGAACCTAGCACCAATTGGTGTTTTCTGTTTAATGGCTAAGTTATTTACAACCATTGAAATGGGTTTAATCCTTGGTTTAGCAAAATATTTCTTTACTGTATTGGCCGCTCTATTTATTCACGCACTGATCAACTACTCTGCACTTTTAAAAGTTCTAACGGGTTTAAGCCCTGTTACCTTCCTAACTAAGATGAAAGACGCATGTATGTTCGCATTCAGTACATCAAGCTCAAGTGCGACTATGCCAGTAACTCTCGAAACAGCCACTAAAAAGCTTGGTGCACACAACTCTGTTGCGTCTTTCACCGTGCCTCTTGGGGCGACAATTAACATGGATGGTACTGCCATCATGCAAGGTGTTGCGACTGTACTTATCGCGCAAGTTTTCGCTGTTGATTTAACAATTAGTGATTACCTAATGGTTATCCTAACCGCTACACTTGCTTCTGTGGGTACTGCAGGTGTGCCTGGTGTGGGTCTTATCATGCTTGCAATGGTACTTAACCAAGTAGGTCTGCCAGTTGAAGGTATTGCTATCATCATGGGTGTTGACCGACTGCTTGATATGACGCGCACAGCAGTAAATGTAACGGGCGACTGTATGGTAACGTGTGTTGTTGCCAAGTCTGAAAACGAGTTCGATACACATGTTTTCAATGATCCAAACGCTGCTAAAAATTTAGAAAAACTAGATTAAGCCTCGCAAGCCCCAGTATTTTAATTGCTGGGGCTTTTAGCTCCCTTGGGCAAGCAACTGCCTTTTAATTTATAACCCCCACCAAAAACCTGTTCAATTCATAACCAGTTCAGATTCAAGGCGTATCATACTCACCTAAGATTTATACGTTGTTACATATTAAGTCTTGTTTTTTATTTGGGTCACCCATAAATTGAAGTTATGGGTTTATTAGAGTGTTAAATACGGTGAAGTATGAACATAATTAAGATATTTACGCTTCTTTGCGTTTTCAGCTTAGTTAATGTCTCGACCGCGCAAGCTGCCGAGCACGACACTCTTTTGTCTGTAAATTCTGTGGCGATAGATCAAGATAATGTTAATGTCATCGACGATCTAGACGACACCATTATTTCTTCAGCAGATATAATCAAAGGCCCGATAAACCACTCTGAGTTTGTTCTTTCAATTTCTGCTACTACAGTACAAATTGAGTTTTCACCAATAAGAGCACCACCTATCAAAAATTAATATCGAACTTTCGTGCTTATTAATTTTTTAAAGAGGTGACTCATGAACGCATTTACACCATTAGAAACACAAACTGCATCTAACTTAACTTTTGCTCCTGTTAAATTTGCTAACACATATAATCAATTAATTGATGAAAATGAACCGGCTTTGCAGCTAATGCATAACCTTGTGCTTAACCCAATTCAGCATATTGAAATAGATACGCGTCTTGATGAGGTAGAGCTAATACTTAACAAAACACATCATAAAATGAGTTTTGTTATTGATGCCAAAGATAAAATAGTTGGCCTAATTTCAAATGCCAGACTAGGTAGCCGTCATATATTAGCGACCGCAGACAGACTAAATTGCCATCGTAAAGAGCTCACAATTGGCGATGTTATGTTACCAATCAATACGCTACAACAAACTAATTTGAAGCAAGTTGAGCACTCAACCGTTGGCAGTATAACCAAAACCATGGAACAAACAGGCTCAGAGTTCTTGCTTGTGACTGATGACACACAAAGCAATTTTATCGGCTATTTTGGGTTGATTGATTTAGCAAAAGTGGTTGGCTTAAATTTGTACACAGTGAAGCGTGCAAATAAATTCAGTGACATTGTAGATACCCTACTTCATCACACAGAGATTTGATTTACCCATTATCCCAAAGTAATGTAAGTTAAAGTACAAAGCGCCGAATGGCGCTTTTTTTGTGTCTAAATGCTAGTTGCTAATTTTACGTAAAATTAAATTTTACACCTGAAGATGTATTTATATGAACACTTTAGTAGTTTGAAAATAAACTAGCTTGAAAGTTAGAATGTAAGCTCTAAACTTATTTTTGTAAGGCAATATAAATAAAGGATTTATAATGAACAAGCTAACTCTAATTTGCATATCTTTGCTTTCTTTTTCTGCATTCTCATCTCCTGATAAAATTGCTTCTCATGAAGCTTACAATCATCTAAATTCACTTGTCACTGTATGCGGACAATTAAGTGATGTCAGAAAATTAAGAGAAAATATCAAACTCGATGTAGATGGAAAATACCCAAACTCTAATCTTAGCTTTTCCGTTAATTCACATATCGCTAAAAAGCTTCAAAAAAAGTAGGGAGGCTTTAAAAACACAGAAGGGCAAACTATCTGTGCTTCAGGTGTTGTAGAAGAAGTCAGAGGTGAACTTCAAATCACACTACATCATCAAAGAGATATCGAGATAATCAATAACAATTCTCTGCTAAATGTTTGGATGCAAAACATAGCAACTTATTTTTTGCATTCAATTATAAAAACCTCAATTCTAGATTCGGCTGCCTACCTAAAAAAATTATAAAATCGAAATTATTAGTTAAGTTTGATATTTTTTAGTGTATGACGCCGTAGAAAAATAAAAATTAATCATCTAAAAATAATCAGTTACGTATAACATGTCGTTAAGAGCATCCCTGCTATTTTTTACAAAACTATTTGATAAAAACAATAACACATTGTTTTATATAACTTTGTAACTTTATAGAGCAAAAGTCCCTTTCAATATATAAATTAGATTTCATGTATAAGAACACCTTAAAAAATGTACTTTTACCTCTCAAATTTGGAAGCTAGGTTAAAACGCTGTAATAGAAAGAAGATCAAGACAGCTTTGATTCAGAACACTTACTTGGTCTGAACAAGTAAATTGAAGCAGTAAGCAGCCATTTTTATAAAAAGATTTGATTCAGTATTGACTTAAAACCAACTCTCAAATAGTCTTGATATGTTATATCAAAACACAGTGTATTTTTGTGAAATCAAGCTTTTCAATTTTTAAAAACACAACCACCACGACAACCACCTAATTGTCGTGTTAGCACTTGTTTGATTAAAAAAGGCTGACATGAATTGTCAGCCTTTTTAGTATGTTCAGTTCATGTCACACATTAACGAAACTTAAAGTGAGACAACAATGATTAATGAACACCGCAAACTTGGTAAACAGCTCCAGCTTTTCAATATATCAGAAAACTCCGTAGGTATGGTTGACTGGTATCCTAAAGGACATGAATTGTATAGGCGTATTGAGGGCTATATACGCTCAATGTTAGATAGATATGACTACAAAGAAGTAAAAAGTCCTGTTCTTGCAAACGATTCTCTTTGGCAAAACTCGGGACATAGTGAGAAGTATAGCGACAACATGTTCCATCTCTCGCAAAATAACATTTCTGTTAAACCGATGAGTTGCCCCTTTCACATTAATATATTCAACGACATGGTTCACTCCTACAAAGAGCTACCTTTTCGTGTTGCTGAGTTTGGTCTTTGCCACAGAAATGAACCTTCAGGTGCATTAAACGGTCTTTTTAGGCTCAGAGCATTTAACCAAGATGATGGGCATATATTTTGTCGTGAAGCACAGATTAAGAATGAATTAAAACTCTACTGTCAGTTACTTTTCGAGATGTACCAATTCTTCGGATTTAGCAGAGAGTTGATTAAAGTTAAAGTTGCATTACGGCCCGATAATAAGCTAGGGTCTGATAAATTATGGGATCGTTCTGAAATGCTCTTACAAGAAGGGTTGGCTGAACAAGATATTGTTTTTGAACTTGTAGAAGGCGAAGGTGCTTTTTACGGTGCAAAAATAGAATTTATTCTTAAAGACTCACTGGGTAGAGACTGGCAATGTGGAACATTTCAACTGGACTACTTTCTCGCAGAAAAATTCGACTGTGCATTTATTAACGAAGCAGGTGAAAAGGAGCACCCTGTTATTTTACATAGAGCAGTGCTGGGATCACTTGAGCGTTTTATCGCAGTCTTGCTTGAACACTACCATGGTCGTCTGCCTGTCGCTTTAAACCCTTATTCAATTGTACTGTTACCTGTTTCGAAAGAACATATTGATTATTGTCAGGAACTTAAATCTCAATTGAAGTGTGCCAATATTTCTTGCTTTATCGATGACTCAAATAATAGCATTGGCTATCGAGTTAGAGATGCATTCAAGAAAAAATGTAATTTCAGTATTGTGATCGGAGACGAGGAAATTGCATCTAATCAACTTAACCTTAGATATAAAAAGACTAGTTCTAGTGTTCATTCTTCTAACTTAAATCGTTTTCTACTGAGTCATTAGTCTAACTATTTATAGAAGACTCCCCTAAATAGCCCATCAGAAAAAATGATGGGCGTCGATATTTACTTCACGATAAGATTGGATTGAAAAAATTGGCGCAAAAAAACTATACAGGGCATTAACCGTTTCTTACCAAGCAATGTGTACATTGATTTTGCAGTACCTGAATATTCCGACTTAAACCCAAGCAAGGACGCAGAATAATGGACCTTATACACCTTAAACAGATTTTGCAGTTTGTGATCATCAGTATGGCCGCCGCTGCCATTCAGCTCTATTTATCGCCTCACGCATTTACTTTTGATCGTTACTTTTTTAATGCGCTAATGGCATTACTTGCGGCTTATTTGGTATCAAGCTTCTGTGACTTTTGGCAAGTAGCCGAAAGCGCCCGCCCTGGCTTTATTGGTGTGGGTGCTTTTTTGGCCCCGCACTTGTTTAATGGTCTGAATAATTTGGGGCAAAGGTTTAGTAAAGATCCTATGAATATGATTAATAAGTTTAGGGGTAAATAATGGGCTGGCTATCAAATATTTTTAACGTGGGTACAGCTGAACCAGTTGAAGCCGTTGGTGATGTACTCGACGAATTGTTTACCTCAAAAGAAGAAAAGTTAACTCTTGAGACAGTAAAGCAACGACTAGCGCAAAAGCCGCAATTGGCTCAAACCAAAGTGAATGAAGTGCAGGCAGCACACCGCAGCATTTTTGTTGCGGGTGCTCGGCCTTTCTTAATGTGGGTATGTGGGTTGGGTTTTTTATTTGCCTTTGTGATCAACCCCCTTCTCACTTGGCTTTTTCCTGACATGGGCAAGCCTGAATTGCCTCTTGAAGTAATGCTTGAGCTTACGCTTGCAATGCTCGGCCTTGCTGGCTTAAGAACAGTAGAGAAACTGAAGGGAGTGAGTAAGTAAAGTAGAGAAAAATAAAGGGATTAAATTTGTATCTAAATGATGGGACTAGATAAGATCTGATAGTCCCATATATACCAATAACTATTATTCGTAACGCTTGCAGCAACGGTAAATTTTGCTGGGCTTGTTTTTACGCGTGAAGCGCAATAGCAAAAAGCGACACAGTAAAATTTGTCCGATGACTACACTTGTTAACTACCTATTATTACAAATATTGTTGCTCAATATCTACTGGAGATTGTTCTCGGTTATCCATACCATAATCTCGCAAAACATTTGCAACACGCAATCGGTAATCTTCAAACAAGCTATTTCTTCCTTCCCTTTGGGCTTCACGATGAGCCAATTGGTTTCTCCATAGTTTAACCGAATTTTCATCCCTCCAAAATGAAAGAGAAAGGTATCGGCTAGGGTTTGAAATGCTCTGAAATCGCTCTATGGATATAAATCCATCCATTTCAGATAAAAGTACTTTCAAATCTCCAGCAATTTCAAGGTATCTGTCTTTACCGTTTTCTTTTAGTGTAACTTCAAAAATAACAGCAATCATATTGAAGCCTTTGGCGACTGCTTGTAAGTCGCTGGAACAATTTTTAAAAATGAACGATTTTCTTGTGTAATGAATTTCTCTTTTTGAGCAAAAATGAAGTTTTTCTTTCCCTCATTATCTTCTCTAAGTCTCGCTCTATAGCGCTCGTAATCAGCCAAACTGTTGAAGCTGATCAATCCAAATGCTGTATCATTGGTTCCTTCGTGAGGTAAGAAGTAACCTATCAAATCCCCACCACATGCTGGTATGATTTTACCCCAATTCTCCGCATATTCTTGAAATAGTGTAATTTTCGATGGATCAATTTTATATTCAATAAAGCATGTTATATTCATTGGCATTGCCTCCTATGTTTTTTTCAGGCAGTCTACCGACCTAGAAAAACATTGCTTCGATACACATCGAACTATAGAGAAACTATAAAATTGGAACCCAATATTTCTTTTATTTCCAGCTTGATAGGAGACTCTGCTCGTGCTCGTATGTTAACCGCGTTAATGGGTGGAAAAGCGCTAACAGCTACTGAGTTAGCATTAGAGGCAGAAGTAACGGCACAAACCGCAAGCAGCCACTTGGCAAAACTTGTAGACGGACAGTTATTGATTGTCCGAAAGCAAGGCCGCCACAAATACTTCCAACTTCATCGTCAAGATGTAGCACAACTTATCGAGCAGTTACTAAACGTGACTTCTAGTAGAAGTCCCCCTAAAGCTATTACGGGGCCTACCGACCAAAGGCTCAGAAAAGCTCGTATTTGCTACGATCATTTAGCGGGAGAGTTCAGCGTTGCCCTTTATGATGCGCTTGTATCAAATGGACATATAGTAGATAAGGGATGTGAAACTATTTTATCAAATCAAGGGCGTGCATTTTTTCGCGCCTTAGGTGTAAACTTCGATGATCTATCAAAAAGCAAGCGGCCAGTGTGTAAGTCTTGTTTAGACTGGAGTGAAAGACGTAATCATTTAGCTGGTAGCTTAGGTCATTGGATATTAGAAGATTTATTAGCAAAAAAATGGGCTTACAGAGATCTAGATTCTAGGGCTATCAGTTTTACCTCAAAAGGGCTGATTTCATTTGCCAAAATGTATGATATTGCGAGTTTGCCTCGGTCTGCACCAAGCAATTAACGCCCGCTTATGGGGCGCAAAAAAGCTTGGCTAAAATTAAGGAACGAAGTGACGCAGCCAAGCTTTTTTCGTCCCATCATGAAGCGTTTGTAATACCTACTTTTTAACATGAATGACATTGTAGGAGGTGACATTTATTTTAACCTTTTTGCAAGGATCTTCAGGGTCACCACCAATACAATATCCTGTAAACCAAATATCACCTAAGCCTATATGCATTCCATAAGAATTAGCAAAAAGGTCTCCAAATGTCTGCTTTTCAACCCTTTCTAACATTTCACTGGTTATAATGTTTTTGTAGTTTTTGATGAATTCATTTTTATTTTTATAATATTTAGTATCGCCATCAAAATTAACTCTAATCGGATATTCATTGAAGTTGGCAACTTTTCCTATATCTTTTGCTACAAGGGCATTCTTTAATTCGTAGAAAAAACTTTCATATATATCACTTTCCCCATATAAAAACTTGAGCCGCTCTCTAAATTCTTCATCTGTTCCAGCAAAGGTACCGCAAGACATTATGACTATTAACAAAGTAAGAAAATTTTTCATGTTCACCTGTAGGTATAACGCCGCAAGCAACTGCGGTTTAAAGTGGCTTGTAGCGCAGCGGAAAGACGCTTTAAACCGTCAGATTGCCTTGTTAGCATTTAGTCTTCGTCTTCCGCGCATATTATACCTATGTTTTTTCCATCCATCACCACCACTGCCATCTCCATTGTTGATTGAGTTATAGAGTTCCAACCCGCTGAGTTCTCGGTAATATGGCCATTAGATAGAAATTTGGAATTCCATGGTTCAAACTGACAAAGAAATTTATTGGCTACATGCTTAGCCGTTTTAAGGGGCATCATTTCAACGCTATAAGCTAAACTCTCATGAAGTATCTTTGATAGCAACTCTGCTGCTTCCTCTTTATTCAGTAGATGCCATTGCTTACCTAGGCCATTGAACCCAAACTTTTGAACATATCTATCTGCACACTCAAATTCAGATTTTGATGGTTCCCTTATTAAGTCCCTATCAACCGTAAGTATGCCCTCAATACCTTCATGCGAGTCTAGAAAATTTTTAATTTCTTCGTAGGTTTCCATATAAATGCTAACAATTTAATATCGACCCATTGGGTCGTTTTTCTACCGAGCCCCGGGTCGTTTTTGTCATTGTACCAGTTTTATCACACTAACTAACTTGTTGCTAGAGATATACTTTTAACCAATATGGAAAAGATGAAAACGACCCAATGGGTCGATTTCATGACTATGGGAGAAACACAAAGAAACTGGGCACAAAAACAGTGCTTCAAAATAATTTTCTAATTGCCGCTGTTCACTTGCAGCAGCTATTTAATAAATGTAAGTACAGACCAAGTTAAACGTTATCTAGTTCTTTTATCTTCTCAACAATTGCGGCTTTATTTTCAAGCTTTGTTAAAGCCGCTGAAAAATTTGGCATTTCTACACCATTAATCACCGCCGCAGCCTTCTTATCCATGCCCCTTACCAGGTAATCATTAAGCGCACTGATCACACTCTCACTTTGTATTCGAGTTAATGATAAAAGTAACTCAAAGCGCTCTTGTGTTTGCATTCCTTTAAATAGGTATTTCATAAAATAGTTATGATTTAACTATTAATTATTTAAGTTTATTTGAGTTTTCAGTTTTTACAATGATTTTTAAGGTTGTGTTGTCACTTTCATGTCAAAACATGTCACAACTTTGACATTCTGATCTTTTTGTTTTTGTTTTTGTTGTCAGATCCTTTATTTACTTAGCTTTACTTTAAATGCCTTTTCACTAGGCTTGTCAATTTGACGCATTTTTTGTGCGAAAGCGGAAGGCGAGGAGAAGTGAATTTTTTGGCTTTTTTGTTTTTCAAAAGTATTAACTGGGCTTGTTTGCCAAGCATGAAAAAACTGTATATAATTACAGTTAATTTTAAAGGATGGTGTATCGATTTATGCGAGTGATTTGTCCGAACTGTGGAAGCAAAGCAACAATAACTTCAAGAGAAGAACAGTCAGCGCACGTGTGCAATTTATATGTGAGTTGTACTAATACCAAAGAGTGTGGCGCAACCTTTGTTTCAACCTTGGCGTTCGCTCACTACCTAAACCCGCCAAGAAAAGACACAGCACAAATGGCCACGTTATTAATTAAGAATTTATCAAAAGCTGAACAATTAGAATTGGTTGGTTTTTCAAATTAACTTACTAAAGCGTTCTTCGCTTGTTTCTTGTATTTCAAAATTGGTTAGAATTAAGCTAGGTGATGAAATCAATTGCTTAAATAAAGCGGACTGGTTATTGGTAATGGGTATTTGAAATTAGAAAAGCGTATGTAACATACGCTTAAGCATTTATGTTTATGAAAGCCTTTGCAGCTGACAAATGAATGAAACATACAGATGCTTGGTACAATTTTTTTAACGCATCCACAGTAAAGCGAATGTAGTTCCATTCGGTTCAGCGTTTGTTCTACAGTGAGTAGAGCCTCTTCCACCTGGGAGGTATTCACCACGCGCAACCCAACAATGAGTAGAACCATATAAATCCAATTGCCAACCTACTTGATAAGTAGGCCTGTAAACAGTGTCGTTCCATTTCAAATAGTCTGGATTAACACAACTCTCTTTATGAGTACTAACATCGAAGTAATTTGTTCTACAGGAAGGGGTATTTATTAACTTAGGCATGTTATCAACACGGTCTAAGTAACCCCAAGAATAACGAACAAGCTCAAGTTCTGACATTGATAAGTTGTTTGCAAATGCTTCTTTATTGCTATTGCACTTTTGACCCGTAGGGCAAGCGATTTGCTCCTTGGCATCTGTGAATCTAGCAAGACTACCTTGATAAAGCCACAAACTGGTTGGATTCGTTGGGTTTGTTTCTGGCACACTCCCGTATTCATTAATACGTCTAATGCCGCCTGCTGAGGTACTTGGATAAGCCCCAACTAAAGTCCAACCACCGTCGTGAGAAGTCATGTCGCAATAAACAGATATTGGTTGGTTATTATCGTCAACTATTTCGTAAACACCATCTCCGTTACTCATTCCGGAATCTAAAATTTGCTTACATGTAGTAAAAACGTCTTGTTGACTATTTACTAGCCCCCAATCGCCAAAGCTGCCATCTTCGCCATGCCAACTGCCTTGGTAACCACCACCTTCACTTTTATGGCCTGAGTAGAATTGGCTTTTGCCGCTAATTAGATCATTTATTTCAAAACGAATTATCTTTTCATTTGCACTTATATCACCAGAAAGGATTTTATTATTCGCGGTGGCGATAAAATGTGAGTGAAACCCTTGAAGAATAAAGTCAGTTGTTGTTTCGTTCATTAAAACACCATTGTGTTCAAAATCCTTCTTTAGAATAAATGAACCCTCAACTTTTTTTTGATTAGCATAAACAAAACTACTCAATAAAGATAATGCAGACACTGTTAGAACTGTTTTTTTAATTATCACAATCAAATCCTTGTTTTTTCGGTAGTAAAATTGATTCAAACTCAAATCTCGAGGTAAACCTGGTTTAGCCAGCTCTTCACGTAAAGCTTTAAAGTAAGTTACCGACAGTAATGATTCACAATCTTGACCTGTAACATTACCTGATAAATTATGAGCTAGCCGATTACGTATTTTGTTAAGTTGTCTAATGCCGATGGCTAGTTCTTTCGTTTCATCAGAATAGTCTTCTATTGACGATAATTTTGAGCAAATGGAAGTCGAGCTTCTTGTATATTTCCAAGAACAGGGTTGAACGAAACAAGGTATTCTGTTTCGAAGTGCTCAACGAATAGGTAAACTCTTAATATTCCGCCAATAGAATCAACATCTTGGTTCCATTTATCATTAATTAGAGCAAGCTTGAGCCGATCTCCTCATTGAGCTTATCCTTGCCTCCTGACAACTCAATAACTCTTTTCGCTATATATTCATGATCGATATTCAAAACCTTCCCCGAAAACATAACAGCTTAATCTTTACCAAAATGGTCTGTTTAAACACCCCGAAACGGTTTATAGTATTCATCCAAATAATGACACCTTATAAAGTTTGTGTAAACATAGGGTTATGGCACTAAAAACTTCAGTGTTAAAAATTTCAATTATTTTAATCTTTCAAAGCCAGCGGATTATTAAAGCTCTATTTACCTTTAAGCCATTAGCCCTACATTCCACCAGTCATCTTGATCTATCGTTGAGGCTTTACCACTAATTACCAGTTCTGCCAGTTCAAGATCACCAATGAGTTCGAGCTTTTTATTAAATTCACTTTTGTTTGGTAATTCCCTTTGTTCTTGTTCTGCAGAGGAAAAAGCCAACTCTATCACTTCTCTTGCGTGTGACCAATGCTCAGTTGTTGGTTGAGCAGGAATAAATTGTTCTAGGTCATTAAACCCCGAACTCTACTTTTTTGAACGAAGTTAATTTACCGTCTTGCATGTGGTAAACCCTGCGGCCAACTAATACATGGCCTTTATGCTGCAGTTCTGCTAATTGCTCATCGTTGAGCACGTCCCAATTCGCTTTTGCAGTTTGTTGTGCCTGATAACGCTCAGCATCGGCTTGTTTTTGGGCGAGCGAATGCGCCAAATGCTCGGTGTATTCTTTTTTAGGCTCTTTAATTTTGGCTTGGTGGCCAAAAAATAAACTGGCCTAAGCGTATCTGGTAAAAAGTTTGATATATACCGTCTAGTCGCTTTTTACTCTATTTGCTTTAAAGCAAGCGTTGTTTAATGCAAGAAGGCAGGCTCATTTAGAATCGAAGCTATTTTTCATATGTGTTACTATGCTTTTGTTAAAATCCAACAATTAAGCACAATAGATAGCTAAAGATTTATGCAAGAAAACAATCAATTACACACACAAGAAAACGTTGAAGATATCCCTACTATCTATTGGCACGACTATGAAACTTGGGGGGCTAGCCCGCAAAAAGACCGCCCGAGTCAATTTGCAGGTATTCGCACCGATTACAACTTAAATATTATCGGTGAGCCTTTAATAGAATACTGCAAGCCTGCCCCTGATTATTTACCTCACCCTGAAGCGTGTTTGATCACTGGCATTACACCGCAACATGCACTTAAACATGGTCTGGTTGAAGCTGAATTTATGGCGAAGATCCATGCTGAGTTTAGCCGCCCTAACACTTGTGTGGCTGGCTACAACAGCATTCGCTTTGATGATGAAGTAACGCGTTACTCACTGTATAGAAACTTTTATGACCCCTACGAGCGAGAATGGCAAAACGGTAATAGCCGCTGGGATATTATTGATTTAGTGCGTGCCTGTTACGCACTAAGACCTGAAGGCATTGAGTGGCCATTAAAAGAAGATGGCTCACCAAGCTTTAAACTCGAAGAGCTAACCGTTGCCAATGGCATCGAACACGCAGCCGCGCACGACGCGCTGAGCGATGTAACTGCAACCATTGCACTGGCTAAGTTAATCAAAGAAAAACAGCCAAAACTATTTAATTTCTTCTTTGGGTTAAGAAACAAGAAGGCGTTAGCTGATCTTGTTGATGTCTATAACATGCAACCACTGGTACATACTTCATCGCGTATTCCTGCGACTCAAGGTTGTACAAGCTGGATTGCACCAATGAGCTTTCACCCAGTGAATAAAAATGCCGTGGTGTGCTTTAACTTAACAGAAGACCCTCAAGTGCTGCTTGATTTAGACGTTGAGCAACTACGTGAGCGCCTTTATACAAAGCATGCTGATTTAGGCGAAGATGAATTACCGGTAGGTCTTAAGTTGGTGCATTTAAATAAGTGCCCTATTTTGGCGCCTGCTAAAACTCTGCTTCCTGAAAATGCAGCACGTTTAGGTATAGACAGAGAAAAGTGTCTTGAAAATTTAAAAGTGCTAAAAGCACACCCAGAATTAAGAGACAAAGTAGCAGAAGTGTTTAACGATAAAGCGGACTTTAGCAGCACGACTAACCCTGATTACCAGCTTTATAATGGCTTTACCTCAAAAGCAGATAAAGCCAAGTTTGCGATGATCAGAGACGCAGCGCCTGAGTCACTGGGTTCATTCGATTTAGAGTTTGATGACTCCAAATTCACCGCTATGCTATTTAGATACAGAGCGCGTAACTGGCCGCACACGCTCACACCACACGAATTAGATGTATGGCGTAAATATTGTCAGAACAAGTTGATGCATGGTGAAGATAACCCTTCTATCGGCGCTGAAGACTTTATGTTAACGCTAGAGAATTTATTGCATCAGCATGATGGTAATGAAAAGAAAATGAGCATATTAAAATCTTTGTACATGTATGCTCAAAGCCTCTAAGCGCTTACTCAATTTAAATCTTACACAAAAAAGCCCGTTTAAAACGGGCTTTTTTTTTGAGCATTAAGCAAAATAATAATTAATTTATGCCAATGTATTTGTGTACTTGCACCGATAAACGCCAGTTTTTCTTTAAACAAGTTTCTATAGCCAATTTAGTTGCTTTGGCTTTTTGGCTGATTGGCTGTAAGTAAATAAGTTCTGGCCTCACACCTGTTTGCTCGAATAGCGTTTCAAGTTCATCAACGTGCTTTTGCATCGCGATTGGATGTTTGATTTCATTTGCTCTTTGCATGGCTGAAGTCAGTACATCATAACCACCGCGCATGTTGATTTTTGGTGATACGGTTACCCAGGTTGACTCAGGAGCTAAAATTTCGAAGGTGCCACTGGTTTCAATTTGTGTGGTGTAACCAGCCTCATGAAGTTGCTCACAAAGAGGCACTAAATCGTACATACAGGGTTCGCCACCTGTAATAACCACATGCTTAGCAAGATAGTCACGTTCTTTGAACAAATTGATAATGTCATCAATGCTGGCATTGGCCCACTTTTCAGAATCTGCTTTCTTTTCGACTGTTTCGCCCAAAGTTACAAGATAAGTGTCGTTGGTTTCCCACGTTTGTTTGGTATCACACCAAGCACAACCCACTGGGCAGCCCTGCAAACGCAAAAATATCGACGGCACACCAGTAAAACTCGCTTCACCCTGAATGGTTTCAAAAATCTCATTAACTTTGTACAAAGCAGCTCCAATACAACATAGCAAACTCAAAAAATCGGCCGTGAAAATTGTTATTTTTTCAGCGGCCGTGTAGTATATCGCGCCCTGAAGCAAACCTCTATCAAATTCGAGGCAATAATCTTATGAGTGAAAAAGTCGTCGTAATCTATTCTGGTGGAATGGACTCTTACACAGTGTTAAACAAAGCAATTAAGTCAGGCTTTGACGTGTATGCGTTATCGTTCAACTATGGCCAGCGCCATGTAAAAGAGCTAGAAGTCGCTGCGAGTGTCTGTGCTGATTTAAACGTGCACCATAAGGTTGTTGATATTTCTGCAATCAATCAGCTTATTGGCGGCTCATCACTGACCGATGATATTGAAGTGCCTGAAGGCCATTACGAAGAAGAAAGTATGAAAAGTACGGTAGTGCCTAACCGTAATATGATTTTACTTTCTTTGGCTGTTGGCTATGCGGTATCACTTAAAGCTAACAAAGTATTTTATGGCGCACACTCAGGTGATCATGCCATCTACCCAGACTGTCGCCCAGAATTCGTTGAAAAGATGAGTGATGTTTGTCGCATCGCTAACTATGAAGAAGTTGAAATTGTTTGCCCGTATTTAAACAATTCAAAGATTGAAATTTTAACCGACGGTCTAAAAATGGGCTTAGATTATAGCAATACATGGACTTGCTATAACGGTCGTGAAAAAGCCTGTGGTAAATGTGGTGCATGCCAAGAGCGTCTAGAGGCGTTTTCATTAAATAATGCAAGTGACCCTCTTCCTTACGAAGCTTAATTTGTTCATGTGCAATTGCAATCACCTATTGCAGTTGCACAATCCGTTAACCTCATTCTAGCTCTCACCTTCCCTTCTCTGACTTTTGTCACTAACTTAAATCAATAAGACTGCTATTCTAAGATTAGAATTATTAGTAGGAGTCAGTTATGTCAGGAACAACTATGATCGTAATGATCGTTTTCATTTGTGTCGGATTAGGGATGGTTGGAGAGTGGGTAAAACGCTATCTCGCATTTAAAGAAAAAGCACTTAAGCACTCAGGTGACTCCGAACAGATGCGTAAAGAGCTCACAGCTCTTAAAAGCCGGGTTGAAACACTTGAAAAAATCGTCACGGATGAAGGCTATCAACTCGACAAAAAGATCAGCAATTTATAGTACTTATAATTAGTAGTTTAACTCCATCACAAACTCACTCGGAGACTGCTCGGGAATAAGCAGCACCAACTGCTTTTTGGCTCGCGTTAATGCGACATAGAACAGTCTTCTCTCTTCTGCATCTTTGAATCGCTCTACTTGAGGTAGTAAAGCTTTAACTAAAGGTGCTGATTTCACTCTTGAAGGCAATGACTTATTGTCTAACCCAATTAAAACCGCGTAATCGGCCTCTTTTCCTTTTGCAGCATGGAATGTCATCTGTTTTATAGAAAGTTGCTGATAGTGGCTCTCAATCGCTTGTAAAGTTGATTTATCAAGTAGCGCAGCATGACTTCTCGCTAAGATTAAAACACTGGCATTAGTGGGGGCTTGATTTGCAATGTACCCTAGAGCTTCTGACATGCCTTGCATTTGATCTGTGTGAATCACTTCTTTCACAGCAGGTAATGAGCTTGATGAGAAAGCTTGTATTGATTTGGTTATTTGTTGTGGGTTAGCACAGACAAACTCAGCAGATAAATCGAGTAGAGACTGCGAATAACGAAATGTTTTGTCTAGCTGGGTGGTCGTTGCATGGCCAAAGTGTTTTGCAAACTCTGTGGTATAACGAATATCACCGCCATTAAATCTGTAAATTGATTGCCAATCGTCACCCACTGCAAATAGTTGGCTACCTGACTTATTAGCCAATAAATCTTTCACCAATTCAGCACGAATTGGTGAAATATCTTGAAACTCATCAACTAAAATAAACTTCCATTTCGGAGTATATTGACCACTTTGCGTATATTGTCTGGCACGAATGATCATGTCATCAAAATCGATGCTATTTTCATTTGATAAATAAAGATTATATTCAGCTAAAAAATATCTTAGCAGGGTTAGATCATTTGAAAACGTCGTCTCTAGCTCTGAGATTTTATCAAGTGCATGTGCTTGTTTGTAGAGACTGATCAGCGTGAAAATTATTTGTACAAACTTGTTTTTCACTGACGAGTTTAAAAATGTACTTAGCTCACCTTCAAATTTGTAGGCAAAGTTATTTCGTAGAAATGAAACCAACAGCTGCTTAAATGAATCGTCAGAAGATAGCGCTTGTAAAGTATCGAGTATAAATGCAGTTTTAGCCTGTAGATTGGTAGATAATTCAGACACCTTAGGCACGCTACCTTCTACATCGGCTATGATTTGCTTGCCCAAACTATGAAAAGTCATCACTTGATCTTTTTCTTCAAGTCTCGCTTGCAATTCTTCACTGGCATCACTGCCATAGGCTAATACTAATAGGTCTGCCGCTTTGGCTTGCTTGGTGTGAAGTAAGTATTTAAATTTCGCTGTAATCACACTGGTTTTTCCTGTCCCAGCGCCCGCCAACAACAACTGTCTATCATCTTGAATGATACATGCTCGCTGCTGCGCTTCAGTCAGAGGGTGTTGCTCAAGCCTATCAAAAAAGGATTTATGCTCCTGCATTTTGTAGTGAATATAGCTGTTTTTAAACTCTGAAATATCTGTTTCTGTCCAGCTGACTAATTCTTTTAAAGATGCCAGTGCTTTTTGTATATCGCGCGTTAATTGGCACTTTAGATCTCGAGCAAGCCAGTTTACAGCCAAGGCTTTCACTTTACCCTTGATTGCTAACCATTTTCGGTGTGACAAAAATGACTGCTTTAACAGTTCTTCAATTTTAAAAACTGTATTAACTAAATCCGCTTTATTGGCATTACACCAAAAGGTGTCTAGCTGGCTTTGGCAATCACCGTGCGCTGCAAAACGGTGCTCGTAAGAAGTTTCATCAGCATTGAGCTGTAGCTCAATCACATGGCTAAAAGGAGTTTTATGTAATTGAGGCGCACACTGTAAAGCCTGCCATGAGTAAGCAAGCGTATCGTTATGTAATTGTAAAATGAGTTGGCTTTCATTTAACTCAATCGCCTTGAGCTTATTTCTAAGTGATACAGCAGTATTTTGGAAGATCAAGATAACAGTTCAATGAACAAAATGATGACTTATGTTAATCAAGGCTATTGAATAATCAAAGTATTTTTATTGATTTCAGTATTAGTAAATTTCAGGCATAAAAAAACCAGCTGAAAGCTGGTTTTAATAATTGGTGCGGATGGGGGGACTTGAACCCCCACGGCCGAAGCCACCACCCCCTCAAGATGGCGTGTCTACCAATTCCACCACATCCGCAAATTCTTTAGTTAGGTACGTCCGAGTTATTATCGTTCGAAACTGGTACGTCTGAATCAGTAGGTGCTGTTTCTGTTGCCACAGGTGCTGAAAGATTCTCCCACTCATCAGTCTTTTTAATTTGACCAGCTGTTAAATTACCTAAAATGATGCTAAGTACGAAGAAAACAGTCGCTAGGATTGTTGTTGTCTTCGTCATGAAGTTTCCTGCACCAGAAGAGCCGAAAACTGTCGCAGATGCACCCGCTCCGAATGAAGAGCCCATATCTGCGCCTTTACCTTGTTGGATTAAAATCATACCAACTAAAGCTAAAGAAATAATTAGGTAAACAACCAATAATATCTCGTACATTTTATACGTTCCCTAATGCACTTTTGTAAATACTTAAAAAAGCATCTGCCTTAAGACTAGCGCCACCAATTAGGCCACCATCTATATCTGGCTGTGCAAATAACAAATCACTGTTAGAATCATTAACGCTTCCACCGTATAGGATGCGAAGCTCATTTGCGATATGACCATCATACTCGGCAATCATATCTCGAATAAATTTGTGCACTGCTTGTGCTTGTTCAGGTGATGCTGTTTTACCAGTACCAATTGCCCAAACGGGCTCGTATGCTATCACAGAGTTTGATAGTGATGCTATACCTGAATGCTCAATTACAGCTTTAATTTGCTCAGCAACAACTTGTTCTGTTTCACCAGATTCTCTTTGAGATTCTGTTTCGCCTACACATAAAATCGGTGTTAAGGCATTTTCTTGTGCTTTGCTAAATTTTTTTGCTACAACTTCGTTCGACTCACCAAACAGGCTACGTCTTTCTGAGTGTCCTACAAGAGTGAACTCTGCACCAAGTTGTTTTGCTAGTTCTGCACTGGTTTCACCCGTATATGCACCTGAGTTGTTTTCAGATACTGTTTGCGTACCAGTTACAAAACCTTTTTCAATTGCCGAGCTTAAAAGCATTGCTGGAGGAAATACAATAAGAGATGCTTTTTCTTCTATTTGGCCTAGCACTTTTGAAGAAACCTCTTCAATAAGCTCTACCGAACCATTCATTTTCCAATTACCAGCGACAATTGGCTTACGTTGCGACATACGATACTCCGCATCAAAAGCGGGTGAGATACTAACTCGCCTCACCCAAAGTTACAAGAAATAAAATTGAAATTTTGTTTAATTGCTCACAGTTTCAACAACTTCGGCAATTTTTTGAGCGAAGTCTAGTACTTGCTTCTCTTGTTCCGCTTCAACCATGACGCGTACAACAGGCTCTGTACCAGATTTGCGAAGAAGAACTCGACCTTTGCCAGCAAGATCAGCTTCTACTTCTTTCACTGCGGCTTTTACTTCGTCGGCTTGTGTTGGATCAGTGCCAGCTTGATACTTTACATTGATCATTTTCATTGGATACTTCTGGAAACCCGCACCCAAGTCTTTCAATGTTTTATTTTGCGATACCATGGCTGTTAGTACCTGCAAACTTGAGACAATACCGTCACCAGTAGAAATCAGGTCAAGATTCAGTACGTGACCAGAACTCTCGCCACCTATCTTCCAGCCTTTTTCCTTTAAAAGCTCGATAACGTAGCGGTCACCTACTTTACTACGCGCAAAATCAATACCTTTGGCTTTAAGCGCATTTTCGAGGCCCATGTTTGACATCACAGTACCAACAACACCGCCACCTAAATTATTCTCTTGGTGTGCCTGACACGCAATGATATACACGATATCATCGCCATCGAATACGCGGCCATTATGATCAACCATCATTACTCGGTCACCATCACCATCGTATGCAATACCAACATCCGCTTTATGCTCCAACACTTTTTGCTTTAAGCTATCAACATGCGTTGCACCGCATTCTAGATTGATGTTTGTGCCATTTGGTTCACAGGCATGACAAATGACTTCTGCGCCTAACTCACGCATTACATCAGGGGCAATGTGGTAAGTTGCACCGTTTGCGCAATCAAGAACGACTTTTAAACCCTCTAGAGACAATTCATTTGGAAATAAGCCTTTACAAAACTCGATATAACGACCATCTGCGTTGTCCAGACGACGTGCTTTACCTAGCTTTTCAGAAGGCACACAAGTCATTTCTTCATCAAGCATAGCCTCAATTTCAAGCTCAACTTCATCGCCAAGCTTTAAACCTTTACCATTGAAGAACTTAATGCCGTTGTCATGGTATGGGTTGTGAGATGCACTGATCACAATACCGGCTTCGGCACGAAATGTTTGTGTTAAATACGCAACAGCCGGTGTCGGCATTGGGCCAAGTAAAACAACATCAATGCCAGCAGCAATTAATCCTGCTTCTAGTGATGTTTCTAAAAGATAGCCAGAAATACGGGTATCTTTACCGATAATTACTTTTTTAGTGCCAGATTTAGATAAAACCTTACCTGCTGCCCAACCTAATTTAAGTGCGAACTCGGGCGTAATTGGAAATTCGCCGACTAGACCTCGGACACCATCAGTGCCGAAATACTTTCTTGTTGTCATAAGGGTGTTACTCCATTTCTTGCTGCCTGCCATACACCAATGACATCAGCCGTTTCTTTCACATCATGAACGCGAATAATATGTGCCCCTTTTTGAGCACATAACAATGCACCTGCTAAACTGGCTGCAACACGTTCACTTGTTTCTCTATTCAAAAGTTGTCCAAACATAGATTTTCGAGATAAGCCTGCCAATAGTGGTAAACCTAGTGTCGAAAATTTATTGAATTTGTCTAAGATTTCAAAGTTATGACTCAATGTTTTGCCGAAACCAAAACCGGGATCGAGTATGATCCTATTTTGATTAATGCCAGCTTTACTGCACGTTAAAACTCGCTCTTCAAAAAACTGATTTATCTCTGAAATAAGGTTTTCATAAGTAGGGTTTGTTTGCATCGTGCGAGGTTGACCTTGCATATGCATTAAACAAACGGGTACATCGGAGTATTTTGCTGCGACTTCTAATGCACCAGGCTCTTGAAGCGCTCTGACATCATTAATAATGTCTGCACCGGCTTCAATAGCCGCTTCCATGACACCAGCTTTACTGGTATCAATCGAAATCACACAATCAGAGGCTTCTCGAATACGCTTGATTACAGGTATAACACGTTGAAGCTCCTCTTGAAGAGCAACGTCTGGTGCACCTGGACGAGTCGATTCACCACCAATATCTAAAATTTCAGCGCCTTCCTCAATCAAACGCATAGCTTGTTTAAACGCGGCATCAACAGAATTGTAACTACCGCCATCTGAAAATGAATCAGGTGTAACATTAACAATACCCATGATAATCGGTTTGTTTAAATCCAGCTTTCTGTTTCTTGGAAGAGATAATTGGGTCATGTGGTTTAGAAGCGTCCTTTAACGTATTTATTTCACCTTATTCGTAAAAGGAGTTTCGAAATAAAAGATAAAAATTACTAAACGCAATTCTATATGCTAAGTGAAGAAATTAAAATAAAAAGCCCCGATAAATCGGGGCTCTTATTAAGATTAATTACTCTTTGCTATCATCCAGCTCGTTTGTTGGTCTCGATGCCTGTTCTGAGTCATTTGATTCAGGCTCAGGTTTAGCTTCAGGTTTAGAATCAACCTTTGCTTTAGGCTCTGGCTTTTGATCATGCGCATCACGAGGAGGACGAACCTCTTTGCGTTCCATCAGGTCGTCAATTTGACCCGCATCGATGGTTTCGTACTTCATTAACGCATCTTTCATGGTGTGAAGGATATCCATGTTATCTTTTAAGATTTTCTCAGCACGGTCGTAGTTGCGAGTAACAAAATCTTTAATTTCAGAGTCAATTAATTTAGCTGTTTCATCTGACATGCCTGACATACGATGAGAACCGCCGCCCATGTACATTTCACCTTGCTCTTCTAAGTACATCTGAGGACCAAGTTTAGAACTTAAACCCCACTGAGTTACCATTTTCTTGGCGATGTCTGTTGCACGCTCGATGTCGTTACTCGCACCAGTCGTTACTTTGTCATCACCATAAATCAATGCTTCTGCAATTCGACCACCATAAAGGCTTGAAAGCATTGACTCTAAATGCTCTTTAGAGTGGCTTACACGGTCTTGCTCAGGTAAGTACATGGTTACACCCAGTGCGCGGCCACGAGGAATGATTGAAACTTTGTAAACTGGGTCATGCTCTGGTACTAAACGACCAACAATTGCGTGACCAGCCTCGTGATAAGCTGTCATTTCTTTCTCGTGCTCGCTCATCACCATAGACTTACGCTCAGCCCCCATCATGATCTTATCTTTAGCTGCATCAAATTCAGCCATGCTCACTTTACGCTTGTTACCACGAGCGGCAAATAGTGCTGCTTCATTTACAAGGTTTGCAAGGTCTGCACCTGAGAAACCAGGTGTACCACGAGCAATCACTGATGCTTGTACATTTTCATCAAGTGGTACTTTGCGCATGTGAACATTAAGAATTTGTTCACGACCACGTATATCTGGTAAACCAACCACAACTTGACGGTCAAAACGACCAGGACGAAGTAGTGCTGGATCAAGTACATCAGGACGGTTAGTCGCAGCAATTACTATGATGCCTTCATTACCTTCAAAACCATCCATTTCTACAAGCATCTGGTTTAGTGTTTGCTCACGCTCATCGTGACCACCACCCATACCAGCACCACGCTTACGACCAACAGCATCGATTTCATCGATGAAGATGATACAAGGTGCCGCTTTTTTAGCTTGTTCGAACATGTCACGTACACGTGAAGCACCCACACCTACAAACATTTCTACAAAGTCAGAACCTGAAATTGTAAAGAAAGGTACTTTCGCTTCACCCGCAACTGCTTTTGCAAGAAGCGTTTTACCGGTACCTGGAGGACCAACCATTAGCACGCCTTTAGGTATGCTGCCACCAAGTTTTTGGAATTTAGATGGGTCACGAAGGAAGTCTACAAGCTCTGTAACATCTTCTTTTGCTTCGTCACAGCCAGCAACATCAGCAAATGTTGTCTTAACTTGATCTTCGCTCATTAGACGCGCTTTACTCTTACCAAATGACATAGCGCCTTTGCCGCCACCGCCCTGCATTTGACGCATGAAGAAGATCCATACACCAATAAGCAGTAACATTGGGAACCATGAGATAAAGATGTTTGCTAAGAATGACTGCTCTTCAGGTGCAACACCCTTAACGTTTACGTCATTTTTAAGCAAATCGTTAATTAAATCCTCATCATACATAGGCATGATCGTCTGGAAGCGTTCACCGTTTCCTTTAACACCTGAGATAGTACCTGTACTTCTGTCGATATTGACATCACGTACTGCACCGCTACGCACTTCTTTTACAAACTGCGTGTAACTCGTTTGACGATCAAATTGATCGTTTCCATTGAAGCTCTGGAACACTGTCATCAGCACTACTGCGATAACCAACCAGAGTATTAAGTTCTTTGCCATGTCGCTCAAGGAGTTAACCTCTTGTATCTAAAAATTATTTAAATTCAACTATAATGCATTTCAACTGTACTACAGTTTGTAGCCTGTCGCCACTATATATACTTCCCTAGATCTTGGACGCGATGCTTTGGGTTTACGAATTTTGACTACTTTAAAACAATTACGTACTTCTTGCACAAATTGATCAAAACCTTCCCCTTGGAATACTTTGACAGCAAATGCACCATTTGCTTTTAAAACTTGGTGGCACATATCTAACGCTAGTTCAACTAAATACATACTGCCAGCTTGGTCAGTACTCATGTTACCACTCATATTCGGCGCCATATCTGAAAAGACCACGTCAACATTTTTGCCGTTAATTCGATCTAGTAACGCGTCAAGTACAGATTCTTCTCTAAAATCACCTTGTAAAAAGTCTACACCAGCCAGTGAGTCCATTGGTAAGATATCACACGCAATAACCTGCCCTTTATCACTCACTTCTTCAGCTAGATATTGCGACCAACTTCCTGGCGCTGCACCTAGGTCCACTACAGTCATACCAGGTCTGAGCAGTTTATCTTTCTGTTGTATTTCTTCTAATTTGAAAATTGCACGCGAACGGAAACCTCGTTTTTGTGCTTCATGAACATAAGGGTCATCAACATGTTCTTTTAACCAGCGTTTTGAGCTCGCTGAGTGCTTTTTATTTGCCATATTAACTGCAACTCATTAGTAATATTCTGTAGATGGCGGTAGAATAGCGATAATTCAAGCCTAAGATTAGTAAATATTACCAATATGACATTATCAAATAAACAGAAACAGTACCTAAAAGGTCTAGCTCACCCACTAAAACCAGTTGTTTTACTTGGTGCAAATGGGCTAACTGAAGGCGTAATGTTAGAAATTGATCATTCTTTAGACATTCACGAATTAATCAAAGTGAAAGTACCGACGAATGACAGAGAAACTAAACAACTAATTTTTGACGCAATTGTAAGAGAAACAAAAGCGCATAAAGTTCAAGTGATTGGTCACGTTATCGTGCTATATCGCCAAAGCGAAGATAAGAAAATTCAACTTCCTCGCTAAACTTCCTCGTCAACAGCATTTGCTGTTGACGTCTCCTTCCACTCAATTGCCTGCTTAATAAACTCAACTGTTAATTCATTTATCAAACCACTCTCAGCGTTAAGTAACATACTATAGCCTATGTTCATTGAAGGAATGACCACAATGTCAGTCCGATAACCCTGTACCCAGCCACTGTGATAAAACAATAAAGTGCCTTCAAAATCATAGATGCGCCAGCCTAGACCATAATGCGCTTCCTTAACGTGCTTGCGCCAAATTCTTCTTTTAAGCTCTCTTTTTGTTTGCACGTAAGGCCTAGATTGCACAGTCAATGCGTCTAATGAAAGTACTTCCGGAAAATGCCCAAGTTGCGCTTTTAGCCAAAAGACCATATCAGCAGCACTCGCATTTACACCGGCTGCAGGCAATACTTTGTAATAATTGCTCTTTAATCTAGCTGTATGCCAACGTTTTCTACCTAACACGTGAGGCGCTGCAAAATTTTTGTCTTTGGTTAAATTTTCTAAACCAACACCACCATCTCGCATACCCAAAGGCGCAAATAAAAACTCTTCAACCCAAGTCTTGTAATCAAGACCTGTTTTGGCTTTTATCACCCTATCGATCAAGCTGAACATAACATTTTGATAGCCATAACATTGACTAGGCCTACAAATGGGGTCAATCTCAAAAAGCTTATCGGTTATATCAATATAACTCATTCTTGACTCAACAAGATTATCGTAGGCGTTGGGTACGATACCACTTGAGTGACTGAGTAGATGGAATACCTTCAGGTTTTTGAAATCTGAGCTTTGTGCTTGTGGGAGGTAATGGCTTATTCTTCTATCTAAATCTATTTGACCTTCAGCAGCAAGCTTTGCACTAAGAGAGCCTGCGAACGTTTTTGATACTGACGCTAAACGAAATCGAGTATGGGCATCAACTTTTCTACCTTGTTTGACTTTTGTTCGGCCAAACCCTTTTTTAAAGTAACTATCATCACCTTGAACGATACTTAATGCTGCACCGGGAATGGATTTTTCTTTTAGTTTTGTTTCGACTTGCTTAGAATAGCGATTTACAAATTGCTGCCACTGTTGCTGCTCGGTGTTATCGTTTTTATTTAATGCCAAACATTCAACGGTGAAGAGCCCCATAACTGCGTAAATCAGGGTCTTCATAAAAATTGCTCCTGTTTTCATAACAGCATTCTAACATTTTGGCTGTTGTTGTCTTGTGTTTGGGAAAATATTTATTTCTGAGGAGTTTCAATGCAAAAGTTGTCGGTACTAGGAATTGGCATTTTATTCAGTTCTGCATGTAGCTTTACACCTCAGCTTGCACCTGAACTAAGTGTGCCAAACAAGCCTTTATTAAAGAAAGAGATCGTTTTCTTAACTTATAACGCCGAGCAATCTCCGCTTAAAATAAAGTCAGTACAATTACCTGCCCACCCTATTCATCAAAGTGATAAGGTCAGAATTGATTCAAAGTCTTTACAACTCACTGGTGAACAAAAACATAATTTAGAAACTTTATTAACTGAGAAAGGTTTAATTGTCACTGATAATAATAACGCAGACTATGTGTTGACGGTTCAACAATTCAGCGTGAACAAGCAACCTGATCTCGAGCTACCCTTGATTAAGCCTCAAGGTCAAACTCAACAAAAAGCTGCTAACTTAGCTAAAGCTAACTCGTCAATAGCCTGCGCAAATAGTGAAGTAAAAATTAGTTTTCGCTTGAACCACAGAAAAAGCGCCGATGTAGTTTGGATCTCTCAAGCAGGACTTTCTAGCCATACATATATAAATCAGCCGGTTGTCTACAAATTTACACAACAGCAAATTGTGACAAACGAACAAAATATATTAGATTTTGTTCGCAAACAAAACACAGAAGAAGCTCGCAAAGAAAGGTTTGATAAAGTTGTAACAATTCCTCAATATCAAATTGGCTATAACACTTCTCCCTTAACTAAAGTCTCAGGTATATGTAGTGCACAGCAAGTATCATCTATTACATCAGAGATAGAAACACACCTTATCACAGAGCTCATTGCTAAGCTCAAAGTGCAATAAACACTTTTTTACAGTATTGATTGTCAATGGGCGATTATAATTTACTAAGATTAATATTTTACTAGCCTGTTATCCAAAGTAATTGGCAGAACTGTAACGAAATTACTTCAGTATTAGTGAGGGAAAAATGGAAAACTACGCCACTATTTTATTAGTAGAAGATGATGAATCGTTAGCCCAGTGGGTTGCAGAGTATTTAGACAATCAAGGCTATACGACTCATATTTGTTATCGCGGAGACGAAGCCGTCGCTAGAGTAAAAGAAGTTACACCTGATATTGTATTGCTTGATATTATGTTGCCTGGCCAAGATGGTATCAGTGTTTGTAGGGATTTAAGGCAGTTTTATAATAATCCCATTGTTATGATGACAGCAAAAGATGAAGAAATGGACGAAGTCATTGGCCTTGAAGTTGGTGCGAGTGATTATGTTATAAAACCAGTGCGTCCAAGAGCATTACTTGCACGTATTAAGTCTTTACTTCGCTCTGCCGAGCAAACCTCACCTGCAACTGAAATTGACAAAGATAATATTCAAGTCGGTACATTACATATTGATACGCTAGCTCGCAAAGTAACTTTAGATG
The DNA here is from genome assembly GCF_005886345.1 of Pseudoalteromonas phenolica. Taxonomy (GTDB): domain Bacteria; phylum Pseudomonadota; class Gammaproteobacteria; order Enterobacterales; family Alteromonadaceae; genus Pseudoalteromonas; species Pseudoalteromonas phenolica_A. The sequence goes on from NZ_PNEC01000021.1 coordinate 35,053, forward strand.
GTATTGAAGTTGCAATTTCCAGTGCTGAATATTTGTTACTGCACTTCTTGGCTAGTAATGCTGGTGAAGTTGTATCAAGGGATGCGGTATTTAAAGCGACCAAAGGCAGAGAATATGACGGGTTAGATAGAAGTGTCGATGTTCTTATTTCTGCACTTCGAAAAAAATTTAATGATGACCCTCAAAACCCTGAAAAGTTTAAAACTGTTTGGGGCAAAGGCTATTTAATGGTTCCTACTGCTTGGTAAGTATTTTTTGAAAAAACTTTATCTGTATTTACTCGCAAGCGCTCTCTTATCTATCGTTGTCTTGGGTTGGTTGATTGATACCTTTAATCAGCAGGCACTTTCTGCGGAAGATGAGTTCGTCTGGCAGCGCAATATAACTGGCGGCTTTATTAAACAATTAGAAAGGCAGCCAGCAACCAGCCGTGTTGACTTTGCCAAAGTGATTAGTAAAGAATTCTCATTAGATGTTAGTTACAAAAATGGGGAAAGCCTTGCTCTTCCTGCAGAATTAAAAAATGAAATGTTCTCTGACAAAGGCCTGCTGCTAGAAGATGAAATGGGGTTTTATTTATTAAAATCATCAAGACAACTTATCCCTGACTACATAGAATTACGATTAAACAAAACTCAGCAGCAACAAAATAGTGATGTACTTCTCACCTTACTATTTTATTCAGGGGTTTGCACTTTTATGTGGTTTATTCTGTCCCCTTTGGCAAAACGACTCAATGTTTTAACGAATAAAGCAAAGCAATTTGCAGCAGGGGATTTTTCAACACGTATAAACTCAGATAAATTCACGTATATTAAAGATGTAGAGCTCACATTTAATGCCATGGCGAGCAAAATTGAAAAATTAATGGCTGAGAATAAGCTTATGGCCTCAAGTTTATCTCATGATATTCGCACGCCAGTTGCCTGTATGCGCTTTGCATTAGATGCTGCTATAGATGAGCCTGATATCAAGAAACTGCGAAATATCCTATTTCGGATGGAAAAAGATCTAGATCAAATGGAAGATATGCTTAAGTCATATTTATCATTTGCCACCCTAGAACAAAAATCTCATTTGCTCAATTTTGAAACCGTTCAAGCTTCACAGTACCTCAAGGATGTCAGTGAGCAAATTCAGCCTAAATTGAAAAAAGCAGATTTAAATTTATTAACTGAGTTAAATGTAAACTTCAACGTAACAGCTGATTTACATTGGCTAGCTCGAGCGATTACAAATTTATTAAGTAATGCCTGTGATTTCGCCAAAAGTGACATTCAGATATCAAGCTATGACGATGCCCAGTTCATATATATTGAAGTGGAAGATGATGGTCCTGGGATTGCCCCAGAAAACTGGCACAAAGTTTTTAGCCCGTTTTTTCAAGAGGAAAACCATAGAAACCGTGCAGGTAAGAGCTATGGACTCGGCTTAGCTATCGTCACAAAAGTCGTCGACTGGCACCATGGCCGCGCCTCTGTTTCTCAATCAGAAAGTTTAGGGGGGGCTAAGTTCACTATTCGTTTACCTAAACGCCTTAACTAATAATGACTAAACAAATATTCATTTTAGACAAAGACTTTTTATTTTTTTTCATATGAAGTAGATTGTCATCCATCCCTTAGAATATCGAAGAATAACAAAATATGAGTAGTGTTAGAGGCGAGTTTAGTTCTCGCTTTGGTTTTATCATGGCAGCCGCAGGGTCAGCAGTGGGTTTAGGAAACATTTGGGGCTTTCCAACTCAAACAGCTTCCAATGGTGGCGCAGCATTTGTTCTTGTTTACTTAATTCTTGCTTTCTGCTTAGCCTACCCTGCACTTATGGCAGAATTGGTTATTGGTCGTCACGGTCAATCAAACGCAGTATCTTCATTACAGAAGCTTGCGAACAACTCGGTACAAAAAAAATTTGCATTTCTTATCGGTTTTGGTGGCATTGTTTGTTCTAGCTTAATCTTGAGCTTTTACGCAATCGTAGCTGGCTGGATGTTTAGTGCAACTGCTGATCCTATTGCGTCAATTGCAGGCTTAGATAGCACATCACAATGGTTAAACACGCAATCCTTACCTAGAGATCTTATTTTCACCAGTTTATTTATTATTTTAACTATCTCGATAATCAGTAAAGGTGTCGAAAATGGCATAGAAAAATGGTCAAAAAGACTCATGCCAGCTTTATTGGGTATTCTTGCATTATTAATTGTTTATGTACTCACACAAGAAGGTGCTATGAAAGGCTTAAAAGCCTATTTGGTCCCTGATTTTAACTCTCTATTAGACCCTCAATTGTTAGTCAGTGCTTTGGGTCAAGCTTTTTTCTCGCTATCCCTAGGTACCAGTGTGATGATCATTTATGGTTCATACATCAGCAAGAAAGAAAACTTGGTTTACCTTGGTGCTTATGTAACTTTGATTGATGTTTTAATCGCATTCGTAGCGGGTTTACTAATTATCCCTGCAATGTATGTTGCTCAGGCTCAAGGCGTTGCCATATTCTCCGAATCAGGCACTTTATTATCAGAAGATACGCTTGTGTTTCAGGTCTTACCTGCTCTTTTCTCTAGTATGGGTGACATTGGCTATTTTGTTGGTTTTGCTTTCTTCGCATTAATGAGTATTGCTGCGTTAACTTCATCTATATCTATGCTTGAAGCTCCGGTGTCTTATGCTGTTGAGAGATTTAGCTTAGGTAGAGTGCAAGCGACTTGGATAATCGGCGGTATTATTTCAGTGATTAGCTTTACCATAATTTTTAATTTTTCAGCTTTGTTTGGTTTTGTAGTTAGTTTAACAACTCAATTCTCTCAGCCTATCATTGGTATGCTGTGCTGTATATTTGTTGGTTGGATCTGGCATAGAAACAGCTTATTGACTGAGATAAAAGAAGGCTATGAAGAAGCAGAATCTACGTTATTTTGGAAGATATGGCCTTGGTATATAAAATTTGTCTGCCCGTTAGCCATTGCAATGGTGTTTATTCATTCAATATAAAATCAAAGTGAATAAGCAAAGAAAAAAAAGCGAGTTATGAACTCGCTTTTTTATTAAGTTTCATATCTGTATGTGGAATTCCATCTTCTAAGTAACTGTCAGAAGTTTGCTCAAATCCTAAGCTTTCATAAAAGCTTATCAAGTACGTTTGCGCACTCAATTCAATGTTTTTATCTGGCCATGCTGCATCACATATAGTTAAGCATTCTTGCATCAGTAAAGTCGCGTAACCTTTCCCTCTATGGCCTTGTGAAACGATTACACGCCCTATAGCAATGCAATCGCTACCTTTAGGATAACATCTTGCATACATGGCTATTTGTCCTTCATCATCTAAAGCATAAATATGACGTGTATTTGCGTCTTGATCCACTTCGTCTAATTCTGGATAAGCGCAATTTTGCTCTACCACGAATATATCTACTCGTGCTTTAGCAATTTTAAAAAATGTAATTACATCTAATTCAGAAAAATGCTTGGTATGTAATTTCATATTATTCACCGAAAAAAAAGCCTAGCGTCAGCTAGGCTATTAAGTAAATGTATTGTTTAGTTAATTAAAAAGCCTTTCAAGCTGGTCGCATAATTGAGAAACATTCACATGATCATGCTCAATTGTAAGGTCAACATAGCCATCACCTCTAAAAGCTCTATCAAGTTCAATTAACACATGTGTTTTGTGTGCTTCCGGAACAAAAGACAACTCAATTTCTTGAATACCAAATAATGAACGTGAATTAGGTTTATATTCAAGCTCTTGATAACAGCCAGATGTTGACTGGAAGTTAGATGCCCTTAAGTAACCCTTTTCAACGTCGGCTTTGACCAAAGTAAAGCCCAATTTATCCATCGCCATCATGCAAGCTTTAACTGCTTCATTCGGATAAATATGGAGCGTGTCTTTATCACTAGGGTCTAGCGCTAGGTCAATATCTAGACCTGTTTCAACCCAAACAAAAGAATGATTATAACCTGCATTCAGCTCTGTAATGGGGGTTTCTGAATGTAATCGGGCTTCAAATGGGATGACTTTTTTTTCGCCGGGAGCAATTGTAAACTGGTCTGAAATGCGCCACTGTTCCAATACATGATTAGTAAAATACTCACCATCATCAGATTCAACCTTAATACGTGTCATTAAAGCTAATTCAAGACCTGAAACTTGCTGTTCAACATCACCACCTTCAACCAATATTTGGGCTTGAAATTTTTGTCCTGGATATAGGTGTTCAGTTTCTAAAATTGTATCGACCTTTGCAGCGCCAATACCCACAGATGCAAGGATTTTTTTAAACATCGCCTCTCCTGTAGAGATTATTCCTTCTTCTTGCATCTTAACCACATTTATTTGTACTTGTCAGCGAAAATTTCTATTTTTGCGACAAATATCTTTCAATGGCAGTGTGTTAGTCGAAAAGATATGTCTATTAGCCTAAAGTTTTGATTTATAAATCAGTTAGTTTTGATAAGATAAAAACCTAATTTCGTTCAAAAAAATTAATTATGGAACTGCTGTTTTTTGCTGTCGCATTTGCGTGCGGATTTTCGATTTATCAATTAAAACTTCCTCCTTTAATTGGCTTCTTAATGGCTGGCTTTATTCTTAACCTTATGGGCCACCAAACCACAGACTTACTCACGCAGTTAGCAGATCTCGGTGTCACAATCCTTCTATTTAGTATTGGCTCAAAGTTAAAAGTTGCCAACCTTATTAAGCCTCAGGTATGGGCACCTGCAACTTTGCATATTGTGATAAGCAGCGCATTTTTTGCCAGCTTGTTATTACTCCTTGGCGCTGCATCCCTACCTCTTTTTAGTGAATTAGATACATCAAGTGCACTGTTAGTTGGCTTTGCATTCAGTTTTTCAAGTACGGTGTTCGCTGTAAAGGTGCTTGAAGAGCGTGGCGAAATGTCAGCTTTACATGGCAAAATCGCCATAGGTATTTTAGTAATGCAAGATATCTTTGCGGTGATATTTTTAGCTGTCAGTACTGGTAAGATGCCTAATATATGGGCACTTGGATTATTAGTCGCTCTACCATTATTTAGACCTATTATGTTTTGGATTTTAAATCGCTCAAAACATGGTGAACTCTTGCCTCTATTTGGTTTTTTCTTTGCTCTAGTGATTGGCTACCATGCTTTCGAATTTGCAGGTTTAAAAGGGGATCTCGGAGCACTGATCATAGGTATGATGTTTGCTCCACATAAAAAGGCAAGCGAGCTTTCAAAGTCATTGCTTAATCTTAAAGATATTCTCTTAGTTGGTTTTTTCTTAAATATCGGTTTAAACGCTAACATTACCTCAGATGCGCTGATGGTTGCTGTTCTGTTAATTCTGGTGCTACCAATTAAAGTTATGATGTATTACATCCTTACTAACCTATTTAAACTTCGTGCACGTACTTCATTACTCAGTGCTTTTACACTATCGAATTATAGTGAATTTGGTCTAATTGTCTGTGCAGTGGCTGCATCAACTGGACTGATAACCAGTGATTGGTTGGCTGTTGTTGCAATTGCAGTGTCTATTACTTTTGTCATTGCATCACCTTTAAATAAACGCGCTAATGAACTTTACGTGAAACTTGAACCTTGGCTTCTCAGATTCGAAAGTGAGCATCGCTTAGAAGAAGAGTTACCTGTAAACCTGACAGATACAAAAATAGTCATTTTTGGTATGGGCAGAATTGGGACCGGTGCCTATGAAACGATAGAGGCAGGTCACCCAGGTAAAGTAGCGGGTATTGATATTAAACCTGAAGTTGTTGACAAACATGTAAGACGAAACAGAAGGGTTTTACTTGCTGATGCCACCGATCCAGACTTTTGGCAACGTATGAACCATTCTGACGTTGATATGGTTATGCTTGCCATGCCTAAGCATATGCAGAATGTATTTGCCCTCGAACAGTTACGTGCATCAGGTTTCAGTGGTCGAGTAAGCGCTATTGCTTACTACCCAGATCAACAAAAAGAATTAGAAGATATGGGGGTAGAATTTACTTATAACTTCTATTTAGAAGCCGGAAGTGGTTTCGCTGAACACGTTAGTCGTAAAATTTTTAAATAAATCTTCTCATGTTATCAGTACCGCTACAGGTACTGATAACTATTTCTATTTAACACTCAACAACTTACATCTAGACGTCTAATCCCCCCTGTTCCTAAAAGGTCAAGCTGATTTACAAAGCTTTACAACACCCATAGAAATCATTGCAATAAAAAGAGTAAACTGGAACGGTCTTATGAGCTAAGCCTCTATTTTAAACACAATTTTTTGTGAGAGACTGTATTTTAACTAAGCTCATTATTTTTGGAATTATTGTTAAGCGAGAGGCATTGATGCGTAAAAATAAGGCAGAAGCAAATTTTTCAGCCGTAGTTGATGACGCTAAAGCAAGTCCATTTTTGGATCTGCAAAGTCGACTTGATGAGCTGCAAGACAACGGAATGACAGCGCTGACAATCCGAACAGTGCTATTTAATAAAATGCTGGATATGCATAGCGTACCTTCAGACCATTTTTTAAGAAAAGAATCTACCCCGTCTAGATTAGACGACCCTAGAATTCTTGAAACACTTAATGAACTTGGCTTTTATAAGCAAAGCAAGGTCATTCACTAAATTAAGTGGGAGCCTACTCTCCTACTCATAGGCTGGCAATGCCCGTCGCCAGCCTATCTCCTCTAATCCCTAATTTGTTTATCAAGCTTTTTACTTTTCCCTGCAGATGGCATAACACTTCGAAACGCTAGTTTTAGTGGTAACCAATAGATAGCCATAAGCGAATCGTGCCTAGCATCATATTTACCTACCCCTATCGTCACTTTACCTGCCTCTGAGGCTTTAATTAAGCTACCACCAATCCTATCCCAAATTGCCAGTGCAGAGCCTAGGTTGGTATCAAAATGAGCAGGGTTGTCACTATGATGTACTTGATGTTGTGCAGGGCTAATAAACCAATTTTCAAGTTTATCGCCCCAACTAAACCAGATATGTGAATGTCTTAGATTTGCACCAAGGATATTAAACAAGAAAACAAACACATTGGCACCTAAAATGTCATACATACTCAATGTTGTACCAAATAGGTGATAGCCAATACCAACTGCAACGCCTTGTGTTAAAGCCATGCGACATGCATATAAATAGCTTTCAACAGGATGAGTTCGATAAATAGTAAAGGGGGTTAATACTTTAGCCGAGTGATGGACTTTATGGAACTCCCATAAAAAAGGCACTTTATGTAAAAGTAAATGCAAAATGTAACGCGTAAAGTCATCGAGCAAGAAAAGTAAAACGGTAAAAAATGTGATTACAGCCGCCGCTGGTAAGTTTAATAATAATGGCGCACCAAAAAGCCACTCTAGAAAATCCGTCGTTGCAAGTGCTACTGGCACCATAGTTAGTACAATGGGTGTAAAAGACGCTGCTTTTATGATCTTATTTGTGATGAGCAATGTGTAATCTAACTTTGCACTTTTACACAACCACACCTTCTTGGGGAATAAGAAAAGTAAAAAGCCTTTAGCCGTTTTATTTGAAGCACTTACCCTGAAAACAAGATATGCCATCACAACAGCACTTAATAAATAAGGCAAGTAGATCCGCTTATTGGCGTCAATTAGATAAGTAGGCAAAGCAATTAAATCTTGCCAAATTTGCTCTAACATTAAGCCTCCAATAAATGTGTAATTTCGATGTTATAAAAAAGGGCCTATTCGGCCCTATTTTACAAAATCAACACTCGTATTAAAATTGATATTTATATCCTAATGTAAACTGTCTTGGTACCCCTGAGCGCGCACCATAAGGGCGTCGACTTACAATTTCAGCTTCATCAAATAAATTATCAACTTTAGCGTATATACGCCCATATTTACCTAGCTCATAAGCAGCAGAAACATTAACCGTGGTCAATGAAGGAACTTCGACACCTGACAGTGGTTGCCCTGTACCAGCCACTTCTTTCATTGAACTTCTGTACTTCATAGCAAGGTTAAATGACCAGGCATTACCTTCTAACCCCAAATTAAATGTCAATTGGTGGTTAGGCAAATATGGTAACTCATCCCCTTTTGTCACATCTCCCCACTGAGCAAAAGTCGAATCAAAGCTTGAATCAAATTGACTATCTGTATAGGTGTAAACAAAGCCATAAGGAATGTCTAACTGAAGGTTTAATGGGTATGTTTGCGTAAACTGCGTTTCTAACCCATACACTGTTGCAGCTCCACCATTAAACTCTTGGTCTAATTGGTCTAAGTCACCACAACTTGATTGACCACAGCTTTCTTTGAGATTTGAATAATCATTGTAAAAAGCAACAACTTCAAGTTCTGTTATGCCATCGTTAAAACGACCGCCAAACTCATAGTTTGTACTCTTTTCAACTTCAATGTCTTCTGTTTGTTTCGGAGAAGATGGGACAAAACCTCTATGCACACCAAATAAAAGACCAGACTCTTCACTTAATTGATAAAAACCACTTAATCCAGGTAACCAAATTCTTGTTGTTTTATCTTGCCAGTTAGTCGGTTGATCTTTAACGGTATGGTGCATTTTCATCAACTCGCCACGAATACCAAGACCTAGCGTAAGCGCATTAATTTCTACTTGATTTTCAGCATAAATCGACCATGCATCCGTTTGCTCTTTTTCTTGGGTGGCTGGTCGTGGGTCTTGCAATAAATCAAACGCCTTACCATTTTTCATGGCATAATTCTCTTCAAAATGCTTTCTTTCTATTTCATCTTGATGAAAACGAATACCTGACGCCAATTTGTTGGTATAACCAAATAACTTGTACTCATAAGTTGCATCAATTTGAAGACCTTGAGAGTAATAAGCTCGATCGTTAGTCCCCATATTGAGATATAAAGCAGGTTGACCGTCTGTAATAGAGTCTTGCTGACCGGTGATCACTGCATACTCTAATTCATGCTTTTCAGGGTTTGCTAAAATCTCTTGAAGCTTAACATCAGTAGGACGCATGCGCTGGTCGAGCATGCCATGCAGTTTACGCCATGCTCTTTCATAGTCGTTTCTATATAAACGTGTAGACACACTCAAGTTGTCTGCCTGTAGACCGTGGCTAAACATAATTTGCGTGTGCTTAGTATCCATTTGTGCAGGCTGAGTAGCTGCATAGCGACGATATGGATCAGCTTTAAAATCTTCTTCCGTTAAGCCTAGATAAGTTTCATTAGACAGCTCATCTGCATAAGAAAGTTTTAAGCCAAGTTCATGGTCAATACCGTCATTTTCTAGTTTGTAATTAAACTTGGCAAGATAATCGTTTTTCTCAAAGCCACTGTCACCACCACCGTCGATGTCTTTAAAACCATCCGCTTTTAAATTCACACCTTCAAGTAGAAAACCCACATTATTTACAACAGAGCCAAAATGCGCGTGTGCTTTTTGATAACCGTCTGAACCAAAGGCTAAATCAATACCGCCTTCAGAAAATTCAGGTATCTGACGTGTCACAAGGTTAATTGTACCTGCGACTGTTTGTGGACCATATTTAATAGCTGAAGGACCTTTGAAAACCTCAACTGCAGTCATTCTAGTTACTACTGGAAAGTAGTAAGCTGCTGGCGCAGAATAAGGAGATGGTCCGATTAAAACACCGTCTTCTAAGATGGTAATTTTTTTACTACGCTCAGGTGTCACACCACGAAAGCCTATATTAGGACGAAGGCCATAACCATCTTCTTCACGGATATTAATACCCGGAACATTCTCTAAGATTTTGTGAATATCATCATGCTCGAACTTTTCAAGCTTTGCTTCACTTAGTAAAGTCGCTGAGCCCGCTTCTTTTCTAAGTTTGTCATGGTGACTTAGAATGGTGATATGCTCGATATCATCTGTTTCATCAGCTGATTGAGCAACTGCTGTAGGAAGCGCCAAGCTTAAAGATAGCGCCAGCACTGATTTTTTAAATGTAATACTGTTAGTCATTGTCACCTGCCGACGTCTTAGGTAATTCTAATGCTAGTTTATTAATGAAATCATTTTTTAGTTGGTCAGTCACGTCTTTGACCTTTGCGTGTGTATGCTCAACTGATGCGGTATCGTTTTCTAACGCATTTTGCAGGTTTTCGATTGCATCTGCCGCTAATTTTGCGTCAGCAATACCCTTTAACATGATCTCTTTGGTGTCTGATGCATCTTGATTATCTAAGAAATCGTCAAACCCTGTATTATCTTCATTACCACCGATAAAGATTTTTTCAAACCCTTCAATGTTAGCTCGAATATTCTCAATAGAATGTTTTGCAAACGTTGATTCAACATCTTGAGTACAAACAGAAGTACCACAGCTGTTATTAAATAAACCTAGTGGAGTAGCTAATTTGTAATCCTTTAACTCTTCCGTCATGTAAAACAGTGCATCTGAAATTTCGTTAATTGCAGAGAGTGTCGTTGAGAATTTATTACCTGGCTCACCAGCTTGCTTCAATGTATTTGCATAGCCCTCGTCGCCGGCCCATTCAAATAGTAATTGAGTAGATGTTGCAGAGAGGTCTTCAGCCACAGCTACAGCAAACTGACATCTTAATACCTTGCGCTCTTGCTCAGTTTTATTGTCCCAATCTGCTAAAATTTCACCAGCACTGGTTTCAGAGCAGCTATGCCCTATGTGTTCATTAAACAAAATATATTCTAAAGCATCTAAGCCACGGCGTTTATCGCTTCGCTTAGCAATCTCGTATGGATTACCATTGATGTCACCTTGATTAAAGAACATCACGTCCTGATCAACACTACATGTACTCACTGCAGGCCAAGAATAAATATTATTTCTCAAGGTTTTTTTTTCTGCCGACAATGGACCTAGAATCATTAACTCTGCATGTTGCCAAGTAACCATGGTTTCTTTCCAGGCATTCTGTGCCGTAAGTTTGGCTTCATCTAAAGATGTCTTTGCAGCTTCATCTTCTAGTGCAGGGTCATAACTTGTTTCTAAATCACAATAAGCTTTCAATGCACTTGGTTGCGATTTAGCTTTAGAGTCAAAAGCTTGATAAGTTGGAGTTATAACATTATCAACCAAACTAACTAATAGAGCTGTTTGGTCGAATTGGTTATCACCATTTCCACCATTATCTCCTCCATTAGAGTCCCCAGGTGTTGTTGGAGAATGACCAGCATGTCCCTCGCCCGCTGTAGCAGAGGTACTTTCTCCGCAACCACTCAAAATGAATGCTACTGTGGTAGCAAGCAATACAGGTTTCAGTTTTAAAGCCATTTAATGCCTCATTATCTATAACGCAGATACAAGAAAAGGTCAGACTAAAAAGACTGACCTTTATATATAATTATTTCACTTTAATTTCATAAAGTTATGAAATTACCAAGCTTCCATTAGTGCTTGAAGTGCTTCACCTTCTAGCTTTTCACCAGCAGCGTTTTTCCACTCGTATGTATCACGAAGGATATCACGTGCTTTCACTAAGTCAGCTTTATAATCAGCAACTGTTTTACCGCCGTCAATATCTTTAATAATTGGTGCGTTACCCATTAGAGTATGTAACTCAGCAAAAGCAGCTGTTGTCTTTTTAGTTTCTAAGTCTACAAATGGTGAGTAAGGGTTAAACTGCATGTTTAGTGCGTAACCTTTCATCTCAGCCCAATGCTTTGCAAATGCGTTGAATTGTTCAATTTTGTAATCACCAGAACTGATGTCATCAATATCGCCTTTACTATTATCTAGTACATCATTGATGTAGTGGATTACAGTCGCAACAATTGCTTTTTCCCAAGCAACAGATGCCGTTTCAGCATGTGTTTTCAAAGTTGCTTTTTGTTCAGTTGTAAGCGCAGTACCCGCAGTTTCATTTAGTAACTTACGACCTTCAAAGAATGCAACAAAGCCTTCTTTGGTTAAGTCAGTTGTCTCTGGAGAGCGGTCACGTTTCGCAGCATTTGAAGAGTTACCCCAGTTATGCTCTGAAAGTAGATCAATTTTGCCATCATTGTTTGTGTCTTGACGACCATTGTAAGCTAGACGACCATTACTTTCGTCATCTTTTACTTTACCCGCGATTTCATTGTCTGAGTAATCTAAGAAGTTACGTGCTGCTCCATAGTAGCCATAACCTTCATCCCATTGGTGCTCAAGTTTTGTATAACCTTTTTCATCTACATCTGTAGCAACGTGATCAGAGTTAAGGCCTTTACCATCAACAATATCACCTAGGTAATCACTTGTACCCTGAGAGAAAGCAACAGCACCAAATAAATATTTTTCAATCATTTGCTGCATATCAACACCTGCAGGTGTGATGTATGACTTGTTCATTTCAACGCCATGAGCGGTAAGTGCAGTACCAGCATCTACAGCTGCAGCGTTGCTACGAAGGTCTTCAAATAATTGTGCAGCTAAACCTTTAGGCGTATTGTTTTCAGCGCTTAGACCTGCCCAACCAACTAGGCTGTCATTTTCGTTCCAAACACGATATTGACCTTTAGCGTCTTCACCCGCTAGCTTACCAAGTAGGTTTTTGTGTGAACCAGAAACATCAGTAAGTAATTGTTGAGTTGCTTTTTCATCTACCGCTGAGATAGTTAGAGGACGTACACCCCAAACATTTTCGTAGTCTTCATCAGAAATATCATAAAACTTTGAAATTTCGTCAGTGCCTTCTGCTCGGTGTGCTACAAAATCATCACTCTTGATATAGTTCGAAAGCTCTTTGATTAAGATGTGACGTGCAATTTGACCACTGTAATAAACGTTAGATTCACCCGAATCTACATTTAAAAAGTCATAGTCCATTGAGTCTGTGATTGCTACAGAAATCGCTTTTTCGAAAGTTGCTTCACCATCACTCACTGTAACATTAACTTCAACTGTTTCTGTTTGCTCAAAGTCAAATACGGTACCTTCTTTAACTGAAAGAGTATTACCTTCAATAACAAAACGCGTTTCGCTCTCTGGTAGAGTAAATGTGAAAGTATCTGAATCTGCATCAGTTGCAGATAAAGTGCCCGCAACCTGTGCTAGTGCAACATTTTCTTTTACGCCAGCTTCAGAAGCTGTTAAAGAAATATCAGTAGGCGCTTGATTAGTTGGCTGAGTAGGAGTTGGCTCAGTAGGAGTTGGTTCAGTTTTATTATCGCTGCTTGAACCACCACAGGCCGTTAGACCTAAAGTTGCAGCTAAGATAGATGTTGCTAACAGAGACTTGCGAAGTGTCATTGTTATTTTCCTTTGAGATTCTAAATTTTTATCTTTTTTAATTGTCTAGAAGTATACACGCATCTAAATAACAATCAATATTATTTACACTGTCATAAATAATACAATCGTCAAGTATAGTTCAAATTCTTCACTTTCCAAATCCAACAAAAAGACCTCAAACTGTTGATTATTAATAATTAAATACAGTAAAGAGCACAAAACCAAAAAGTAAACGCAGATGAGAATAAATATCAATTACTTTATATTTATTGCGACATCATCAACTATTCTCGAGCATTTCATTAAATATTTCTTGCGCTGTTTGCCATATAGCTTTATTGACGGGATCTTTAAGTCGAGTATTTTTAGCAACAAGACCAATTTCAATGTCAGTATTGAGCCCGCTTAAAGGTAATACTCTCACTTGTTGCTTAAACGGACTTTGAGATAAAACAACATCAGGGACTAATGCGACCCCGAAACCTAAACTCACTAATGCAACAATGGCTTCATGACCTGACACATGTGCATAGACTTTAGGCTTAAATTTTCGCTGAGAGCAGAAATTATCTAGTTTTTCTTTTAATACGCCCTGCTCCGGTACGATATATTCTAATGACTGCCATAGGTTATCATTTTGCAGGTTGTTATTTATCTCCTCAGTTAATGGGCACTCCATTGTCGGAGCTAGCATTAATAATTTAGCTTCACCTAACTTTGTATATGATAATCCGATAGGTAACTCTGAAGGTTTGACTGCAACTGCCAGATCTGACTTATCAGCCAAAACAGCGCTAATAGAATGTGCGGGGTCGCCTGTACTTAAATTAAGTTCCACCCCCGGATAACGCTTTCGAAATGCGGCGAACAACTTATATATATAGCTATAACTGGCTGTTACCGAGCAATATAAAGAAGCTTCTCCAAATAGGGCTTGCTGATCGACTTGACATTGTCCTTTAAAAAGTCGCCAGTGATTTAATGTCGCATTGGCATATTCAACAAAAGCTTTGCCTTGGACTGTTAAAGAGACACTCCTGTTATCTCTAAGAAACAGTGGGACACCCACTTCTTCTTCTAATTGTTTTATTTGTCGGCTTAAAGTTGGCGCACTAATAAAGCACAAATTACTGGCGCGTCCAAAATGTAATGTCTCTGCAAGTGATAAAAAATATTTGAGTTGTTTATGATTCATAAATACATTTCAAAAAATGAAATACAGTAATTCAAATATATCATTTTACGAAATCAATACTACCCCCTATTCTCAAATACGTATCTAGACATACTCCCTATTTAAGAAAGGTTCTAACATGGCGAATTATTTTAATACTCTTCCTTTACGAGAGCAGTTGGCACAACTTGCACAATGCGAGTTTATGGATCCAAACGAATTTGAAAATGGTGTAAAAGCCCTAGAAGGCAAAAAGCTTGTTATTGTAGGTTGTGGGGCGCAAGGCTTAAACCAAGGCCTTAATTTAAGAGACTCAGGTTTAGACGTAAGCTATGCATTACGTGAATCTGCAATTGCAGAAAAGCGCGCTTCTTTTATTAATGCAACTGACAATGGCTTTACTGTTGGTACATATGAAGAATTAATCCCAACAGCTGACCTAGTATTGAACTTAACTCCAGATAAGCAGCATAGCAGTGTAGTAGAGGCTGTGATGCCACTTATGAAGCAAGGTGCGACTTTATCTTACTCACATGGTTTTAATATTGTCGAAGAAGGTATGCAGGTTCGTGATGACATCACAGTGATCATGGTTGCTCCTAAGTGTCCAGGTACTGAGGTACGTGAAGAATATAAGCGTGGTTTTGGTGTTCCTACCCTTATCGCAGTTCACCCTGAGAATGATCCAGAAGGTAAAGGCTTAGAGCAAGCAAAAGCTTATGCTGCAGGTACTGGCGGACATAAAGCAGGTGTACTTAAGTCATCATTTATTGCTGAAGTAAAGTCAGACCTTATGGGTGAACAAACGATCCTATGCGGCATGCTTCAAACCGGTTCACTGCTTTGTTTCGATAAAATGGTAGAAAAAGGTATTGATGCTGCTTATGCTTCAAAACTGATCCAATACGGTTGGGAAGTGATAACAGAAGCGCTTAAGCATGGTGGCATCACCAATATGATGGACCGCTTAAGCAACCCAGCAAAAGTAAAAGCGTTTGAGCTAAGTGAACAACTAAAGCAAATCATGCGTCCACTGTACAACAAGCATATGGACGATATCATCAGCGGCGAATTCTCAAGCGGCATGATGGCCGATTGGGCAGAAGACGACGCCAAGCTTCTTTCGTGGCGCGCAGAAACCGCTGAAACTGCATTCGAAAAGCAAGAAAATACGACTGAAGAAATTTCTGAACAAGCTTTCTTCGACAAAGGTATTTTAATGGTTGCCATGGTAAAAGCAGGTGTTGAACTTGCATTTGAAACCATGACTGCGGCAGGGATCATTGAAGAGTCAGCATATTATGAGTCACTTCACGAAACGCCGTTAATTGCAAACACAATTGCACGTAAGAAACTATTCGAAATGAATCGTACTATTTCAGATACAGCAGAATATGGTTGTTATTTATATAACCATGCATGTTTACCACTACTTCAAGATTTTATGAAAGGCATTGAAACAGATGTCATTGGTGAAGGATTAAGTTCTGATAACTTTGTTGATAACCAAGCATTAATCTCGGTAAATAGCGCAATTCGCAATCACCCTGTAGAAAAAGTGGGTGAGACATTACGCGGCTATATGTCAGCAATGAAAAAGATTGTTTAGAAACGTTTCGCTTGTTAGAAACCAAGCCCTATAACTGCAAAGTTTTGGGCTTTTTTACTATTTGTTTACAATTTTAAATAAACTCCAATAGTAGATAAGAATTCCTATGCTAGAATAATTACTTAACTCGTTATCAAAATAAGTAATATGAAAGCGAATAGTTTATCCATTACAGTAAAAATCTCACTTCTCGGTAGTTTAATTGCAATTATTGTCGCAACACTTATCGGGGTTATATCTACTTATCAGGCAAAAGGCATGGTCGAAAGACGTATGTTGCATTCAGAATTGCCGAGCAAAGTAGAAAACATCAGTAAATCAATTGAGAAACAAATTGCGAAAATGAAAGATGCAGCGCAACTACTCTCAAGCAATCAATTTATTCTTGCTGCAGCAAATACTCATCAACAAGACGATGCACTTTTAGTTGCCGAGCTACAACGAATTGCTGAACAATTTGATTTAGCAACAGCATCGTGGGCAAACCGAAATACCGCAGAGTATTGGAATCAGCACGGTTTTTTACGAGTATTAAACCACCAAGAAGATGGTTGGTTTTATGGTTTCACGCAATCCGGAGACCCCTTCTCTATCAGTATTTTTAGAGAAACCACCGGTGCAGTGAACATGTTTGTAAACCACCAGCAGTTAAATGGTATAGGTTTAGCAGGACTTGCCAAAAGCGTGAATGATATGCAAAGTATGCTCAGCCAATTCACACTAGAGCAAACTGGGTTTGTATTCGTGGTAGATAATACTGGCGCAATTAAATTATTTCCTGACAGCCGCTCAACAAAAGCTCAATCACTAAAAGAACTATACGGAAATGCGCATGCAAATGCGCTATTACAGAGTAAATCTTCTAATTTAATCAACGCCTCTTTAGAAGGTAATGCACAGCTGATTGCTAGTCAGCCAATCAAAGGGACAAATCTATTTGTTGTAGCCCAAGTGCCTGAACATGAAGTATTCACTGAAATACGCAGCCTGCAATGGCAAATTGTTGGTTATGCCAGCATTATTGCTATATTTGCTTGTTTAGTCAGTTTATTCTTAGCAAGAACTTTAGCAGCGCCATTATCAAACATAGCACAACTGTTCACCAACCTGGGCAGCGGAGATGCGAAGTTAAATTATCGTTTTCCTGAATCTAAACAACCTGAATTACAAGCATTGTCCGATGGATTTAATCAATTTATTACTAAAATCGAGCATGCCATCAAACAAGTTGCCCATGAAAGTCACGAAATACGTGCGACCAGCTTAAGATTAACTGAGCAAAGTAATCGAACTTGCCATGCTTTAAATGAACAAAAATCGCAAACCTTATCTGTCGCTGCCGCCATTAATCAAATGGGTGCTACAGTGCAAGAAATTGCAGGCAATGCAAATAACTCGGCACAACTAACGGAATCGAGTAAAAACACCGTAGGTCACAGTGAGCAAGAAATTGCGCAATCGCAAATTACCTTGGGTCAATTAGCCGATGATATTAATAGTATGGCAGAGCAAGTTAACTCGCTTGTTGAACGCACTCGCTCTATAGCTAGTATTGTTGAAGTTATCCGCGGTATTTCTGAACAAACAAATTTACTTGCCCTGAATGCTGCCATTGAATCTGCTCGAGCTGGTGAGCACGGAAGAGGGTTTGCTGTTGTTGCCGATGAAGTCAGAGCCTTAGCTAGTCGCACATCTCAATCGACCGATGAAATTCACAGTACCATTAACGACCTTACCATAGCTGCTGAGAATATTGTTTCACAGATCACTCAGTCTAGAAATCAAGCAGAGCAAAGTGTCATGAGTATGCAAAATTCGGTAGATTTACTCAAAGATGTGAGTGAGACTTCAAACCAAATCAATGACATGACAACTTTAATCGCGGCCGCAACAGAAGAGCAAAGTAATGTGGTTGCCGAAGTAGGTCTTAATATAGAGCAAATAAGTGCTGCTAGCGACAATGTTGTAAACGAAACCCAAGCTATTACTCAGGCAATTGAGTCATTAGCTGAGTCGTCTAAGACATTAGATAGCTTGGTGGTAAGCTTCGAACAGAACTAAAGCTAGCTTCAATAAAACATATTCAAAGGCAGCTAATTTTGCTGCCTTTTTTATAAACAATAAATCAATGCAATAATTTGTAACGATTAAAAATACACCAACACGGTAAGTTCGTCTAATCTTTAAGTATGAACAGCTGTTGGAGCGTATTGCATGAAAGCAATTGTACTTAATCATTTTATTGCCATTGCCTGCCTATTCTTTCTCGGCTGCCAATCAGTACAAACTCCTCCTCCCGCAATCGATTATCAGTTACTCAATAGTAATCAATTTGAACTCAAGCCAATTGAAAGCCAAGAAAACATCTTTGCATTAGATGACGATATCAAAGTTAAGCTAGACCAATATATTAAGGGTAATAGTTCAACCATTCGCCAAGCAAAACAACTACTCAAGTTTCTTATGCATAATGGTGATAACAGCCTAGCTTACCAAAGCGGTGCCAACCTTGTCGCATCTGAAGCGTTCTATAGTTTAAATGCCAACTGTTTATCTCTGTCTATTTTGTCATTCAGCTTAGCCGAGCATTTAGGACTGGATGCTCAGTTCCAGCGTGTCCATATTCCTGAATATTGGGATCAAAGCCAAGGCTATAGTTTACTCACTGGCCACGTCAATTTAATTATTAAACAGTCAAATCGTCGTGAAGAAAATAATCAGATTTACTTTTTCTCCCCAACTTCTGTTACCGTGGATTTTGACCCTAATAGTCGAGAACAGAAGTTTAAAACCAGTAAAATCTCCAAAGAGAGAATTACTGCCATGTTTTACAACAACAAAGGGGCTATGCACATGATAAAAGCGCAATACGATTTAGCGTATAGTTACTTTAAAGCAGCAATAGAAATTGACCCTGCATACTCTGGCAGTTGGGGAAATTTAGGCATCCTATATCGTATAAATAACATGTATGAACTTGCGGAACGTACTTATAAACATGCCTTGTTTGTCGACCCAAATAACAATACAGCCTTAGGGAACACAGCCATACTTTATAGATTGACTGAACGAGAAAACCAAGCGGAGCAAATAGAAATTCAGCTTGAGATTAAAAGAAAAAATAACCCTTATTATCTGATTGTAAAAGGAAATGAGGCATTAGCAAAAGACGAGTTAAATCAAGCAATACATTTTTTCAATGAAGCAAGAAAGCTTGATAAAAATATCCATGATAGTTATTTTGGCTTGGCAAAAGTTTATTATTACTTAGGAAATATGGATCGTGCTGAACGTTACCTTAAGCTTGCTCTCAAAAATGCAGAATTTCTTCATGATAAAAAACGCTATAAAGGTAAACTCGCTGCTTTTAAGTACTTGGCTAGTCGCTAGCTCTGCCTTTGCACAAAATTCTAGCTTACTGATTGATATGCAAACACTGACTAGTGCTTCTCACCAAGGAAGAAAAGCTGGCAGTGACCAACCTAATGTTTCTGCACAATACATATATTCTAGATTTCAAAGTTTAGGAATAAAGACAGAATTTCAGAGTTTTGAATTTAAAAGTGGGTTTTTTAGCACTGCTTTAGGCCATAATGTAGTGGCATTATTACCTTGTGACCAAACTGTGTGTGGAAGAAAAATCGTTGTCACTGCGCATTATGATCATCTCGGTGGTACCACAGAAAGCTTTTACGCTGGTGCAAATGATAATGCCACAGGCACTGCTGCACTGCTTGCAATCGCTGAAGCGTTAATGCCTGTCTCACGCTCGGCTGACATTATTTTATTAGCAACTGATGCCGAAGAAAAAGGTCTTTACGGTGCAAAGCACTTTGTGACTACGATCAAACCTGAACATTACGCATTAAATATTAATCTAGATATGCTCGCAGTCAACAGAAAAAATACTTTATATGCTTTGCATGATCGCTCAAGCAAAAAACTTATCGAGCAATTTCAGAAGCAAAACCACCCTTTTTCTGTGTTTGCCACTTCGTCTCAGTTCAGGTTACATAAAAAGTTGAAAAATAAAAGAATCAATTGGCACAAAGCCAGCGACCACTATGCTTTTAGTAAGAAGAAAATACCATATATTTATTTTGGGATGGGCATAGACAGCAAGCACCATAGTAAAAAAGATACCTTAGAAAACATGGATTTTGCTAAGTATCAATTAGTGGTAGAGTCAATTAGTGATTTTATCGTTTCGTTAACACGCGCTCCTTTAGAGTCAACAAATTGAATCTTCTGTTGCTTACTGAGCTTTTTTATATGCCATTCTAATTTACTTGCAATACTTCTATCGCCTACCTCTTGACTGTAAATTAACTTTATCGGCGCCTTCCCTTTCAAGTTTTTTGCCCCTTTTCCTGCGTTGTGCGCAGCCACTCTTGCAGTAACATTATTCGTAATGCCTGTGTACCAGTGTCCAAATTTAGTTTCAACAATATAAAAAGACCAACTTTTTTTGCTTTGTGTCACTTTTTTTACCTATTCAGAAACTTTTTTAACTCTGTAACGTCAAAGTGTATCAAGAAACTTTACCTTCTGTACGCAATCGGTATTATGCAACCAATAAAAGAAAAAGGATCAACAAATAAATGCTAGTAAAAAAATCCCTCGCTGTTTGGCTAAGTGCAGTAGTTATGACTGTGATGTTGTCTGGCTGTTCAAGTTGGGTATATCGAATTAGTATTCCACAAGGCAACTTTTTAGAACAAAGCGATATCGACAAATTAAGAGTTCAAATGACGCAAGAACAAGTGCTATATGTACTTGGCAGTCCAGTTGCTAAAGATGCTTTCTCAGATGACAGCTGGCATTACAGTTATACTTTGAATATCGGCCGCGATACAGAGCGAAGAAAGTCTTTAGTTGTGCATTTCGAAAATGGCTTACTCACACGCATCAGTGGAGATTTTGAAGAGCCAGAAGACTTTAATACTCCTCTTGAGCAATAAGTATTTTATTTTGATATTAAAAAAGGGCTTCATGCCCTTTTTTAATATCTAACTAAGAAGTTAAGTTAATCTAGGCTCTACCACCTGTGACTTTATTTGCTCTTCCCTCTTCTTTTGCCTTTTCAGCTCGCTGTCTTCTCGCCGCTTTTGGATCTGCAATCAAAGGACGATAAATTTCAATCCTATCCCCTTCTTTTAATACTTGATGATTTTTTACAGTGCGGTTCCATACACCAAGGGCCAGATTAGTTAAATCAATCTCAGGACATTTTTCCGCGATACCAGACTGTAAAACTGCTTGCTCGGCTGTTGTGCCCTCAGCGACTTCAATACTTAAACTGGTCGCCGTATCTGGTAGTGCAAAAACAATCTCTACTTTGATCATTAACGAACTCCATAAACTGTTTTGGCGCGTTGAGTGAAGGCAACCACCATATTCTTAGCGACTTCATTAAACACTTTACCAAAGGCCATTTCGATCAATTTACTCGCAAACTCAAATTCGAGTTTTAATGATACTTTACACGCTTGTTCGTCTAGCGGTGTAAATTCCCAATAACCTTGTAATGACTTAAAAGGACCATCTACCAATTGCATTTCAACTTTGTTACCTGCTAACCGGTTGTTAGTCGTAAACCACTTTTTTAACCCCGCTTTAGAGATCTCTAAACTGGCAGTCATTGTATTTTCATTTTCTGAAATAATTTTTGCGTCAGAACAATTCGGTAAAAACGCCGGGTACGCATTCACATTATTGACTAAATCAAACATTTCTTGGCTGCTGTACATCACCAGCGCACTTTTTTCAATTTGCGGCATAGTTACTCCACTTACTTTGCGGCGATTTTACCAAGCTTTTAAATAATTATCTTGTCTACACAGCATGAGTGCGTAAAAATAAGTAACAAAGCTCAAAAAGCTCTGTTTAATCAGTTCATTTGTAGGTAGACTACGCCATTATGGCAAAGAAAAAATCACCAAAAGCAAACAGTAATACCATCGCGTTAAACAAAAAAGCGCGACACGAGTATTTTTTACACGATAAGTTCGAAGCAGGTATTGAACTACAAGGCTGGGAAGTTAAAAGTATCCGAGCAGGTAAAGTAAATATCTCTGATACTTATATTCATCTTAAAGACGGCGAAGCATTTTTACTTGCCTCGCAGATCCAACCATTAAACAGTGCATCAACTCACGTTATTTGTGATCCAATGCGATATCGTAAACTGCTTCTCAAGAAGCGTGAACTAGATAGGTTGATTGGTGCTACTGAGCGCGATGGTTTTTCACTGATTGCAACTGCAATGTATTGGAAAAAGTGCTGGGTTAAATTGGAGTTCCATTTAGCCAAAGGTAAGAAGATGCACGATAAGCGCGCCGATATCAAAGACAAAGACTGGTCGCGCGACAAAGAGCGCTTAATGAAGCATAAAGCCAGATAAACAATTTAAAATTTCTCTAAACCCCAGCATGCTGGGGTTTATTTTTTCAAGCGACGCCAAACCCACATGCTTATTTCTGAACATACTGCACAGCAACAAAACCTATTGTTTCAACTTTACGAAACACTCAATATTGAACAACAAAAGCTGTTGCTGGTTTTGGCCGTCGTTTATAAACCCTTGAGTCGGGGACATATCAATCAACTTTGCAAAAAGCTAAGTAACCAAACTCAAATTGATTGGCCTTCTAACTTATTGCGATTGAGCAACCCTGATATTGAAGTGTTAGCCCAAAGTGGATTATTCAATGCAAAAGACGATGTTCACAAGGTCAATCCGCTTCTAGCTAATAAATTAACAGAGCTAAGTATTCAACAAGGGAGCTTTTTACCCATTCTAAAACTTGCTGAAGACGTTGTGCCCGTTTTACAGCTATATGATTGGGAGAAAACCTTCCAAGATGAGCAAAGGCTCGCCCGCGATTATTTCTATCTCAAAGAATTTAAGAGCCTAGAAAAACACCTACGCCTAGATAAAAACCCCCAATTAATCGACCATAAACGAAACCAAATTCTCCTTGAATGTTGTTTTATGCCGTTCAATGAATCGGCTTTTGCGGAGCTTCCTGAAAACATTCAATATCAAGCATTTGCGACTTGGTTAGCGTTTAGAAAGCAAAAAGGCGCATCGCTCAGCTATCCGCTTAATTTACTTAAAAATGTGTACCAACATTGTCATTTTTTACCGCTCAAATTGCTCTACGGCGAGCATTTAATGCTGCAAGGTGAATTTGAACAAGCTGAAGCCTTATTAGCAGGCGAGGCTAAGTCGCTCTATCACAGGCAAATACTGGCCACGATTACTTTATTCAACGGAAAAGTCAATGGATCAGTTGACGAGTTCGAACAAGCAATCAAACTTAAAAATAAGCTTTACGGGAAAAAGTCAAACTACTTATTTGGTGTGTTTGGGTTATTCCAAAAGTTTGCGCTGCTATTACAAGGTGCCGACAATCAGCCAAGTAAACTGACAAAACTCATCGAGTTGTGCAAACAGCAAAAAAATAATAAGCACTCAGACTCATTCGACAAACTCATCGCGTCTATATTCATTGAATTGGCTCAGGCTATTCAGAAGGCTGAACCGGCTTACTTAAATGACGTGATAAACAACGTTAAACATTCGGCATTTTCAGAGAATATCGCTACTTTGCTTACCCTCTTTGCTCAGCACTGGACTGCTAAAACAGCAAGTTTAAATAAAGAACACATCAATACGCTCGTGAGCAATTTTGATCAAGGCGAGCTGTCTCTTTTTGCCAATCTTACTCGTCAGTTACGTCATGAATCGACGCCACTTGCGATTGACTTTACCCAAAGCGTAAAAGCCAAGCCAAGATGGGATAGAGCTTTATCGCAACTGAAAGCACTTACTAATCTATCTCAACCCAAGAGTGCCCAATCAAATAACGATGAGCGTTTAATATGGGAATTACACTTTGCAGATGAACACTCCTACTTCACCGCACGAATACAAACTAGGTCGGCTCAGGGTTGGAGTAAAGGAAGACCAATATCGGCACAACGGTTATTAGAATCATCAAGTTCATTAAACTGCTTAACTGTAAAAGACAAAACCATTATTCAAGCTATTGAAAAGCTCTCTTTTGAAGATTACCGAGGTACAGACACTCAGTATCAGTTAACGGGTCTTAAAGCCTTCAGGGTAATCAAAGGCGCACCGAACATATACCTCAGAAATGACTTTACGATGCCAATCAGTATTTCTGAATACTCCCCCGCTGTACTTATCGACAAGCATCAACAAGAGATCCATGTTTCAATCAGTCATTTACCCAAATCATTAGAACGCGAAGCCCCAGTTTTCTCTTTTTATCAAATGCAGTCTGATGAATATGGCTTTAGCATCTTTGAAACCGAGCATTTAAAAGTGGCTCGTATCATCCGAGAAGAAGGGCTTGTTTTGCCTATTTCAGCCGAAGCAGAGCTGTTGCAAAGTGTGCAAGCCATAGCGCCTTTGATTGATATTCAAAGTAGTTTAGACAATAAATCAGTAGCAGATAGCCAAGCATCAACCACCAAACCAATCACTGCGAATAATAAGCTCATCATCAACATACAACCCTATCAAGAGGGTTTAGTGTTTACATGTATCGTGATGCCCTTAGGTGAAGAAGGTCCTGCTTTTAAACCGGCTATCGGCGCAAAGCATATCTCTGTATTAATAAAGCATGAGCGGCTAACCACATCTCGAGACTTAGCGTTTGAACAGCAGTTACTAGAGCGTTTAGACGTACTCTGCCCCGCCTTTCAGGCGATGGCAGATAACCAGCTTAAAGTTTCAGTACCTCAAGATGCGTATGAAGTGTTATTAAAGCTTGAAGAGGTAAGCAAACAAGAGCATGCCTCATTGCCTTTATTATTACGATGGCCGAAAGGTAAAACCCTTTCTTTATCACCAGAGCTACAAACGCAGCATTTACAGCTTGCAATGTACCGTCAAAATGAATGGTTTAATTTGCAAGGCGAGCTTCAGCTAGATGATGACAAAGTAATAGCTGTTAAGCATTTACTGCAGTTAGCCGAACAAAGTGGTAGCCGCTTTATCAAGCTAGAGTCTGCCCAAGTACTGTGCTTGTCAGAGCAATTAAAAGCTCGACTCGATACCATCAATATGGCTAGCGAGCACGGACAGTTTCATCCACTTGCAGGCAAAATGATCAATGAAGCCATGTCTGGTATGCGCATGAAAACCTTGCATAGCTGGGAACAACAAACCCAGCGTATGTTTGAAGCTGAAAAGTTGCAACCCAAGCTTTCGCCTTATTTAAATGCTGATTTACGTCACTACCAAATTGAAGGCTTTCAGTGGGCGATGAAGTTAGCTCATTGGGGTGCAGGCGCATGTTTGGCGGATGACATGGGCTTAGGTAAAACATTACAAGCGCTAGCTGTTATCCAAGCTCGCGCATCACAGGGAGCAACGTTGATCATTGCACCCACTTCGGTCTGTTTTAATTGGCAACAAGAAGCAAAGAAATTTACACCCACTTTGAGTGTTTTTAATTTTGCTGACAACCCTAATTCTGAATTTGTCGAAGCGCTCACAGGCAATGAATGTTTGATTATCAGCTACGCCATGTTGCAACGCCATATTGATATACTTAAACCCGTAACCTGGCAAACTGTTGTTGCTGATGAAGCACAAGCACTTAAAAACCCGTTATCGCAAAGAACACAAGCTGCTTGCGCTTTAAAGGCCGAGTTTAGAATGATCACCACAGGTACGCCGCTTGAAAACAACTTAAGTGAACTATGGAGCTTATTCAGATTTGTTAACCCTGGGTTATTAGGCAACTTAAAAACCTTTAACCGCCGTTTCGCTCAACCTATTGAGCAAAGTGACGAAGACCCAATAAAGGCCAAAAAAGCCGCCTTTGGTTTAAAAACTATGCTTAAGCCTTTTATTCTTAGACGACTAAAATCTGAAGTATTAACTGAACTGCCGCCACGCACACATATAGATATTCATGTGCCACTTAATGAGCAAGAAAGACATTTATATGAAGCAATAAGAGTCAATGCCGTCGAGAAACTAGCTGTAATTCAAAAAGAGCAAAGTATCGCAACACAGCGTATGCAGATTTTTGCTGAGCTAACCAAGCTAAGACAAGCGTGTAGTAACCCCACTTTAGTATCACCAAATGCCGACATCGAAAGTTCAAAGTTGAAGCAACTGGCTCTGTTGCTGAGTGAACTTAGAGAAAATAAACACAAAGCCCTGATATTCAGCCAGTTCATCGGTAGCTTGCAAGCGGTAAAAGCGCTATTAGAAGAACAGCAAACCCCTTTTCATTATATTGATGGTGCAACCCCTGCAGAGCAGCGCAAGCAAAGTGTTAATGCGTTCCAACGCGGTGAAGGTGAAATATTCTTAATAAGTTTGAAAGCCGGTGGCTCAGGATTAAACCTTACCGCAGCTGATTATGTTATCCATCTTGATCCGTGGTGGAACCCCGCGGTTGAGGCGCAAGCTTCTGATCGCGCACATCGCATTGGCCAAACAAAACCTGTCACGGTTTATCGCTTAGTCGCAGAGCAAACCATTGAAGAAAAAATCCTCGCCCTACATGAACATAAAAAAGAACTTGCGGATAAATTGCTTGATGAGGGAAGTTCAGTTGAGTCTCTCAGTGTTTCTGAGCTATTAGGCTTATTAAAAGAAACTTTTTAACGGTTGAGCTCATCAACTGATATGGCATTCATATAAAGTCAGTTTAGCCTGAGATCTGCTAGTATCTTTTCTGTGGCAGTTTATTCAAAGCTAACGATCAGGGAACAATTCAAAGCTAAAAGCGTTGATATAGTTAAACAAAAGCTAGAGTTGCTTACTAAGTTAACTCTAGCCTCAATATTCAATTAATTAAACTGGATTATCTCTAGTCCAAGAATATATTGCCCTTCTTCCTCTTGAGTACATCTCACAATTTTAGTGTGGGCATTTAGCGGTGGGATACTGGCACTGGTTGAATTGATATGAACATCAACAACTGTTTCAACTTCTAAAGGCTCTTCTACTGCAACTGATAACCCTGTCGCACTTAAATCTATACATCTACCAGTAAGTGTAATTTGCTGTTCTAAAATTGAAATTTTAGCCTCAGCGTTGACCATCATGCGCATAAAACGACGTTTATCTTCGTACAACATAAGGTACTCCTAAACCATTGATTTTAGTTTTTCTAATAATTGCTGCATTGAAAAGGGCTTTACAACATAAGCATCACATCCCGCATCAAACCCAGCTTGCTGCTCTTGCTCAGACTCTAGTCCAGACAGCATAACAATAGGAATATCTTTTGTTTCGGGCGTGTTTTTTAACAGCCGACAGGTATCATAACCATCTAAACCAGGCATACACACATCAAGTAATATGGCATCTGGAGGACTTGCAATAGCCGATGACAAACAAGTTTCTCCTGAATCAGCATAGCTTAATTCGAAGCTGCTCGACAAAGCCGTAGTCAACATTTCAAAATTAAAATATTCGTCATCAACAACCAACACATGAGGTGTTGGCTTTTTGCTGGTTTGAGTTGTCATTAGCAATGCTAGTTCCTTTTCAATACTCAATTTAGTTCCTCTTATTAAGGTAATTCGCTTAGCTCAAATTGCAAGCTGTTCACAAAATTAATCGCACTCTTTAAGCGCATTCAAAACCCGTTTAGCTGAAATTGCGTAAGGCGTTCCTAATGTTTGAGCAAACAAAGACACTCTTAGTTCCTGCTGCATCCAAAAAATATTTAATAAATCTGTAGGCACAGGTAAATCTTTTGGTACTTTAGATAACTTTTTATTATATTCCTGCGCAACTTTATCTAATTCTAATGTACAGAGTCTGTCACGATTTGGATCAACAGGTAGCTTTTCTAAGCGGCGTTCAATGGCTTTTAAATAGCGTAATAAATCAGCTAGTTTTTCGGCTCCATGCTTACTGACAAAGCCTTTGAAAATAAGTGATTCTAGCTGAGATTTAATATCACCATGTGCCGTGATCATGGTCAGATCTACTTTACCTTTCATTCGTTTATTAATCCCGTGAGCAACACTTAAAACCTGCTCAACTTGAGTTGCAATTTCAACCACTGCATCTCCAAGTTCGCCTCTTATAAACTCTTTAACTTGTTCAAATGATTGTTCATCTCTGATATCACCATGCTTTGCTAATAATGCGTCTACACCTGAAGCAATACAGTCGTCTATCAGATCATTAATTTTACCAAATGGATTAAAATACAAACCTAGCTTGGCTTTGTTAGGCAAGTGCTGCTGTAAATATTTAATCGGAGATGGAACATTTAGCAGTACCAGTCTCCTTAACCCTTGTTGATGCGCTGCCTGTGCCTTTATTTCATTATCAAACAGTTCAATTGCAGCACTCGACTTTTTATCAACTAAAGCCGGAAAGGCTTTAATTTCGTAGTTACCCTGCTTTTTAGTATATTCTTTTGGTAAATCACCAAATTGCCACTCAATTAAATCTGCTTGCTCAATGCCTTGCTCAGCTACTTTCGACAATGTGCTTGTTACTTGACCTTGCAATTGCGATTTTAATTTCATTAAATCTTTGCCATGTGCAAGTACTTTATTTTTATCGTCTATAACTTGAAATTGCATAACTAAATGCGTATCTAAAGTACTTTGATCCCATTGCTCTTCAGCTACACGAACGCCTGTCATCTTCAAAAGCCGGTTGCTTAAAGCGTCAATTAAACGCCCTTGCATTGGCTCAACACTGGCCATTACTGCATCAGCGTAATTAGGTGCAGGTACGAAATTTCTTCTTATAGTTTTCGGTAAACTCTTAATTAACCCGCAAATAAGTTCGTGCCTTAATGCTGGAATATGCCAATCAAACCCTTCATTTTGAACTTGATTAAGTAATGCCAGTGGAATATTAATCGTTGCACCATCCACTGGTTGACCTGGTTCAAAATGATAACTTAACGGCAAAATCAAATTACCCTGCTGCCATGTATCTGGGTAATCAAATTCAGTAATTTGCTCAGCACCATGCTGCATCAAATAATCACGTGTCATGTGCAAATAGCGTTTATCTTTTTGCTTTTGTTTCTTCCACCAGTGATTAAACGCCGCTCGGTTATTTACATCCTGCGGAATTTTTTCATCATAAAATTCAAACAAAGTGATTTCATCAACCAGAATATCTCTGCGGCGGGCTTTTTTCTCTAGGGTATGAATTTCATCTATGAGATCTTGATTATATTTTAAGAACCCCTCTTGCTGACCTAACTGATTAGCAATAAGTGCTTCTTTGATAAATAGCTCTCGACTCACTGCAGGATCTATTTGGCTATAAACAGTTCGCTTCTTCGATACTATGATAATGCCGTATAAACTTTGTTGCTCATAAGCTATTACACAGCCTGGCTTTTTCTCCCAGTGTGGTTCACTAAAACTACGTTTAACAAGATGCTGTGCAATTGGAGCAATCCAAGCCACATCTATTTTCGCGTTCATACGAGCATAGAGCTTACTGGTCTCAACCAGTTCAGCAGACATTAACCATTTTGGTGACTTCTTAAACAAGCTGGAGCCAGGGAAAATATTAAATTGACTATTCCGCGCTCCTTTATAGATTTGTTTTTCGTCTTTAAAACCAACGTGACTCAACATACCAGCCAATAAAGCTTGGTGTATGCTGTCGGTTTCAGCTTGATTATCAGTTAACTTCAACCCCATTTCTTCGCAAACGGAGGTTAGCTGATAAACAATATCTTGCCATTCTCGAATACGCATGTAGGCTAAAAACTCTTTCTGGCAGAGTTTTCTAAATTGGCTGCGACTTAAGTCTTCTTGTTGTTGTTCTAGATAATACCATAAATTTAAGAATGCTAAGAAATCAGAATCAGGATGCGCAAAGCGCTCATGTTTTTCATCTGACGCGCCTTTTTTATCTTGCGGGCGCTCTCTTGGATCTTGAATGGATAAAGCAGCAACTATGATGATCACTTCACGTAATGCGCCAAGCTTTTCAGCAGACAACACCATTTTCGCCAAGCGAGGATCTATCGGTAAGCGGCTCAACGAACGACCTGATTGAGTAAGCTTAGTCTGCTGTCTTCTTTTTGAAGGATGAACCGCTTCTAACTCTTCAAGTAATGCAATACCGTCGTTAATGTTACGGCTGTCTGGAGCTTGGACAAATGGAAACTGACTTATATCACCAAGCCCTAAGCCAAGCATTTGTAAGATAACCGACGCTAAATTTGTACGAAGTATCTCAGGATCAGTAAACTCTGGGCGACCTAAAAAGTCTTCTTCAGAATATAAACGAATACAAATACCTGAAGCCACACGTCCGCAACGACCTTTACGCTGGTTGGCACTAGCTTGAGATACAGCCTCGATTGGTAAGCGCTGCACTTTGGTACGATAGCTATAACGACTAATGCGCGCAGTGCCCGGATCAATTACATAACGAATGCCTGGAACAGTCAGTGATGTTTCAGCTACGTTAGTTGATAAAACAATTCGTCGGTGACTGTGCGGGGCAAAAATACGGTTTTGCTCTGCGTTTGAGAGTCTTGCATAAAGCGGTAAAATCTCGACGCCTTTTAAGTTGCGCTTCCCTAGTGCATCAGCGGTATCTCTGATCTCTCTTTCACCATTCATGAAAATAAGAATATCACCAGGACCTTCTGCACAGAGCTCATCAACCGCATCAAAAATCCCCTGAAGTTGATCGTTTTCTGCTTCACTTTCATTACCAGCCAAATCAAGCGTTGGACGATACCTCACCTCTACAGGGTAAGTACGACCTGACACTTCGATGATTGGAGCATTATTGAAGTGCTTTGAAAAACGCTCTGGATCTATCGTAGCCGATGTAATGATCACTTTTAAGTCAGGACGTTTCAGTAATAAGTTTTTCAGATAACCTAAAATGAAATCAATATTTAAACTTCTTTCGTGGGCTTCATCGATAATAATCGTATCGTACTGATTCAAATAACGATCGTTTTGAATTTCAGCAAGCAAAATACCATCGGTCATAAGTTTAACGTACGAATTGTCGCCAACCTGGTCGCTAAATCGAATTTTAAAACCAACTTCTTCACCTAAATCACAATTAAGTTCTTCGGCAATACGATTTGCCACGCTTCTGGCTGCTAGTCGACGAGGCTGAGTATGACCAATATAGCCATCAACACCTCTGCCTAACTCTAAACAAATTTTTGGTAACTGTGTGGTTTTACCCGAGCCTGTTTCACCTGCCACTATTACTACTTGGTTTTCAGCAATGGCTTTTTTTATCTCGTCTTTTTTCTGGCTAACAGGAAGTTGCTCTGGGTAAACTACTTTTGGTAGGTTTTCTAAGCGGGTAACACGCAACGACTGACTGGCCTCAATATCTTTCTTAATTGAAGCAATAACTTTGTTTTGTTTATTCTCGTCACCTATTTTCTTAACGCCATGCAGGCGTTTTTTAAAAATAAACTGATCTTTCTTAAGGCAAGTTTTTAGCTCAGTAAACAGCGGTCCTACACTCACTTCCACGACACTCTTTTAAAAATAAAACAGCCGCAAGTATATCAAAAAGCGTTTACTGAGCCTACGAGTTAAATTATCTAGTTAAACTGTTAAAACTCTATTACACATATCGATGACCGGACTCATAATTATCATGCAAATATTTATCTAACGCATGAAGAACATGAGCCCGAGTGATCACACCAACAAGTAACCCTTCGGTATCGCAAACAGGATAAAGCTTCGGCGTATTAACCGTCATTCGATCTGCCATTTGTACAATGCTGTCATCAGCAGAAACACATAAAGGTTCTGAATTCATAACATCAGCAACTACGCTATGAGATTCATTTTGATAGGTTGCTTCAAGCATTTTCTTTAAACAGTCTTGTTCAGAAAGAAAGCCAATAACCTTTTTAGTGGCATCAATAACAGGCCCACCTGATTGGCCGCTTTGTAATAATTTTTCAACTGCTGCCTCAATGCGCATATCTTGAGAGAAAGTCACTGGGCGATGATTTAAATAGTCTTTTACTTTGATTGAATGCATTTTGTCGCTCCATTAAAAAGCCAGCTAATTTAAATATAGCTGGCTATCATGGAGTTGCTCGTATTTTAAAAATAATTAAACTCTAAACTGTTACTTAATCGTGTTTAAAAATACCCACTTGCGTTTCTTGATTAGAAGACTTGCTTGCTCTATACATGCCTTTGGTATTAAATGGCATACTAATATTGCCTTTCGTATCAACAATGATCACACCGCCTGTACCACCGATAGGCATAAGTACATCGTGGATCACTTCTTTACCCGCTTGTTCAATTGACTTACCTTGATACTCAACTCTTGCACAAATATCACTGGCAACACTGTAACGAATAAAATACTCACCGTGACCAGTCGCCGAAACAGCACATGAGCGGTTATCAGCAAAGGTACCCGCACCTATTACTGGTGAATCACCCACACGGCCATAACGCTTTGCAGTCATACCGCCAGTTGATGTACCAGCAGCCAAATTACCATTTTTGTCTAAAGCGACGGCACCGACTGTGCCCATTTTATATTCGTTTGCAAGCGCTTGGTGCGCGGCCTGATAGTCTTTGTTGGTTTTATTTGCCTTATGGAGCTTCTTCTTAGCTCTGATAAGGGCTTCATAACGGTGTTTAGTATCAAAATAACGATTATCTACAAAGTCGAAGCCTTGCAGTTTTGCAAATTGCTCGGCGCCTTCACCACTCAGCATCACATGAACAGAGTTTTCCATCACTGAGCGGGCTAAATCTATAGGGTTTTTAAGTGTTCTTACTCCAGCTACAGCACCCGCTTGACGGTTTCGACCATCCATAATAGACGCATCTAGTTCATGTTCGCCTTCATAAGTATAAACAGCGCCTTTACCCGCATTAAAAAAAGGAGAATCTTCTAAAATTCTGACAGCAGTTGTCACGGCATCTAGACTTTCACCGCCTTGTTCAAGCACTTTATAACCTGCCTCTACTGCCTCTTTTAATTTTGCTCTGTAGGCTTTCTCTTGTTCAGGTGAAAAACGGCTTTTTTCAATCGTGCCTGCACCACCATGTATTGCTATGGCAATAGGTTGAGTTTTTGCAAATGCACTGATACTCGACACAGCAAAACCGATGGCGGCTAAAAGAGTTGCATATTTCATAATTAATCCTTGGTCTTTTTATTCATAGTGAAAAGACCATATTTAAAATGCAACAAAACTCGTTGAACTCAAATATCATGCATAAAAAAAGCACCCTTAGGTGCTTTTTTTTGCTAAATCAATAATTAGCTAGCTTCACGCTGTGCTTTTAAACGCGCTAGACGTGCTACTTGGTGAGTAGACGTTAAGAAAGAGAAGATAGGTGCTAGATAACCACGCTTGCGTAGCTCTAGGTATGCTTCATCACTTAATTCGTTTAGCTTACGCTCATCAACAAGGTAGATGCCATTGATGTCTTTTTTCTCACCAGCGATTTCAACTGTTAGTGTTTGTTGAACTAATAGCTCTTTCTCTGCAAGGTAAGCTGTGAATGCTTCAGTTACGCGTGCAAACTCTACATAGTTTACAAGTGCTTCTTTACGACGCTCTAGGTATTCAGTTTCTTTGCCATCAGCAAATAACGCATTACCTTCTTCTTCACCAACTAATGGGCTTGCTTCGTCAATAACAATACCAAATTGATCTTCTTCAGGGTGCTTTACAAGACCGAAAGGGTAACGCGCAGCAGCTAAAGGTGCAAAGCCTGCTGTCCACTTTCCGTCTTGTACAAAAAGGTTTTCACCCGGCTCTAAACCAAACATAGCAACTGGCTGGAATTGACCTGTTTCTGTGTTTTTAACAAATGCCATTGGGAATTCAGTTGCAACACGCGCAAATTCATGCGCAACTACTGGCATTAAGTGCTGTGATTTTAAAAATTCAACGTTGATGCCGTTTTTTACTTTTGTGTTGGCATGCTTCTCGTTATGTAAAGGCTGCACTTGTTGCTCCGCCATAATACTACTCCGTTCGTTTACGTAATTATTACTTTTGCCATAAGGCTAAAGGTTTTGTATCTAAATTGGAAGAGTAATTTTCGCAAAATAAAAAACTTTATAATTTGCCCTTAAACCATGTTCTGATAGTCATAAGATCGTTATGTGATAAGTTCATCAATATGTCATGCAAGTCATCAGGCAAATGAGATTTGGGATCAGTTTCAGTCTGAAAAACATAATAATTGAATATTTCTTTCCATGCTTTTCTTTCTTGAATAGGCAAACTAGGAATAAAAGACATTAAAAACACTAAGCTATCATACGGTAAGCTACCTTCGTTGTTTAATTCTTTCCACCAATAATTTAATAAAATATTTTCAGAGTCTAGTGATTGCACAGCATGCCACCACAAATTTGGAATAAACACAGCTTGACCAGGCCCCAATGCAACATCAACAGCATGTTGTAGAGCCGCTTCATACCTCGGAAATTTATCAAAGTCAGGGTTAAGAACATTAACCATGCTTATCGGAGTGCCTCCTGGTGTTAAAGATATAGGTCCCACATATAAATTCTGAATTTGATGGGTCGGAAACAATTTAAACTCTCTTCGTCCTTTCAGCACATGTGCAATATTGTGAGAAAAATCAAAGTGAGCTGCAGTATTACATTTGTTCCCTAGCCAAAGCCTAGCATCAACATCCTCTTTTAACTCACGGCACTGAAAAATTTCTTTAACAAAGTTATTAAAAACTATATTTAAAGGAATCGCTTGAGCTGCGTAAAAGCTTTTATTGGTGTTAGGGTCTTTTAGTAGATTAAAAAACTCACTAATGGAGCATGTATGATGTTCAAAATTTAGAGCATTTACACGATCATTGTAAAAATATCTGCCTGCAAACTCTTCAGCTAATTTTGAATAATGAATCTGTTCAGAAACTACATTTTCTTTAAGAATTTCTGTTATATTATTTAAATCAATTGAACTATGGCTTGCGTGATGAAAGTCCGAGATTTTTACCGGAAGGTTTAAATTAATAAAGGTTTCTAAATTATCAAAGAACTCCTTCCTTCCAACTTCTGTTATTGCCATACCACCTAACCCATATATTAAAATTGATTTATGAAACTATCATTAAGTAAAAAAATAACAATACAGAAAACAAAGATTAATGACAACGATGTCATTTATGTGATTGATAATTTTTTATCTGAGCCTGAAGACATAGTGTCTTTTGCATGCAAAACAGCTTATTTTAACCCGCCTGGTAAAGATGGTACTTTGTACCCAGGTATTAGGGATTTAATGCCTAGACCTTATGAAGCTTGTTTACAAGAGCTATTGAATGAGCTGTTTGAAAGTGAAACTTATATTCATAGGTGTATGCTCAGCTTAATAACTATCCCCGATGAAGAATTAAACGAATTCCAATCACTTCCTCATGTGGATTCTCTTGAAGACTGCCAATATGCAAGTGTTCACTATCTTTGCGATAGCCAATACGGAGGAACATCTATTTATAAGCATATACCTTCTGGTGATATAAAAATAACACCTAAAAATGTGCAACTGATGCAAGATGCTCTGAACAATAATAAACAGAGAGGATACCTAACAAATAACAATGATTTATTTGAAAGTGTCTTTTCTGTCGAGGCAAAATTCAACAGAATTGTCATTTATCCGAGTAATTTACTTCATTGTGCCGATATAAACAAAGCTAAAAGTATCTCAGCAGATCCAAAAAGAGGCCGATTGACTGTAGCCTCTTTTTTTGAAATATAAACCTGTCGAGTAGAGTTTATGGTTTTTCAAATTTTTGGAAAACCATTCTCAAGCACTTTTTTAATTAATTCACGTTGTTTTGGTAATCTATTTTTATATTCCTCAAACGTTTTAAGCACTTGATTTGTTTGATTCTCATAGCGTGCTAACTCATGATCACTCATTTTTAATTCTTTGAAAGAAAAATCCATCCCAGCTAAAACATATAAATAATTCTCTAAATCGAAAACCTCAAATTTAGAGAAGAAATCGTCTTTGCTAGGGTAACTTTTCATCCATAAAGAAAGCTTTTCAGTTAGACTAGATGGAATAGATGACATATCTCTATTATCAAGCCAAAACTGACTATCAGAGCGATTTGAAATACAGTAGTGAAGCTTAACAAAATCTATCACTCTTTCCCAAGTGTAGGTAATACGCTTATTAAAGTGCTTTGCAAAATCCTCTAAATCAGACACATGCTCAGGAAGTTTATTACAAAACAGATTAGCAGAAAAATCAGAAAGCAAAATTGCTGTTGCTTCTAAAGGTTCAACAAAGCCCTGCGAAAGACCAATTGCCAAACAGTTTTTATGCCAGGCTTGCTCCCTATAACCGATCTTCATGTCAATTTTTCTAACATTAAATTCTTCTAATGGACTTCCAACATATTTTTCAAGTTTTTCTCTTGCGGTATCTTCAGACATATACCTGTCGCAATAGACTAGGCCTATACCACGTCTAGTCGAAAGCGCGATATCCCATATCCAGCCAGCTTGATGTGCTGTTGATATAGTGAAAGGAGGAATTTCTTTGTCGAGATTAGGTACTTGAACCGTTAACGCCTTATTTGAAAATATGACATTACTCTTATCTATAAAAGGCACAGCTAACTTCTGACCTAGTATTAGACTCGTAAAACCTGAGCAATCAATATAAAAATCGTACTTTGTCATCCCATTTTTTTGTAGCTTCAAGGCTAAAATTCCTATTTCCGAGTCAATAGTCACGTCTTCAACATTATCGGAAATATAATTCACACCTAATTTTTCAACTGCATTTTCCTTCAACAGTTGAGCAAATTTATGTGCATCAAAATGGTATGCATAATCAGAAATACCAGTGAATTCAGCATCAGTTATATTTTTAGGTGCTAAATTTAGTTCAGCTAAATGCTGTTGAATTGACACCATTTCAGCAAAACTTGACCCTTTTTTCTTATGCCAAAAGGGCAGTAAATTGTCACCGAAAGGGAAAGGGTAATCAAAAAGATGGTGATAAAAATTTTTTTCACCATGCGTTTCTTTATCCATCCAGTTAGCGAACTTAATAGATTGTTTAAAAGTTGCATCACATTTTGTTATTAGTTCAGATTCACTGATCCCTATTCTTTTAAGCGTCTGACGAATAGAAGGAACAGTTCCCTCCCCGACTCCAATTATCGGAATATCTGGAGACTCTATTAGGGTTACTGATTTGGTTTTATCATGAGATAACTTGGTGGCAAGTAGGCTTGCTGTGATCCACCCAGCTGTTCCGCCACCAACCACAACATAATTTTTAATCTCGATATCTTTCATACATTGCCTCAAAGCTTCACAGAAACAAAGTTGCTTTTGCCCTGAATTTTATTTATAAAATCTGAATGACTTAGAACAGCATTGCAAGCTTGTTTTTTTCTTTCATCAAGATATTGAAAAATATCTTCAAACTCCCCGTCTATTGTGGGTATTTTTAGTTCAGGGAAATAATTCATACCATATAAAATATATCTATAGCTGGTATCAGAAAACATATGTGACGTAGAGTCAGACACATCAAAAAATTCACAGACCTTAGATTTCCACAGCTCTAATCTTTTGGATAATTCGGGACAAAAATCTAAAGTTTTGTGTACATCTCGCCAAAATTCTGTGTCCTTTCTATCTGAAAGCACATAGTGGAGCACGATGAAGTCTTTTAATTCATCATATGTTTTACACATAGTCAGATTAAAGTTATCAATATTACTTTGGCTGTTTCCTGAGAAGTTATTGTGCAAAACAAAAAATCTTGCAGCCAAATATATTAGGTGCAAACCCGTAGACTCTAAAGGCTCAATAAAACCACTTGATAAGCCGACAGAAACACAATTACCAACCCACTGTTGCTTCCTGCGGCCAACTTTCATTTCAATGTGGTTAAATTGAATATCATCAGGTAAATTAAGGTGGTTTCTAAATTCGTTTTCAGCAGTCTTAGAGTCTATATACCTACTTGAATAGACATATCCATTACCTGTTCGGTTCTGTAGATCTATTTTCCAAGCCCAACCTGCATTTAACGCATAAGACTCAGTATAACTTTTAGACGAATAACCCGCTTCATGCGGTGTTTGAACAGTTACAGCTCTATCACAAAACAGCGAGTCTCTATAACTGTGCCAGTTGGAATCGTCATCTACTTGACTAATTAAAAGGCTTCTAAACCCAGTACAGTCTATAAAATAATCTGACTTAAAAGTTCCTTTGGTTGTATCTAAGGAGTCAATAATATTACCACTGGAATTTACACTAGAAACATGTGCTTCGATTCGCTCAACCCCTTTTGCACATGCATAATCACGTAAATACTGCCCAAACAACCTTGCATCTAGGTGATAGCTATATGGCACGATAGATTGAAAACTTTTACTGTTCATTACTTTTGGTGTCAGGTTTTTTTGCGCTAAAGCATGGGCAATAGAAACACTTTGATCATAAGGCTTTCTCCGTTCAGATAATAACCATGAAGTTGCTACATCTAACCTTTTTTCTGCTTTTTCTTGGTCAAATGGATGCATATAAGTATGAACTTGGCCATCTTTACTCGGCGCGCACCAATTTTTGAATAAAATACCTGTCTTAATAGTGGCATTTGTATGTTTCATAAAGTCCATTTCATCAATACCTACTGCTTGAAGAAAGTCCTTTATCGCTGGTACAGTTGCTTCACCTACACCCACAATATCGATATCAGGGCTTTCAATAAGCCTAACTTTTACTGTTTGACCAAATTTGTTATATGCTTGATTAAGTAATACAGCAGTCATCCAACCTGAGGTACCACCACCGACTATTGTGATCGTATTCATACTTCACCTTTTAGAAACTAAAAAGCCCAGCATAG
This sequence comes from Pseudoalteromonas phenolica, assembly GCF_005886345.1. Taxonomy (GTDB): domain Bacteria; phylum Pseudomonadota; class Gammaproteobacteria; order Enterobacterales; family Alteromonadaceae; genus Pseudoalteromonas; species Pseudoalteromonas phenolica_A. The sequence continues at coordinate 73,906 of NZ_PNEC01000021.1, forward strand.
GCTGGGCTTAAAACTACTTGTTATATTAGAAACGGAAGTTTACGCCCGCTTTAATACGTCTTTCGCCTTCGAATGACCATGCTGGATAATTATTCTTCAGCTCATTCTTAATTGTTGATTCTGTCGGAGCAGCACCAAGTTGAATACTATCTTCTTCAAGAATGTTAACAACTTCAAATGTGAAACCTACAGAGTCATTTAAAGTGTATGTAGCTGAGAAATCAAGTGTGCCGTAATCGTCATGCATACGGTTACCGTAGAAGCCTGCGCCTTCACGGATCATGTACTCTGAACGCCAGTTATATGCTAAACGTGCACTGTAGTTATCAGCTTCATAATAACCAACTAAGTTAAGAGTATGCTTTGAAGAGTCTGAGAAGTTAGAAACTAAATCAGCATAGTTCTTAGCATCTGCTGTAGCATCAACAAAAGTGTAGTTAGCTACATAACCTAAACCACTCTCAAATGAGTTCTGCCACTGTAGTTCAAAACCGCGGATCTCACCACCAGTAGAGTTTCTCTGAGTACTGATTGTCCAATTATCATTACCAAAGTTATCAACAATACCTAACGACACATTTGGCTCTAAGCCTGCTGTTGTGAAGCTTGAAATATCTTTAATGAAATAAGTAAATGATAATAACGCGCTTGAATCATAATACCACTCTAGGCTTAAATCAGCTTGAGTAGCCTTGAATGGCTTAAGTGCTGGAGAACCCTTAGTTAACACTTCGTTGCCTTCGATGTCATCGTTATAGCCATCTTGTGATTGGCGAGCAAACATATTTGCGTAGTTTGGACGAGCGATAACTTGTGACGCTGAAGTACGAAGAATTAAATCTTCAGTTAGGTCAAATACAATATTAACACTTGGAAGAACGTCGCTGTAATCAGCTTTTTCTGTTGTTAGTGTTGTCTCATAAGCCTGGTAACCTGCTAGAGAACCACCTTCAGCGTATAAACCTGCAGCAATACCATCAAAATCTACAGCAAAAAAGTCAGACTCAGCATCTGTGCTAATATAACGTAGACCAAAGTTACCACGAACACCATCAGTTTCGAATTCAGCCATTACGTAAGCAGCAAAGTTATCTTCTTCAACTGTACCGTAACCAGAACGTAATAACTCCCACTCACCTAAACCACTTTTAGCACGCTCAAGTAGTGCATCGTAGTTCGCTTCTGGGAACATAAAGCCTTGAGAAAGTTGAAGCTGACTATCTAAATATAGCTTGCTTACATCACCAGGAAGTTGGTTAGTAGGAGCTACACGAGGGTTTGGCCAAAAAGTCTTTTCTTCAACAAAGTGGCTTGCATAACTGAAACCTGTTTTGATTGAAGTAATTGCACCAAAGTCCACATAGAACTTGATGTTACCTTGAACAAAATCTTCTTCATCTGTATTTGGTTGACTTCTAATAGACCAACCTGGTAAGTCTAAATCACCAACAAAATCATCACGAGTCCATGATTTAACTGCAGTATCTACTGCGAAGATTTTACCAGTTGCATCGTAAACACCAGCAAAATCAGACGCTTCACCGATACCATTACGTTGTGCTGCAGTGAAGTTAGTACCACCTTCAGATTTAGTATTACCGATACGCCCATCGATTACAAAACCATCACCAGTGTATTTACCATTTACTTCTAGAGTCTTTGAATTCATTTCTGCATCACGAACCCAAGTTTGACCCCAACTACCGCCTGCCAGTGCATCTAATGTTGTTTTAACACAATCACCAGTTGCATTAGTAGCTTGACAAGTTGGCATGTTACCTAGAGGACCATCTACCTCGTTCTCATCAACGCCACCGTTGCTGTATTTGTCACCGTAAGGGATCCAACGAGCAGCATCTGCACCTTGAGAGAAAAGGAATAATGAAGAGTTGATGTTGTCAGCCTGAAGGTCTAATGAAGTATAGTTCAAACCAAACTCCATCTCATCAGTTGGCGCATACTGAAGCGCAACGTTTAAAGCTGTACGCTCACGGTCTTGCTTAAATACAGTTGGAGCTACTGCACCACCCCAGTTTAGAATCGTTTCTGTACCACGACGTTGATATTCAGTGTCCTTACGAGACATCGCAACTAATGCACCAAAGTTTTCGTCGTCATTTTTCCAGCTGTATAGACCTGAAACTTCAGGGTCCCACTGCTCTGAAACAGAACCATGATCGAATTTAACACTACCGAAAACTGTATTTGCGTCTAGGTCTAATGGTTTGCGAGAGTTAACGATGATAACACCACCAACACCACCTTCAGGAAGGTCAGCTTGAGAAGACTTATAAACTTCAATTCCACCTACCATTTCAGAAGGCATTAATGAATAGTTGAAGCTTCTATCGATTGCTTGTTGATCATACCAGTTTGTAGATGCAACAGTATGACCGTTTAATAGAGTACGTGTTAATTGTGCTGAAGCACCACGAATAGAAACTTGTTGACCTTGACCGAATTGACGACCTACTGAAACACCTGAAATACGGCCTAGAGCTTCACCTACATCACTGTCAGGAAACTTACCGACATCTTCTGCTGAAACAGCATCAACTACTGATGTTGCAAAACGTTTAGTATTAATCGCAGCTTCTAAAGAGCGACGAATACCACGTACTTCAATTACTTCAACATCTTCTTGAGCCTTGCTGCCTTCATTTGCATACGCAACGCCCGATACGCCAGCAGTCAGTACTAGACCGATGTTGGCAGCGATTAAGCTTTTCTTAAAATTATTAGCTAACACAGGATTCCCCTTGAATCATTTTGTTTATTTTTTATTCACTTCTGCCCAGTGAAGATGACAGCGTTGTCATCTAATAACAAACCATACACCCTAAATTACAATTTCGCTACATTTTTTTTAGCAAGCTACTCAAAAAATATTCAACAACTTAACTAAGTAACTGAAAGTGTTATTATTTCAGGTGTATGGATGACAATTTGTTACAATAATCATGTTGAATATAGCACAAAGAAAACAAATGTGGATAGTAAATAGGTTAAGTCAGACCATTGAATCGAGCGCCACAACTTCCTTGTGGTTCTCAACTTCAATCAGTGTTAATGAGGTAAAAAGCTTTGGCAGAAGCATTCAAGGGTGATAATTACTCTCAATGACAGCGCTGTCATTATATCTTAGTTATGATATTTTTGTCTATGAGTTTTGGAAAAATGAGTTATCGCAAATAAAAAACGCGTCATTAAGACGCGTTTTTCTCATTTGAACCATTCTTAAGGTGCCCAGAATACCGTTAAATCAATGTCAGAATGAGCTAATACTGCTCTTAAAGGTATATCGAATTCAGACCCTTCTGTTTTAGCGTCTTCATAAACCGCTTTCTTTTCTTCTCCAGAAATAAGTAAAACAACTTTTTGAGAATTCGCAATTCCACTTAGCGTTAAACTCATTCGCTCTGTGATGCTACCCGTCACTTCGCTTTCAATGGCATTAATGGCACATACTTTATCTGTGCTATTTAGGCCATTTTCTAAACCGTTAGCATGAGGGAATAAAGAAGCTGTGTGACCATCAGGACCCATTCCTAGAATAGTGACGTCAGCCGTTTTTAATTCTGCATACGCTTTTTCGCATTCAGCTTGTCCTGAGACCGCGGAGTCTGCTGAGTTCTTCATCGTAACAAAGTTGGCTTTTGCTGCGTGATTTTGTAACAGCGTTGAGTTAATAAAAGCTTCGTTAGACTTGTCATGGCTGACGTCTACCCAACGCTCGTCTACCATAGCAACAGACACTTTTTCCCATGGAAATTCTAAATTCGCTAAATATTTATAGGCAGGAGCTGGAGATGAGCCACCCGACACCATTAATACAGCTTGACCATCTTGCTCAATACCTTGAGATAATTGAGATTCTAACAACTTAGCTAATGCTTCTGTCATTGCCGCTTTTGAATCGAAAAATTGCTCTGTTAGATTGGCCATTATGCGCCCTCTCCTACATTAAACCATTTATGTTTAGACTCTGCTAATAACTCATCAGCAGCTTCTGGTCCCCAAGAGCCCGCTCGGTAAAGTGCTGGCGTACCTTTTTCTTGCCAACGAGCAATGATCGGATCAATCCATTGCCATGCTCGGCGAACTTCTTGACGATGGATGAATAATGACGGGTTATTGGCTGCCGCATCTAACATTAGTCGCTTATACGCATCAGAGTGGAAACCGTTTTCATATTGCTCACTCAATTCAATGTTTAGCGTCACCGGTTGTAATTGCATCTCATGCTTATCTAACTGTTTCGACATCAGTGTAAGTTGGATACTCTCTTCAGGCTGAAGACGAATAACTAAACGGTTTGGTTGAACCGGGCCAACATTATTTTCATAAACATTGTGAGATACAGGCTTATATTCAACTACAATTTCCGCACAACGCTGCTTCATACGTTTGCCTGTTCTTAGGTAGAATGGCACACCAGACCAACGCCAGTTATCAATATGCGCTCTGATTGCTACGAAAGTCTCAGTGGTACTCGCACCTTCAGCAAGTTCTTCTAAATAACCAGGTACAATTTTGCCATCAAGTTCGCCCGGCACATACTGACCACGAACCACATTGCTATCAACGTCTTCTGAAACAAGCGGACGTAATGCTTCAAGTACTTTTAGTTTTTCTGTTCTAATACTTTGCGCATTTAGCTTATGTGGTGACTCCATAGCCACTAGACATAATAATTGTAGTAAATGGTTTTGTACCATATCACGAAGTGCACCCGCTTTATCATAGAAACCTGCACGTGACTCAAGACCAACCGTTTCAGAAATGCTGATTTGGATATTATCAATGGTTTTTGCATCCCATAAGTTTTCGAATAATGCATTCGAAAAACGCAAAGCCATTAAATTCTGTACTGTTTCTTTACCTAGATAATGGTCAATACGGAAAATTTGCTCTTCTTTAAAGAACTCAGCAATTCGAGCATTAATTTCTTCAGCTGATTGACCACAATAACCAATTGGCTTTTCAACAACAACACGAGAAGTTTCAGTAATTAGGCCTTTTAGAGATAAGATTTCACAGCATTGGCCATAAACCGCTGGCGGAAGAGATAAATAAAATACGCGAGATTTGTCATCTGCATCTGTATTAAGAATTTTATTTAACTCATCCCAATTATCATCAGCTTCAGTTACATTTATAACGACAGGAATTAAATAAGTTGAAAATGCCTGCCAATCTTTTTCATTGAATTCGCCTTCTGCTAAAAAAGACTTTAAAGCCTGGTGTGCCGTATCAATATAATCTTTTTGTTGTTCTTGTCCACGGACTGTAGGCAAAATACGAGAGCCTTCCGGTAAGTTGCCTTCTTGATAAGCTCTATACATCGCAGGCAATAGTTTACGAAGTGCTAAATCACCGCCGCCACCAAAAATTACAATATCAAAAGGGTTAAGCATAATTTACTCTCTACATGGTTAGGCGCGACAATTGCGTTGGCACGCTTCATATTTGCTTGTTGGATAGTTTACCAAGCAAGCTTGGTTTGGGGTATTGAATTCGTTTGCATTTCACGGGGGCTGGTTTGTATGAAAATGCTAAAATGAGTCTTAGGGGCTCTGTAATTCCTCTCACAAAAATACAGGCCCTAAGAACTCCAGCGCTACCCGTTCAAAGGTATTGTTTTCACTTTGCGTGAAATCGGTGTGCCTCGGATGAGGCAAAATCCATTATCGATTTTGCTTATAGTAAGCAATTAATCCTGATGTCGAGCTATCATGTTGGTGCTCAACATTTTCTTCTGTTAACTCTTTTTCAATAGCTGATGCTAAGCCTTTGCCAAGCTCTACACCCCATTGATCAAAAGAGCAAATCTCTAAAATTACACCTTGGCAGAAAATTTTGTGTTCATACAAGGCGATTAATCGACCCACTGCTTTAGCATCAACTACATCTAATATCATAGATGTTGTTGGACGATTACCTTGGTGAATTTTATGCGCAATTAATTGCTCAATTTCTGCTTCAGATTTGCCTTTTGCAGTTAAATCTGCACGAACCTGCTCAGCATCAACACCCGCCATCATGGCTTCAGTTTGTGCGAAGAAGTTCGATAATAAAATATCGTGATGCTGACCAATTTTATGCTGTGGTTTCAACGACGCAATAAAATCAGCAGGTACAATCGTATTACCTTGGTGTAAGTACTGATAAAATGCGTGCTGACCATTAATACCTGTCATACCCCAAATAAGCGGGACAGTTGTATATGGCACTTGGCGACCATCAAATGACACGTGCTTACCATTACTTTCCATCTCACCCTGTTGTAAGTAAGCTGGAAGCATATGTAGCGCTTGATCGTAAGGTAAAATTGCTTGCGCTGCGTGACCTAAAAAGCTGGTATTCCAAACGCTTAAAAGTGCCATGACTAGAGGAATATTGTCTTCAAATTTAGCCATTTTGAAGTGCTCGTCGATTTCGAAAGCGCCTTCCAACACAGCTTCAAACTGCTCGTAACCTAAATAAAGTGCGATTGGTAAGCCGATAGCGCTCCAAAGAGAGAAGCGACCACCAACCCAATCCCACATGGTAAATACATTTTCGTCTGCTATACCAAACGCACGTGTTTTCTCTAGGTTGGTACTTACGGCAACGAAGTGCTTTGCAATGTCAGCTTTTGATGCATCAGACTCTAAGAACCACGCAACAGATGAACGTGCATTGGTCATTGTTTCAGACGTTGTAAACGTTTTTGAAGAAATCACAAATAACGTCGTCTCAGGGTTTAAGCCTGCAAGTGCTTGGTATAACTGAACACCATCAACGTTCGAAACATAATGTACATTTAACGTGTCATCAGCGTAAGCTTTTAACGCTTCAGTTGCCATTTGAGGGCCTAGGTTAGAACCACCGACACCAATTGCAACAACATCTTTTACTGACTCGCCTGTAAAGCCTAACCACTCACCTGAACGCACTTTTTCAGTGAATGCTTTAATTTTTTCAAGTTCGGCGTTTACTAATGGCATGACATCTTCACCATCTACTTCAACCACTGAATTTGAACGATTTCTTAGTGCAGTATGTAACACAGCTCTGTCTTCAGTGATGTTAATTTTCTCACCTGAAAACATTTTTTCGCGCCAAGCTGCAATATCGCATTGCTCGGCAAGTTGAATCAATTGAGAAAATGCAGCATCATCAATAAGTTGTTTAGAGAAGTCAAAAAGAAGGCCAGGAACCTGAGTAGAAAACTTTTCAAAACGCTTATTGTCATTAGCAAACAACGTTTTAAGATGTTGTTGCTTTAAGCTTTCTGCTGATTTTTCGAGTGCTTGCCAGCTACTTAGTTCACTTCGGCAGTTCATAATTAGTTCCTCTAAACACGATTGTGCACATACTTAAAAATTGAAAACGGCACTAGTTTTATTTTTATGCGTTAACCATAAGTTAAATTGACAGCGCTGTCAATTGGCTAATTTCCAATTTTAGAATGTGGATAATACCTGAATATTTTAAAAATGACACCGGTATCAGTTAAATATTTATTTACAGATATGATGCTATTTTTTTCCTTTCCTGGTTAAAATAGTGAATCATCATTACCATTTAATGAAATATGAGCCCGTTTTGCTCTCTCACAATATAGAATAATAAATTATGAAAGTGACTATAAATGATGTCGCCAAGCTAGCTGGCGTATCGATGAAAACAGTTTCGCGAGTTATCAATAAAGAACCATCAGTACGCAAGAAAACGTACGATATAGTAATGAGCGCGGTTAAAGAGCTTAATTACCAACCAAACATCGCTGCGCGCAACTTAGCTGGTACATCTTCCTTCGCTGTCGCTTTAGTTTATGATAATCCCAATGCTTATTATGTAATCGATATGCAAAATGGTGTGCTTTCTCGCTGTAAAGATGAAGGCTATGAACTAGTTATCCATCCGTGCAGTAGCACTGATGCTCAGATGCAAGATGAATTTAAAACCATGATCCAACGCTCTCGTCTTGCAGGCTTAGTACTTACCCCGCCTCTCTCAGAGCAACAAGATATTATTAATTTGTTAGATGAGATGAGTATGCCTTACGTCAGATTATTATCTGGAAGAGAAGAGCAAAATGAAGGTAAGAATAACTCAATCCTTGTAAATGACTTTGCAGCAGCATACGAAATCACTGAACACCACATTCATCATGGCCACAAAAACATCGCTTTTGTTTTAGGCGATAAAGAGCATAAATCGACAACTGAACGTTTTGCAGGTTATTTGCAGGCTCTCAAAGATAATGATTTGTCATTTAACCCTTCTCTTGTTTTTGAAGGACATTACTCTTTCGAGTCGGGTGTAAATGGCGCTAAACACTTGTTAGCTGATAATAATAAGCTTGGTGTGACAGCTATACTAGGTGGTAACGATGAGGTTGCAGCTGGTGCTTTATTTGCTGCTAGGTTGATGAATATTGAGATCCCAGCTCAATTGTCTATATCCGGATTCGAAGACTCTCCGTTCTCTCGTCAAACATGGCCAAAATTAACAACCGCTCACCAGGCAAATAATGTTATTTCAGAACATGCTGCTCGACTATTATTCAGTAAAACAAGAAGTAGCCGAAAACAAGAAAAAGACATAATCACAAACTTTACGCCTTCGATTGTGGTCAGAGAAAGCACTGGCCCAGCACCACTCTAAGCGGTATTTAACGAGCTGGAGCCTCACTAAGTTTTCAATAAAAAAGCGCCGAAAGGCGCTTTTTTATTGGCTATAATTTGCAAAAAACCGTTGCATCTTATCCATAGCCGGAACAAGTTCATCTTTATGCGGTAAGAAAACTAACCTGAAATGATCTGGTCTAGGCCAATTAAATGCTCGGCCATGAACCAACAATATCTTTTCTTGCTTTAATAGATCTAACATCATTTTTTCATCATTCGTGACATTAAACTTTTCAACGTCTATTTTAGCAAAGGCATACAGTGCCCCCTTTGGTTTCACACAACTGATCCCTTCAATTGCATTTAACCCGTTATACGCAATATTTCTTTGTTCAAATAACCTACCGCCGGGTTCAATTAAACTATCTATGGATTGAACACCGCCAAGTGCTTGCTGGATAGCAAACTGAGCAGGCACATTGGCACACAATCGCATTGAAGCCAAAATATCGAGTCCAGTTATAAGATCACTCATGGCTTCTATATTGCCGCTGAGTATCATCCAACCCATTCTGAGACCCGCAGCACGATATGTCTTGGCTAAACCATTAAAAGTAATAACTGGTAAATCGTCACATAATGCTGCAATTGAAAAATGCTCTACCCCATCGTAAAGGATCTTCTCATATATTTCGTCACTTAAGATCAGTAATTGATGTTCTCTTGCAACCTTAACTAATTCTTCTAACAGTGCTTTCTCATATACTGCACCAGTTGGGTTATTCGGATTAATTAAAACAATTGCCTTGGTTTTATCTGTAATTTTTGAGCGTATATCGGCAATATCAGGAAACCAATCTTGCTCTTCATCACATAAATAGTGAACTGGTTTGCCACCAGACAACTTCACTGATGCCGTCCATAGAGGATAATCAGGCGCGGGGATCAATACTTCATCACCAGAATTTAATAACGCCTGCGTCGTCATTTGGATAAGTTCGCTGACACCATTGCCAATATAGATATTGTCTACACTAATATGAGGTAATTGCTTTTGTTGGTAATGCTGATAAACAGCAACGCGAGCAGAATATAACCCTTTAGAATCACAGTAACCTTGCGCTGAATAAAGATTACGAATGATATCTCGATGCATATCTTCTGGCATATCAAAACCAAATGCAGCAGGGTTGCCAACATTTAATTTTAATACTTTCAGACCATCGTCTTCCATTTGTTTTGCCTGTTGTAATACAGGACCACGAATATCATAGCAAACGCCATGTAATTTATTGCTTTTTGTGATTTTAGACATATATCCCCCCAGTCAACTCAGCATAGCTCAAAGCTGACTAAAAAAACTAGAGGGAAATAAGAGAATTGAAGTGAAATAAATTCTAGATACAGTTTATTTCTAGCCATTGTAATAACTGACTTTTTGAGCCAGAAACTTGAGCTGCTAGCCGAGCAAAATTATCTTCCATATCAGCTAAATCATCTTGAATAAGTCCCTGCTCAATTGCTCGTGCTAAATTGCTTAAGCTCGTAGCCCCAAACTGCGCTGCGTTAGACTTTAAACTATGAGCATGTCGAATAGCTTCTTGCTTATCGTTGTTATAAGCCATTCTTAATTCACTCTCTAGCCTTTCAAATTCACTACAGCAAAACACTACGGTATCAGCAAACTGCTCTCCCAGCAGTGCTTGCATCCCGGCTAGCGCATCTTCATTGATTGTTACGTTCATAACTGTTCTCTTTCGTTATGTCTTTAAATAATGTAGTAAAATACAAGCTTGATGGCAAAAGATAATCTTCAATATGATAAAATCAGCTTAGTTTACGAGCTTGAAAACGAAAATGAAACGATCAAACTGTACAAAATGTCATTATCCTGTAACAACGTGTGTCTGCGAGTACGTCTCTAAAAAAGTAAACAACCGTACCAGAATTATTATCTTGCAGCACCCTGACGAAGTAAACTTGGCTAAAAATACCGTTCGCCTTTTACAGCTACAATTAAGCGATATACAAGTTGTTGTTGGTGAATCCGAAAGTGACTTCGAATCAGTTCTCATGGGCTTACCTAAAGAAAGCACCGCACTTTTATATCCTGGCAAAGATACTATTGATGTACATAACTGTTCATCACTTGAACCACAACTCACGCATTTGCTAGTTATTGATGGTACTTGGAAGAAAACCAATAAAATTTTTGCTTTAAACCCTTATTTGCATGAGTTACAGAAAATCAGTTTTTCAACTATACCTGAGAACCAATATCATATCCGTAAGGCAGAGCAAAGCTACAGTCTCTCGACTTTAGAAGCGGTTGGGCACTTTATTCATATTGTTGACGGCTGTGATAATCAGCCTTTGTTGCATCTTCTTAATGGTATGATTGAACAACAAACCAAGTTTATGCCTGAAAATGTTAAAGCAAGGTACTTTGAAGAATAACTATGGCAAGGCTGACAAATGAGTTTTATAGACAAGGGCCAGATTATCGTTTTGGCGATCAAGTTTTATTTGAAGAGATTAAGCATACTTTTGGTTTTAAAACCATTACTGTTGGTGCTTGGGTAAATAAAGAAGAAAGACTTATTGCTGCAAATTTAATTTATGACAGCTTGGCTGATCTCACGCAAATATTGAATATACCTCCAGAAGTAATAGGCCTTAGAAACTCTTTAAGCTTAAGCTTTGGCTCTGGTGGTCAAAAAGGCGTCCAGGCCCACTATGATAGTAATGGAAAAATTCTAGCTTTAGCTAAAAATGCAGGTGCAGGGGCACTGGCGCACGAGTGGTGGCACGCATTTGATCATTACATCTGTAAATTCTTATACCCAAACAGCCAATATTTTGATTTTGCCTCAGTAAAATGGCTTACAGAAGAGTCTTATTACCCTCACCCACTTAATGATGAGCTCTCAAACTTTTATAAACACTGCTTTTTAGATGAAACGGGTAAGCAAGAAAGTACTTTCTTCAAAAAATCGATTATGCTCGATAAAACCTATCAACAAAATTATTTCAGCCGTCCGCAAGAAATAACAGCCCGTGCATTTGAGTCCTGCATCGGCCACCATACTGAAATTACAAATCACTATTTAGTGTCTGGTGTGAAAAAAAGTCAGCTCGCCCAACAAGGTGGTTTTCCTGATAAAGCACTTCGAACACAGTTACAATCTAGTATCTATCGTTATTTCAACGCACTAGCAATTGCTTTACATCAATAACTTGATTTGCCTCACCAAGCCACTGTAAATACTCTTCAAATTTAATCGGTTTAGAAATAAAATAGCCTTGTGCTATATCGCAACCATAATGCAATAATTTATTGTAACTTGCTAAATTTTCAACCCCTTCAGCAACTACCATCGACCCCAAACTTTTTGCCATATCACAAGTCGTTTTACAGATAGTTTGATTTTTACTAGAGCTCTCAATATCAATAATAAACTGTTTATCTACTTTCAATTCATCAAAACCAAGCTCACTCAAATAAGCCAGAGAAGAGTATCCGGTTCCATAATCATCTATCGCAACTTTTACCCCTAAATGGCGATAATCTTCTATCACATCTTTTAATTTTCCTTCTCCAGCAATCGCAACTGATTCTGTGATTTCTAAAATAATTCGTGATGGTTCAAGTGACATTTCATTGAGTTGTGTTATAAGCTGCACAATCAGCTCTTTTCTTGACAGATCCTTTCCTGAAATGTTCAGAGAAAGCATATGATTTGGATATGTTTCCACAATTTTTTTCTGGTAGATTAACCCCTGTGAAATAACCCATTCAGTGATCGCATTAATTTGTCCTGATGCCTCTGCAATAGGAATAAACTCATCTGGGGGAATAAAGCCTAAATCAGGGTGTGACCAACGTAATAAACCTTCGGCACCGTATACTTGCCCATTTTCTATAAGAACTTGGGGCTGTAAATATAACGACAGTTCATTGTTTGAAATTGCGCTTTGTAGGGAAGCCGACAACTTTAAACGGCGCTCAGCCATTGCAGCTATTGAAGGGTCATAAATATGCCAGTTATCTCCTAATGAATTAGTATCTGCGAGTGCAAGTAAACTCCTTTGAATTAATAGTTCAGAGTTTATTGCATGTGTGGGGTAATGTGACACGCCCACATTTATTTGATCTGATAGTTGAAAACCTTTGTACTCAACTCCTTCTTCAAAAATACCAGAAATAACACAGACATATTGTTCAATTTGTTGAATCGAGAGGTCACCAATCAACACCAAAGCAAAGGTATCATCTGATAATTTGTAAAGCTGCTGAGATTGTTCCTCACGCTCCCCCTCAAGGTAAGGGTTGAGTTGAAGCTTCAATCGTTTAAAAAGCACACGCAAGCGTTTATTCGCATACTCTATTCCAAAACTTAATTTAACTTGATCAGACATCATTGGGCTAAATGTGAATATTGTATGACTCTTTTTTAAAGACACTAACTTATCAAGAAACTGATGAAGAGCTTGGCGGTTAGCCAACCCCGTATCTTTATCATGTAGGCTGTAAAAAACAAATGAATCTTGTTTTTTCTTATCTAACAAATAAATTACCAAGCTAATCAAAATAACATGGATAAATATTAGTAACCTAACGGGCCCGATTAAATCACTCTGTGGAACATCTCCCGCAGCCAACATGATACGACCCAACTCGATCATTAAAGCCGGGATCCAACCTATAAACATTGGCCAAAGGAAGGGACGCCTATGACTAAAAGCAACAAAATAGCTTGATAATAAAGTGAGTAATAAAAGGCTAAAGCCTACAAGTTGAGCGGTAACTGATACTTGCGCTTGAAATATTAAGGCCAGGCATGCGGCTACCAAGAAAAAGCGTGCAACCGTTTGCGCCGCCCTATAAATCTTCTTATTTAACTGCTTCAATGCAAAATACTTTGCGGTAAACATAATACTTGCTGCAGAAGTTAAAAACAGCCAACACGCAGTTAAAGAAGAGATATATTCCGCAATTAGATCTGGTACATAAAAATAGATAACTCCAGTTACCACACTATATTGCACTGCGATAAATACAAAATAAGCACCTAAATAACTTAAGTAACTTCGTTTACTGCTCACCGCCATCACTAGCATAAATAACCCAACAAAATACAGCAAACCTAACTCTGTACCATACCAAAATAAGCGTGTTTGCTTGAGGTTATCAAATTGCTCAGCTGTGATTAACTCTATATTAAGTTGCATAGATTCTGGGTTAGAAACCTCTAAATACACTGAAGTGTTGCTTATTTGAGATGTGAGTCTGATATGAGGGAATATTTTAAGCTCAGGAACACTATTATTAAGACGTGAAAAAACTCTTTTATTAACCAACTTATTATCTTGAACCCAATAAAAGGTAATACTACCTAAAGGTAATTTATCTGAATAGAGAACCCAATGCACATTATCGGTTTTAGGTAGCATATTAGGGTCGACCTTAAACCAGTGCTTGCTTTTAGCTGCAATATGAAGCTTATTTGTTGGCTGGGCATTAAAGCGGCTATCGTTTTGGATCACATCCAAAATCGACATTTGTGTATCTGACACATTCAGATTATGCAAAGTGATAAGTTCTGATTTTGCGCTGAAAGAAAAAACCGTAAATAGAACAGCTAAGCAAAACTTAAACGCCCAAACCCACATACCATCTCCTTGAACTTCAGCTTGTCGCTCAATCAATAAGTATGCAGATTTTAATGGGTTTCGCCAGATTTAAAGTGTAAATTTTTATGCTAAATTAAATGTACTAATTATTACAATTATCGTCACTGATACGGCTAGCTACCGCACTATTCTGGCCCTTATATTTCGCATCTTTACGCGCGTTATAAGGTTGCTCAGCTGGGCTTGTCATGGTTTCAAAACTTAGCGCTCCAATTTTCATTTTTGGACGAAGTGCTAACGGTAACTTTCCTGAGTTGTAAAACTCTAACACAATATTGCCTGACCAACCTGGATCGATTCGGTGCGCAGTCACGTGCACCATTAGGCCTAAACGTGCCAATGATGAGCGACCATCTAACCAACCCACTAAATCTGCAGGTAAAGTCACTGATTCATAGGTCATTGCCAGAGCCAGTTGACCCGGGTGTAAAAAGAACTGCTCATTTTCGCCCAGTTCAATTTCATCACTCATGATTGATTCCATGGCATCGTTTAGTTTGTCTTTTGGGCCACTTAAATCAATATATGGCGCGCCATGATCTTGGAATACACGAAACTTATTACCTAAACGTAAATCAAGGGTGATCCCTGAGATCATGTCATCACTTGGTGAAGGCTCAATAATAATTTTTTGATCTGCAATGGCTTGTTTAATATGGGTATCAGATAATCTCATTTCTTAATCGTCCGTCATCACAATCTCAACTTGTGAGTCTGTGCTTGATTGGTAGTGCAGCATGCTCGCGATAAGTTGACTACATGCTGTGTAATGTTCAGTTGCTTTTATAGGTTGTTTTGCAATATTAAGACCTTGCTCAGAGTGCGTCCTGATCTCAATATCTAAAGGGATTTCAGCCAATAATGGTACACCATGGCGGCTCGCCAAACGCTCGCCCCCTTGCTGACCAAATACATGGTTTTTGCCACCACAATGGCCACAAATGTAGTGACTCATGTTTTCAATCAGGCCCAGTATAGGCAAGTTTACTTGATTGAACATCGCGATGCCCTTTTGTGCATCGGCAAGGGCTAAATCTTGAGGTGTAGTAATAATCACCGCACCACTGGCTGGCACTTTTTGCGTCATAGTGAGCTGAATATCGCCTGTGCCTGGCGGCATATCAACAAATAAATAATCTAGTTCGCCCCAATCTGTTTCATTCAGTAATTGCTTGAGCGCTTGAGAAGCCATAGGGCCTCGCCATACTGTGGCATCTTCTGCTGGTACTAAAAAACCAATAGACTGCATTTTAATGTCATCTTTAACAATGGGTTGCAGGGTTTTATTGTCTTTTGTTGTTGGTTTTTCGTGTTCTAAAGCGAACAAAGATGGAATCGAAGGGCCATAAATATCAGCATCTAAAATACCGACCTTGGCACCTTGTGCAGCCATCGCATAAGCAAGGTTCACCGCAGAAGTCGACTTACCTACCCCACCTTTACCAGATGCCACTAAGACAATGTGTTTTATTTGTTTGAATTTATCTTTTGCAGTTAATGCAATTTCAGCACTTAGACTAATTTTTGTCTGTGTTTTCTCAAGCAGTTCAGCTTCAATATCTAATAGCGCATTTTTTGCTGCAAAGGGTAAATTAAGGTGCACCTCAAAACCGCCATTCGTTTTATCTACTTTTTCGACCCAGTCATTGGCAATACCAAAAGGAAATACCGCACTTTTATACTGAGATAATGCGGTCAAAATCGCCGTTTTTTCGGGGTTAAGTTTGCCAAACAGTTTATTGAGTCCAAACATAAAAATAAAACGTGCTCGAATGATGAAAAAGACCTCGGAATTATGTAACATTCAACCCATTAACACCAGTCAATTCAGCTAAGCTAAGGCTTTAATGTTCCTTATTTTGGCTCAAATTAGTGGTTTGTTTAATAGTTAAGCAACATCACTTAAATTTCATGGAACCGTTTATGAGCAAGAGAAAAATTCTCATCACTAGTGCTTTACCGTATGCCAATGGTCCAACTCACCTTGGCCATATGCTTGAGTACATTCAAACTGATATTTGGTCACGTTTTCAAAAGTTACGTGGTCATGAAACTTATTACGTCTGTGCTGATGACGCGCACGGCACGCCAATTATGCTCAATGCACAAAAGCAAGGCATTACACCTGAAGAAATGGTGAAAAATGTGAGTGTCGAGCGTCAACGTGACTTCGCAGACTTCAGCGTTGAGTTTGATAACTACCACAGCACACACAGTGAAGAGAACAAAGAACTAAGCGCATTGATCTACAACCGTTTGAACGATAAAGGTCATATTAAAAAGCGTACTATTTCTCAGCTATTTGACCCAGAAAAAGAAATTTTCTTACCAGACCGCTTCGTAACAGGTACTTGCCCTACGTGCGGCGCTGAAGATCAAAACGGTGACAGCTGTGATGCTTGTGGTGCAACATATAGCCCAACTGAGCTAAAAGATGCGCGTTCTGCGATGTCTGGTGCGATCCCAGTATTAAAAGATTCTGAACACTATTTCTTCGACCTACCAGCTTTTGAAGACATGCTAAAAGAGTGGCTACACTCAGGTAGTCTGCAAGCTGAAATGGCAAACAAACTAGAAGAATGGTTTGCTGAAGGTTTGCAGCAATGGGACATCAGCCGTGACGCGCCTTACTTTGGTTTTGAAATTCCTGGTGCAACAGGTAAATACTTCTATGTATGGCTAGATGCACCGATTGGTTACATGGCCAGCTTCAAACACCTATGTGACAAATCAGGCTTAGACTTTGATGCATTCTGGGGCGAAGGTTCTGATGCTGAACTTTACCACTTCATCGGTAAAGACATCATTTACTTCCACAGTCTGTTCTGGCCTGCAATGCTAGATGGCGCGAATTTCCGCAAGCCAACTAATGTATTCGCACATGGCTTTGTAACCGTAAACGGTGCAAAAATGTCTAAATCTAAAGGCACCTTCATTAAGGCGCGTACTTATTTAGACCACTTAAACCCTGAATATTTACGTTATTACTTCGCTGCTAAACTAAACAGTGGCATTACTGACTTAGATTTAAACTTAGAAGACTTTGCACAACGTGTGAACTCTGACTTGGTTGGTAAAGTTGTAAACATCGCGTCTCGTTGTGCGGGTTTCATCACTAAGAAATTTGACGGCAAGTTAAGTGATGTGATCATGGAGCCTGAGCTATTAGCTGAATTCCAAAATGCGTCAGACACCATTGCTGAGCATTATGAAAACCGTGAGTATAGCCGAGCGATCCGTGAGATCATGACTCTTGCTGACAAAGCAAACCAGTTCATCGATGCACAAGCACCTTGGGTACTGATCAAGAGCGAAGAGACACAAGAACAAGCTCACCAAGTATGCTCTCTTGGTTTGAACTTATTCAAAGTGCTACTGACTTACTTGAAACCAGTACTTCCTGTCATGGCTGCTAACGTTGAGTCTTTCCTAAATACAGAATTAACTTGGGAAAGTGCACAAACGCCATTAGTTGGCCATGAAATCAGTAAATTCAAAGCACTAATGCAACGTGTTGAAATGGATAAAGTTAACAAAATGGTTGAAGAGTCAAAAGAAAGCTTAGAAGCGGCGAATAAACCAAAGATTGATCCTAATAGCCCACTTGCTAAAGAGCCTATCGCAGATGAAATCGAGTTTAACGACTTCGCTAAAGTTGATTTACGTGTTGCAAAAATCGCTAAAGCTGAACATGTAGAAGGCGCTGAAAAGCTGCTTAAACTCACGTTAGACTTAGGCGGTGAAACGCGCCAAGTATTCGCAGGTATTAAGTCAGCCTACGCACCGGAAGATATCGAAGGCAAGCTAACGGTTATGGTCGCTAACCTTAAACCGCGTAAGATGCGTTTTGGTTTGTCAGAAGGCATGGTGCTGGCAGCAGGCCCGGGTGGTAAAGAAATTTACATTCTGAACCCAGATGAAGGTTCAGAGCCAGGCATGCGTGTCATGTAATTAACAATTACACGTCAAAAGCCCGCTATCTTGCGGGCTTTTTTGTATCTGAAACACCTAATATTAATCACACACTCATAAAAAAGCCCAGTCAATTGACTGGGCTGTGTCCTTGGTAACACTTAATTTTGTTAAGTATTAGCCTTTGTACTTTTGCATCACAAGTGTTGCGTTTGTACCGCCGAAGCCAAAGCTGTTAGACATTACCGTATTTAGCTCAACGTCACGACGCTCAGTTACAATGTCTAGGCCTTGTGCTTGCTCATCTAGCTCTTCAACGTTAATTGAAGGCGCTACGAAGTTATTTTCAAGCATAAGTAGTGAGAAGATAGCTTCGTGAACACCTGCAGCACCAAGTGCGTGACCAGTCATTGCTTTCGTTGCACTAATCGCAGGAGATTTTTCACCGAATAACTCTTGAATTGCACCAAGCTCTTTCACGTCGCCTACTGGTGTAGAAGTACCGTGTGTGTTTAGGTAATCGATGTCACCTTCAACGTCAGCCATTGCTTGCTTCATACAACGAACAGCGCCTTCACCAGATGGTGCAACCATGTCGTAACCATCAGAAGTTGCACCATAACCTACGATTTCAGCATAGATGTGTGCGCCACGAGCAAGTGCGTGCTCTAGTTCTTCAACAACAACGATACCGCCACCACCAGAGATCACGAAACCGTCACGGTTTGCATCGTACGTACGAGATGCTTTTTCAGGCGTTTCATTGTACTTTGTTGAAAGCGCGCCCATTGCGTCGAATTCCATTGCCAGTGTCCAGTGAAGTTCTTCACCACCACCTGCAAAGATAACGTCTTGCTTACCAAGTTGGATTTGCTCTACCGCATTACCGATACAGTGCGCTGATGTTGCACAAGCAGAGCTGATTGAATAGTTAACGCCTTTGATTTTGAAAGGCGTTGCAAGACATGCTGACGCTGTTGATGCCATAGTACGAGGAACCATGTAAGGACCTACGCGCTTAACACCTTTTTCACGAAGAATATCAGCAGCTTCTACTTGATATTTAGAAGAACCACCACCTGAACCAACGATTAAGCCAGTACGCTCGTTAGACACTTGCTCTTCAGATAGACCAGAATCTTCAATCGCTTGTGCCATTGAGATATAAGAGAATGCAGCAGCGTCGCCCATGAAGCGGTGTGCTTTGCGATCTACGTGTGCTTTAACGTCGATGTCGATGTTACCTGAAACATTACTACGAAGATTGTAGTCAGCGAATTCTTGATTGAAAACGATGCCACTTTTACCCGCTTTTAAAGACTCTAATACTTCGTTCTTGTCGTTGCCGATGCTCGATACAATACCGATACCTGTAATAACGGCTCTTCTCATGGGTGATTCCCTTAATTTTATTTCTAAATTCTGTGTATTCTACTTTGAATTGTGACCTCAAGTGGTCAGCTTTCCAGCTTACACACGTACTCTGAATTGTTTTTTACTAAATTTCAACGGACGAAAACAATTAAAACACGTAGAATACTGCATTAATTCGATCCTAATTGCATTAATCATGATCAAAAACGCACAAATTCACTTTAATGAATCAGGTACACCGGTTGCCGACGACTTCGATGATGTTTATTTCTCGAACGATGATGGTCTTGCTGAATCTCACTATGTTTTCTACGAAAATAACAACATTTCAGCGCGATTAACCTCACACGATCAAAAACACTTTGTGATCGCAGAAACTGGATTTGGTACAGGTCTTAATTTTTTAAATACTTGGCAACAATGGCGTCAAATAGAAGGTAGCAAAGCAAAGTTACATTTTATTTCTTTTGAAAAGTTTCCAATAAAGCAATCGGAGCTTACAAAAGCGTTAGCAGCTTGGCCAAGCCTCACATCATTATCAGAGCAGCTTTGTAAGCACTATCCGATTGCACTTGAAGGTTGTCACCGTCTTGAGTTTGATAATGGCCGTGTAACCCTTGATTTATGGTTTGGTGATGTGCACGACACTTTACCTAAAATGAATTTCACCCAACAAGGTATTGTGGACGCTTGGTACCTAGATGGCTTTGCACCAAGTAAAAATCCAGATATGTGGACACAACCGCTCTTTAACGCCATGGCGAATCTAAGCCGAGACAATGCAACATTCGCGACATTTACTGCTGCAGGTTTTGTCCGTCGTGGATTGCAAGAAGCAGGGTTCGAATGCAAAAAAGTAAAAGGCTTTGGTCGCAAACGTGAGATGGTTGTTGGTCAGTTAAATATCGCTAACAGCACACACAATACACCCGAGTTTTACAACTTAAACGAAAGGCCACTCAATAACGTTGCCATCATTGGTGGGGGCGTTGGCTCTAGCTGTTTACTATATCATTTAGCTAAGCGTGGGATTAGCGCTACTTTATTTTGCCAAGATGATGCACTTGCAAAAGGCGCCTCACATAATCGACAAGGCGCGGTTTACCCTAATCTACAATCTGAAAATAGCCCATCAAGCGAGTTCTATGCCCACAGCTATTTATATGCATTAAGGCTATACAAAGATATTGCCGCGCAAGGTTTTGAATATGACCATGATTGGTGTGGCGTTTTACTCCAAGCGGTAAATGAGAGCAAAACACTGCAACACAAAAAGTTAGTAGAAAAAGCGGTATGGCCTGAGTCACTGATTTATTCTGTGAATGAATCACAAGCCAGTGAACTGGCAGGTGCAGAATTACCCTATTCCGGTTTGTTCTTTCCTGAAGCTGGCTGGGTAGACCCAGCACAGTTAACCCATGCTGTATTTGATGCTGCCAATGCATTGCAAGGCGTGCAAACATATTTTAATACAGATGTTCAAACTTTAGAGCAAAGCGAAGATGGGTGGTATTTAGTTACTGAAGACAACCGAGTTGGTCCATTCTCGGATGTATTTGTTTGCGCCGGTGAACACAGTGACAGGTTCGAGCAAACAAAAGACATTGGCTTACACGGTGTCAGAGGCCAAGTCTCGCATATTAGATCTGGTGAAGTATCTGATAAATTAAAAACCGTACTGTGTCATAAAGGTTATTTTACGCCAAGCATCGATGGCCATCATTGTATGGGTGCAACCTTTGATAAACAAACCAAAAGCCGTGAAGTTAAAGACGAAGATAATGTCACTAACAAAGCACAGTTAATGAAGTTTTATGAGCAGAGTGACTTTGCGCAAAGCCTTGGTGACATTACTTCAGCGAAAGCCGCAGTGAGATGCTGTTTCAATGATCACTTACCTATGCTCGGTCAAGTCCCTGAGAAAGCAGATTTATGTCAGGCCTATGCAAACTTAAGTAAAGGTAAGCAGTATGATTTCTCTGAAGAACAAATGCCTTATGCAGGGCTTCATATCGTTACAGGTTTTGGGGCACGAGGCTTATGCAGCGCGCCACTGGCAACCGAGCATTTGATTGCCAAACTATGTAACGAACCAAGCCCTTATAGTTTAAGAGTCAATGAGGCTATTCACCCAAACCGCTTTATTGTCAGAGATCTTATTCGTAATAAGATTTAGCCATTAAAATAGAAGAGGCGACCTAGGACGCCTTTTCTATTTTAAAACCAATCAAAACTAAGGTTTTGCTATCCGAATCACTACTCGACGGTTTTTACCACGACCTATGGCATTGTCATTGGGTTGCACGTGACGCTTCTCACCAAACCCTTCTGTTTGAATGTTATCGGCTGGCACACCCATACTCGCCATATAGTCTTTTATCGCTTTAGCACGTTTCTTCGAAAGCTCCATATTTATCCATCGACCACCATAGCTGTCGGTATAAGCCGATATAAATATAGATTCAATATTGTCATCGTTTTTAAGATACTCACCTATCATTTCCAGGCGTTTACGGGATGACTTGGTTAGATCGCTAGAGTTCTTTTTATAATTCATTACCGTAAAAGCAATATCTTCGAAACTGTATGGCAGCAAGTTATCGCGACATTGTAAAAACGCCCAATAAGCTTGTCGAAAGTTTACAGAGGAGAGCGCGACAGAAATGCGGTCAGCACTATTTTGCCAATCTTTATAAAAGAATGTCGGATGAAAGCCTTTTTCAAGCTCTGTGAGCATCTCCCATGAGACATCATTATTCAATTCACCATCAAACTTTTTTAACAGCTGCATTTTACTGATATCGCGAACTGGCACCCCTGCTCGCCATTGTGGTGGTACAGATTGCAAACCAGCAAAGTCATAAGTCTCTGGGCGTACAATCATGTCGAGGTTAAAAGTCAGATCTTTATTTTTACTGGCTACGACATTAAAAATAGCTTCGCCATAATATGGGATCTCATGATGCAAAGCACAAGAAAGGCGTTTGGTCTTATTTACATCCCAATTTGAACTGTCAGTATTAGCGCTATACTGGCGCATAGCCGCATCCGCAAATCCAATGTCTGCGAATAACAGTCCTAAACCGAATAAATATGCTTTGTACTTCACAACGTTCTCCGTACTGACAAAATAATGCCGCTTTGATGATCTCAACAACTCAAAAGCAAGAAATATGCCGTAAGCATTATCACTCAATAAAGCTTAGTGATTGAAACATATTTCGGGTCGCAAAAATCTATCTAAACAGTATAATACGCCCCTTAAATTCATAACATAAGTGCATTATGGCAGATCAAGATCAAACTTTATTTTCCCAACGCTTTCGTGGGTTCTTTCCTGTTGTTATCGACGTAGAAACAGCTGGCTTTAACAAAGACACAGATGCGCTATTAGAAATCGCTGCCACAACTTTAAAAATGGATGATGAAGGTATTCTAAGTTTAGATCAAACTCTACATTTTCATGTAAAGCCTTTCGAAGGTGCAAACATCGAGCAAGCTGCCATTGAATTTAACGGCATTGATCCGTTTTCAGAATTACGTGGTGCTGAAGATGAAGATGTTGTGATCAAAGAAATCTGTAAAATGGTGAGAAAAGCTCAAAAAGCTGCGGGTTGCTCTCGCTCAGTGGTTGTTGCACATAATGCTGCGTTTGACCATGGTTTTTTAAATGCAGCAATAGAGCGTAACAAAATAAAACGCACCCCTTTCCACCCATTTGTAAGCTTTGATACTACCTCTTTGGCAGGTCTTGCACTAGGCCAAACTGTGCTTGCAAAAGCGTGCCGCACAGCTGGTATTGAATTTGATAATAGCCAAGCTCACTCAGCCCTGTACGACACCGAGCGTACAGCCGAGTTATTCTGTTTTATCGTAAATAAATGGCAAGCATTAGGTGGTTGGCCACTACCTGAATTAGAAGCAGAAGAAGACGAAGGATCTGAAGCTTAAATTAGCATCACTCATATTAAAATGTTTTAGCATTTTAGTGTTTGAACTTACTTTGACTAATAAAAAAGGCCATAACAAACGTTATGGCCTTTTGCTTTATAGGCTTTTTGTAAATGCAAAGTTTATTTTACGCCAAGCTCTTCAAGACGCTCTTGCAAGTAGCTGTCTGCTGTATAACGCTCTGAAAGCACAACGTCTGGTCTTGGGTGTAAAAATAACGGTAAAGAAATACGTGAGTTCTTTGACGCTTTGCCTGATGGATTGATAACACGGTGAATAGTCGATGGGAAGTAGCCACCTGACGCTTCTTGAAGCATATCACCGATATTGATGATCAAACTACCAAAATCACATGGTACGTCTAACCAACCGCCATCTTGAGTTTGTACTTGTAAACCAGGTTCATTTGAAGCAGGTAGTACAGTAAGCAGGTTAATGTCACCGTGAGCAGCAGCGCGGATCGCACCTGGCTCTTCGTCACCCGTCATTGGTGGGTAGTGCAGCACGCGTAATAAAGTTTGCTCAGAATCTTTGATCATGTCTTTAAGATCAATTGAAAACTTCGCCTTAACCTCATCCGGAGCCTGACCTTGAACCCAACTTAATAGCTCTGCCGCAAACTCATTTGCAATACGGTAGTATTCACGAACCTCAGCTTCTAGTTGAGCTGGTACACGACCTTTAGGGTAAACATGAAAATACTCTTTGATGTCTTTTACAGTGAAGCCTTTTGCAACTTCCGATACTTCTGGCGGAAAGTAACCATCTTGATTTTCTTTGTCAAATAGGAAGTTGTGCTTTTCTTCTGTATAGAAGAACTCTTGCCAATTTTTATAAATTGATTCAACTAATTCTTGTGGGATTGGGTGGTTTTTTAAAACGCCGAATCCTGTGTTACGTAAAGACTCAACGAATTGCGCAGCTGCGTCATCTGCGCGGTAATCTACCGTAGGTAATTGTTGCATAATGGTCCACTCAGTTGTGTTTAGTTAAAACAGCTTTTTGATAAGTGTAGCCAAATATTTACTAGCCTTATCAAATAGTGTTGACCCTTGACATAAGAGTGCGGCGAGCATAAAAAAATAGAACGCCCTACATAAGGACTTATGTCCGCCTTTTGCATATGTGTTAATTTCAATTGAGATAGATCAATTAATCTAAATACCCAATATAGGTTGCAATAATGCAACCTTTTATTTTTAATATGCGTCTACTTACACGCTGGCTTCAAGCCTTTTTTCCAAGCTGCACGCTTTAATGTTTCAGCTTCTAGCATGTTACGCTTTAAATTTTGCATACGTGTTTCAGGTGCTGGGTGAGTAGATAAAAACTCTGCTTGTCGTTCACCGCTGAGTTTATTCATGTTTTCCCAAAGCCTCACTGAACCTGTCGGTTCAAAACCAGCTTTTGCCATTAAATCTAAACCAATGACATCTGCTTCACTCTCATGAGAACGACTAAAAGGTAAAGCAACCCCAACTTGAGCACCCACACCTAGACCCTGCATTATCGCTTCTCGATATTCAACATTACCCATCTGCAATGCAACATCGCTAGCTTGAAGACCAAACTGCAATATACTGTTCTGCGATACGCGTTCATTGGCATGCTCAGCAATTACATGCCCTACTTCATGGCCCATAACAGCTGCAAGTTGGTGTTGATCCTTAGCAACATTTAATAAGCCCGTATGCACCCCTATTTTACCTCCAGGTAATGCAAAAGCGTTCGCACTATTCTCTTTAAATACCACTACTTCCCACTCTTGATTGGCATACTGGCTCGGCAATTGTGCAATCAGTTTATCCGCGATACATCTTACATAACGATTAGTTTGCTTATTATTTTCAATTGGTTGCTGCTCTTTCATTTGAGCAAAACTTGCGACACCCATTTCATTCATTTTCTGCGGTGAATACAGAGCTATTTGCGTTCGACCTGTTGGCGATGTTTTACAACCTGCTGCCAATAAAGACAATGCAACGATACCAATCAGTTTTTTCATAGTACTTCCCCTGAAGTAAATTTTAAGTTTATCGTTTTATTTTAAATAACAAGATTTCAATGGCAATGTTAATTCTAACAACAAAAAACGGGCCAAAGAGGCCCGTTCATAAAATAGTATTTCTTGTTAGCGATTATTCAGCCGCTTTTGATACCATAACCATAGCTGGACGTAATAAACGACCATTCAACGTATAGCCTTTTTGCATTACTGCCAATACAGTATTTGGTGCAACGTCATTGCTTGGTTGGATCGACATCGCCTGATGAAATTCAGGGTTAAACGTTTCACCCTGTGGATTTACCGTTTCAACGCCAAACTTTGCTACTGCATCTTCAAAGCTTTTTAGTGTCATTTCAACACCTTCAAGCACTGGCTTTAGTGTTTCGTTTTCTCTATCTGAAAACTCAATGGCGCGATTAAGGTTATCAATCACCGGTAGTAGTTCATTAGCGAACTTTTCTAGTGCAAATTTGTGCGCTTTCTCAACATCTTGTGCTGCACGACGTCGCATGTTTTCAACATCTGCCGCTGCGCGAACAACACTGTCTTTTTGATCTGCAATTGTCTGTTTTGCCGCTTCAAGTTCAAGGTAAAGACCAGCAATTTCTTCTTCTGGACTTAATTCAGTTTGTACTTCTTCTTGAGCTTGTTCTTGTTCTTGTTCTTGTTCTGCTTCTACTTGCTCAACAGACTCTACAACTTCTTGCTCAGGGGCATTGTTTTGCTCAGACATTTTTTTCTCCAAAATCTTACAACTGCGGTCATTATGGGGGTGGAAAAATCAGTTTCAAGTACTTACGCGAGAAAATTCTTCAATTATCGATTCTATCGGGGCAGATGTTGAACAAATGACACAAAAACGACTTTGATATTCACCATTTTCAAAATAAGGTAAGCTTAAGATCACTGTTTTAGTTAAATCAAAATTGCTCAATTCGTCACCCATAACAAGTGATACACCATTTTTAAATGCCAGTTTATCTTCAACATCATGTAAAAATGTCACACCCAGATTAAGCTCTTTATCAGACTCGAGTTCATTATATAGATAGCGCTCTCCGAGCAGAATGCAGTTATCAGAGCCAAGCTGTTGATGTAACTGCGAAGTCCATTGAGTCAACTGCGCCATACATGTTTTAGGCGCACTATTCGCCATTGCAAACATGCGCTGTAAGCCCTCTTTAAGTGGCTGCTGGCTAAAAACAGTGTTCATCCAAGCCGCAAACTGATAACGCTGTGCATCCGTTTCTGCGTCTGGCTTATCAATCAATATATTTTGTGACTGTCCTGTTCTATCAATCAATAATACCAGCCATGAACTACTATCAAAGCCTAAGACTTCAACTCGAAAGATTAATTGTGAGCTTGCCTGCGGTAAACCAACACAACAACATACTTGATATTTTTGACTCAAAGAATGGGCGAGTTCAACCAGTTGAGATTGCTCTGGTTGCCAGTAATTTGCAATATCGGGCAAATCAAAATATTCATCAAGCCAATACTTAAAGCCTTGGGCTGTAGGCATTCTGCCAGCAGAAGTATATGGCGAGCAAAGCAGTCCTACTTTCTCAAGTCTGGCCATCGCATTTCTAACTGTAGCGGAGCAAACAGCCATGCCTTTTTGCTTGGCAATTTTACTTGAGGGCACTGGTTGCCCCTCACCATTACAATACATACTCATAACGGCAGTAAAAATTTGTTGATCTCTGGGACTTAATTTCATACTTGTTCCACAGGCCATCAAAAGAGTTTTCTCTTATGTAATTTTCGGTTAGTCTTGCGCTAACTTAATCAAGGAAAACAATCATGACAAGCCCTTTTAAAACCATAGGCTTAATCGGTAAACCTAATCACAAAGGTGCGGCACTGACATTACACCGCTTATATACCTTTTTGCAAGCTCTTGGATACGAAGTGCTCGTTGAAGAACGAGTCGGCGCTCAAGTTGCCGAAATTGCGCCTGAAGGGCTAATAGAGTTGGTAGAACTAGGAAAACGCTGTGATCTTGCCATCGTTATTGGTGGAGATGGCAACATGCTGGGTGCCGCCAGAGTACTGGCACGTTTTGATGTTGCAGTAATTGGTGTTAACCGAGGTAATCTAGGCTTCTTAACTGATCTTAACCCCGATGGTTTTGAACCCGCGCTAGAAGAGGTATTAAGAGGTGAATTCATTGCTGAGTCTCGTTTCTTATTAGAGGTAGAAGTTTATCGCCATGACGAGCTAAAAAGTGCAAATTCAGCTATGAATGAAGCCGTACTTCATGCGGATAAAGTCGCCCATATGATTGAATTTGAAGCCTTTATAGATAATCAGTTTGTTTTCTCACAGCGCTCTGATGGATTAATTGTCTCCACACCTACAGGATCAACAGCTTACTCTCTTTCTGGTGGAGGACCTATATTAACCCCTGAATTAAACGCGATGGCACTTGTCCCCATGTTCCCTCATACCTTATCGAGCAGACCCTTGGTTGTTGATGGTGACAAAGAAGTGAGGTTAAAACTTAGTTTAGAAAATACCGATAGTTTACAAGTTAGCTGTGATTCACATGTTGTTTTGGCGGTTTTACCTGGAGATGAAGTTTTAATTAAAAAAGCAAAAAGTGCACTGCGTCTGATCCACCCAAAAAGTTACTCGTATTATGACGTGTTAAGACAAAAATTAAATTGGGGTAGCAGGCTTTACTAATTCTCTAAGCATAATTAAGATCAAGCCATAACAAATTGGAAATATTACAGTTATGAACTATATCATTATTGCAACAACCGTCTTACTTATTACTCTGTTGGGGGTTTACCTTGTTCTAGAAAACAATAGAAAAAAAGCCAAATGTGCAGAGAAATTACTTTTTAACCAAAGGCATTCAGAGGTTGTTGAACATTTTAAACATAACGTCTCTGATTTTGTTTCAGTTGGTGCCCTTCCATCTAATCACAGCTGTATAATTAACTGTATTGTAAGTAATTTTTTCGTGGTGCAACCTCACACTGAAGATAACTTAAACCAACTTGAACGCATTGTTGAGCTTTTTATTCTTACGGTCGGTGAACAAGTACATATTCATAGAGATCAAGATGACATGGATGGTTTACAAGAGAAATTAGTTGCATTTGCCAGAGAGCTACCTACTAATGGCGCAGCTTACAATAAAGACTTTTATCATGAATCTTTGCCTGCAATGATAACTTTAATAAAAGGTTCAAATACAGACAAACCTTCTGAGTCTACCTCTGAAGATGATACAGAACAAAATAATGACGGAGACAACATACAAGAGCAAAGTTAATATATTTTATTGTAACGTTAGAAGCTTCTTGATTTATCTCTAACTACTGTATAAATTAACAGTCAAATACTGTTTGGATATACAGCCATGTTAATTAGTTTAGAAATTAATAATTTCGCGATTGTAAATGACCTTTGTATTGACTGGCGTGATGGCATGACTGCCATCACTGGCGAGACTGGTGCAGGTAAATCAATCGCCATTGATGCCCTCTCTCTTTGCCTTGGTGAAAGAGCTGATGCCGGAGCAATAAGACCAAATACCGAGCGTGCACAAATTGTTGCACGCTTTAACATTCAAAGCCTCCCTAAAGCACATAAATTTCTTAAAGAGCATATGCTAAATAACGAAGAGCAAGACTGTATTCTTCGTAGAGTTATCAGCAAAAATGGTAGAAGTAAAAGCTACATAAACGGCGTCTCTGTAACCGCCAGTCAATTAAAAGAACTTGGTGAGTATTTGATCGCAATCCACGGACAACATGCCCATCAACTTTTACTTAAGAATGAACACCAATTACACCTCATTGATGCCTATGCTAGTCACACGCACTTACAAAATAACGTCAAAGACCAATATCAACACTATCAACAATTACAGCGTGAATATGCAACTCTGCTCAAAGAACAACAAACTAAAGCTGCACAGCAACAACTACTAGAGTATCAAGTTGCCGAACTAGATGAATTTGCACTCGATCAAGACGAATACAAACAGATTGAAGAAGAGCAATATCGTCTTAGTCATAGTCAAACGATTATAAATACATGTCAGCAAGAATTAATAGCACTGTATGAACAAGATGGTACAACTGTATTAAGCCAGCTTCAGCATAGTGCACAACAGTTTGTTAATCTCAGCGGTTTTGATAGTAATCTAGGTAATATTGCGCAAATTTTAGAAGAAGCAGTTGTGCAAGTTGAAGAGGCAAGTCGAGAAATCAGAGACTATGCAGCTCATGTAGATCAAGACCCGCTTAGGCTTCAAGAAGTTGAAGAGCGCTTATCTAAAACCATGGATCTTTCACGTAAGCATCATGTTAGACCTGAAGAACTATATGAGCACCATCAGTCTCTAAAGCAACAGCTTGACAATATAAGTTCTGACAATGCGCGTATAGATATTTTAGAGCAAGAAATTGCACATACACTTACAGCGTATCAACACGCGGCTAGCGCACTAAGTGAAAGTCGCTCTAAAGCTGCAAAAAAGCTACAAAAGCTGATCAGTGCGAGCATGGATGAGCTAGCCATGAAACACTGTCAATTTGCTATTGAACTCCTGCCTAAGCCTGAATTAAAACCAAATAATGAAGGCTTTGATGCCATTGAATTTTTAGTTTCTACAAACCCTGGTCAACCATTACAAGCACTAGCAAAAGTTGCCTCAGGTGGTGAACTATCAAGAATAAGTTTAGCAATCCAAGTGATAATTGCTGACAAAGTCACAACGCCAACACTTATTTTTGATGAGGTGGATGTGGGTATTTCTGGACCGACAGCTTCTCAAGTAGGAAAGCTACTGCGCAAACTTGGTAAATCGACTCAAGTGATTTGCGTAACACACTTACCGCAAGTTGCTTGTAGCGGCCATCAGCAATTTTTTGTGAGCAAAAAAGTTGTTAAAGGTGAAACTTTTACTTCTATGCAGCCATTAAAAGACGAGCATAGAATTGACGAAATTGCCCGACTTATCGGTGGTGAGTCTATTAGTGAAACGACTCGGGCAAGTGCAAAAGAATTATTAGCTATTCAAGCAGCCTAAACTCGTTTGCACAAAACTCACTATCTTGATTAGATTGCACTATGGGTAGAAAGCTTATGACGTTTCTTTTTAAAAGCACTGTAGGCTTTACTCTTAAAGTAAGCTGTTCTTACCTCTCTATGTGTAACTTTTGCAGTATTAACCACGATTCACGGTCTCTTAGGCTGTTCGAATTAATATATTCCCTTTACTTGCTTCCTTGAATTTACGTCTAACATAGTGAACAAATTAAATAACTTTCAATAAATTTTCTGCCAAAAAAATAGGCCGTAACTTTCGTTACAGCCTATTTATTAGTTCTATTTAGATTAACTTACTCAGCTATGCTTTTCTGTTGAATTTAAATTAACTCTTTATACCTATTTTAACTTTAACTTATAGGTGTTGACCTAGAGCTTTTACCTGGTCGATCATACGGTTAGAGAAACCCCACTCGTTATCGTACCAAGCCATTACTTTAACTAATTTACCATCAACTTTAGTCTGCGTTGAATCGAACACTGATGACGCAGGGTTGTGGTTGAAGTCAATTGAAACAAGCGGTAGCTCGTTGTACTCAAGCACTTCAGCCATTGCACCTTCAGTTGCAGCCGCTTTAACCGCTGCGTTTACTTCTTCAGCAGTTGTTTCGCGAGAAGCAATGAATGTTAAGTCAACTAAAGACACATTTACTGTAGGAACACGAACCGCCATACCGTCTAACTTGCCAGCAAGCTCAGGTAATACTAAACCAACTGCTTTTGCAGCACCTGTTTTAGTTGGGATCATAGACTGAGTTGCACTACGCGCACGGTAAAGATCTGGGTGATAAACATCAGTTAGAACTTGATCGTTGGTGTAAGCGTGAATGGTGGTCATGCTGCCTTGTTCAATACCAATTGCGTCATTTAGTGCTTTAGCAACTGGTGCAAGACAGTTGGTTGTACAAGATGCATTTGAAATGATATTGCTAGAAGCGTTAATCACTTCAGAGTTCACACCGTGAACAACCGTTGCATCAAGATCAGTACCTGGCGCTGAAACGATTACTTTTTTCGCGCCCGCTTCAATGTGCTTAGCTGCAGCATCACGTGACGTGAAGATACCTGTACATTCTAATACGATATCAACGTTAAGCGCTTTCCAAGGTAGGTTCGCAGGATCGCGTTCTTGCGTAAGCGTGATTTCGTCATTACCAATCACTAACGTGTTTTCAGCTAGTACAACTTCTTGGTTGAAACGACCATGTACTGAATCAAACTGAGTTAGGTGCGCATTCACATTAGCTGGTGCTAGATCGTTGATAGCGACTATTTTAATTTCTTCGTTTTGACCAGACTCGTAAAGCGCTCGTAAAACATTGCGACCGATACGGCCATAACCATTAATTGCGATATTAATCATTTTCAGTTCCTCGACTATTTTACTTCACTTGCTTGTTTCGCAAGCGCTTCGATCGCCTGCCAATCTTTGTTTGCGATAAGTTCTTTATCTAGCATCCAAGTACCGCCAACACACACAACGTTATTTAAGGCTAGGTACTTAGGTGCGGTTGCTAAGCTAATACCACCCGTTGGGCAGAATTTAACTTGTGGTAATGGACCACCAATTGACTTAAGCATTGGTGCGCCACCTGCAGCTTCTGCAGGGAAGAATTTTAAAAACTTGAAACCATGTGATGCTAAATTCATCACTTCACTTGGTGTTGCTGCACCCGGTAAGAACGGAATGTCAGTTTCTTTAGCAAGTGCTAAAAGCTCATCATTTACACCTGGGCTCACCATGAAGTCAGCACCTGCTACAACTGATGCTTCGAATGTTGCTTTATCAATCACAGTACCTGTGCCGACGTAAGCTTCTGGTACTGCTTCTTTCATTAGCTTTACCGCTTCTGCCGCAACAGGTGTGCGAAGGGTAATTTCTAGTGCTTTTAGACCACCGTTATATAACGCTTTTGCTAACGGTACAGCGTCTTCTAAGTTTTCAATCACCACCACTGGTACAACTGGTGCTGATGTTAAAATGTTTTCAATGCTCATCTTGTTCCTCATTCCCAATGCTTTTATTCTTCTAGTCCAAAGGCACTCGCGCCTAGGTCTGCACTGCTTACGATATTTCTGAATCCTGCGAATAGCTCACGGCCTGTGCCATAAGTTGGCTCAGTATGGCTGATCACATGCTCACGCTTTGCTAACTCTTCATCTGATACATGGAGAATTAAGTCGCCATTTGGTGCATCAAGAGTGATCAAGTCACCATCATGAATTTTAGCGATGATCCCGCCTTCAACGGCTTCTGGTGCTAAGTGGATTGCTGCAGGTACTTTACCTGACGCACCAGACATACGGCCGTCAGTCACAATCGCCACTTTGTAGCCTTGGTCTTGAAGCGTTGCCATTACAGGCGTTAATTTATGAAGTTCTGGCATGCCCTTAGCTTTAGGACCCTGCTCTTTAATCACCGCAATAAAGTCTGTGTTTAATTCACCTGCAGCGAATGCATCTTGAAGCGCAGCTTGTGAGCTAAAGACTTTTGCAGGTGCTGAAACTGTTTGGTGTTGCTCTTGAACCGCTGATACCTTAATAACCGCTTTACCGATGTTACCTGTTAGTAGCTGAAGGCCACCTTGCTTATTGAATGGGTTGCTCACAGGGCGAAGTACTTCTTCATCTAGTGAGTTTTCAGGACAAGGCACCCACTTCACTTTGCTCGGACCTGTGTTGCTAGACATGATTAGGTTGTCATCAACATCTAACACTGGCTCTTGGGTATAAGCATCTAGGCCTTCACCAACAATAGTTTTCACATCATTATGTAAGAAGCCACCATCACGTAATTCACGCATTAAGAAGCCCATACCACCCGCTGCTTGGAAGTGGTTAACATCCGCAGAACCATTTGGATAAATACGTGTTAGTAGAGGCACAACTTCAGAGAGCTCCGCCATGTCTTTCCAGGTGATTTGAACGCCTGCCGCTTTCGCCATAGCAACTAAGTGAATTGCGTGGTTTGTTGAGCCACCTGTAGCTAGTAGACCAACTAAGCCATTGATCACTGTTTTTTCGCTAACAACTTCACCGATTGGGTTTGCATCTTTGCTCTCGATAAGTTGCTTAAGCATTAGCTCAACCGCACTGCCCGTAAGGCCATCACGTAGTTCAGTGTATGGGTTGATGAAAGAGCTACCAGGAAGGTGAAGACCCATGATCTCCATCAGCATCTGGTTTGAGTTTGCAGTACCGTAGAAAGTACAAGTACCCGCACTGTGGTATGACGCACTCTCTGCCTCTAGTAACTCTTCACGAGAAACTAAGCCTTGAGCGAACTTTTGACGAACACGTGCTTTTTCTTTATTTGGAATACCAGACTGCATCGGGCCAGCTGGTAAGAAGTAAATAGGTAAATGACCGAATGAAAGCGAACCAATTAATAGTCCCGGTACGATTTTGTCACACACACCTAAACAAAAAACACCATCGAAAACATCATGTGAAAGTGCAACGGCTGTTGACATCGCAATCACATCACGTGAAAACAAAGATAATTCCATGCCATCACGGCCTTGAGTCACACCGTCACACATAGCAGGTACGCCACCAGCAACTTGCGCGGTCGCATCATATTTTTCTGCAATCTTTTTAATTAAAGCTGGATACTCGATGTAAGGCACATGCGCTGAAAGCATGTCATTGTATGAATTGATAATTGCTAAGTTAGGTTGCTCGTCAGCTTTAAGGCGATCTTTATCTGAGCTTGAACATGCAGCCATAACGTGAGCTAGGTTGCCACATCCTAAGCCAGCGCGAACACGTGTTTGTTTTTTTGCTTCTTCGATGCGTGCTAAATAGGCTTGGCGTGTTGCTTTGCTGCGTTCGATAACACGCTCTGTGACGGCTTGGATACGAGGATGTAACATAAAATTCTACTCTACTCAAAATTTAAGAGGATAAAAGGCTCAGTACAATTAAAGACTCCACTCTAAATGTACCGAGCATCTTTAGATTTACCCGTTCAAAGGTACGCTATCAGGTTGTCTCTCACCCCAACCTGACACCGGTGTCATATTATTGAGCCACAAAGCTGACACCGGTGTCAACACCTAACATTCAATTTAGTCAAAGATTCATAAATGAACAAACTTCAGTTTCCAATTAATTTTTGATTGAAGTTAATAGCCAAACAAAAAGTTAAATAGGTACAAGCTTGAAATTATTGAAGATTTCTTGGTGAGAAAAACTAATAGTGATTAAAAACGTAAAGGCTCTGACACAGCGGAGCCTTTATTATTAAAAATAAAAAATGATTAAATTTTTAAGACAAGAACTGTTGTGTGATCTTACCTTCATCTAATTTAACTAAATGAGGAGGATAAATTCGTGTAAATTGCTTCGAGTCTCGTGCAATTGTTACCTCAATGCCTGGGTGCATCAAGTCATTCACTTTAACTCTGCTGCCAACAAGTAAGCGTTGTAATTTTCTATCCACTAGTTTTAAATTGCGTTGATTGCGCTGATAATGCACGTTTAACTGCTTTTCATTTGTCAGCAGCTTATTTAAGTATGCCGCCCTTTTCGGTGATTCTGGCGCTTTACTTGCCTTCGCTTTTGCCTTATTCAGAGCAACGGCCTTTTCAGCTAAGCGTTTCTCAAACTTCTTGAATTCTGACTGCTTTTCTTTTAATTCATGGAACGATTGCGCAATAGAAATATGCGTTTTGGTCCCTGAAGGAGCACCCAATTCACCCGTTTCAATACGAAGCGCATTAAGAACTTTGCCACCAATCAGTTTACCTCTTGGTGTGTCACCTTTACCTATACGAATAAGACGACTTGAAGACAAATTACAATGTAAGGCCTGCTTTTCAATTAACAAATCTTGCTGAGTTTCAATGCAAGCATATTGAGCATAACCAATCGTAATATTTCTTCTTGCACGAATAAAGCAAGAAAAATCATCCTCTTCGATTACTTTACGCCCTATTGCGCCTTGCACTATCGTAATTACGTTATCACTCTGTATTTCTGATGACTCTACAAAGCCTAAAATTGTTATATCTCCAGTAGCTTTTACCTTCATGCCATCTTTAACATCACCACTGATAATAACTGATCCATCAAATTCTATATGCCCTGTAGTAACGTCCACGTCGTTGTAGCATAAAACATCGTCGACACGCATGCCACGTGGCAATGCAACAGGCACCCCTTTAGCAACTGCTATAAGTAAATTAGGGTCTTTTTCATCAATTTTGGTGCCTTCGAGCACTTCAATCTCGAAGTTCTTACCTGGTTTGGCCTCTAACACATCCCCGAACACGGAATAGCCGGAGGAGCCTTCAGTCGCAGGAATACGTTTCATTAATGGGCTGCCAGGTCTGACTGTAATAATTGCGCCCAAGTCACGCATATCAACCTTGCCACCATCTTTTTCTTGAGGGGTGAGAATTCTATCTTGCGCTGTCATACACAGACGAACAAACCTTGCGTCTGTACCGTCTTTAGCTCTTTGCCCATGCGCTACAATTGCACTGTAAACTGAGCCTGGAGATTGCTCAAACTGCTGACCAAGACATTGTTCTAATGCTTCACGGCTCACACCTTTTATAACACCCGCTTTTTTTAAGGCGACTTTAGCATCATCAAGAGAAATAATTTTACCGCCACATGCGGTCGTAATTTGAGCATTGGCCATCATATTTGATTCATCAACTTTGATCATAATTGATGCATCAATCGCCTTCGCTACAATTAAAGAATCATTGCTAAAGTCATCACCGGCAGAAAATAACTTACCAATATTGGCATGAACTACCTCGAAGTCTGCATAACTTGACTGCTCTAACAACTCCATTAGCTGCGAAGCACTAGCAGGAAACCCTGACTCGACTGGGTGTGACAACAAGTACACATATCCATCACCCTCATCAAAACGAAACAATGACATAAGTCTTTCCACACTACGGTTTAAAATTGACTAAAACATGACCAGGTCATTTCAGCACAACTTGGTTCTATTGTTAAGTCGAAATCATCTAAAGTACGTTACAAAACTTAAAGATTTGTAAACAGCATTAATTGTGTATTTTTACCTAAAATAAAAACTAGAAAATATTTGTATAAGTTACATCAGTTTATCGACTATAAAAAAGAACTCTTTATAGCTGAAATGCAATTTACGAATAAAGGACTAATTTACAAATGTAACTAATGCAGAAACAAGAAAACCACAAATAAGATGAAAAATCGACTAATGATTAAATTAACGAGACAAAGTAACAAAAGAATATGACAAATACATGTAATAAGAATATGAAGAGCAAGTGAAGGGACTAGCCCTCCGCTAT
The DNA here is from genome assembly GCF_005886345.1 of Pseudoalteromonas phenolica. Taxonomy (GTDB): domain Bacteria; phylum Pseudomonadota; class Gammaproteobacteria; order Enterobacterales; family Alteromonadaceae; genus Pseudoalteromonas; species Pseudoalteromonas phenolica_A. The sequence continues at coordinate 110,838 of NZ_PNEC01000021.1, forward strand.
TTAAGAGCCTATCTAAAACTCGGCATAATTGCAGGTTAGCCCGATAACAAGCCAACAAGTGCCATCACACCTGTTAACACTACAAACATAATTAAAGGTATGATCCAACGGTTCATTGAACTCAGCTCTTTACTGCGTTCTTTACAACCAATTAAGCCTAAATTATCTAGCAACATAGTTAAGGACCAACCAAACGCCGGATTAACTAATGCCGACGAGAAAACGACAATGGCTGCTGACTGAGTAGTTTTACCTTCTCGTGTCATTTCCATACCCGCTTCAAGCAATGGAATAAACACCCCAACAATTAAGGCTACACAATACCGGCTGCCAAATTGCTAGATCCATTGGGTAACCCCAGATACTGGCAATAACACAAAACAACGTGGTTAAAATTGCCCCTGCGGGAATTGGACGCTTCGCAATGGCAGCTGGCACAATGTATGTGCCCCAAGAAGAGGTGAAGTTAGCACCACCTAAAATAGAGCCGAATGTCTGACGAATAGACGCACTGGTCATCGTATCGTCAATATTCATTTGTACTTTTTCAGTACGTGCTGGATAACTAATTATTTGGAACACCTGATGACCTAAGAAGTCTGGTGACCACATAGCCACAGCTAAAATGGCAAAAGGCAGTACAACAATAAAGCTTTCAAGTGTTGGTAAACCTAGCATCCACTCCGTGTTTTCACCCCACCAGTACATAGGGTTCATGTTTGGTATGCCTGGAACTGTTTTAAACTCAAATGGCGAGCCAAGAGCAAAAGCAACACCACCGCCAAGTAAGCAGCTTAATGGTACTGCCAGCCAACGCTTTTTAAAGTGCTCTGATAACGCATATAAAACGATGGTACTAAGAATTATTATGAAAGCGATACGTGACATTTCAATGCCTTCAGCCCACGCAAACAACTTCTTAACTTGTGAGGTTGTGCCGATAAAGCCGAGGTATAAGAGCAAACCACCACATACCCCCCGACTGGTAAGCCCAGCCAAAACACTCCCGCCTTTACTGATTGCCAGTAATAAACCAAATGCCCTTATGAGCAAACCAAACGCCATCGGGTGACCACCCGCCGCAACCACAATAGGAATAAGAGGAATTAAAGGCCCTGGGTACCTGCTAAGTTTGCGGTTGGTAATAGAAAACCAGAAAACAGCAAAATAAATAAAGCGACTATCAATAACTCATAGCGCACATTTTCAAGAATAAAGCCTTCGCCTAGCCCTAAAGGTGCGGCAAATGTTGCGGCATTGCGCCTACCATCACAATTTTACCTATGGTCCCCGCCATAGCTGGAATAGTGTCTTCTAGTTCAACTCGGTAGTCTTTAAAAGGTAGGTTAGGACGCCAGCGTTTTGGCTGCATGATTTGCAATTCATGCTCTAAATATTCGTCGCGTGTTTTAAATTCTTAACTTGCACGGTGTAAATTTTGATAACTGTCTTGAGGTGCTAACTTGCTACTGTTATCTAAATTGTGAGTTGTCATCACATCTCCTACTTCGGATGTTAGTGTTATTTGATGCCACAAGCATAAAGCAACCAAATCTGAAAAGAGCTTAGCAATAAGTCGAGTATTTCATTTTATAAATTAATGAGTTCGATTACTCACGCCTATAATGTGCTCAACTAATGTTCAACCCGAATAAATAACAGCCAACCTATTAATTAATGATGACTTTTAAAGAGATTAATGATTGCGAAGCGCATATATAGGCGTTAGAATGCAATCACTAAGTCACGTTGTGACTCTGAATACAAATTCAGGGGCTGATTAGGATTCGACAGGATTCATGAAGCCTGAGGTGCATGTCGAGGGGCGGTTGGCCTCGTAAAAAAGCCGCATTTAAAGTAATCGCAAACGACGATAACTACGCTCTAGCGGCATAATAGCCCGCTAGCACTCCTCCAAGAAATGCTTGTGGTTCTGGTTCTGGAGTGTCACCCTACACAAGATCGCTACGGAAACCCTGGCCGGGGTTGAAGGGCTAAAACTAAGCGGCCTCGCCTTTATTTATCGTGTTCGTCCGAGACTTAAAGGTTAACCAATAGACGATACTAAACATGTAGGACCGAAGGTCGACGCTTTCTGGACGGGGGTTCAAATCCCCCCAGCTCCACCAAACGTATAAATCAAGACATCTCAGGATGTCTTTTTTTATGCCCGCATTTCACGAAACTAACTCTTTTTTGATTCATAAATAACCCCAATTTTCTCATCAACATTTACTACTGCTCATCAGTTAATTCAAAATAAAATGTAAATTAATTGTTACGCAAATTATTTATACAAATCATATCCATACCTATTTTGAATACACACAACCAACTGGTCTGACCTTGTTTTATTTTTATTCTAGATTTGCATAAGGGGGTATCTCAGATTATTTCTAAATAGGCTTAATTTTGAGCAATTAAAGGAAATGTAATCATGAATAAAAGAAATATTTTACTCTCTGCCATGTGTTTGTATGGCATGAATGCATACGCTGCAGCTGAGTTAGATATTAACCCAACTGTTGTTGGTGGTATTGAAACACCTGCATACTCACGTCCTTATCAAGTTGCGCTGCTTATGAATGGTCGCCAAGGTTGTGGTGGTACATTAATCGATCCAAATTGGGTTTTAACGGCGGCTCACTGTTTAGACAATGCTTCAACATCAAGTTTAACTGTTCGTGTTGGTGCGCACTCAATCAGCCGAAATGATGGTGTCACATTACGTGTATCTCAGATTATCAACCATGAACGCTGGAATGGCGCAAATGGGATACGCTCTGGTTATGACATCGCAGTTTTAAAACTGGCTTCACCTGCGCCAAGTCAATATACGCCAGCTAAACTTCCTACTGCGGCTATCGAGTCACAATATGCGAGCCCTGGCGATTACGTTACGGTATCAGGTTGGGGTTTAACCTCTAATCGTGGTCGTCCGAGTGATGTACTTCGAGAAGCTGATTTACCCGTTATCACTAATTCAAGCTGTAGTTCACAACTTAGTTTCAATTTGCCTAGCTCAGTGATTTGTGGCGGTGGTGAAGGTGGTCGTTCTGCATGTAATGGAGACAGTGGCGGTCCTTATGCTGTTAGAGTTGGCAATGACTTTTACAGCATAGGCACTGTGAGTTGGGGGCAAGGTTGTCAAGGTGCAACTGCTTTCACAAGAACAACAAGCTTCTTAAATTGGATCAAACAAAAAACAGGAATTACCGACGGTGAAGATAAAAAACCCGTCGCCAATTTTGAGGTTCAAACGGATGCGGCGTCTTTAACTGCAAGTTTCACCAACAAATCAACTGACGATAAAGGTATTACAGGTTATCAGTGGTCGTTTGGACAAGGTAACGCGGGTTCAACTCAAACAAACCCAAGCTTTACTTATGCTTCTGCAGGTAGCTACAACGTCACACTTACAGTAACAGATACCATTGGCCAAACAAGCAGCGTATCTAAAGTCGTTAACTTTATCGTTGATGGTGAATGTAATGCAGCACCTTGGAGTGCAACACAAAGCTATGCACTAGGCGACAAGGTTAGCTACAAAGGATATGAATATGAATCTACTTGGTGGTCTCAAGGTGCTCAGCCAGACCTATATAGCAATGTGTGGCGTCGGGGTGCAAAATGTGATGGTAACGTTGAAGACCCAGTACCTGTTGCTGACTTCTCAGTGGCGACAGATCAATTAACAGCAACACTCACCAGCACGAGCACAGATAACGGTCAAATCGTTAGCACTCGCTGGATTGTCAACGGTGAAAGCTACCAAGGTAGTGTTGTTTCGCACACTTTTGCACAAGCAGGCAGCTATTCAGTAACTTTAAGTGTTACTGATGACAAAGGCCAAACCGCTCAAAAAACCAAAACTATCTCAGTTTCTGAAAATGTCGATACCTGTAAAGGCACACCGGCTTGGTCAGAAAGTACCGTGTATTTACAGGGTCAAAGAGTGAGCTTAAACGGGGTAATTTACGAGGCTAAATGGTGGGTACAAGGTGAAAACCCTGCTTCTTCTGGACCTTGGGGACCTTGGAAAACGATTGGTCTATGTAGCTAAGCCGATTAAAGAAATCTTTTAATCATTTTAAGTCCCGTGTAACCTAAAGGAAATATATAACCATATTTTCTGCGACATGGGACTTAGTCAACAAGTAAAAGCCGATTTAACACGCCTTGGCGAGCGTATACAAAAAACTTTTTTAGCAATCAAAGCTGAACTACCAGAAAAAGCCAAAACCATTGGGGGATTTGCTCGGTATTTAGATTATAACCGCTCTAATAGCCAACGCTTTTTTACTGCCTGTAAAGCAAGTGATGGTTTACAAGTATTAGTTGAGCTGCCCGGTGTACAAGCTTTGCTACTCATGCAACAAAAGTTGACACCGCTTATCCCTGCCCCTTTGTTGAAGCAGCTAAAACAAGTTACCGACTTATTTGAACAGTGCCTCAACCAACATGCTTCAAGTCATGCCCAACTCAAACGCATGCTATCGACTGCTAAACAGAAAACACAAAATACCATGCACGGTGATGACCACAAAGCGCAGCTTTATTATGCCGCAAAGTCTTTACTTGGATTCAGCGTCGAAGAAGTATTCTGTGTTTATATTCTTAAAGAAAACAAAGCAAACCCTGCTTTTTTACAAGAGGTTGCGTTGATAAGTAAATCGGGTATTAAACGCGAAGCCGGTGCAGTGCCTTTTGTGCAGTTTTATACTCACCCTAATCCTGATAACTTTACTCAACCACTGAATATTTCTCAGCAAAGTCGATTAGAGACCAATCTTTTTACCATTGGTGTATCTGAAGAGTACTCTACATCTGGATTTTTAAATGCCTTTAGTACTTTTTCACCGAGTAATTCAGGTTTAGTGTTTGATCCGCTACCAAGTGATAGCTGCGATGCAACCTTTGTGGTTAATAACCCTGATGAAGTGATGAACCCACTCAATCAAAGCAGTCCGTGCAGCTCCACCAGCTTATCAATTAAAAATCCAACCAAAGCCATGACCATGTTAGTGCTGATAGAAAAGCAAATTGATAAATGTAGTACCGTGAATATTGGCTGCTATCACAACAATCAAAAGGTCGAAGATGGCAAATTAAAAGCAAGTGATATGTGGACTGAAAGATTTCCAGAGTTTCCTGAGCTCAAAATTTCTCAAACCACAGATAATTTAGCGCACTTTCAATTGCAGCAAGATCACAAAGACAAACTGCGCTATTTATTAGATATCGCGCGAGTCGATATCGAAGACTACATTTGCTACTCAACCCATGTGAACTTTCCTATTTGGTCGAGCACTTACCGTATATATTTTGAACACCAGTAAACCTTTCTAACGTGACTTTTCACTTTAAATCACTATGTAAGCACACAATGTGCTTACTCTTCTGCACCAAAAACACCTATAACCCATTGTAAAACAATATAATTTACAATTTAGATTTACTTATTTCACAAACTTTCACATATCTTTAGTCTCACATGAGAATAAAAATTGTACATATGCTTTAAGTGCTGATAGCCTAGATCGTATCTCAGATACACTTTGAGATATAAAATAATAAAATACAACAACAGGGTGTTCTCTTATGAACTTAAGATTATCAGCAATTATGCAAGGACTCGTTGCGAGTTCTCTTTTACTCTCAGGTAACACTTTTGCCAATCAGGTGAATGAAGACGAAGTCGAAAAGATTCAGGTTACAGGTTCTCGTATTGCGCGTACTAGTGCGCAAATGACAACACCAACAACCATGATTGATGCAAAAGAAATCGCGCAATCGGGTGTAAAGAATATTGGCGACTTAATGCATAAACTGCCCGCTATGATCAGTGGTGTAGGTTCAACTACGGCGACAGGCAATGGCACAGGCCTTCAGTCTGCAGGTCAAGAACTCATAAACTTACGTGGTTTAGGTACAGAGCGAAGCTTAGTACTCGTCAATGGTCGTCGTCATGTATCGGGTGATGCCGGTAATTCTGCTGTCGACATTTCTATGATCCCGACTTCACTTATTGAGCGTGTCGAAATTATTACCGGCGGTGCATCTGCTATTTATGGTGCTGACGCGGTAACTGGTGTTGTTAACTTTATTATGAAGAAGGACTTCACTGGATTCGAACTTGATGCATCTTATGCACAAAGTGCTGAAGATGATGCAAAAAGCAATGATATTTCGCTGACTTGGGGTACAGACTTTGCAGATAGCGCGGGTAATGTTACTTTTCACGTCAGTTATTCAGACCGTGATGCGCTTTCAGTTACGGCGCGTGACTATGCCAATAAAAACCATTCTTTTTTACCAAACCCTGAAAATACTGGTCCTGATGACGGTATTTCAGATACTGTATTTGTAGAAGATTTACGTTTCCAAGCGCTCAGCGCCGAGGGCTTAATCTACTTACCTAATAGTAACTATTTCTTTGGCGATGCCCCTATCAGCCAGATCCCTGTACCCACATTCGCAAATGATCCTATTGCATTTCCGTTTGGTCATGTAGGTTACGACACATTTACCATCGACCGCGAAGATGGCCACTTTAGACCTTTCCAAAATGGTGATTTTTGTGATGGTCCGGTTACGTGCTCTAACGGTGATGGATTTAGGATCTCTGAAACTAACTACGCCATTGCGCCTAGTGAAAGACTCTTAATGAATTTAGGCTCTAGATACGATCTGAGTGACGACGTCAGCCTTTATCTTGATAGCAAATACGGTAAGGTTGAGTCTTTTGCGATTGGTCAGGCAAGTATTTTCCACGATGATAACTTCGGTCCATTGATCAGCTTAAAGCAAGATAACCCATTTATACCAAGTGAATTAAGAACATTAATGCAAGAGCGTAATGTGCAAGATGCCGCATTAGCAGTGGTCGGTTTACCATCAAGCTCTGAAAACATTCGTGAAACCATGCAGATCACTTTAGGTGCTGAAGGAACATTTGCTGATTACGATTTTGATACTTATGTGCAACACGGCAGAGTCACCGCTGATATTTATGAGCTCACAACATTCAATGAGCGCTACTACCGCTCACTAGATGCAACCACAGACGCCAGTGGAAATGCCATTTGTCGTGATACCAGCGATCCTGCCTGTGTGCCGTATAACCCTATCTTCAAACAAGCCAGCCAGGCGGCATTAGACTACGCTGGTGTGAAACTGCATAACAAACAAGAGATGGAGCAAACCATTGCCAGTTTTGTGTTTCATGGTGACTTAGTCGATACCGATTTGGGCCCTATTGCATTTGCAGCAGGTCTTGAATACCGAAACGAGCGTTCGCTTTCTGATCCTGATCCTCTCACTCAAGGACGTGATGAAAATGGCGTAGGCCTTGGTCTAGTAGGCACAACAACAGGTCAAACCCCTGCTACTAATAGCTTTTTTAGTACTGTAGAAGGTAGCTATAACGTAAAAGAAATTTTTGGTGAAGTCAGCGTACCTTTATTGGCAGACTTACCCTTAATTGAAACGCTTGATATAGAAGTGGCTGCACGCTATGCCGATCACAGTATCACTGGTGGAGATAGCACCTATAAAGCGTCTTTAAACTGGCAGTTTGGTTATGACATTGGCTCTCGTGCTAGTTATTCTCGTGCAGTACGTGCTCCGAATATTCAAGAACTGTTTGCGCCGGCTTCTTCTGGTGCAGCCCGTTTGGTCGACCCATGTCACAAAGATAATTTAGATGCAGAGCCCGCTGTTGCTGCAAATCGTAAAGCAAATTGTGAGTTGTTAGGCTTAGATGCTGAATTTACCTCAAACGCGTCATTCGGTACTGTGCTGACACACACTACCGGTAATACCGAACTCAAACCAGAAACAGCTGATACCTTTACGCTAGGTTTAACTTATTCGCCTAATGCTAACCTAAATATTGCTGTTGATTACTGGGATATTGAAATCACAGATGCCATCACGCAAATCGATGGCAGTGATATCTTGTCAAACTGTGTTGATGGCAGCCAGCTTGATGACGCATTTTGTAGCAAAGTGAAACGCGCTGAAAACGGCAACATTTTATTTGTTGGCGTTAATGCCGTAAATGCCGCTCGCTTCTCAGCAAAAGGTGTTGATTTAGAAACCGCATTACGTTACGAAACTGGTTTTGGGCAACTCAGCTTCAGAGTCAATGCCTCATACCTAGCGGAACGCATTAACGAGCAAAACCCGAAAGCAGGTTTACCTATTGAGAACGAAGCAGGCTCAGTGACTTACCCTCGTGTAAGAGCAAACTTTAGCACTTCTTATAATTACAATGATCTAACAGCAAGTTTAAATAGCAACTATGTTGGCAGTTCTACATTTGATAAAACGCGCTCTGATGAGTACTACCCTTCAGCGTTTGCGAATGAAGTAGGTAGCTACACCAGCCATAACCTGCAAATTAACTATCAATGGCTTGACTCTTTATCTATGTATTTAGGCGTCAATAACCTCACTGATAAACGACCTCCAAGATTACCAGGACTTAACCAAGGCAGTCTTTTATATGATGTGGTAGGAAGAAGCTACCGCCTAGGTCTTAAATATCAATTTTAATTGAAACCCAAGTGAGCAACCTTATTCAACGGGGGGTTGCTCGCTTATTTTTAATCAAAGCAAGTGTGAATAAATATGATCAGACAATCTTTACTTACCTGTGCGGTACTCTCGCTTTTGAGCGCATGCAGCACGACTTCTTCCCAACAGAATTTAGAAGTTAAGTCAGCCGCAAGTGTTCAAGCATTTAAACAATATAGTGCTGAAACCTTCTACGATACTGTTAACGTTATGGGCAGTAGTTTTTCTAATGATGGGAAAAGCATTTTAGTCAGTAGTGATGAAACTGGAATTTTCAACCTGTATCAAGTGGATGCTAAAACAGGTAATAAAACGCAACTGACCAATAATACTGATACGACTTACCCTGTTGGCTATTTTCCAAATGATGATCGCGTTTTATTTACTAAAGATGCGGGCGGCAATGAGTTATTCCACCTATATGTACGTGAGCTAGATGGCTCTGTTAAAGATTTAACACCAGGTCCAAAAACACGCGCAACCATGTTTGGCTTTTCGGGTGATAAAAGCCATTTTTACGTACTGAGTAATGAACGCGATATGCGTTTTATGGACTTATATAAGTACGATGCTAAAACTTATGAGCGTTCTTTATTATATAAGAATGAGTCAGGCTTAAACATTGAAACAGTCAGTCCTGATGAGCGCTATTTTGTATTGAGTAAATCAAATAGCAATAAAGATTCTGACTTGTTCTTGGTTGATAACCAAGCTAAAGGTCAAAAACCAGTTTTACTCTCTAACGTAGAGCATGATGCAACGTTTTCAGCTAATTCATTTTCTAAAGATGGGCAAACACTTTACTATCAAACGAATGCCCATGGTGAATTTGCACAAATTTGGCAATACGATTTAACGACCCAAGCGCATAAACCTTATTTAGTTGCAGATTGGGATATCACCCATATGTATTTCTCAGAATCGGGCCGTTACCGCGTTCATTTTGTTAATGAAGATTCAATGACAAAATTGGTCGCCACCGATTTAAATACGCAAAAAACCATCCAGATGCCAGAATTACCCGCTGGTAATTTAAGAAGTGTTAACTTCTCTAAAGACGAGCAGAAAATTTCTTTTTATCTGACATCAGATACCTCTCCACACAACTTATATGTTTGGCAGTTTGGTGCTCAACAAGCTACTCAGTTAACTTCTTCATTGAATAAAGCCATAGATGAAAACCATTTAGTGACCAGTACCATAGAACGCTTTAACAGCTTCGACGGTTTAGAAGTCCCAGGAGTAATGTATAAACCAAAGCAAGCGTCTAAAGCTTCTCCTGTGCCAGTTGTTATTTTTGTTCATGGTGGTCCAGGTGGACAAAGTGTCAGAGGCTACCGACCTGAAATCCAACATTTAGTGAATCATGGCTATGCCGTGTATGCCATCAATAACCGCGGTAGTAGTGGATATGGTAAAACCTTCTTTCATTTAGATGATAAGAAGCATGGTAAAGATGACTTGAACGATCTTATTTGGGGTAAAAAATACCTACAAAGCTTAGATTGGGTTAATAAAGACAAAATCGGCATTATGGGTGGCAGTTACGGTGGTTATTTAACGGCTGCTGCATTGGCCTTTGCACCTGAAGAATTTGAAGTCGGAATTAACATATTCGGCGTGACAAACTGGGTGAGAACGCTTAAGTCTATTCCACCTTGGTGGGAAAGCTTCCGTAAAGCCTTGTATGACGAAATGGGTGATCCTGCAACAGATGAGGCAAGGCATAGAGCTATCTCCCCGCTATTCCATGCACATAATATTGTGAAGCCGTTAATGGTTGTGCAAGGTGCAAACGATCCTCGTGTCTTACAGGTTGAAAGTGATGAACTGGTTGAAGCGGTTAAGAAGAATGGCACACCGGTTGAGTACGTGCTATTCCCAGATGAAGGCCACGGTTTTACTAAAAAGAAAAACCGCATCACGGCATCTGATGCTTACTTAAAGTTTTTACAATCCCATCTATAAAATAGTTACCCGTCAACAAAGCCAAGGCAATTCATAGTCTTGGCTTTTTTAGCTCTAAACTCTTCATTTATTGTGCTAGTAATCTGTCCATATTTAATGTAAAAAGCACCCTTTGATTTAAACATGATAATAATGTTTATTTGTATTTAACTATTTTGTAGTAGGTATAAATGAGTAAAACCCTGTGTGAGTGGAAAAGAAAAGACATCGAAAGCAAACTATCTCAGCTTGGAGATATTGTTTCACCCAGTCACTTTATTTGTAAGAAATGCGCCCGTTCAGCGAGCGATAAAAAGTACCTATGCAAAGGTACAAAACTGAAATAATCATTCGCATTCTTACTTATAGTTGTACCTAAATTTTTATTGCACACCACTTTTTAGTCGGTGAGCTTTAATGAGATTGATTGCGCTTTTTGCTTAACTGGATTTTTGCGTTTTTTCTCGCCTAAATTGTTATTTTTATTTGTTTTTCTTTATGATCTACTTGTATTCATGAGCGTATTAAAGAACAATGCGTGCATAAATTCTTAGAGGAGTAACCGCTATGTTAGCCCCAGCAATGGTTGAAAAATTAAACGAGCAAATTAATTTAGAATTCTATTCTTCAAACCTATACTTACAGATGAGTGCTTGGTGTGAAGACAAAGGCTTCGAAGGTGCTGCTGAGTTTTTAAGAAAGCATGCCGTTGAAGAAATGGAACACATGAACCGTTTATTCACTTATGTAAGTGAAACCGGTGCATTACCAATTTTAGGTGCCATTGAAGCGCCTCCTCATGAGTTTAATTCTCTAGGTGATGTATTTAGAACCACTCTTGAGCATGAGTGCACTATCACTAAAGCAATTAACGAGCTAACTCATGTTGCTTTCACTACACATGACTACTCTACGTTTAACTTCTTACAATGGTATGTTGCTGAACAACATGAAGAAGAAAAGCTGTTCAAAGGTATTTTAGATAAGCTAGAGCTTATTGGTGAAGATGGTAAAGCACTATTCTGGATCGACAAAGATCTTGCTGAATTAGCGAAAACGGGTAGTACTTCTATCATGGAAGCTGGTGCTTAATCTAAAGCCCTAAAACGAGAAAAGGTAGCTATTTAGCTACCTTTTTTGTTTGTTCATTCGATAAGTTAAAATTTCCCTGCTGGTGGCCAGTTTGGGTTATCGATTTCATCTTCCCCCACTGCACTGTCAGCTTCAACCGCAATTGCATTAGGCACATTGTCTTTAGGAATACAGAGTTCAACAACATAATTGTTATGCTCATCAGCGCGAATTTCTTCTAGCACCCCGTATAATTGCTCAACAGAGGTCACTTTACGGCCTTGCCCACCAAATGCATCAGTGATTTTTGCAATTTCCCAATTGGGTAAATCATTATATTGATATACATCATTTAATAATTTATCTGGATAATCGACTGGGGGTTGCCTAAATGGATTCGGATTAACTAAGTATTGCTCAATGCCGTAAATTCCATTTGCAATAACAAATACAACCGTGTTCTGCCCATAAGCATTTTGATCGGCAACCGCTTGGCAAGTTTCATGAAATGCGCCATCTCCGACCACAACAATGGCGCGCTTATCAGGAAATGCACATTTAATACCAGTGCCTGCAGGCACTGAATAGCCTATAGAAAGCCAAGCAGCTTGTGCAACAAAGCCATTTCGACTCGGTACTTTAACACTCTGCGCACCAATTAAAGGGAAGCCGGCATCGACGACCATGATGTCATCTTCGGTAAGCCACTGACTCATAGCTGAGAAAAAGCTGTCATACCCTAAAGGTTGCACTAGACTGCTTTGGCTCGACATAAGCTTAAAGCTCGTATGTCTTTGAGTACGTAAGCCTGCGAGCTCTAGCAACTCCTTCTTCGCAGCTATATCAATAAATTCAGCCAACATAGTATCAATAAAGGCTTCTAGAGTCACTGATGCATAAAACTCAGCGCCGACAAACACCCCACCGTGAGCAGCTAGAATAGTGTTACTGCTGCGTATATCTTCATTGCCGGTATCTTTACCTGTGGTCCATGCACCAATACCAACTAACACGCCGTCTTCACCCACTAAATTATCAACTTCTTGTTTTTTTAATGTGACACAGCCTTCAAAATAACGATGTGATTCTTCTATGACTGACTTACTCAATGCTGATGTCACAAAATGAATATGTTGATCCGGCACAGTATGGGTTTCATTAATAAAATCGAGCAATGATAAGAACTTGTCTTGCAAGCCATACCTTTGTAATTCGACACCTGCCCAGAAAATACTTTTTGGTTTACTGCGCATTAAATTTACCGCAGCTTTAGCTGCTGGTTTTGCTTCACTCACTGTAACCGTTGCACCCACACCAGAGCTAAGTTTACCACTTGGTTTTTGACAATCCGCACGCCACACATCTTCAGCTACTTCAAAATATATGGGGCGACGCTCTGTCAACATAGCGGTAATCGCGGCATCAATTTGATAAGGCGCTTGTTTGGCATTGGTGATCCTCTCAGCTGCGACAGTCACAGGTTTAAACATATGAATGTCTACAAACTCATATCCTGTTGTATGAGAATAAAGTAAGCCCGCTTGTTTTGAAATTTGGTCTTCTTTATTTGTTGGGGCACCGTTTATTAAAATCACAGGCACTTGCTCGACATAAGAGCCGGCAATCGTATTGAGTAAACTAAATGCCCCCACACTATAAGTCACATAAAGTGCACTCACGCCTTTTAATCTTGCATAGGCATCAGCGGCAAAGCCTGCACAAATTTCATTGGCGTTGCCTGATATTTTTATCGGGGAATTATCATCTGCCAAAATCGTGTCTAATAACGCAGCCGTATAATTACCTGCTACCCCAAACATTTGTTCGATACCTATTTGTTCCATTCTTACTTTTAAGTAATCTGCAACGGTAAAATTCTCGGTGATATTCATAATTTCTTTCCTGGAAATACACAATGAAAAAAGGGCCAAAAAGGCCCTAAGTCTTGGGGAAGTCTTTAAGCTTTATCGAAGTAGGTTAAATCGACGCCAAGTACCGTTTGAAGTGTCTCAATATGACATTCACTTTTTTCAACTTCGGTTGTTTCTCGATACCCTAAATCAAAGTATTTATTGATCAGAGATTCACGACGTGCGTTGTATTTTTCTCGAATAACAATTGACGCATCAGGGTGTAGCGAAGCAAACGTGTTTAGATTAAAGCCTTGCTGAAGGACTAAATCTGTCGAGCGCAGCGCACCTTCAACCCATCCTTGATAATCTGAGAATGCTTCACCGCAAGTAAACAAGTTAGGTAAAGGCTCAACAAGGTCTTTCATTACCTGACGGTCGTCTGCGCCAACCGCCCATTGATGCACGCCATAACCAAATTGTTGCTCGGCAGGCACATCAAAATTAACCGACCCTTGCCAAATACGTGCACTGGTTAGAATTGGCGCTGGAACATAATGGGTGTTGAAAATTTCTTTAAAGAATTTAGTGGCCTGCTCGACAACTGCCGTTGTAGCTGGGTACATATCAGCGGGTACACTTTCAACATAATCTTGCTGATTTGGGTGTTGATATTTAGGCCCTGATGCCTGTAGTGCACTCCAAAAATTGATGTTCATATAATCGCAGTAAATAGTTAGTGCTGCAGGCTTTTTATATTTCGCCTTTGCCACTTTATCTAACTCTAGTTGAGTTTCTTTAGACGCAGTTTGACCACTCTCTTGATACATCAATTGTGCAGCTAACTTCTCGTCAACCGCATAAAATGGATAAACAGAGCCGGTAGGTAAATCAGCAAAGTTAGGACCAAATTCTACAGCAGGTCTGCCCGTTGAACCTTCTCCCCACCATGCACTGTCGTAATAAAGGTTAATTTTTAATAGCGGCTGATTGCTTGCGCTCTGTAATGTGTTCCAAAGTGGTTCTGACTTTTCAACTGGAAGGTTATTGAATGCATTTGATTTCAAAAAAAGTTTTTCAAGCGCTAATCGAGGCAGACCCAAAATCACCTTTTCAGCAATCAGTTTCGTCTCTTTTCCGCACGGGCCTTGCTTTAACGTTAAGATATACTCTTGATTACACTCATCAAACTCAATGCCTTCAACTGAAGTTTCTAAATGGATCTTTTCAGTGCCTATTTGTTTTACCAGTGCATTTGGTAACGTACTGAAGCCCTGTGTGAAAGTTTTAAACTGTACATTTGCAGGGAAATCTTCAAGTAATTGATAAGCAACACCTGCATTCATGCCAGATAAAAATGTACCGTTAAAACCCAGTACACGATAAAGCATGGTAATACACTCTTGGCTGTAGCCCATATCAGTGAATAAATCCCATAATGTCCACTGGTTTAGTGCTTTACCATTCCATTTACAGTCTAATCGGAAGTTTTGCCAAAACTCAGGCCCTTTTGATTCAGGGCGCGCTTTGAATTGAGGGTTTGCTTTCAAAATACGATTGAAAACGACATTAACGATATCCTTAGGGTTGACGCCTTGTTCACTGGGCGCAAGATTGTATAACTCTGACCAAATCGCATAGTCGTCTTTTTGCGCGTCGTTTACAGAAAAGCTTTTGCCTCTAAACGATAAACGGTTATTACCGCCACTATTCATTGGGAAAGGCACAATCTGATCTTCGAGATCGAGCGATAGGAAAAGTGCCATAAGTGTATCCATATCGTCAAATAGGAACCTCATGCCGCCTTGCTCTTCTTTTACTTCGATGTATTCAGGCTCTCCTGCTTCATGATGCTGGTTTTTGAAATTAACCAAATCAGAATCTAATCGTCCACCTGTTCTGTTTGAGCGTTCAAGTATGGCGAAATCTTCGATGCCAGCTTCGTTTTGTAAGCGCCATGCACTATAAAGGCCTGACATGCCAGCCCCAACAATTGCCACTTTAACTCTCTGATTGTTAGATACTGTTTTTGCCTGAATACCAGCACCAAGTTTGTAGTGAGTCATCCTAATTCCTTAACGTATTCACAGATAAAATTTATGGCTAATCGCCAATGAAGATTTGATTCACCGCAACACTACTCAATCCATTAAGTTTTCTACGCGATGTTTACATTCCCAAGAAAACAAAATGTAGCCCAAAGGTAAAAAAAAGGTAATTACATGAGATTACAGAAGCTGATTTACAGATCAAAAAAGGTGAAACAAATATGTTTCACCTTTTAAAAGTTAAGAGTTGCTAGACGATAGAAGTTTTAATTTAAAAACCGCCTTTAGTCAGCTTTTCTGGGTTCAATAATTCTTTGAGTTCATTCACAGATAAATCGGTATGCTCGCTCGCCACGTCAACTATTGGGCGGCCTTCTTTATAAGCTGTTTTGGCAATAAATGCCGCTTTTTCATAACCTATGATTGGGTTGAGAGCCGTCACTAGAATAGGATTTTTTGCAAGTGCTTTATTGACGTTTTCTTCGTTCACATTGAATGTTGCAATCGCTTTATCGGCGAGGAGTCGACTGACATTTGCCAAAATATCGATACTTTCAATGATGTTATGCGCAATCACAGGCAGCATGACATTGAGTTCAAAGTTACCTGATTGACCCGCTACCGAAATTGTCGTGTCATTACCAATCACTTGTGCACTGACCATGGCTGCAGCTTCAGGTATAACCGGGTTTACTTTACCAGGCATGATTGAAGAGCCTGGCTGTAACGCTTCTAGTTCAATCTCAGCGAGACCTGCCAGTGGGCCTGAGTTCATCCAACGTAAGTCATTGGCAATTTTCATATTTGCCACAGCCATTGCTTTTAATTGTCCTGAAAGGCCTACAATCGCGTCTTGAGAACCAATGTGATAGAAATGATTGCTACTTGGTTTAAAACGAATGCCAATATTTGTACTTAAATATTGCGTGAAAACCTTAGCAAATTGTGCATCGGCATTTACACCCGTGCCCACAGCCGTACCACCTTGTGCAAGTTCGTAGACCCTTTCTACGCTGCTTAATATACCTTGATAAGCACAGTCAATTTGATGCTGCCAACCACCTAAAGTTTGTGCAAATGTAACTGGCATTGCATCCATTAAATGCGTACGACCTGTTTTAACTACATGACCGACTTGTTTAGATTTTTGCTCTATCACTTGTGATAGGTGTTTGAGTGCAGGTAATAGCTCATAAACTACTGCGACCGCACTACTGACGTGAATAGCGGTTGGGATCACGTCATTTGAGCTTTGACCCATATTTACGTCGTCATTAGGGTGGATCTGAATACCGCTTTGTTGTGTTGCGAGCGTCGCGATCACTTCATTGGCATTCATATTTGAACTGGTGCCAGAGCCTGTTTGAAAAACATCAACCGGGAATTGGTCTAAATGCTCACCTTCAATAATACTTTGCGCTGCTTTGGCAATTGCCTGTGCTTTATCTTGTGGAAGGTGCCCTAACTCTGCGTTTGCTTCTGCCGCAGCTTGTTTAATGTAAGCAAGTGCTCGGATAAACTCTTGCGGCATAGTTAACTTACTAACTGTAAAGTTATTGACTGCACGCTGGGTTTGCGCTTTATAAAGTGCGGCTTCTGGCACATCTAAAACACCCATGCTGTCTGATTCTTGGCGAAATGTAGTCATCTTTGACTCCTATAAAAATGGATTAAATTCACGACACAGCACTCTTGCTTCAAGCTCCAGCGCCAAATATTTTTGTTTATCGGCTTGCTGCTGTTTGTAGAATCGCTTCAAAGCGAGAAGAGGCTTATATAGCTGCTCAAAACATTGCTTTCTGATTGACTCATGTACGAGTGGATCAGCAATTTTATTGAGTAACTCATTGAATACTTTTTTTTAAATACAGTTCTTGTAACAATGTGCAGTGACTGCTGCCGTACCATTTTGCTAATGCCAAACTGCCCTCAATATATTGAGATACCAAAACAGGTGCTTCTAATTGAGGTCTTCGACAGTGGTTTTTTAAACAAGGTGTGTAACAAGCAATAGTTTCTTTCAAACACATATGAACCGACTTTAAAATCACAATTGATAATCATTATCATTACAGTTAATCAATTGGTTTTCAAGTTTGAATTTGAAGAATTTACTTGGGAGTGATGAAGTAAGCCTGATACTGACAAATAATAATCAGGCTTAAATCTAAAAGCGTAGCTTTGTGAGGCTATAAAAACGAGAGTTGAGTTACATTTGTGTATTTATTTTTGCTTTTGATGATCAACAGCAAAGCTAACAATGACTTTAAACATAAAGAATAAACTGATGAGTATCAGCCAATTTGGCATAGATAAACTTAGTAGTACTAAAATACCAAAACAAAATAAATTGGCGGCAATAAACGTTTGTAGTCTATTACTCTTTAAAAAATTAACAATACACGCTGAAACAATTGTATAACCCCAAATCAATAAACTTTCTTGAACATACATATCAAGTAGTAACGCAATGATCACGTTATGAAAATGTATCGTGATGAATATTAATCTACTTTTATAACGTTGAGCGTAAAACTGATTTGTTCCTTGGCTGAAGTTAGCGATACAGCCTGCATAAACATCAAACACAATTAAAAAGGCGGCGATTACCTGCCAATGATTAAGCGATAAACCTGATAAGAAAAAAGTAACTATTGTCGCAATACAAGCGAACAATACTGTTAAAAACACTTCTAATCGAGTTTGTTGCTCTCCAAATACTTCATGAAAACATTTTGGCACTTCAAAATACTTCACTATGACCATCCTTATATTTATACAATTGGACTGGATAATACCCAATCTCAATAATATTCAGTCATTATCAGGCATAAAAAAGGAGTGAAAATTCACTCCTTTTTCCATTTAAAACAAGCTAATTGCTTATTTTAATTTGCTGTCTAGCTCTTCGATTTTCGCTTTCCAAATCGCAGGGCCTGCAGTGTGCGCGTTGTTACCATCGCTGTCTACTGCAACTGTTACTGGCATATCTTCTACTTCAAACTCGTAGATTGCTTCCATACCTAAATCTTCGAACGCTACTACGCGCGCTTTCTTGATTGCTTTAGATACTAGGTAAGCTGCACCACCTACTGCCATTAAGTAGATTGATTTGTTTTGCTTGATAGATTCAACTGTCGCTGGACCACGCTCAGCTTTACCGATCATGCCCACGATACCAGTGTTTTCTAGCATTAGATCGGTGAACTTATCCATACGCGTTGCTGTAGTTGGACCTGCAGGGCCTACAGCTTCGTCGCCTACTGCATCAACAGGACCTACGTAGTAGATAAACTTGTTCTCGAAATCTACACCTTCAGGTAAGCCTTCACCTGACAAGATCATGTCTTGAAGACGCTTATGCGCTGCATCACGACCTGTTAAGATTTTACCTGAAAGAAGCACAGTTTCACCCATCTTCCAATCTAGTGTGTCTTCTTTCGTTAGTGTGTCTAAGTTTACGCGACGTGTGTCTTCACCCACTTCAAACGTCAGCTCTGGCCAATCTTCAACTTTAGGTGCTTTAAGATCTGCTGGGCCTGAACCGTCTAGCGTGAAATGAACGTGACGTGTTGCTGCACAGTTCGGGATCATTACAACTGGCTTAGATGCAGCGTGTGTTGGTGCTGTTTTGATTTTGATATCAACAACCGTTGTTAAACCACCAAGGCCTTGTGCACCAATACCTAACTTGTTAGCACGCTCAAAGATATCTAAACGTAGCTTTTCTTCAGCTGTCTCTGCTCCGCGCTCAATTAGCTCGTGAATATCAACCGGATCCATCAGTGACTCTTTCGCTAGTACCGCTGCTTTTTCAGCTGTACCACCGATACCTATTCCTAGCATGCCCGGTGGACACCAGCCTGCGCCCATAGTAGGAAGTGTTTTCTCAACCCAAGCAGCAACGTCGTCAGATGGGTTAAGCATAACCATTTTAGTTTTGTTTTCTGAACCGCCGCCTTTCGCTGCGATCATTACTTCAACTTCAGCACCTGGTACCATGTCAATGTGTACTACTGATGGTGTATTATCTTTGGTGTTTTTACGTGCGCCAGCAGGATCAGCAACAATTGATGCACGAAGTGGATTGTCAGTGCTGTTATAAGCGCGACGTGTACCCTCATCAACCATTTGTTGTACAGTTAAGTCTGTTTTATCCCACTTAACATCCATACCTACTTTAACGAAACACGTAACGATACCTGTGTCTTGACACAGTGGACGCTTGCCTTCAGCAGACATACGAGAGTTAATTAAGATCTGAGCAATCGCATCTTTAGCCGCTTTGCTTTCTTCTTTATGGTAAGCCTTTTCTAGCGCTTGAACGAAATCGAGTGGGTGGTAATAAGAGATATACTGCAATGCATCTTCAATGCTGTCGATGAAGTCTTGTTGACGGATCATACTCATGACGGTTCCTTAATAATCGTAAGTCAAATATAGCTTACGCCTTTAACATGTTGACGGTTTTAAGTGATATACACATCACTATTGTAAAACTGGCAAATATGATACCCTCCTCGCCCGTTTCGGGCTAGTTTTCAGGTTCAAGTAAATGATAAATGAGCAAATCAATTGTAAAAAATTAGACATTAAGCTATCTACTGAGTTAGTTTTTGAGCAATTCGCCCATTTGCCTCACGCAGTTTTATTAGATTCAAGTAACGCGCAACACGAAAATAGCCGTTACGACATCATCAGTTTTGAGCCAAAACACCTCGTCGAAGCGAAAAATAAGCACGTATTTTTGGATGGTAAACAACAAGCGCAAAGTTGTTTTGCCATTATGCAATCACTATTAAGTGATTTATCGAATACACAAGCCGCTGAAAATTTACCTTTTACCGGTGGATGGTTGGGTTACTTTGGTTACGACTTGGGTCGTTATATTGAGTCCATGCCCGAGTTGGCAATCGAAGACATTAATATGCCTGATATGAGTGCAGGTCTATATTTAGATGCACTGATTTTTGATAATCAGACATCCGAGTGGTTTTATGTTTCTCAGCCAAACTTTGATCGCCTTGACACATATTTAGCGGCAATTAACAAACAAGCTGCAAAAGCAGTTCCTTTTAAGCTCACCTCTGAGTGGCAATCGAATCTTGATAAAAGTGCTTATGAAAAACAGTTTGATAAAATTCAAGCTTATTTAAAAAGTGGCGACTGTTATCAAATTAACTTAGCTCAGCGCTTCAGTGCTGAATATAATGGCGCCCCTTGGTCAGCCTATAAAACTCTTAGAGCACACAACAAAGCACCATTTGCTGCTTTTATAAATCACCCTCAAGGGTCTATTTTATCGGTGTCGCCAGAACGCTTTATTCTTGTTGAAGATGGCAAAGTTGAGACTAAACCAATTAAAGGCACACTGCCTAGACTAAAAGAAGCAACAGCCGATAAAGAGCAAGCCGAAATACTAAAGAATAGTCCTAAAGATCGCGCCGAAAATGTGATGATCGTTGACCTTCTTCGTAATGATTTAGGTAAAGTCGCCAAACCGGGTACTGTGACTGTACCTAAACTATTCGATATTGAAAGCTTCCCTGCTGTTCACCACTTAGTCAGCACAGTTCAAAGCGAGCTAGCTGAGGGCAAAACGGCAATTGATCAATTAGAAGCGGCTTTCCCGGGTGGTTCAATCACTGGTGCCCCAAAAATTCGTGCCATGGAAATTATTGAAGAACTCGAGCCTCACCGTCGCAATGTATATTGTGGCTCTATCGGTTATATCAGTGCCTGTGGCAAGATGGACACGTCAATTACTATTCGAACTTTGATATGCAGTGAGGATAAGATTCATTGCTGGGCTGGCGGAGGCATTGTTGCTGATTCAAAAGCCGCATTGGAATACCAAGAAACTTTAGACAAGGTAAACAAAATATTACCTATACTGAGTAATAGCTAAGTAGTAAAACGGGAGGAGCAAATGAAGTTATCTGACATTTTATGTAAATTTAACCTCAGTGCGCCTCTCATTGACTCTGCCCACTTTGAAAATACCAGAGCAAGTGCCGTATTATTGCCCTTGCTTGAGGTCGATAACAAAGCCGCTTTATTATTTTGCAAACGCGCAGCCTACTTAAAACATCACCCTAGCCAAATTTGCTTTCCTGGTGGAAAATTTGAGCAATTTGACCCGTCCTTGCAAGCCACAGCAATACGTGAAACCAATGAAGAGCTGGGTATTTGCCCAAGCCATATCAATTCTATCGGCCAATTACCTACCCATAACACCTTAACAGGCTTTACCATCTCGCCTATTGTCGCAACACTTCAATCTCACGCCTCATGGCACACTAACAGCGATGAGGTGGAACGCGTATTTACAATTTCACTCGAGCGTTTATTTGACGAAAAAAACTGGCGCTCAATAGAAGTACAATTAGGCGGAAAAGCCCGAAAATTCGATATTTTTCCTACTGAGCATGGCCTACTATGGGGCGCGACGGCTAAATTAGTTAAAAACTTTGCGCAACTGGTCAACTAACCACCACTTAGCCAGCGCAAAATAGTTACATTAAAATACTTTAACGTTATGATGTGCGTCCGTTCAAAGGCAATGTTGAGTAGAAGTTTATGATTAGTGCATTTGATATGTTCAGTATCGGGATTGGTCCGTCATCGTCACATACGGTCGGCCCAATGCGCGCTTCACGTCTTTATGTAAAAGATTTACAAGAAAAACAATTAATCGACAAGGTTACTTCTGTCAAAGTAGAGCTATATGGCTCACTTGGTCAAACTGGTGTTGGTCACGGCTCAGGTAAGGCGGTGATTTTAGGCTTAGCAGGTTACGACCCTGAAACCATCGATGCCGATGCAGTGCCTGAAATTTTAGACACCATCGAAAACGAACAAGTTATTTATTTAGATAAAACCCATAAGGCAGCTTTTCCAAAGCAAGGTGCGATCGTTTTCCACCGTCGTAAAACGCTGCCTAAGCATTCCAATGCCATGGAAATTTTTGCGTACTCTGGTGAAGAGCTAATTCATAGCCAGGTTTACTACTCTATCGGCGGCGGTTTTATTGTGACCGAAGAAGCCTTCGATCAAGAAAAACAAGCTGCTCTCGATATTCGCGCAGAAAATCCAGCCCCTTACCCTTTCAATAATGCTCAAGAGTTATTGGATATGTGTAAAGAGACAGGCTTAAGTGTGTCATCTCTAATGATGGCAAACGAAAAAACACTTCGCACGGAAAAAGATATTAAAGACGAACTCTTTAACATCTGGAGTGTTATGAAAGCCTGTATTGAGCGTGGTATGCGTACAGAGGGTATTTTACCGGGCGGCTTAAAAGTAAGACGTCGTGCACCAAGCTTATACTTAAAACTAAACGTTGAAAATAACAACGACCCACTACGTGCAATGGACTGGGTTGATTTATTCGCTCTAGCCGTAAACGAAGAAAACGCAGCTGGCGGCCGTGTAGTAACTGCACCGACAAATGGTGCGGCGGGGATCTTACCTGCAGTATTAATGTACTACCATACATTCATCAAAGAAGTCGATGCCGAAATTGCCACACGTTATTTATTAACCGCTGCTGCGATTGGTATTCTTTATAAAAAGAACGCGTCAATTTCAGGTGCAGAGGTTGGTTGTCAAGGTGAAGTCGGTGTAGCTTGCTCAATGGCAGCAGGTGCGCTTACTGAAATCATGGGCGGCAATGTTGTACACGTTGAAAACGCGGCAGAAATCGGTATGGAACATAACTTAGGTTTAACATGCGACCCGGTTGGTGGTTTAGTTCAAGTCCCTTGTATCGAACGTAACGCTATGGGTGCAGTAAAAGCCATCAATGCTTCACGTCTTGCTATGCGTGGCACGGGCGATCAAAAAGTATCGTTAGATAAGGTTATTAAGACCATGCTTGATACTGGTAACGATATGAAAACCAAATACAAAGAGACTGCACGTGGTGGTCTTGCGGTTAATATTATCGAGTGTTAATAACTGATAATAGCTAGACACAAAAAAGGCTGCAATTGCTGCCTTTTTTCATTTGTGAAAATAATTATTTAACTGGTAATTTAATGTCTTTAAATAACTCATCAACATCGTCTTGATTACGCAGTAAGCTTGCTTTTTCGACCAGCTCTTTAGTTAAATGTGGCGCAAAGCGTTCAATAAAGTCATACATATAACCACGTAAGA
The DNA here is from genome assembly GCF_005886345.1 of Pseudoalteromonas phenolica. GTDB lineage: Bacteria > Pseudomonadota > Gammaproteobacteria > Enterobacterales > Alteromonadaceae > Pseudoalteromonas > Pseudoalteromonas phenolica_A. Next base: position 134,494 of record NZ_PNEC01000021.1, read on the forward strand.
AACTGCCTTTTCTAAAGCCTATCTTAGTTGTACTCGCTTCAAATAAATGACTTGCATCAATACAAACCAAGTCGTCATCAGTTTGTGTATCGATTGCCATAGTTGCTAACACACCAACACCTAAGCCTAAACGAACATAAGTCTTGATAACATCAGCATCAGTGGCTGTAAATACGATATGAGGCTCTAGACCATGAGCGTTAAACGCTTTATCAAGTTCTGAACGACCAGTAAAACCAAATACATAAGTGATCAATGGATACTTCGCGATATCTTGAACAGAAATATTCTTACCTAGCTGTGCAAGTGGGTGATCTTTGGTGACCACGATACTTCTATTCCAGTGATAGCAAGGCAACATGACTAAATCACTATAAAGATGCAATGCTTCAGTTGCGATAGCAAAGTCTGCATCACCACGGGCTGCTGCATCCGAAATTTGTTGTGGTGTGCCTTGATGCATATGAAGAGAAACCGCAGGATATTTCTGCATAAAACCTTGTATCACACCAGGCAATGCATAACGAGCTTGAGTATGAGTCGTCGCAATATTTAACTTGCCCTGATCTGGTAAAGTATGCTCATTCGCAACCGCTTTGATCCCTTCTACTTTAGATAGGATTTCTCTGGCGATATTGATGATTTCATTACCTGCTGGGGTAACATGCGTAAGATGCTTACCACTTCTGCCAAAGATTTGAACGCCTAGTTCATCTTCAAGCATACGAACTTGTTTAGAAATACCAGGCTGAGATGTATACAGGCTTTCAGCTGTCGCCGAAACATTAAGATTGTGATTGAGGACTTCTACAATATATTTTAATTGTTGTAATTTCATAATATTTTTATTGTTTTAGTTTTTTCATGAGCAACGGCGTCACGATTGAGCCCTACTGCATTTTGCCCTAGTTTTCTAAGGCTAGCATATTTACTCTCGTTCAGGTAGCAATTGCTAAATTTGTTTATGACTGAACAGAATTTATTTCTTAAACTATAATAAAAAGCTATGAAATAAATGTATTTTTTATCAGATTATCGTGTTGACCTATTCAGTAAAGAATTATTTCATGTAAGATAAAAAATGGTTTCAAAACTTTATGATTGAGAAGTTGCTATGTTTGTTTCGATTATTATTATGCTTATCATTGCTTTGATCATCATTGCCGTATGGGTCAGTGCAATTCAACAGCATAAAGAGAAGCAAGAAGCTGAGCGTCGAAAAGAGCTTGCTAAACAAAAACGTATAATTGAAGAGTCTGAAGACGTCATTGTTAACAGTAGTAACATTCCTATGTCTGAGGTCATGGTCCAAGTGCTACAACGCCGTGTACATGACGCGCTCTCAGTCATGGTGGATCTTTCTCCAACCTCTAGAGAGTTGAAAAACCGTCTTCACGAGTCAAAAGAGCGTATGAGCTCTACGCCTGAAAATATTAATAACTCAGATAACCTAAGTTTACCAGACAGTGATAAACAACTTATTGCTCTTGTTCAAGGTATTAAAAAGTTACGTAGTGTACTTCGCTCAGAGCACTCAAAAGGCAAAGTAGACACTCAAAAATTTGTTGCTGAAGATAGAAGGCTTGAAAAGCTACAACTTAAAATTAATGTTGAAAGCCAAATTAAACGCGGAGTTGCAGCAAGAACAGCAAACATGGTCGGATCGGCACGCCAATATTTTGAAAAGGCCTATGCTACTATTTGTGCAGTCACCTATTCTGATGAGTATGTAACCAATAAAAAGCAACAGTTAGAAGCATACTTAAACGAAATCAGTAATGAATTAAAAGCGTCGAATGAATCGTCTGTAAAACAGAAAAAAGAACAAGAGCAAGACGATTTGGATGTTTTATTTGCACCAAAGAAAAAGTGGTAACACTTTTTCTTTGGTATTAATCAATTTTAACTTAGTGCAAACTTAACTAAAAACAGTACGGTTAGCACCCAAACACTAATCGTTATTTCATCTTTCTTACCACATACCAATTTTACTGCCGTATACGCGATAAAACCTAATGCAATACCATGCGCAATTGAGAATGTCAGTGGTGTCATCAATAAAACGACACTAACCGGGATCGCATCTGTCATATCATCCCAATTCACTAACTTTAAGTTTTGTAGCATTAAAACTGCTACATAAAGAATCGCGCCGGCAGTGGCATAAGCCGGGATCATTTTTGCCAATGGTGCAAAGAAAGTCATTAATAAGAAGCATACACCGACAACAACCGCTGTTAAGCCCGTTCTGCCCCCTACCGACACACCAGATACAGATTCAATATAAGAAGTTGTTGTTGAAGTACCTAACATAGAGCCTGCGATTGTAGCTGTACTATCAGCGGATAACGCGCGGCCTAAACGGGGCATTCTGCCCTGCTCATCAGCTAAGCCTGCTTTTTGGGTGACAGCCACCAATGTGCCTGAAGTATCGAATAGGTCTACAAATAGAAAAGCAAATACAACACTTAACATTGAAAGTTCAAGCGCACCCGCTATATCAAGCTGCATAATAGTCGGGGCAATACTTGGCGGTGCAGAAATAATACCTTGATATTCAATCAAACCTAATGCCCATGCAGTAATCGTTACTATAAAAATACTGATCAGAACGCCACTCTTAACGTCTCTAAACATTAATGCTGCGATAACGAAGAAACTTAAAATAGCCAGTAGCGGGCCTGCACTTGTGATATCGCCTAGTTGAACGAATGTAGCTGGGCTTGCGACAATTATTTCTGCATTTTTTAAAGCGATTAAGGCCAAAAATGCGCCAATACCTGTCGCTATGGCTTGCTTTAAAACCAATGGTATTGCATTAATAATCCACTCTCGCACTTTGAATAAACTTAGAACAAGAAAGATACAACCAGATAAAAACACGGCTCCTAATGCTGACTGCCAGCTATAACCCATACCTAGAACAACACCATAGGTAAAGAAGGCATTCAACCCCATGCCCGGAGCAAGTGCTAGCGGGTAATTCGCCCAAAAACCCATAATAAAGCAACCAATTGCTGCAGCAATACAGGTAGCAACAAAGGCCGCGCCAAAATCCATACCTGTTTGCGCTAACATGGCCGGGTTGACAAAAACGATATAAACCATAGTTAGAAAAGTCGTGAGGCCAGCAATTAACTCTGTTTTCACACTAGAGCCTTGATGCTTGATAGAAAATAGCTTTTCGAGCATAGATGTTTCCATTGGTAAAAGTTAAAAGAAATTTATAATTCTTGTAAAAACGGCGCTATTTTAGCGGTTAATGACAGTGATTAAAAATGCAATTGCTGTTTCTTTTAGCTAAGGTTATTAGTCAGGCCTATTAATCTTTTAGATTCAATTTTTACCGCAGTTTGTTTGGTATATACACAAGGCTGAGGCTAGCTGACTGAGCTCGCAAAGCATGGTTATTCGATGTGAGCCAGTCGATACAGCAGTAGAGATGCTGTGACATAAAAGGTAATAAGGAGGAGCTTTAGCACCTTAATATGAATAATGAAGGCATCTCATTACAAAAAGCTTTAAAAAATAACTGCATAATGACCGTAAAAATATATAATTAGCTAATCATTTGGCAAGAATTTAGCATAACTAAAATTATGGCCAACATGGTCACAAAGTTTTGACTACAATAATATTAAGCTTTTCAAAAATAGGTAGAGTATGGATAAATCGCCAGATAATAGTGCGGCGCATCACGACTTAGAGCAACAGCTATTTAATGTGCTTGAGTTTGTTACAACACCTCCTAATGGTGAGTTGCGCTATCCAAAAGAGCATGATTCTGTCACTGCTTTTAAAAAGGGGTTGTACTACCTACAAGAAAAATCTTATCCGCTGGCAACAAAGTGGCTTCGCATGGCAGCTATGTCAGGAGATAACAAAGCACAGTTTTATTTAGGACTGATGTTTATAAAAGGGCAAGGTGTGCCTCAGAGTGCATTTCATGCCATGGCTTGGTTATCACTTGCTCAAAGCCAAGGTGTGGAGGCTGCTACCGCAGTCATCGAACAAATTAAACCGCATTTAACAACGAAAAGAATCAAAGACGCACAATGCTACGCTGCCACGCTGTACGAGCAAATACATCAATTACAATTCCAGTCTAGTTAAGTCTATTTTCTTCATACAGTAGTTTTATACAGTGTTCACTGTAAAAACCACTGTATGAAACTACTGTGTAAAAACAATGTGACTCTATCCACCCTTAAATAAAACCTATAAGTTATTGTATTATAGACACTTATAAACAAACCACATAAAGACTGATTAAAAAAGTAACATTTATCCTTGCAATAAAACACTGTATAAACTACTGTATATAAATACTGTATAAAAAACCAGTGAGATGATTATGTTACAGACAAACGCAGTTTTACCAAACTCAGTAAAAAAAGTAGATACCGCAAATGCAGTAAACTTTGTTGAAACACCTGATGAGATTTGTGCCAGTCTTGAATTACTTAAGATCATTCACAAATGTAATCACAAGCAAGGTTGGACACTTTTAATTGCACCTGACCATATCCCAAATAAAGATATGCTTGAAGCCAGTTCGATAGACTCAAGTAAATTATTAGTGATCAGAAAAAAACACATCGTTGATTTAGAATATGTACTAAATTCAGCGTTAAATAATGGCAATTTTGCAGCGGTAATTACATGGACTGGTATTACGAATTCAGAGCTGCTTTCACAAATGCACTTAAGCCAAACAGATATCTCGCTATACTGTTTTACTGAAACCAGCAGCAAAGCGTGTACAATAGAGCGCATAGCAAGTTAATAAAAGATTTTCTTATGTGTTACTGTTCTAAAACTCAACCTTATGAATCATGCTGCAATGTGTTCATTACAAAGCAACAGTTACCTGAAACAGCAGAGCAGCTTATGCGCTCTCGTTACAGTGCTTATGCGACTAATAATGCACAGTATATACTTGAGACTTATGCCAAATCTGAGCAAAGTAATCACAGCCTTGAAGACATCGCTGCATTCGCTTCATTTGCCAATTTTATCAAACTCGAGATCGTCGCAACAAACACTGAACCTGAGTTTGATTATGTTGAGTTTAAAGCACATTATTTGGCAGACGGAAAACATTGCCAAATACATGAGGTTTCAAGATTCATTAAAGAAGAAGGGGCATGGCGTTACTTAGATGGCCAACTATATGATGTGCCTGAGTTAAAAGTATCTAGAAATGATCCTTGCCCCTGTGACAGTGGCAAAAAATTTAAGAAGTGTCATGCTGGCTGATTTAGACCGCACTCAAGTTCACTTACTATCATCTCACATTAGGCGGACAACTGAACCGCCTTTTGCATTTCTCCACTTGCTAGTTGATCATAAAAACCCGCAGCATCTATTTTGGGTTTATCTATCTCTAATGCGCCAGCTCTTTGAGCGAAAATTTTAGCCTGCACAGTAGGTTCACAATTATCAATAATAGCTAACTCAATGTGTTTCTTATCGTCTCTGATATGTAAAGGTTCTGGCGAAAGACAATGTCTTAATCTTAGTTCTGTAAGCCCTTGCTCAAGGAGAAGTCGGCTATTACTTTGCCCTATGGTCATATCAAAAGTTGTGGGAGCCATTTGTTGTTGCGGACCAAGATTTAACTCTTTTTTTAACGCTGCTTCACTTCTGTCTGGTTCAATTAATTCTGACTCTGGTAAATGAAATTCACTGAAATCTAGCGCGTTTGGTGAAAGCATTGCTAAACAAAGCGCAAAGTCAGCACGACGATCTTGTGCCACGCTTTTTGCTAGCGTGTCACCAAGCTGATGCTCCTTGTTTAAAATGTGCTCTAATTGCATAGAGTTTCACCGATTATATTAAAAGTTATATTTTTATCGGCATTTTTTAAATTTTCTTTAGTTGTTTTCTTTACTTAATAAAAAACTTTGTTATTATCAGCGCCGTTGTTTAGGAGGGGTTCCCGAGCGGCCAAAGGGATCAGACTGTAAATCTGACGGCTCTGCCTTCGCTGGTTCGAATCCAGCTCCCTCCACCATAACAACACATTACAACTTGGAGGGGTTCCCGAGCGGCCAAAGGGATCAGACTGTAAATCTGACGGCTCTGCCTTCGCTGGTTCGAATCCAGCTCCCTCCACCAAGTTGTACAAAATTAGATATCCCCTATGGAGGGGTTCCCGAGCGGCCAAAGGGATCAGACTGTAAATCTGACGGCTCTGCCTTCGCTGGTTCGAATCCAGCTCCCTCCACCACTTCTCTATTTCATAAATTTTATTCAATCATCAGGCTTTTGCCATTTACCTTAAACCACCTCCTAGCTTGTTTATGTGCTTGAAAATGCTTTTCTACAATCGCCCAAAAATGTGCATTATGAGCCAATACATGACAATGTGCTAACTCATGAACAATTACGTAATTAATCATGTGTTTTGGTGCGCCGAGTAACAAACAATTAAATGTCAGTGCTTTTTTACTACTGCAACTTCCCCAACGGCTTTTATACTCTCTAACTTTAATTGACGATATTGAGCATTTCATGGCCTCAGCATATTGGGTTAAGTGCTCATCTAGATATTTAGCAAGTTCGTTTACTAAAAGTTGAATTAGCGTTGCACGTAGCCTTTTTGCATTTTCAGTTAAAGATTGAGGTAAAAAGATCATTTTCTTTTGGTGACATATCGAGCTTGTGCTTACAGCGTCTACTACTATTTGATAATGAACGCCGAAAATTAACAATGTTCTGCTACTCATTGGATTCTGAAGGCTCGGGGCATCCAATAACTTGAGCTGTTGTTGCTTTACCCAAGGCTGCTTTGTCGCTAGCCATTGTCGCATGGAAACATGACACACATTTTCAGGTGCTAAAACCATAACATGCTCTGGTGTAACCTTAATTGCGACTGTTTTTCTTCGCTTACTTAGCTTTAATTGATAATCAAACATTTACAAATTTTTTTTTTACTTCACATTCAATACCATAAATTTACTGCTACCTTTAGTGTATTGAACCTAAAAGGGGTGAGCTTATGGCTGACAAACCTACATGCCAATATCAATCTCCCGATGGCCATAAATGCCAAGAAATCGATATGGGTTCTGGTCTTTGCTTTTGGCATGATGCAAAGTTCGATAAAAGTGGGCTTGAATTATCGCAAAAACTCGAGCGCTATGCCAAGCGAGGCGGTCTACTTCAGGGTCTTGAATTAAAAAGAGCTAACTTAGAAGGCATTAATTTAGTCAAGCACAATGATCACCAAGGCTATGATTTATCTTATAGCAACTTCTATCGAGCCAATTTACGTGGTGCTCATTTATTCAATAACAAAATTGAGCATGCTTCATTAATGAAAGCAGATCTGCATGATGCAAACCTACACTGCTGCAAGCTCTCTAACACCAACTTATTAGGCATAAAACTAAACAACACGCGAATCGATAACATAGATTTGAGCGGCAAATTGCAGCAAGAGAATGAAGCTGCACTAGCAGAAAAAGAAAAACTTAAAGATGATGCAGCCGATTTCTACCTACAGTCAGAAGAAACCTATCGCACGCTCAGAAAAGGCGCAGAACAACAAGGTTTGTTCGAAATGGCGGGGAATTATACTTATAAAGAATTACGCATGCGCCATTATCAATATCCTAAGCATTCTCAAAAACGCTTTATGAGTGCAGCCGTCGACTTACTTTGTGGTTATGGAGAAAAACCCGCAAATGTCATCCGGTTTAGCCTAACAATGATAGTTGTATGTGCTTTTTTGTATTTTATGTTTGGGATCAGCTATCAAGATAAAATACTCTCTATTAACTTTTCTAATTCTTTTGTCGAGAATATCAGTGCATTACTTAATAGTATTTATTTTAGCGTAGTTACTTTTACTACATTAGGATATGGCGATATTACACCTATCGGGTTTTCACGTTTCATTGCAACCATAGAAGCATTTACTGGTAGCTTCTCATTGGCTTTATTCGTAGTGATTTTTGTAAAGAGAATGACACGTTAAACATGCCATCCTCTTTGATGAAACTGCTATTCATCTTTAGGCCAATTATAAGGCACACTGGGTACGTTTATACCTCTTGCGGCTAAAGCTTCAGGGACTGCTAAACTCGTATCACTTGACCCCCAAAGGTCATTTGTGAAAATTAAACTGCTATCTTCTAGCGTGTTATCGCCTAATACATCACTTAAATCTATATCAAATACAAAACTGCCTGTTCCGTCATAATCACAACTTGTTGTTGGGGCGTACTCTATATTTGCTCGATGCTCTGTACCAATGTAAACACCTAGACCGCTGTCATACTCAAAAAACTGGCGTTGCGTTTTTGAAATCAATGTATGACTCGCCCCAGGTCCTGCCCAATTACAAATAAAGCCTTGGATCCAACCATCAGTATCAGTTACTTGCTCACCGTAACCAAAGTGCGCTTCGCCATTATCTAAACTTGTATCATTGAAGCCGATGTTAAAAATACGGCTATGAGAATCATTGACCCCGGCTTGCCAAACATAACTATAACTGCCAGACAAAGACGTTAAATCAAAGTCAGCCCCTAAGATTGCAAAGTTTTCACTCCAACCATCACTGTTTGAACTGCTGTAAGTATTGTCAACATCCACTAAGCCATTGGCGTTATAAATATTATTCACACTATGGCCACATAAGGTTGCATTACGAAGTTGTAAATTCATCTCATCATCGGCTCTGTTATAACTTAAAGAAGCAGCAAAGGTTCTTTCATTTTGGCTGCAGTTAAATCCCGGCCACGAAATACCTGCAACACCCTCTTTGCCTTCAACACTGTACTGTAACAAGCCTGTATAGTTTGTTTCCTCATCTGACGGCGTATGTGTCATAGAAATAGTGATGCGATAATCATCCCCAGAAACTTGATAATCCAATTCTGAAGCATAAACCCAAATACCTGATGACAATGAAATTGTAGCTGAATCAAACGTAACATCTGTTATGCCTTGAGCATTCATATAAGTGGTTAAATCAATACTTGCACCGTCTTCAGGTAAGGACTCCCCTTCACTATCAGCAACACTGATAAAACTTGCAATAACCATTAAAGCCATTTGAGTTTGTGATTCAATACCACTGAGTAATGCATTGACCTGAGCAACTGAGCACGCATTCCCACTGCTGTCTTCAGCTAGCCATAAACCTAGATCACCGCTTGGCAGTGTGCCTGAAGCGCTTGCAGAGCTGGCGGCTTCGGGGTGATCTTGGTATTTCAACTGTGGACCAAAACAATCAGCATTAATACTGACTCGATAGAACTCTGTAACATCAAATGCATCTGAAATAGCTAATTCACCCTCTAAAATCTGGCCTATCTGCTCTGTCGCTTCGAAATAGCTTGGAACACTGGGGCCATAAAATGCAGTGCTTGGAGCATAACCCATTCCTTTAGTAGACTGAGCCTGATTGACCTTAGTCGCAAAGGGTGAAGAGACCATTAAACTTTTCGGAAAACGTAGCCCTTTAGAAACACTTTCATCAGTTTGATTTGTTTGTGTATCGGATTGAGTATCTGAAGTAGTTTGAGTTTCAGAAGAAGTTTGAGTTGGAGTCGATGTTTGTTCTGGGCTCTGTGTTTCAGAAGAACTCCCAGAGCCGCATCCAACCAAACTCAATAACGTAAAACTAACTATCGGTAAGTACACTTTCATATCGCAAACTCCTATGTTGAATATATATCAACAATTAGCAAAGCTTGGTGAAAATGCAAAATTGTGAATTATAAATTGTAAAATTTACTATTCACACGTTAGTAAAGTTTATCTTGAGCAATCTGTGTCTTAGCTATGGTAATTTAAGTTATACGCCCCGCACGCCTTCAAAACCTCACACAAACAATTACAGTTTCTTACAAAGAAAATAGTAAAAAACCGCTACATGCGGCTTTTTACTTTATTCGTTGCTGGGCTACTTGCAGGGTCATCGGGCCAGAAATGTTTCGGGTAACGACCTTTCATTTCCTTTTGAACTTCTTTATAACTATTAGACCAAAAATGCGCTAAATCTTGAGTTAGTTGCAACGGACGCTGTGCGGGTGACAACAATTCCATTAATAGTGGTAGTCGACCTTCACACAGTTTTGGGGTTTCTAGCATACCGAAAACTTCTTGCATCCTTACACTCAATTTAGCTGGTCCATCGGCTTGATATGTGAGTTTTATATTGGAGCCTGAAGGGACTTTTATTCGCAACGGTAAATATTGCTCTAATAACTGCTGTTGAGACCATTCTAGACAACTTAATAAGGCATCTTTGAAAGGTAGTTTTTTTAACCCTTCAATTTGCTTTGCCTGATCCAAATAGGGGGTAAGCCAAGTTAGGTCTCTGAGCAATGCTTGCTCTGAAAGCAGTTTGAATGAATCGGGATAATGCTGACATGCAAGAGAAAACCGAGTAAGTAACTGCTCACACTCAACATAATCATTGAAAATACTAAAACCTTGAGTTCTTAACAATGTCAGCCAAGCCTGTGTACGCACTTCAGTATTGAGTTCGTTCTTACTGGGTGCAGAACTTAACACGATTTGCCCGAGCATTTTTCTGTCTTCGTGCAAAAATTTACTTAGCTTGTTATCGAACTCACATATTGTTTTGTCTGTGATTAAAAAAGGTAAATAATTTTCGATTTCTTCTAAAGCAAAAGGAACTGCTTCAAACACCTGCGCGCCTTGTTTACCCCCTAAAGAAACTATGGCTAGAAACTCTGCACTTGGCCATTGTTGCTCATACACCTTTACCCCTGCACCATTTGCCATTAAGAAGCCTTGGCCTCTTCGTTTAGCTAGTCTGTCTGGATAGGCTAATGCAACCAAAAGCCCAATGTAAGAAGTCGGTAGGTCTGTTAATTTGTCAGTTTTTAAGCGGCGACACCAATGTTGGTAGCTTTGTTTGAAATTAGAGCTTGGTTTAGCCAATTGTTTCGCTAACGAAATCGCAATATCGCTATCTAATGCCTTACCTTGCTCCCACATGCTGATTAAGGCACAAGCCAACGAAGTTAAGCCGTTTATTTGTGCCTCTAATTCTCGCGCTTTTATTAGCATGTGTGCATGTCTAGGCTCAGTCCCAAAGCTATGAATTTGCGTACCCAGTTTTGTTAATTTGCCATGTTCATCTAGCGCTTCTAACATCTGTAAAAGTTTTATCGCTTTATTAATTTGCGCATCAGACGGTTGATCCAACAAAGGTAAGTCATTTACTTCACAACCCCAAACCTTGGCTTCTAGTAATAAGCTGCTGATGTCTGATGTCTTAATTTGCGGTAAATCATGTGTCACTCGTCGCTCAAAGTGAGCCTTTTCTCCGAGGCGGTAAACGACCCCAGGTTCGATACGCCCTGCGCGACCAGCACGTTGAACTGCTGAAGCTTTTGAGATTGAATGAGTTTCTAATTCACTAACACCTGTGTTTAAGTTATAAACCGCAGCACGTTTTTTACCACAATCAACAACGACACGGATCCCTTCAATAGTCAAAGAGGTTTCTGCTACATTGGTTGTTAAAACGACTTTCCTTCGTCCACTTGGTGCCGGCGCTATCGCATTTTGCTGCTGGGCTTTGTTTTGCTCTCCAAATAATGAAACAATATCAATATTGCTATCTAGATTATCCAAATTCTGAGCCACAAAGTTAATTTCTTTCTGCCCAGGTAAGAACACCAAAATGCTACCTGACTGTTCATCAATTGCACGTTTAACAAGGCTCGGCATTGCTGCTAACCAATCACTTTCTTTTCGAAGTGGTGAATAAATTTCTTCTATTGGATAACTTCTCCCTTCAGAGCTAATTAAAGGGCAATTTAAAAAGGTTTGATAACGCGCTGAATCTAAGGTTGCAGACATAACTAAGATTTTTAGATCATCTCTCAAACCAGATTGACTTTCGAGTGATAAAGCAAGTGCTGTATCCGCTTGTAAAGAGCGCTCATGAAATTCATCAAAGATAAGTAGATCAATACCGTCTAATTCCGGGTCTTGCTGCAGCATGCGTGTTAAGACCCCTTCGGTGACAATCTCTAAACGAGTCTGTGCACTGATTTTCGCTTCTTGTTTAATTCTGAGACCGACCTGTTCACCGACAGCCTCCCCCAATTGAGAGGCTAAAAATGTTGCAATATTGCGTGCTGCTAGTCTTCTTGGCTCTAACATGACAATTTTTTTATATTGTCCTGATTGCATTAATTGCATTGGCAGCCAAGTTGACTTACCCGCACCAGGTGGCGCTTTTAATAATACCGTGGGGTGAGATATGAGAGATTCGTTAAGTTGTGAATAAACCGACTCTATTGGCTGCACTAGTACGCTCTTTGTGACAAACTTTTTGCCAAGTTTATCATGTTAAAGCGACTTTATAATATCTTCACGATTTGAGATTGCTTTTAACTTACGTTGCGTAATTAGGGCTCGTGTATCTCGTAAAATTGATTTTGCATCAAAAGGCTCATGATCGACCAGCCCTGTCGCACCAACCCAAGCATTCCGCCCTCCATTTTTCGCTAGATATAAGCAGAAGTCTGCCAGTTCAATTGTTTGCTCCCAATCTAAAATTGATTTGTCGGGAACTAGCGGAATAGGTGTAAAACCAAATGAAGCTGTCACAGAAATACGCTCGTTGTTCGCAGTAAAATCATACTCTTCAATATTTAGTCTGATCCGTTCAAGAATTTCCGCAGCTGCCTTTCGAGAAATGTTCGGCATAATCAGCAAGAACTCTTCTCCACCCCAGCGGATTACAACGTCATTTTGCCTAATCGTACTCTTTAGCACTTTAACAAACGACTTCAGCACCACATCACCCGCGCTGTGCCCATAACTGTCATTGATTTGCTTAAAGTGGTCGATATCTATCAAACACATAATAGTTGACTCTGAGAAATTCCCCTGAGGTAAATACTCGTCAATATGCGTAAATAAAAAGTGGCGATTGAAAGAGTTCGTTAAACTATCGGTGTAGCTTAATGTTTGTAGTTGTTTATTTCTTAGCGCCAGTTCCTGAGTTCGCTCAGCAACTTGCTGCTCTAAAATGTTTAATGTGCGTTTACTTTGCCAACGCCAGTACATAAAAAACAAAAAGGTAAAAAGCAGTACAACAATGAGAATAATACGTTGCTGGGTAAGCGCAGTATTTTCGATTGCCTGTTTTTGTTGCATAATCTGCTGCTGCTTTATCGCATTTTCTTTTTCTAGCAAAGTCAGCTGCTGCTTCTGCTGCTCAAAATCAAATTTGGCCTCTAATTGAAGGAGTTTGTTGTTTCTCTTCTGAAGGTCTAATGCCTTTTGTGTAAATGCAAAACGCTTCAAATATAAATGAGCCCATTGATAATCTTGAATTTGAGCAAAACTCGACGCCAAAGTATGTTGTAATTCGGCTTGCTGCTCTAAGAAACGGGTATGAAAAGTACTCTTTAACGCATCTTGCGCAGTTAAAATTGCTTTTACAAACAGACCAGCCTGTAAATAAACCTTTGCTTGTAGAACTTTAATTATCAATTGGGTGTATTGGTATTGATTGCCAATATTGTAATGAGCAATCTGATCTAGTAAGTCTTGTGCCTCAATATGCTCACCGAGCCTCAGTTTAACTTTTGCTTTTTCAATTAATAGCTCAACAAAAACATCCTTATTGGCATTCGACTTATTTATTGCACTATCAAGCACATAAAGCGCTTGTAAATAGCTGCCTTGATGAAAATAAATACGTGATTTCCATAAATTTATTTTTGCTTTCAAACGGCTCACCGCTGGTAATTGCGCCATCAACAAATCAATTTTTTGCATTTTTTCATTGGCTTGTTTAAAACGCTCCAGTGACACTTCTAAACCAACAATTGATAAATATACTTTTATTAGTAAGCCTGGATCTTGCAATTCCATAGCAATATCCAAAGCGGCTTGATTTAACGTTAAGCTTTCTCGGTAATCTCCATAACGATGTTTTAGAAGCGCTACCAGCAAAAGTGCCTCGGCTTGCACACTTTTATTATCTATGGCTTGAGCCTCTTGCTCTAAAGATTTTAAATTTGGAAGTAGCTTTAAATCATAGGTGGCTAAAACTGCTTTTTTATAAATTTCTAGCTTTGCTGGCAGCTCAGCAAAACGCTTAGTCTGCAATTTTGTCGTCGAGGTGCTTTTACTTAAAGCTTCGAAGCCATAAAAGAAAAACAGTAATGCAAAAAACGTTTGAAAACATTTACTCATTTTTGCCCCGGATTTAACATCTGTATATTTATTGTTTGCCAATCCGTGACCTTCTCATTTATGAAACCTGACTGCTTTAACGCTTTTTCTATCGTGCCATTTTCTCGCAAAATCGCTAAACCTTTATTTAATGCCTCAAATACCGCTTTTCCTTCTGGGTGACGCTTACTGACTACAAAATGTCTTGAATCAGGTAAAAAAACCTTCAAATTATTAATTGGAACATAAAGCCTATTTTCGAAGTTTAATTCAAGGGTTTCGCTTACACTAAAATTAATCAACATGGTATCGACAACGTTGGTTTCAACCATCTCTAACATGGTTTCCCAAGGACCTATAAAGCTGACTATGTTCAATTCCGTATTATGTAAAGCTCGCCAATCTACTTTCCACCTTGGATTAGCAACTACTGTTAAGTTATCCAGTTGGTTTTTTTGAATGTTATGAAGGTGAAGGTTACGCTTTGCCACATATAAACCAGCTTCATATTCACCAAACTTAACAAGGGGTTCACTGACATAGAGTGAGCCCCGATAATCGAGAATATCTTCATGCCAAACTGAGCGTGCCAAAATAAGGCTGTCGCCAGAAATCAAATCTGAATATTCTAAAATGTTTACTGAGGGTTTCGGGTTAAAAACAATCGGTTTATCTATTCCACCTAGAATTAGGGCTTGCTGTAAAAGGATCATTTCAACAATTTCTATGTGAGAGCCTTTAGTCGTTGCATGAAAGTCATTAACTTCTTGGACTGAACGACCATTTAAGAAATTTTGATATCTATGTGTGAAGTTTTCACTTTGAATGATGTCTATCACCATAGGAGGTTTAGCAAACCCTAAAGAAGAGAAAAGCAAGGACAGGACTAAGAAGATATACCGCATAGATAACACCATCACACTCGTGCAGACTATGCACTTTTTGTGAACATTATATGAGCGACAGCATTAAGATCAATAAATTTAATGCAAAAGGATTAATTTATTTTTTATAAAAGAACAAAAAATTTACAAGTTATGTATTTATAGGAACAAACTTACAAAGCGCTTATCAAATATTTCGTGTTTCAATGAATATCTTAGTGGTATTATTCTTTCAAAATTTAATAAGGTGGCGTGATCATGGAAAAATACGAAGAGCTACTCGTCTCAATTAGAAAAGTCATACGTGCAATTGATTTACATTCCAAGCAATTGAACAAATCTTCTGGCCTTACAGGACCACAATTATTAATCATGCAAGAAATTGCTAGAGTAAAAGGGGTCACTGCAAGCTTGGTGGCTAAGCAGATCAATCTCAGTGCAGCAACGGTTACCAATATATTAGATAGACTTGAGAATAGAAACTTAATTCAACGGGTTCGAAGCTCCGAAGATAAACGCCGTGTAAGCCTATTCTTAACAGATGATGGCAAAGCCGCTTTAATTGATGCGCCGCAACCGTTACAAGAGCATTTCATACAGAAATTTTGTCAATTAGAAGAGTGGGAACAATCTTTGCTCCTTTCTTCTATGCAGCGCATTGCTTGTATGATGGATGCGACTGAGATTGATGCAGCGCCAGTACTTGAAATCGATCCAATGCATTTGAGCAGTCAAAAGCAAGGGACTGAATAGCCTTCGCAAAACTGGGCAGCTACTAGGTTGCTGCCCAATTTTATTGATTAACTATCTAATTTACAGAACCATAAGTTCATTGACTTAAATTCATCTTCGATCCGGTTATTATTCATTAACCGACCGCCATATTCATATTGTTGCTGTGCAAACACCTTGTTAATAGGTAAAGACGTTGCTAGGCATAAAGTATAAACATATCTTATATTTTGTTGCTGCAAAGCATACTTAACTCTATTCAACAGGGCTGATGCAATACCTTGATTTTGAAACTGTGACATTACACCTAAATCGTATACACGCGCGTTATTAGTGTCTTTATCTAATTCGACTCGCAAACACCCTACTAGGATCCCCATATAATCCGCACAATAGTATTGTATGCCTTGTTCAATACTTAGCTTGATAAAGTTTTCATTACTAATGGGTGACGAGTAGTTAGAATATACTTGCGCATAAAGCTTACTAAGTGCTCGAAGGTCTGTTTGATTGCACTTTCTAAATTGAACGGGTTCATTAAATTGTCCAGCATGCCAAACTCTTGCTTTAATCGCATCAGCAACAACCGCATCATATTGTGTAGCTAACTTGCTGCACTCTCGATTTTTATCGAGAAAATAAGAAATAAATACCGCATCCTCATTACCAAAGTAACCAGGTACTGTTGCTTCAATTTTGTAGCCTTTTTTTAAAAAAGAAAGTAACTGCGAGCCTTTTATTTTCGCAATAATTTTGCCGTACCCTTGTGAAAGGGCAACTTGAAGCAACACATCATGAAACGTATTAGGTGCCTTTATAGTCGCGTCAGTAACATAAATTCGGCTATTTAACTGACCGTGGCGGATTTGATTAAATTCAACAATTTCATCGCAGTCGTAATAACTGTTTGATACAGCTGACATTATCTCTCCAAAATAAGTTAATGCGAGAAAACACTTGCTAAATACAAACCATTATCGAAAATAGTTTGACTTGAAACTTTAAGATACACAAAAAATCACGCAAATCATTAAGATTATTTTTTTTCATTGTTTTATAAATCCACCCAAGGCAGATGTGACGAAAAGCGGATTTCAAATACTTTGTATTCGAAATATATTAACAATTATTAGAACTCGAATCAAATTACCGTTTGAGGAGAAAACTAGTTAGAATGGCTATATTTATAAGCTTATTTTACGTAGTTTTAAAAATATTACCTCAGAAGATAAATTCTTATTCCCTGATGCCAATCTGCGTGAAGATTGGATCAGTTTTATCAAAACTCTGGTGTACACACTTATAAAATTCTATGTCAGCAAAACAAATAGGTTCAAAGCAATTTAAAACGTATCAAATATTTTTTAATATCCTGCAAAGACTATCTTTGACAAGTGATGTTGCCGAAGCCAACTTCAAAAAATGTTCTACTCGGTTTAGCTCGGATGAATACATTGACAGCCTAGTCAATGTAAATGTGTAAAATGGCAGGCAGTAACATAATGTTTTAAAACTTAAACGGATCATGGGACGCTCTTTTTAAGGTATCTGTTCTAAATTAAGAAAGGTAATTGTTATGAAATAAAACTCGGTATTTGAAATACCTAGAATTGAACATCTCAAAAAAGGACTGATAATAATTCTGACGACAGTTTAGTTGTGAGTGAGTAGGTTTTGGAGGTCAGCGAACTGACCATACTGATGTTAGCGGTTCGAGAGAGACCACTTTGGGCTGTAGTTTACGATTTCAGAACATAAAGCGAAAACATAACCAACAGAAAGAATAGTGTAAAAACAGAAAAACTCTGTAAGGTTTTTATATGTATTCATGATTTCCTCTATATTTTGCTTATTCAGTTACTATACTAATCATTAGAACTCAAATCATCAAGTTTGTTTTTTGAACTTTTTGACCGAACAGAAGTTAAGCCTCCCTGTTAGAATTCTAAATATATGTTTTTAAATGATTTTTTATTAAAGTTTTATCTTTTAGGTATAACTTTTATTTTTATGTGGAGAATAATTAGATATGAAAGTAATTTTTCTAAAACGAAAATAAGTTGATTTCTGGTTAGTGACACTTGTAATGTTGCATTTTTTATTTCTAATTTGTTTTTATTTAATATATTTCGTAAAAGCTTAGGGTACTAACCTTTTTATTTTGGTTAATAGTAAAAGATGCGATAAAGCCATTTACCAAATAAGCTTCTTATCATTAGTCCATTTACTAGAAAAGCCCAAAAAATAATTAAATGTTACTAACCATACAAGTATGTATTTACACGTGAGATGACATACTTATATAGATTGCTACTAAACAACCAAATTAGCATTTACAGCCAGAAAAAAGCTACAAACACAAATTATTTTAACTATAAATTTAACTACTCAAACAAAAATAATTGAAAGTAAAAAAACACAAAACAAAGACCATTAAAAACAATAAGATAGGGAAATTAAATCATCTAAAAAAAAGTTCAGAATTCGTAATAAACTTGAAGAACTACTTAGAACTCTATAGAATTTATTTTAATTGAATGGTCAATTAATAAAAAGTTATGCCAAAAGTAGGAATGGAACCGATACGTCGCCAACAACTCATTGAAGCAACGTTAGAGTCGGTCGCAGAAGTGGGCTTACATGCCACGACCATAAACAGCATCAGTAAGAGAGCGGGCTTATCCTCAGGGATCATTAGCCATTACTTTGGGGGAAAACAGGGTCTCATCGAGGCCACTGTACGCTTTTTATTAAATAGTTTGAAAACCAGTTTGATCAGTAAAACTCAGCAACATTGCTCTGCTGAAGAGCGGTTAATGTTCATTGTTGAAGCTAACTTTTCAGTTATTCAACAACAAACCAGTAGCACAAAAACTTGGTTAAGTTTTTGGGCGCAATCAATGCACGATGAACAATTGCACCGATTACAAACCGTAAATGCAAAACGCTTATACAGTAACCTAGCCTTTTCTTTCAAAACGTTAATGCCAGAAAACGATGCCAAACGCGCGGCTAAATTAGCAGCGGGTACGATCGATGGCTTATGGCTAAGGGCTGTTTTAAGTAAGGCCTCCGAGCAAGAATTTAAGCAAGCTGAGCAGCTTGCAAAACATTATGTGTCTTCCCTCATTTCATCTTGTGGAGCTTAAAAATGACCACACCTGTTTATCAGAACTTTATCCATGGCCAATTTGTGCCAAACCAAAGCAAAGAAACTTTTGCAGTGAAAAACCCTGCAACTGACGAAGTGATTTACCATGTCGAAGTTGCAGATGAGTCAATTCAAGAAAAAGCCATTGCCAGTGCACGCGAAGGTTTTGCAGCTTGGTCAGCAATGGCTCCAATCGAAAGAAGTCGAATTCTAAATAAAGCAGTGTACTTATTACGTGAACGTAACGACGAGCTAGCAAAAATTGAAGTATTAGACACAGGAAAACCAATTCAAGAAGCGGACTGCGTCGACATTCAAACTGGCGCTGACGTGATTGAGTACTTTGCAGGTCTTGCACCAACACAAGTCGGTACACAACAACCCGTTGGTAACGACTTTTTCTATACCCGCAAAGAGCCTTTAGGTATTTGTGCAGGTATCGGCGCATGGAACTACCCGCTACAAATTGCCTGTTGGAAATCAGGCCCCGCTCTTGCTGCTGGTAATGTTTTAATCTTTAAACCATCAGAAGAAACACCTCTAGGTGCAATTAAGCTGGCTGAAGTCTTCATTGAAGCAGGCATGCCTGCAGGTGTATTCAACGTCGTGCAGGGTGCTGCAGAAGTCGGACAATGGCTGACAACACATCCTGAGATCGAAAAAGTATCGTTCACTGGCGAAGTTGGCACAGGTAAAAAAGTCATGCAGAGCGCAGCATCGAATTTAAAAGATGTGACCATGGAGCTTGGCGGCAAATCACCTTTAATCGTATTTGATGACGCCGATATCGCAGAAGCTGTAAGTGCGGCCATGTTGGGCAATTTTTATACTCAAGGCGAGATCTGTACTAACTGTACTCGTGTATATGTTCACAAATCGGTTTATACGCAATTTATTAAAGAGCTTAAAGCGCGCACTGAAGCAAATACTATCGCAGGAGATCCCCTTAATCCTAATGTTAATCTGGGCGCGCTTATTTCCAAAAAACACCAAGAGTTGGTGCTGGATTACATCGAAAAAGGCAAAGCCGAAGGTGCCACTTTACTAACTGGTGGCCATGCTTTATCGCCTGAATCTGCCCCTAATGGTTACTTCGTTGCACCAACTATTTTTACTGACTGTACTGACGACATGACCATTGTCAGAGAAGAGATCTTTGGCCCAGTTATGAGCGTGTTAGTTTTCGAAGATGAAGCTGATGTGATCACGCGCGCTAACAATACTGAGCTAGGGTTAGGCGCCGGTGTATTTAGTCAAAATATTCAACGCGCGCACCGTGTTATCCACCAGCTTAAGGCCGGTATTTGTTGGATAAATAGCTATGGCAACTCCCCTGCCGAAATGCCCGTTGGCGGTTACAAACAATCAGGTATTGGTCGCGAAAATGGCATCGAGACTTTAAATAGCTATACACAAACCAAGTCGGTTTATGTGGGTATGAGTCAAATCGAAAGCCCATTTTAGGAGTCTAATATGCAGTACGACTACATCATCGTCGGTGCAGGCTCTGCGGGCTGTGTGCTGGCAAATCGCCTTTCAGCGGATGCAAAAAACAAGGTGCTATTACTAGAAACAGGTGGCTCTGATAAAAGTATTTTTATCAAGATGCCTACTGCGCTGTCTATTCCAATGAATACTGACAAGTATGCATGGCAATTTCATACTGAAGCTGAACCTTATTTAGACAACCGAAAAATGCACTGCCCACGTGGCAAAGTATTAGGTGGGTCATCATCAATAAATGGCATGGTGTACGTTAGAGGGCACGCCAAAGACTTTGATGAATGGCAAGCGCACGGTGCACAAGGATGGGGTTACCAAGCCTGCTTGCCCTATTTCAAAAAAGCTGAGAGCTGGTACCAAGGCGAAAACACTTATCGTGGTGGTAGAGGTGAACTGGGCGTCAACAACGGTAATGAAATGAAAAACCCGCTTTATAGCACCTTTATTGATGCGGGCGCTCAAGCCGGATACCCAGTCACAAGGGACTACAATGGTGAGCAGCAAGAAGGCTTTGGCCCTATGCACATGACAGTAAAAGGCGGCGTGCGTAGCTCAACCTCTCGCGAGTATTTAGACCCAATTAAACATCGCAATAATTTAACTGTGGTCACAGGTGCCCTTGTCAGTAAGGTCTGTTTGCTCGATAAAAAAGCAACAGGCGTTGAATATCGTGTGAGTGATAAAGTATGCCAAGCGGATGCTAGTAAAGAAGTTATATTAAGCGCGGGCCCAATAGGCTCTCCTCATATTCTGCAATTATCTGGTATCGGTGAACGCAAAGCCTTAGAAAATGCGGGTATCGAAGTTAAGCATGAGTTGCCGGGAGTCGGTAAAAACTTACAAGATCACCTTGAGTTTTATTTCCAATACAAGTGTAAAAAGCCAATTACTTTAAACGGTAAACTTGGCTTGATTTCAAAGGGCTTGATTGGCACTGAATGGGTGTTTAATAAGTCAGGCCTTGGCGTCACTAATCATTTTGAATCTTGTGCTTTCATTCGCTCAAAAGCAGGTATTGAATGGCCTGATATTCAATATCACTTTTTACCAGCGGCGATCCGTTACGATGGTAAGTCTGCATTTGATGGCCATGGTTTCCAAGTGCATGTCGGGCATAACAAACCTAAGAGCCGAGGGAGTGTGACCATTCAGTCAAGTGACCCGCAGGTGCCGCCGAAAATTCAGTTTAATTACTTGCAACACCAAGACGACATTGAAGGCTTTAGAGCCTGTGTGCGCCTCACGCGAGAGATCATCTCTCAACCTGCCTTTGATGAGTATCGCGATGGCGAAATTCAACCTGGTGAACATATTCAAACCGATGAACAGATTGATGATTTTGTTCGACAAGCCGTTGAGAGTGCCTACCACCCTTCTTGTTCATGCAAGATGGGCGAAGATGAAATGGCCGTTGTGAACTCACAAACTCAAGTTCACGGTATTCAAGGCCTGCGAGTGGTGGACTCTTCCATTTTTCCAACTATTCCAAATGGCAATTTGAATGCACCGACTGTTATGGTCGCTGAAAAAGCCGCAGATATGATTTTAGGAAACGCACCATTAGCACCTATGAATGCCAAGGTGCATTTACATGAAGATTGGCGTAACAAGCAAAGATAAAAAGAATCACACAGGTGCACTTTATTGCTGCACCTTGTTCTCACTGTGAGCCGTTTAGGTTGAATGAGAGCAACGACATATAACAATCATAACGGGAGAAAATATGAGTTATTTCTACTTATTTTGGGAGTGTGACAATGACCTTATGGCTTAGTGCGGGCATTTTATTTACCCTACTTTCAATTGCTTTCATTATATATAAATGGGGCAACGTCGAAGTGGTCGGTGTGACACCGGTCAAAACCTTTACCTTTATTGCTATCTTGTTTACTTCAGGCCTAGATGTTGGCTTAGTGATGTTTCCACTCACTGAGTTTGCTGGTTATGCAGACATAAACGCAAGCCCAGAATATGGCTTCACAAACCCACTTGCTATCGAGTTTGGTTTTTGGGGTTTCCTGATCTGGGGATTCTACTTCCTTACCTGCTTTTATTTCTGTGTAATTGAACCTAAAGTAAAGTTCTTCGAGATCCCTCTAGTAAAACTTATTAATAACGTGGTGATCATCGGTACCTGTGCGTTTACTGCATATCTATTACTTTCAAACTTACCTTGGTATTTACCGAGTATGGGTGATGGCGAGTCGGTCATTCCAACTTTCTATCTCATTGTATTTGCAGCCATAGCGTTTGCTGTTTACTCAAGCACTGACATTAAATATGTGCGCTTTTTAAGTATCACTACCACTTGGGTATTCATTGGGTTAATTGCGTTAATGTGGGCCAATGCCTTCGTATTTGGTGACAGTGCGATTTCGGGTTACTTCAATAACTTTACTTTGATCGGCGACTATTTTGCCAACATGCATCAATTTGTATTGCCGATTAACGATTACCATGAGTTTTACTTATTCTGGTGGTTTGCTTGGAGCATCATGATCGGTCAATTTACTTCACGTTTCGTGGGCGGACTAAAGACCTATCAAGTACTTGCTGCGATGTTGGTATTCCCATCAATTCCAATTGCAGCTTGGTTCGCGGTGCTTTACCACTACCATGAAGCAGGCATTGCCACAGATGGTTTAGTGAATTTTGCTATGGTATTTGTTGGTATTGTATTTGTGATCAACTCACTCGACTCGCTTGTGCGTTTATATACAGATAATTTAGGACTCACAGTTCAAAAACTAGGCAAAGCAAAATACATTGCGCTAAACATCGCGGCACTGTCTCTGTTGACCCTACTATTCAAACTTAACTTTTTACAGATACAATGGGTTGGCGCCATTGTGATCGGCATTTTCTTCGCCTGTTTTGGTTACATCTTAGTGCAAAAGTACAAAGCCGTAGCCAATATTGAAGGTTCACCAAAAGAAAATGAAATCGACTATACAAAAATAGAAACAGTAAGCTAATTATGACAACAATGATTAAAACATCTCTTATTTCTCTCGCGCTATGCTCAAATTTGGCAATGGCAGATTGGAGTACAACCATTACTGGCGCATCTGATTATACTTTCAATGGTGTTAGCCAAACCGATAATGGCCCTGCTATTCAAGCGAGCCTTGATAAAGCATTCGATAATGGCGTATATGCTGGCTCTTGGGCATCGAATGTCGATTTTGGTACTGACACTAACTTAGAGTGGGATTTCTATTTAGGCCGCTACGCTGAATTAAACAGCCAATGGAGCATTGACTATGGTATCGCTTATTACACGTATCATGGTGACAGCGCTTCTAGTGACGGTAACTACCCTGAAGTATATGCCAAGTTCGGTTTTAACAATGAGCTAGGTAATACCGAGTTTAACTTCTGGTATAGCTGGGATTATTTCGGAACAGATGCAGGCCATACGATAGCGATGGTGGCACACACCGTCGAGCTTGCGCCGAACCACAACCTAAGGGCCAGTTTTGATATCTCAAATTCATTAGATGGTGATAAATATAGTTGGCAAGCAACTGGCAAATCTTACCATCACTATCGTCTAGCTTATCAGACAAGCTACGAAGGTTTTAATATTGAAGTGGCCGCTGAAAATACCAACCTAGATTGGGATACAGCAGATGAACGTATCGTACTTTCAGTAGCAAGAACATTCTCTTTATAAGAGAATTAAATAACTAAAAGGGCGACATAATGTCACCCTTTTTAAGTTCTAAAATATGCACTCAACGCATATTTTCAGTCATAACTAATACGCTTACGAAACAGGTCCTTCATCACGTAAAATGTGCAAAAAGTGCATGTGCTTTTGATATTGATTAATCACATCATTGATCACAGCGCTTTCAGACCAGCCCATAATGTCATAATCCTGACCACCTTCAAGTAGATGAACTTCTGCACGGTAATAACTCTCAAAGCCTTCTTCTTGATCATGACTAAAGCTTGGTTGCACGTGTTCTTTTTTATACACACCATAAATAAAGTCATGCTCTTCACCGTGGTTCACGACGAGAGAAATACTCTTTTCTGAAGTTTTAATTTCTACCTCAATATCATTTAGTTCAAACTGTGCTTTTAACGCTTTGAACGCACGTTTCACTTCTTTATTTAAAAACTGATTGATGTCTTTTTTATCTGGCGTTGAGACTATGTTATTCAGTTTTTCTTTCCAATCTGCGGTTTCTTCTCCACTCATATTTATCACAGCATGATGCTGCAAGCTCTCACGCTTTGCGCTTTCTACTTCAAGGGCTTTCACTAACCCAAAACATGAAAACAGAAGCACAAGTGAGAATGGCAAAGCACTGGCAATCGTCATAGTTTGCAGGGCTTCTAGACCACCTACTAAACTGAGCACAGCTGCAACAACACCAACACTTATTGCCCAGAATAGACGCTGCCAAACTGGTGTATCATTCTCACCATTTGAACACAGCATATCGATTACCATAGCGCCTGAATCACAAGATGTGACAAAGAAAATCACAATCATGGCCACCGACAAAAGCGTTAATATTGTTGACCAAGGGAATTGTTCTAAGAACACAAATAAAGCCACAGCAGAGTTTTCGCTCACCATATTTGCAATTTGCTGAGCCCCCTGCTCAACCACCATGTAAATTGCACTATTTCCGAAAACAGTCATCCAAAGCAGTGTAAATGCCGTTGGCACCACCATCACGCCTAATACGAATTCCCTAATGGTTCTGCCTTTTGAAATACGTGCAATAAATAAACCGACAAAAGGTGCCCAAGCTAACCACCAACCCCAATAGAAAATGGTCCAACCGCCAATCCAACTTTTCTTTTCATAAGCAAATAAGTTGAATGTATTCGAGACAATTTCTGAGAGATAAGCGCCAACGTTTTGCACATAGGCTTGAAGTAAGAATACGCTAGGACCTAGTATGAAGATAAATGCAAGCAACGCTATCGCCAATAGCATATTGGCTTCTGAAAGCATTTTAATGCCTTTATCTAATCCTGTTGCCACCGACACTGACGCCAATGCAGTGATGACCACCATGATAATGACTTGATTTGTTTGGCTGACGTCAAATTCAAGTAAATAATTAAGTCCGGCATTTACCTGACTTGCACCTAAACCCAATGAAGTCGCCACACCGAAAACCGTACTCACAACCGCAAAAATATCGACTAAGTGACCTTGCCAGCCATAAATTTTATCGCCAATGATTGGATGAAGCGCAGAGCGTAATGTTAAAGGTAGCTTATGACGATAGCTAAAATAAGCCAATACCAAAGCAACGATGGCGTAAATGGCCCAAGCATGAAAACCCCAATGGAAAAAGGTAATTTTCATGGCTTCTTTGATGGCTTCTAAAGAGCCCTGCTCTGCCGTTGGCGGAGACAAATAGTGCATAATAGGTTCTGCCACGCCAAAAAACATCAAGCCTATTCCCATGCCTGCTGCAAAGAGCATAGAGATCCAAGTACCTAATGAGTAATCAGGAGTCGCATGATCAGGCCCAAGCTTAACAGAACCAAATCGCGACAAGCTTAAATACAATACAAAGCCCAAAATAATGGCAACGGTAAGTACATAGAACCAACTGCCATTTATCGTGATAGCATTTTGAATATCTGCAAATAATGACTTTGCCATATTCGGCGCAGAAACTGTGGCTAACACCATTAGAAGGATCACGATAGAGGCGGGGTAAAACACCGCTTTGTTGAATTTTGCTTGTTGTCCGAGCATGGAAGACCTTTTTGTCAAGAATAGCTTTCATCTATAAATAAAAATACCAATCTAATTTGCACGATTTAAATCAAGAAAATATAAGGTTAGATAAAAGCTTCATGAATAATTAATTTCATCCCTAATTAATTATAAGAAGTTTTCGTACAAAAGTAATCTCGGTTCTAAGTAAAAGCTCTACAGGAAAAGTGTTGCATAAAAAAGCACTTAACTAAGTAAGTGCTTTTGAAAGTGATTTGATATTAAGCTGAAGCTTATTCAGGCTCATAGCCAAGGTTTGGTGACAACCAGCGCTCTGCCTCTTCAAGACTCATGTTGGTTCGCTTGGCGTAGTCTTCAACCTGATCCTTTTGGATTTGCGCCACCGCATAATATTTTGAATCAGGGTGAGAGAAATACCACCCCGATACGGCAGCACCCGGCCACATTGCATATGAGCTAGTTAGCTGCATACCGATGCGATCTTCAGTTTGCAGTAACGACCAGATCTTTTTCTTCTCTGTGTGCTCAGGGCATGCAGGATAACCTGGAGCAGGACGAATACCTTGATAGTTTTCGCGAATAAGCTCTTCATTACTGAGGTTTTCATCAGCTGCATAACCCCAGTACTCTTTACGAACTTGCTCATGAAGATATTCAGCAAACGCTTCGGCTAAACGGTCAGCAACCGCCTTAACCATGATCTTGTTGTAGTCATCTTGCTGTGCATCGAACGCTTCAGCTAAGTCGTCTTCTTCTAGGCCGCCAGTTACAGCAAATGCACCAAAGTAGTCAGGTGTGCCTTTCGGCGCGACATAATCAGCTAAACAGTAATTTGGAAAATCAGTTTTCTCCGTTTGCTGACGTAAGTGACAACTTAACTCTAATACTTCAGAACGAGTTTCATCTGTGTAGATTTCAATGTCATCACCTACACGATTCGCTGGGAATAAGCCAATCACACCAAGTGGTTTCAGCGCTTGTGTTTTTTCAAACTCATCAAGCATGGCATTGGCATCGTGATAAAGCTTTTTCGCCTCTTCACCGACAATTTCGTCATCGAGAATACGAGGGAATTTACCAGCCAATGACCAAGTCATGAAGTAAGGCGTCCAGTCGATATATTCGCGTAATGTTGTGATGCTTACATCTCTAAACTCTGTAACACCGAGCTTTTTCGGAACAGGTGGCATGTAGCTATCCCAATCAAGCTTTGCGGCATTATCACGGGCACGTTGGATAGTTACAGGTTTACTACGTGGCTTTTTGCGTGCTTGTTGCTCACGCACTTTTTCGTATTCGGCTGTGGTTTTTGCTAAAAATTCCGGTTTTTGTGTTTTGCTCAATAGACTGGATACCACACCTACCGCACGGCTGGCATTGTTTACATACACTACACCTTTGTCGTATTGAGGCTCAATTTTAACCGCAGTATGAGCTTTAGAAGTGGTAGCACCACCAATTAATAATGGAATATCAAAACCACGACGCGTCATTTCTTTCGCAACATGAACCATTTCATCGAGCGATGGCGTAATAAGGCCCGATAGACCAATGGCATCGGCTTTTTCATCAATGGCAGTTTGCAAAATTTTCTCAGCTGGTACCATCACGCCTAAATCAACCACTTCATAGTTATTACATTGCAGTACTACGCCCACAATGTTTTTACCGATGTCGTGTACGTCGCCTTTAACCGTTGCCATGATGATTTTACCATTGGTGGCGCCCTCTTCTTTCTCCGCTTCGATATAAGGATCAAGGTAAGCAACCGCACGTTTCATTACACGGGCTGATTTTACAACCTGAGGCAAGAACATTTTACCGGCACCGAACAAGTCACCCACTACGTTCATGCCATCCATTAACGGGCCTTCAATCACTTGAATTGGTTTGTCCATTGAAGCGCGACACTCTTCGGTATCTTCTTCAATATATTCGGTTATGCCTTTAACAAGTGCGTGCTCTAAACGCTTTTCGACTGACCAAGTTCGCCACTCTAAATCTTCCACTTTTTCAGCTTGTGCCAAGCCAGAATATTTAGGTGCCAACTCAACCAGTCGCTCACCTGCGCCAGGATCGGTATTTAATACAACATCTTCTACGGCTTTTCTCAGCTCAAGGGGAATATCATCATAAACTGCAAGCTGACCAGCATTCACAATGCCCATGTCCATGCCAGCTTGAATGGCGTGGTATAAGAACACTGAGTGAATGGCTTCACGTACTGGGTTATTGCCACGGAACGAGAAAGATACGTTCGATACACCGCCCGACACTTTACAGTGCGGCAAGTTTTGCTTAATGCGACGTGTGCCTTCGATAAAGTCGACCGCGTAGTTATCATGCTCTTCAATACCTGTTGCTACCGCAAAGATATTCGGGTCAAAGATGATGTCTTCGGGTGGGAAGCCTAGTTGGTCCACCAAAATACGGTAAGAACGTTCACAAATTTCGAATTTGCGGTCGGCTGTTTCGGCTTGACCTGTTTCATCAAATGCCATGACAACGGCTGCAGCGCCGAATCGCTTGATGATTTTAGCCTGACGGATAAACGGCTCTTCACCTTCTTTCAGTGAAATCGAGTTAACGATCGCCTTACCTTGAATACATTTTAGGCCCGCTTCAATGACTTCCCATTTAGACGAGTCAACCATGATAGGGACGCGAGAAATGTCTGGTTCAGAAGCAATCAGATTTAAGAATTTGGTCATCGCCGCTTTCGAGTCTAACATGGCTTCATCCATGTTGATGTCGATAACTTGTGCGCCGCTCTCTACTTGCTCACGCGCAACATCAAGGGCTGTTTCGTAATCTTCTTCTAAAATTAGGCGTTTGAATTTTGCAGAACCAGTAACATTGGTACGCTCACCAACGTTGGTAAAAATTGCGGTATTTTGTTGCGTCATCTGATACTTCCTAATTCAAGTTACACGCTTCAAGGCCCGCTAAGCGCATACGCACATCTAGCTCAGGCAGAGATCTTGGTTTAATTTGCGCAAGGCCATTAGCAAATGCCTTAATATGTTCAGGTGTTGTACCACAACAGCCACCGACGATATTGATGAAGCCTTCTTTGCCCCAGTCGATTATTTCTACTGACATTTCATCGGCTTCTAGGTCGTACTCACCAAATTCATTCGGTAAACCCGCATTAGGATGCACTGAAGTAAAGGTTTCACACACGCGCGACAGCTCTTCAACATAAGGACGTAATAAGTCTGGGCCTAAAGCACAGTTCAAACCAATTGAAATAGGTTTAATGTGGCGAATTGAATTATAGAAAGCTTCTGTTGTTTGGCCTGATAGTGTGCGACCAGAAGCATCGGTAATAGTACCTGAGATCATCACTGGCAGTGTAATATCTGCTTGTTCAAACGCTTCTTCTACAGCAAATGATGCAGCTTTAGCATTTAAAGTATCGAAAATCGTCTCAATCAAAATTAAATCTGCACCACCTTCAATCAAAGCAAGCGTAGACTCAATATACGCCTCAACCAATGCATCAAAGGTAATATTACGATAACCAGGGTCGTTCACATCTGGTGAGATTGAACACGTTTTAGATGTTGGACCTAGTACACCTGCAACATAGCGCGGTTTGTGCGGCTCTTGTTCAGTGAACTCATCACAAATTTTACGTGCTAATTTAGCCGACTCAAGGTTGATTTCACGACTCAAACTACCCATTTCGTAATCTTCCATCGAAATGGTAGTCGCATTAAAGGTGTTTGTTTCAATAATGTCAGCACCTGCAGCTAGATATTTACGATGAATATCTGCAATGACATCAGGTTGAGTTAGGCTTAATAAATCGTTATTGCCTTTCACTAACACATGCCAATCTTTAAAGCGCTCGCCGCGATAATCTTCTTCTTCAAATTTATATTCTTGGATCATGGTACCCATGGCGCCATCTAAAATAAGAATACGTTGTTTTAAAGCCTCTTTTAAGGCTGCACTTTTATTCGGCATAGTTGTTAGTCCTTACATCTTGGCTAACTAGGTTAATATCGTATGGGGTTGTTTGGTAAACGTAATAATTCAGCCAATTTGAGAATAACAAAAAGGCATGACTTTGCCATGTTTTACTCGGCTTTTGTTCAGCATCGTTATTCGGAAAGTACCCTTCTGGCTTAGGCGCATCCGGGCTTTTGGCTAGGTCGCGTAAATATTCTTTTTGCAAAGTATCAGCATCATATTCAGGGTGGCCTGTTAAAAAAACCTGACTTCCCGACTGGTTTTTAATTAAATACGCACCGACCTTTTCAGAGCCAGCTAACACCGCAAGTTCAGGCGTATTTTGTATTTTAGCTAGTTCAATGTGACCATAGCGAGAATGCGGTACTAAAAACTCATCGTCAAAACCACGAGTTAGCGCACCATGCTCAAACAAACAACGGTGCTTAAATACGCCACATAGTTTATCGTCACGCAGTTCACGCTTTAAACCATAATGATGGTACAAGCCCGCATGAGCTGCCCAACAAGAGAATAATGTTGAGGTCACATGGTTTTCAGCCCAATCAAATAACTCTTTGAGTTCTTGCCAGTAAATGACATCGTCATATTCCAGATGAGCCAGCGGTGCACCTGTGATAATCATGGCATCGTAGTTTTCATCTTTTACATCAGAAAAGTAGCGATAGAACATATCTAAGTGTTGCTCAGAATTTTCTGAACTACGGTGCGTATCTAATCGTAATAAATCGACGTTAACCTGAAGCGGGGTATTCGCAAGCAAACGAATAAACTGCACTTCGGTTTCAACTTTGTTGGGCATGAGGTTGAGAATTGCCAAGCGCATAGGACGGATCTCCTGCGTTCTTGCACGTGATTTCGGCATCACGAAGACATTTTCATGTCTGAGTGTGGCAATAGCAGGTAACTCATCTTTTACGGTGATCGGCATACAATTTCCCCCAACTTAATTTATGGCTGTCATTATGAACGTAAAGCCGAAAAATTCAACCTCTAGATGTTTAGATGTCTAAAATAAAGACTGCTTTTAGGGTTTAAAGGTACACAGAAAATTTAATGAGAAATACTTTAGAAGCTAAGAAAAAACGCATACAAAAAATATTCTCTAAAATAAATAGTTGAAGATTAAGATTTATTTTTTAAAATCTGCATGCCCTAAATCAGAAGGGGCACATCAACCTCCTCTTTTAAATAGTAAAAAAACAGGTCGATGGCTTTGGTTGAGAAGAAAGTAGATTCTGGAAGTAAAATATCTAGCTGTTAAGACTTTCACACGTTACATGTGAAATAAAACCTAAGCCATTTATAGTGTGCGTGACGGTTTCAACAAACCAGGACCCATTTACTGGTGGCTTGTCACCTTCGAATTTGATGACGGTTCCTGCTTTTATATTCGCATCTCCCCATACAACCAAGGATAAAACTTGATGTGTCCGTTTAAATTGTTGCAACTTTCCTCTTGCAGCCTGTTCAGCATTAAATTCATCGCTGTAAATATAGGGAAGTTGATAACTCGGCTCGCCACTACCTTGTTTGAATGTATTTTGTTCAGCTAACTCGAAATCATAATACCTAGCTTCAACTGTTCTAATGATTTGACTGTTATGTTGTTTAAAACGCCAATCAACAATTTGAGAAGGAGAAATTATTGAAGCTTTCGCAGATTTTCCTGAGAGCGTTTTACCAGTTCCCTTAGGTATAAATAATAGTTTGTCTTCAATGACCTTCATAAAAGCATCATACTGATTTGCCAATCGAGTTAGTAACTGCATATCACTTTCACTTTGCTCAATGTGTGGTAAAACCGTTTGCCCTAAACTTTCGTCCACTGCTGCATTCAGACTATTTTTATCGGCAATAGCATTGACTAGATCCCTTAGTAACAATGGATTTTCATTACTACTTTCCCATGTAAATGCCTTTGGTGATTTAAACCCCTCATGCCAATTTAACTTGTTACCGTAAATATCAAGAGATCTAATTGGCCCTTTAACTTGAAACTCCCCTACTACATATTTTCCAAGTCCAATCAACTTCGCATCCGCATCCTCAGTACCAGACTTGTAGCCCATTGCGATTTCTATCGTATCGGTTTCTTTTGGTAGCTTAATTTGCGCCGAGGGTAAATTATCAAACTTAACATGACAGGTATCGCTAACGAGACCACATCGCTGAGTCACTGAGACTTCTACAAGGCGATCTCGTAATTTTTTAGCAATTTCATTTCCTGAAGTTTTTACTGAATAAAATGGCTGAAAATGCTTCATAAACTAATCCCAAATATTAATTTCGTTAATCACCTCTTTTACTGGCATGTCTGGCAAATATATTCGAATATTCTCAGGGTAAATTGCACCTAGTTCTGCCAAACCATAGTTATTATCCAGCACCATTTCCACAGCACCTGACATCACACCATAATGTTTATAACAAATAAGGTCTAAGCAATCCCCGTCTCGCGTAATGTAATAGACACCAGCCATACTTATTTACCCTCACTTCCATCATAACGCTTAAGCCGCATTGTGAATTGAATTTCTCTTGGGATGCCATCGTTCAGAAATAAAGTCCGTGTTTCATTTATTGACTCAATCACAAAATCTCCTATTACCCGACCTACATTCGGGCTTGATTTACCCTTGTCTTCTACATAAGCCAACTTCAAAGGCTGCCCTTTGACGGCTTCTGCTCTCATCTTATCCAACTGATGTAAGCCATCTCTGACCAGCTGGGGGTAAATCGTTCCCTCTAGCTCCATTGTCTGGTCGCCAATACCGATAAATTGCATAACAGGGCTGTTTTTATCTGTTGCCGTATCATGAGATTTCCATCGATAAGTGGTGTTATAGCTTAATTTATCAAATGCAGCCGAACTCACAGAAAACTCAAACCCTCCTAGCATCATCATGTAATTAGATTGTCTGACTTTTTCCATTAAAACCTCTTAAATATAATTCAGCCTTTCTGACGATAGAATGGCTTTAGTGATATAAATCATGCTGTTAAAAATTAAGCGACTTGGTTGTAATATCGCGATGAAACATCTCTTAATGCTTGCTCTTGCTGCATTTCCAAAACTCTTTTCACTTCTAAAGCAATGTCTTCTGGCTTTTGATTGGCAGTACCATGCACAGAAATATTGGCATTCACCGTCATATTAATTGGTTGCTTTTGTGCCTCAGGGTGTTCTTGTTTATTCTGTGGCTTGCTGTTGAGCTTTTCTGGGGAAGCCAATATAGAAACATCTTGGCTTCCTTTTACAGACTCATCTTTATTTAAACCAAATAGTGAACTGAACATCCCATTTGAAGCTTGCGAGATTTTTGTATTCGCAATGTAAGCACCAACAGGAGCAATCGCACGGAGTAATGGGTGTTTAGATTTTCCAAACATACTTGAAATTATCTCAGCACTTGCTGCGCCAGCCAAAGTACTGCCGACTTTATCTACCTTCTCTGCACGATTTAAGTTTTTGCTCGTCAAAGCATCGAGTACAGTATGCGCATTCAAAATATGACTGCCATAATTTGCAATTGATGACGCCTTTTCTAAAGGTGACTGTTTTCTAAACTTATGCCATTTCTTAGAGAAAAACCCTGATTTGGCGGACTTTTTATTACGCATCGTCTTCTTGTTATCGCCAAGTTTATGATGCTTAGGATGTTTTCTTTTGCGAGGTTTTTTCCCTTTTTTATTTTCAGCGCCAGAGAATTGCTCAATAACAGCCATCGTGCCAAGAACGGCACCAGCTTCATTAATGACATGGTCTTTAACAAAATTGAGTGCACTCTCAAAAAACGGATTTTCTTTCGTGGTGTTTTGAGACACCCCTTCAGCGCTTGTGGATGTAGCAAGAGAGCGCTCTATCGAGTTAAACTTTGTATTTACTGCCGATATCTGAGCAAACTCCTTGCTACCCGAAGTGCTGTCATTATCTTCGACTGACCTATTAATGCCCTGTAAATAAACAACATTGGCATTTAAAGCGACATGCTCAAATGAGGTTTTATCTGTTTCCCCTGCCATTTCTTTCATGTCAGTGGCTACGCTTAATGGGCCTTGCGCATTATTTGATCCAGACATTAACTGGACAGCCTGACTTGCAGGAAACTGAATAACATTAGTTGATAATGTATTATCTGAAGCAGACAGGCTGTCTTTAACATTATTTTGCGAAAGACGGGTTGCGAGTGAAAGCGTTTGCTCAGTCTCGCGATTGCCATTTGATTCTGACGATGCTTTATCATTGTTTCCATATAACAATGAACCAACGCCGTCACCTAGCCAACCACCAACAGCTTCACCAGCAAGTCCACCAACCCAACTGCCGATTGCGCCACCAACAGCGGTGCCAAATCCAGGTATAATTGATCCTAAGGTAGCACCAATGGCCATGCCCGCAGTAGACCCGACTGTGCTACCCACTGAAGCGCCTACTTCACTCGATTTTTCTTTATTTGTAAGGGAATCATCGTTAAGAGTTGACGCAACATCAGCGGCACCTAAGATGGCATTGATTGGGCCAGACGCTTTACCCAATAACTTCATTGGACCTTTCATTAACCCCTTAAACCAACCGCTCGATTTAGTCATTACGTTTGAATTTTTAAGGAGCTTATTGGTTGCTGATTGTTTTACTTTCGCACTTTTATAATTGGTCGGTTTATTCTGAGGGTTATTCCCTTTTTGTAATTGTGTTTGCGCTGGCTCAACAAAATCCGATTCAAGTGTTCGAAAAGCCGATTTAGACTTTTTAAGCGCTCTATTTGATCTTTTCTTGCGTCTTTTATTCGCACTTGGCTTTTTCTTTTTTGATGATTTCGGTTCAGGTTCATTGTCATCAAATAAGGATTCTAATCCAATATCGTCCAAACCAATGGTCGACAGAATTTCGGGCATTGAATTACTTATTGAAGTAAGATCCCCCTTTAAAATCCCATTAAAATCTAATTTATTTATCAAGCCCGCATGCTTAGTCACAAAGCCTGCAGCATCTTGTAATCCAAACGCATTCAGTAATGCAGGCGCTTGTTGCACCAATGAATTTATATCGCCAGATAGAATGCCATTAACATCAAGTTTTTTTAGCGCAGGTAAAGCATTGCCTATGGTTGTGCCAAGCTTATCAAACCCAACTGCACTGAGTAAGCCAGGGGCAGCCTCAATTAAACTCGAAATATCACCTTGAGCAATATGACTTAAGTTTAACTGCTCAATA
Source organism: Pseudoalteromonas phenolica (assembly GCF_005886345.1). Classification (GTDB taxonomy): domain Bacteria; phylum Pseudomonadota; class Gammaproteobacteria; order Enterobacterales; family Alteromonadaceae; genus Pseudoalteromonas; species Pseudoalteromonas phenolica_A. Next base: position 169,869 of record NZ_PNEC01000021.1, read on the forward strand.
GCTGGTAAGGCCTTGCTCATTACTTCTGAGGCTTGGTCTAAGCCAACTGCATCAAATAGGTCAGGTGCTATCTGCATCAAACTCGATATATCACCATCGGCTATGTTTTTGAGATTTAATTGTTGTATCGCAGGAAGCGCTTTGCGAATGGCAGTAGATGTATCATTTAGTCCAAAAGCACTAAATAAACTGGGGGCAGCCTCAATTAAACTTGAAACATCACCATCTGCAAGACTCTTTAGATCTAATTGTTGCATCGCTGGCAGAGCATTACTAAAAACATTGGCAGCTTGATCTAGCCCCGCCGCATTCAATAGTTTAGGGGCGACATTGACTAAGCTTGATATGTCACCATGAGCCATGCCCTTGATGTCTAATTGTTTTAATGCAGGTAATGCTTTTGCCAATTCAATCGAGACATTTTTAAGACCTGCTGAATGCATCACATCTGGCAATGTGTCTATTAAAGAAGCGAGATCACCTTGCATTACTCCTGCGATATCTAGCTGTGAAAGTGCAGGTATATTTTGCGAAATAGATTTTTGCAATTCAGTCAGATCGATTGCGGACAACAGTTCTGGCAAAGCGTTGTGTAAACTTGTTAAATCACCCGCTGCTATTTTAGCTGTGTCTAAACGCTTAATCGCTGGTAATGCTTGTTCAACCAGATCGGCCGTATTTGAAAAACTGAATGCATTTAGTAACTCAGGTGTAGCTGTTGTAAGTGAATTTAAATTGTCTTCAACGACAGCACTAATATCCACAGCAGGCAACGCATTTTCAATGGTGTTTGAGATCGATTCAAAACCTAAACTTTCAACAAAGGCTGGTGATGAGACTAAAATCTGATCAGCCTCTTTTTTCAAGGCACCAGCTAAATCTAATTGGTTAAGTTGCTGGCCAGCGATGGTCACCACATCGTTGATCTCTTCTACCTTGAGTGACTGACTAATACTTGGTGCAGCATTTTCGAGTGCTGTTAGTTCTCGCCTAAAATGTGAAATTTGCACACTGCTCAAGTTCGTTGCCACAGACTCCTTAACAGCCTGATACATCTCACTCACCTGTAAACTATCAATCAGTTTAGGTACTGTTGTCTGCAGCTGTTTCAAGTCTATTTTTACCGCTTGTTGCATCTGCGAAAAATCTAATGCCGCAATTGCATCAGCCACACTGTTTAAGCCAACATCGGGCGCTTTGTGTTTTATGTCGACTTGAGTGACACTATCTGGTGCCTTGCTGGACTGGTCTTCAAAACTTCCTGTCGAGTAAACATCTTTGTGGGATTCTGGTTTGAACGATTTCATGTGTTTTGAAAACGAATCACTCCCCCCGCCAAGTAAATTTTTAACTTGTGCATTTGCAAACTCAGTCAGTACTGTTGTAATTGAAGAAACTTGTGGCGAGGAACTTTGATCTTTCAACTGAGAAATCGTCTCACCCAATTTCGTATAAATGTTAGTGTCTAATTGCTTAGCCAAACGATTTTTAACTTTATTTTTTGATAAGTCATTTTTTGACTTTCCCTGATTTTTCATAGCAATACCTGGGAATGAGAATGTTTAGGAATGAGTAATGACTTGCTGTGAAAGGGCAACACAACAAAATATTGATATTTAAATGACCTTTTTTATTTATAAGTCATTGAAGTATTAATACTAAAAAAAGAAGCGGGTTACCCCGCCTCTATTGATTCTTTGTAATCAACTGCCGCTTCAAACCACTCGATAAGCTCTTCTTCGGTTAGGCTGTTGAGTTCTTGTAATCCCCACCCTGTATACTTCGCTAGGGCAATAACCATTGCTTTTAAACGGCTGGGCGGGATACGAGAAAAGCTTGAAGCGCTTCGCGTAACTTAACAAAGTCACTCCAATCTAACTCTTCAACAACTTGAGGGGACACTTCACAAAGATGTGAGAAATAACGGATTTCACTTTCTGACTCGCTGATATCAGCTCTATCAACCATCAAACGATCGCGTACTTTTGGTCGCCTCATCGTCAATTTTGCATACTCATGCCCGTCGACCGTAATTGGGTAATTCAGTTCAATGATTTCAGTCATACATTAAGCTCCGATTGCCGCGCGAAGCAGCGCCATTTGATCTCGACCATTAATGATGCGCTTGTCGTTGTATAAGTCGATGTCATAAATAACTTCACCGTTAATTTCTAACTTATATTTCTGTACAGCGTATTGAAGCGTTAGTTTAGCTTCTTCGCCATCTTTCCAGTTACCCATATCCACTTCTTTGAAGAAACCTTGCAAAGAAACAACTACAGGCTGAGGTGCATTGCCTTGAGCTTGGATAGCACCACGAATGGTGACGCCAACCGTTTTATCATCCCAGCCACCAAGTAACTTCATTGCATCTGAGTTGTACTCAAGCAGTGTCATAGAACCTTCTAACTTTTCTAGTTGGCCCACATCTAGTTCAACTGGCGCTTGAAAACCTGAAGTGACTTCACGTGTCTTGACTGTAATTTTTGGTAATGTAACTTCATCTGCAATGCCTAAGTAACCTTTGCCATCGACGAATAGTTGTGATTTTTTTAGAATTTTTGGAGACGCAGCCATTATACGATTTCCTCAAGGTAGTTATTAGTTAGAATGCTTTTGAAAGTGATGTGTTCAGCAGGTGTTGGTGGCGTAAAGTCAAAGCTAAAGAACACTTTACCCGCTTGAATATTTGCTGGTGTATTAAGGTCTTCATCCGCCCAAATTTTACCACCCAAAATTGCACCCTGTGCAGTTAGACTGTCTAGATACGCTTGCACACTCTCAACCACATCCTGTACATACGTTTTTGTAATATTGCGGTCTACTGCCCACATGTGAGCACGAAGCAGTGAGTCATTAATCATATCTGCGGTACGGACCACTGAAAGGAATGCCCATTTAGGATCATCAGAACAAGTACGGTTACCCCAAAGCTTAAAGCCATTTTGACGAATAATCGTCGCTACTTCGTTCTCATTTAATAGGTTTGCACGTGCATTGCGGTCACCTAGTTGGAAGTCAATCGCACGGCTTGAGCCTAAAATGCCATTCATATTGGTATTACTCGGGCTCCACCAGAAGCCTCGGTCATTGTCTGACTTCACCAACATACCTGCAACTCGCGCACTTGCAGGCTCGACTTTAGGCATACCGTCTTTCATCACTTTTACGCCTGGGTCAACCACAAATACTCGACGAGAGCCGATTGTTTGACGGTACTGAATAGCCAGACTGTTAGCTTTAGTTAGGTCTACATTTTCATCTGCACTTGGGCCATCAGCAATAATAACGGCACGCAAACGCTCAGCAACACCAATCATTTCTGCAACCACTGGATTTGCACTGCCATTATCAGCATCAAACTGATGCGTAAATTCTGGCGCAATCAAAATTCGAGGCGCAAAGCCAAGCTCAGACTCAGCGTCTAAAAATGCTTTTACATTATCTTGAACATTGGTGGCAGTTGCTTTGTCGTCAAGGCCTTCCTCAATACGCACCACCACAATTGCCGCACCCGCTTGGTCAAAAATGCCGTCAATGGCACTGAACAATGTGCCCTTATCTGAGTCGGCAATGTCTTCCACTGATTCTCTTGCTTTAGCTGCAACCTTTTCTTTTACTGCAGTTTTCTGCTCATCAGTTAGCGCTTCTGAATTGTTTGCTTTGTATGCTTTCTCAAGCGCAGTTAAGTAAGCTGGGCTATCATCTTGAGTTGCTGCAAGCGCAGCTGCTTCTTTTCGTTCAGCTAGTTTAGCTATGAAATCTGCATTTTCAGTATTCACAAGCGGCGCAGCATCTGCACGACGGCCAGCAACCAATACGGGCGTATTGGCAGGGAACATGTCTGTATCTGCAAATGGCGCTGTACCAATTAAGCCAATTACAGAACTCTTAACAGTCTTAACTGGGCGCGTACCAGTTTGCGCCTCAATGACTTCTACACCGTGTAGAAATTGTGACATAGATATCTCCTTTAAAGATATGTCAATTTAGATATAAAAAAACCACGGCATGCGGTTGCATACAACGTGGCTTAAAATGAAAATAGAGAACAGACATACTGAACTCTGGGTTTTATGAAAAGTTAGACCTGTATACCTTCGATAGTTACAGGTTCGTCGTTGATTAAATACAATCCTTCTATAGACAATATCAATTTACCTTCGCCGTTAGGGCTAACAGACACGCCCTCTAAAGCAAACCTTGGTTCCCATCTATCGAGTGCGGTGGCAATGCTCATGGTGACTTCACCCACCAAGGACTGCGAAAATGGCCTATCGATTAAATCAAATAGTCCACATCCGTAATCTCTTCGCATTACTCTACTCCCCAGAGGGGTTGTGACAATGTCACGAATACTTTGCTTTAAATGTTCTACCCCACCTAATGGTTTGCCTGTTTTGGCATTCATGCCAATCATTGTTTACCCTCCTACTGAAAAACTCCCAAACCCAATGGCAATTAAACCACCACAGTTTGTAGCGTCTCCCATTCTTGCAACTGGCTTGCCTGCCACAGTAAAAGTACTGGCCCCAGCTGAGACCGACATACCCATGTGCTTTTTCGTTGGATCTGCAATGAGCACATGATCCGCGATGGGATCACCTTGTCTTAGTATTGGCTTTCCACCCACAGTAAAACTAGATTGGGTTGCGTTAATCACACCTGGTGCAAACCCGACATGAACATTCGTTATTGCGCCGTCCAAAGCAACTGCTGGCATATTCATTACTCCTGTGCGCTTATCGATGCACCATTTAACTTAAGTTGTCCGCCCGCATTTACCTTGATTGCACCGTCCGCATTGATGTCTACCGCTGCACCTTGAATATTCACCTTAGAATCTGATGACAAAGTTAACTCGTCCACTGCGTGCAAATTAATGCTTTTATCGCAATGGACATTGGTTTTATCTTTGACCGAAACGTTTGCTTCTCCATCAATGTTTACCGTCGCTTGACCCACAATATGAGTTGTTGCGTTACGCCCAACTTTGATGTGTGCATCATGCTTACATTCAATGTTAATGGCATTGCCAGAATAAATATTGATTTGCGCTTTTTCATCGCCTTCGGTGTCAGGCACAAAAATATCATATCGATGATTGGCTCGATCATATTGAACCAGTGCGCCATCTTTATATCGGGTGCGCTGTACATCAGCACTGGTTTCAGGCGTCAGCTCAGCAATACGGGTGATTAAACTTTGATCTTCCGTTTTATCTGAAAGCACCTGGGATTGACTGTGATGCGTGTCTTTTCTGGAGTACAGTGACCCTAAAATTACGCCTTGTGCTGTATCTCCACTGGGGGCTAAAACTAAAACTTGCTCACCAACTTCAGGGGCTTGCCAAGTCATATCATGCGCGGCTTGCCCTGTTAACCAAGGTAGCTTGGCACTCAGCCACTCCCCCATACGAATGCGTACTTTAGCCTGTTCATAATCGACTTCTTCCACCGTACCGACGTTAATTAACTTAGCCAATCGCTGTTGAATATCTGATAAAGCCAGATCTGTTTGGTGTTGATTCGACAACATTTCAACTCCTTATTACAGATTTTGACTGTCATAGATTAAGTGATGAGTCTCATCTTTTTGACCCAAATAAACTTGCGTGATTGGCGGACAATCAGGCTCTGCTGGGGGTTCAACTTGATAATAGAAATCCCAAATTAACACTGCTTTGCCCAATGTTGATGCAGCCTGGTGACGAAAAGAAAAATCACACGACATCGCGATAAAGTGCTGCCAAGGTACGGGCATTTCGTCCACCGTAACAAGCGTTTCTGCTTCGTTTATGATCTGATCAAGCCGTGCAATGACTTGTTGTTCAGTATCTTCTAGCTCGAGTTCTAATTGCAGTGAAATCACTCGACGATCGCAGGGATTCGGGCTCAGATTTTTATTAGAAGCTGGCCCATAAGTCACGCCAGACTCTGCCCCTTTGGCTTGCAGCTCACTGGCCTGCCTTTCATTGAGCAATTTTATGGTTAACTGAGCAATCTGAGTGAGGTCTGGGTATGGCTGAATAGGCTTTAATAAGCCAACTTGCACATTTTGAAGACCCACAGACAAACACTCGTGTACCTTGTTAACTAAGGTATAACGTTGCATAACATGTCTCTTTGTACGGAAAATGCTCTAACAGAGCGAGAATGGACGAAATGCCCGAATAAAATGCGAACTATTTAAGCAGGAAAAGGATATCGTGCTTTGATTTCTTCAACTTTAGAACGCCAAGCTTGCTCAGCTTCGCTCGTTTGGTCGAATTGCCAAGACATATAAAGTGGGTCAGATTCAGCTTTATATGCTTTAACTCTAAGTAAATTAATTTCATTAAATGTATAAATTACCTCTAAGCTATCAATATCAGGCGCATTCAGCATTATGGCCGCATCTTTAAGAGAAACTAGTGAGTGAAAAACAACCTTTTCATTATTATATTTAATTTCCATGCTTAAAAATCTCTTTGAATTAATGTTTCATTTGAATGGTTACCCTGTACGGAGTGAATGTTCAGCATGGCAAAGTACAATTCACACTCTTCTTCATGTTGAATCACTATACTGAAATATCCTTTTGTAATTTCACTATTAGTTATAATTTCATCAATGAAATACCACTCGCCTCTGTTAGGTACATCAATCTGAATATTGGAGTCAGTAACACCAGCGCGGAAAGACAATGGACCCTTTGAAACGTAGACATAACCTCTCAATCGCGCTTTTGTTCGTTTAAAATGTTGAATTGGTATCAACAAGCGATTGTTATAATGATGTTGCTCTCCCGCTGGTTTATGCACTTTTAACAAATGACCATGATTTACTGTACCCAGACCATTCCAACCATCATATAAACCACCTCGGCTAGCACGAGGTCCCTTGTAATACCTTCCAAAGTAAAAAGGGGTTGAATCTGTTGCAGATTCTAAAGATTCTGCAGTATTAGCTGGCGGACTATCAAGGTATGGTCCTTCAAAACCTTTTGTGAATGGGTGAACAGCATAGATATTAACGCTGCCTACTGAACCGTATCCATCTAAAGGGTTTCCATTTTCACCAGCAATTAAAAAGGCATTTTTATTCAGTGGCATGGTTAACAAATCCAGATGAGTTTCGTTATGATATTTAGCCTTGAACTCAGCTAGCTTTTGATTGTTATCCGCTATAACCTCGCTTTTAAGCTGTTCAACCTCTTGAATGGCATGATTAGTATCATGATTAAAGTCACCTAATGCGTTTTCCATTTGAGTCTTGAATTCTAGTAGCTTACTATCTAGAGTTGAGTTTATGTTGCCTAATTGTGCTTGAACCGTATCACATAGCGCATTTGCTCGCTCTGAAACATGAGTTAGCTTTTCGGTAATTGTAAGGTTTTGATTTGACATATCCTGCCTTTATTAAAATTGATTTTCCATTTATTCATTGGACGTTATGAGAGAGAATTTCATCAAGCTCGTTCTAACTGGGCTATTCTAAACTCTTGTTTAAGCTGACGATGCATCGTATCAATCTGTACCAAGGTTAAGTCTGCTAACTCGTTGTCGAGTAAAACATTAAAATTATCTATGCCCGGTTTTATTTCTACACTGCCAGAAGGTAACTGCGCCAAACTTAAGGTGACACTTTGCAATATTTTGACATCAGGGGTGCGATACCCCAATGTTCGATTTGGTTCTGAATAGACCCCTAATAAAATTAAGTTTTCATCGCTACCAGCCGGTTCATCAACTTGAATAAATACTCCGACTTCACGAATTGCATACTCTGGTGCGGTTATGGCCTTATCGAACAATGCAACAACGGTGACCTGATGGTTCTCGTCAGCCTGATAGTTATCATCACGAATTGGCTGTAATTCTTTTAAGCTTCTTAAGCTGGTTTGTGTTTGAGAAGGGCTGTAGCTGGCATCTCCAAACGCCATATGGCTGATCTGCGCTTTTTTTCCATTGGCTTTTGCTACTAATAGTGCATCAAGCCCGACTTGCGTAAACTGCAAAGTTAATGCTGACATAGGTCGCTCCTTATAAATTAAAATGTTGAATTATCAGCTGCCTAGGTAAAGCGCTTAGGTGACTTATACCAACATGGTTATTAGGAAGAACACCTTGACCTAAGACAGAGAGATGATAAGACTTTAAGTAATTGAATCCTGCCCCAACAGAGAGTTGTTGCAAAACAGGTTCAGGCTTCACTTCTCCACCTAAAAGAGATATTTGATGGCATTGACGTAAGGTACTATTACCAAAGAGAGAGGCTACCCCCTTCTTTTGAGGCGGCTTTACCCCTGAGCCAGTGAAGCTCGTATCACGATGAATAATAGGGTTGAATGCTGCACCAAAAACACCCATTTGCTCTTTAAATGCCAACCCCAACTGTATATCGATGTGAATAGAGCCGCGCTTGACTCGATTGATCACGCGTTGGATCTTACGCATCATTTCTGTCGTCAAAATGCCTTGTTGGTGCTTATCTAGATTACTATTGATAAGCGCCCATACTTGCAACGTGCCTCGCCTCGCATCATCTTGCTGCCACCACTCTTTCACTTCAGTTTTAATATTTAAGCTGTCTAGCGCTTTTTGCAGCGCATAAGGTGTCCCTTTATATTTATGAACTTCAAATGCATCTCGAATAACCTGTCTTTTAAGCGCCTCACTCCACGACTCATCCCATTCATCAACTGAAACAGACCATGCTAACCAAGGTAATAAGGAGACTGGGCATAACATTGGATGCCATAAACTATGCAATAATAAGCGCGTGTCATTAAGTACACACGCTTTTATAATAGCATCTCTTAGTTCCTGTTCGTTTGTGAAATTTTCAATACTCAGTTTTTTCGCAAAATAACGAAGCTGATGCTCATCACAAAATTCAGGCTGTTGCACCAATTTGATCAATTGTGCTGTTGTACATCGGTGCAAAATCGTCGGCGTATCCAACACCTTTTGTGGCTCGCACCCGCATAGTTTTGCTAACCAAACGAGTTCTGCATCACTTCTTTGTGATAAACATAAGAGTGATAACAGTAACGTTCTGACTGTATCGTCACTTTGAACAACTTGACCCAATGCCTGCATAACCTCCGTTGGCAAAGTCTGCATCAAGTTATTCATTTAGATACTCCACATCGACTTCAAAGCCAGCACACTTAGCAGCTTGTTGGGGCAGCGCACTGATGTCTGATGATGGTTGTATAAGCTCTACTTCGTCGACTCCAGGCACATGCAACGCTGCTAAAATGCCAGCTAAAGAGACTTTCTTCCCCAGGAAGTGACGGCCATCACAGTAGTCACTTACTGCTTGAACTGCATGGGTTTGAATTTTTTCTATTGAAGGGCCGGGGAGCACTTTCAAAGATGCTTTAACTTGATAATGAATGATATCGGCACAATACACAGACACTCTGTCACCCATTGGTCTGATTTTTGATAATGGCATTGACCCCATATCTTCAATGGGGATTGCATCAAACATAGTTCTGACTTTATTAAGCACGCTGTTTGATGTTTGACCATCATTGTCGTGACTGAGCAAGGTGATGTTTATTTCACAAGGCTCTGGGCTTTCAACATAAGCATCTTTTATGCTCGCATCTGCTGATAAAGCATGAAACACATAGGCTTCCTGACTACCTGCTGTATTAAGAGCATCAAAGGATAGTTGAACCCTTTGCCTGAATTCATCATCTGATTCAGCGCTTTCAGGTTTTCTTGTCACGTTATATCTTGCAGCAATGGCATCTAAATCAAACCCAGTTGCACTGGCTAACATATTTGCTTGAACAGCGTCATTTATTGCTTGTTTATCTAAGCTTATTTGATAAGCCATGGTGCGCAATAAAATTGATGCGGGATCACTTTCAAGCGTGAGTGCATCAGATAACTCAGGCGCTGTAGACAAAAATTTAGCTTTCAAGAGATTAAACTGGTTTTCAATGTCTACTTGCTCTATGACATCAGGCACAGGCACTTGAGATAAGTTTAATGTTTTTGATCCCATGTAGGCTTCCTTTAAAAATAAAAAAGCGCATATTTATCATGCGCTTTTGCTCAGGGATAACTGTGTTTAGCTTTCTCAAGCTTAGGAATATCTTAATGATTTATGGTACTTAAAACAGGTCAAAGTTGACCTATGAAGCATAATGATAAAAACACATACCCCACCCTTAAAATAAAAAAGCCTCAAACTACATGAGTAGTTTAAGGCTTTTTAATGCTTACTTTTCCCATCCTTGCGCATGTAAACATGGCACCGTCCTTGCGAAAAGCTTCCTTTATGGTAAACACGCTGTTACAACCACTTCAGTTCGAGAAGCAGCTTCTAACGTAACAACAGGCCATACAATTTAAATAGTCATATTATGCTTTTTAAGCATGACTATAAATGCCTGAAATTTCCTCATTCCTTTTTCAAGCTTATCTGTATTGTACAGATTTTAAGGTGGGCAAACAGGTCAAAAATGACCGCTTAACAATCAGTTATGAATATTAGCCTTATGTGAATTAATCTAAATCAAAGCTAAAGTTTTCTAAACTCTCCAGTGTGTTCGTACTTTGTAGAGCAACCTCTGCAATATCACTGGCTTCACGCCAAGCTTGTCTCTTTGTTAAAACACTGTTTAATTGAGACCTAGCCTTTTCAATTACACTATTATCTTGACCAAGCTCAGCCATCATTAAATGCTCTTGCGCCCGCTCAACACGCCAGTACTCAGACGTGAGTTTCTGAAATGTACGTTGCTTCACTAGTTCAACTAAACGACATTTTTCAGACTCTACACGTTCTTTCAAAACTACCTCTTGCTGTGATGCGTACTCTTTTACAAAAGAGGCTACTGATTGCGCTGTCCAAGGTTCACACGTGTAAGGGTGTACAAGATGAAAGTTGCCATCAATACACATACCTTGTTTCTTATCATAATTACATGTCATGTTGTTAGTCCTTAAAATGCGCGGCAGGTACGACCAAGCCCATAGTGATTATGTGTATATTGCTCATTTAAAATACCCGTATTCGAATAGGGGTTAATACAGGTTATAGACCCACCGATAATGCCGGGGTCATAGCCAACATGGTATGCTTTAGATAAATGTGAATACATACCCAGTAATTCTCCCGTCGTTGTCGTCAGAGCAACCTTAAGTTCTGCATCCGGAGAGTGCGTACCATTACCATTTTGAGTTTTCCAGTGGCCTGTACTGGCATGAAAGAAAAAGTTAATCGGCTCTAATTTCTTCTCTGCAGTAAATCGATAATGAGCACTGTATTTATTCTCGCCCATTTTTGTCACACCATTATATGTGCCAAAGTAGCCGAAATAAGAAATACCTGCGCCCGTCATTGCTGCTTCTGAATGGTTAAAGTCACTAATTCCGTATGGGTTTCCTAGCTGGTTGTATATAAATTTAACTGTTGTAAAGTCGCCAGAATCTACGAAAGCTTGTAGTTCTTGTGCATTGGCGATGGCTGTGCTTGTCACGACATTTCCATCTCGATATTTTTCAATGATGAGTGAAGTATCTTCATCGACGACGATAAGACAGTGTTTTTGGTTGTCATATAACACTGCTGTATTGGTATAACTGTGATCGGTTGAAGTACGAATACCAAATTGATCCATGACATCCAAGTTTTGCTTGGGTTTACTCATGGTTGAAAAACCTGCACTCTTAGTGAAAATACCACCATAATTTGCCACAGCGGTCGTTTGTGAGTCCTGTGAACTATAAACTACCTCATACTCTGTGTTGCCATTATCTTTCGAGGCCAAAGGAATAAGCGCACTAGAACCATAGCTATAAATCTTTGCAGCTGGGTTCTGCTCAAAAGCATTGTTATAAACAAATGTTGTGAACAGAGATGTTACGGCCGCACCATTGGCATGCAACTTTACGTACTCAAGCCTCGCCTGATGCGTATTGGCATTAGCCGTAAAAGATGGACGAACTAAAAAAGTTTCTCCGCTGCTATCGTACACCGCAAAAGCACTGGTAGAGCGCCTGTTATTAGCGCTGGTACTAGGTGTATCAATCGGTTTTAATGCAAATAGAGGTTTTATGTCTTGCGTGCTTTGCTCTGCTTGTTTTTGCTCAAGTCGATTTAATGCCGATGGCATTGCATCTAATAAATCTAATTTCGTCGATTTAGACTCCAAAGTTCCACTTGTTTGCTCTAGTACCTGAGTTGCATTTGTCAGAGAGCTTCCAGATGTTTGTACAACTTGCTGCAACGCATCTCTGGCATCATTAATATGAGACTCTGCCACGGCGACAACAGCTTGTTCTAGTTTGCTATTGTCTGTTAATTTTGTAATTGCATTACTGACCAGTGCTTGCTCTTCTGCTGAAAGAGGGTGTTCCCCCTGCATATCGGCAACCAATTTGTCGACCATTACTTGCACTGCATTTTGAATACTCGCCATCGTATCCTCTTAAATTGTTAATAAAGGTTCACCGAGTAATTGATTTAATTTTACTCGTCTTAATCGCTCATTCAGTAACTGTGCTTGTTGCTGTTTAAGCATTGCCTGTTGATGCAATTCGTTATCTATGCCGTCTATAGATTGCGCGATACGATAAACATCTTGCTGTAATAGGTTTTCGGGGTGCGGTAAAGGCAGCTGAAAGTAAGTTGTTTTATTATCCACCATATATTTCTGCCTATGAAGAAAATGCACGAAGTGAACGAATGCGGGGTCTATCAGTGTTTGAACCACTTAACACAAGCTTTACCCTTGCTTGGGTATTTGTCACATTCCCTAAAACATAATGACACAACACATAACCATCACTTTCCGCTTGAGAATCAGACTGAGGAACTGTGACCCACTGACTATTTTGCTCAACCCATACCTCGACTCTAGCGACACCAGGTAAGTGCGCCTCAAAGCTAATTTTTAAGCTGCCTCCGACAATGCAAGGGATCGCACGCGTTACATAATCAGCCTGATTTTCAACTTTGCCCAGTGCTGTTTGCAGGTTGTTGTAAAGCACCGGTGACTGTGTGTGAGAGCCTTTAAGCGTGGCACTCACCTGTAAAGGCTCAGAAACTAATTGGCTAAGTTGTACTGCTTGCCCCTCTTGAAGGGTCAATTGCCCTGTTTTCTCGCCAGAGAAACTAAAATGTAACTGAGTTTCACTGTTTGGCCTCTCTACAGCTGCCATCGCCATTAAATCGCTGTGTTGATTAAGCGCAACTTGCCCCAGAGACACTGTTTGCTCGGTTTCGATAAATTTAGCGCCCTTCAACCTAAAAGTAAGATCCTTTTTTTGGTGGGGTGTCCATGTAGATGCATTGCTTGATGATAATAAAACCCCTACTTGATACGGCTGACTGGTAACCCAACCATGGGTTTGATCAAATTTACCCAATTCGGCAATGGCCACTTCATGCAGCGCATCATCTGTTAAAACAACAATGGCATACTCTTCGTTGGCTTCGAGTGAAATAGGCGCAAACTCAAAAAGTGTTGGTTCATCATTGCGCTTTAAATTACTCACCTCAAGCGACGATTCTGCAAGCACTGTTTCGTTTGGTAAACCGAGTTCGGTTTCACGAATTTGCACTCTGACAGGCTTGTCTCCAAACTTTTTGAACCACAGTTCAATGCCCGCAACAAAACGTCTTTCAGGCAGAGTAAAAGTTTGTGCTAGTGGATCAAATCGCCACCCCACTGCTGTTCTGACTCGACGTAATGTCTGTGTTGTGATCGTGCCACTGCCGGTATACGTTGCATTACCTCGCGAACCGCCACTGCCAATGAAGTTTACGTTTTTACTACCTACAGGTATGTTATCAGGGATAAAAAAACGGCCACTAATTTGGCCGTTTTCATCTGCATTTAATGTCATTGTGCCTCCGGGGTAACAGACACACCATCAAAGGTGACTGTATTTAATGATTCACCAGGTCCAAATCCTTGTATGCTAAAGTGGACCCATCTGCTTCGAAGAAACTGCGCGTTTGTTGTTTGTCTGTTTACCGCCTCTACACGGGTATTAAATACCGTTCTGTTTCTCCACCAGCTGAACCTCGCCCACCAAAATCGTTGAGTAATCGTACTTGTCCATCTGGTATTGGTTTGTGTCCAATGGTCAACGCTAGGGGTTAAGCTGACTGATGCTGGCACAGGCTCAAAGGCTTGATATGGATTGACTCGCATACTGCCTGTTTGCATTTCTTGTACGAGCAAATTTTCTAACGCGTAAGGCAATGTCAGAGTGTTTTGGTTTGGTAATGTTAGCTCTGCAATATCAGCATTCAGTGGCAAAGTAAGCTCACCATCAACAATTGCCGCACTTTGCTCTATACCTGCATCTCGCATGTCATCGTCTAAGAAAGGATCTACGAAAACACCAAACTTACTTGTTGCGTCTTCACTGTTGGCGTCATTTCTAAGACGTTCAATCGCCAGTAGTTGATAAAGATCACTAATTTGATTTTGCATTTTTTCAAGCTCAGACATAGAAACCGCTCTGACAGCTAAGTTTTCAATATCTGGGGCTGTATCAATGAACCATGTTTGCGAGACCTGAGCAATGGCTAAATGGTTTGCAGGCGCATTGGGTGCGACTGGTAGTTGATGGGCCGCTTGGCCTTTAATGCGCTGAAACTGACCAAAACGGTCTAATACAATTAAATCGACTCTCGGGCGTAACCATGTGTAATCTGTTGTGATCAAAGCATTTTCGACAATTTTACCCTCTTCAACAACTGCCTCATTGAGGGTATACCCTCGTTCATCGAACTCGACTTGAAGTTGCTTTCTGTACCGATAAACAATGTCATATTGACTGCCAATATCAGGCTCTTGTCCATTTAATTGCCAACTTATGTGGTTTCTTAAAAAGATAAAGTCTTCACCAAGTGAAAAAGTAAGGTCATTTTGTTTAACTGAGATAATTTCTAATACAGAATTATCAGGGAGCAAATCGTCTCCGCCACTGAGCTGACCTCGAGTTAGTTTTACTTTACGCTCAACGGTGACATTGACTTCTTCAATCTCTTTGACAGGGAAAAAATCCGTATCAATACGCATATTGCCCGTACTATCGGCACGGAACGTTTTTGGCTCCTCTTTCACCTCTCCAATATCAGGATTGTAGTCAAACGTTAAATTGCGTGCTGTGGCAAATGACACCTCATAACCTTCAATGTGTGCTTTACCTTCTGCTAAGCTAAATGACTGTTTTTGCGCATCCATGCCGCGATAGCTTAATGCCATACCATCAACAACATAACTGCCGCCATTCGCTTCTCGGTCGTAACGTGCTAAAGCCTGAGTGACTGCATCTAATTGAGGCGGTGGTTGCTTAATAATAAGCACGCCTTGTTCGATGCGATGTACTGGATAAAAAGCATCTTCTTGCGCTAAGGCATCACTTTTCAGCCCCCATTGACAATTTTGCTTTAATCGAGCACCACCAGGCTCGTCAAAATTAATCGCATCTATTGCCGGATCTCTTAATGATGGATCCTCTTCTTCCGTAATGGTCTCATAAGTCAGCCATACACCAATATCAATGCTCTCTGTTAATGATATAAAGAGTTGTGTTTTAGGTACCTTACGAACCAAACCATTGATATAAACTTCACCGCTATGAATTAGGGCGGCAGCTTTATCATACTCAATTACAACCTCTCCACCGCTGACTAAATCGCCATCTTTTAATATGACATCAGCAATACCTTTGATTTGATGTTGAGATTGAGATTGGAGGTCATTAAGTTCTCGGCTTTGTAAACCTTTACCTGCCCGAAAGAGAATTTTTTCATAGCCCTTGTTAGGGTCAAATTTGTCGTAATAATCTTTAATCATATTGAACCTTTAAAAGCTAATCACAAATTCAAAGCTTTCTCTCACCCCTTGTTCTCGAATCAGCGGCGCCCGATGCTCTAGCAGTAATAAGGTGCCAGGTTCATCGACTTGTTCTGGCGTCAAATACACTTGTCCTTCAGGCACACTATGATGGGCAACAGTGCCAGACATGAGACCCACTTCTCGAATTGTTTCACCTGCTGCATCAAGAAAATCAAAGGTAAACTGGCAATATAAATATTGTGTTGGTTCAGTAGTTTGTGAAAACCTTCCCCCCTGAACCATAATATCGCCAGTGTCATCAGGTTCACAAAATGCCACCTTTTTTGCCTTTCTGTAGCCAATGACAGCTTGTAGATGCGCTGCTGAAATTGGCTCAGGCGTTGGGTCTTGCCAATTTGCATCTCCACGTCCCCAAGCTAAATAAATATCAGTTTGTGCGATTGTTTTAGCGAATAAGGTCCGCCCTGTACGAGTAAGAATTGCCACTATGTTTCCTTATTTTTAATACTAAATTAGCTTAAACCTTGATGTTTAATGATGACTTGGGGCCCAGAGTGATTGAGCCAGCTTTGTGCTTGCCAGCCACCTGACCAATAGGCTTGCCCAAGTTGAAAGTAACGACTTGAAACTCGATTATGTGATAAAGAGGATGAGTGTTTATACTTAGGCTGAGCACTTAATTTGAATGCCCCAAGTTTTGGATAGACAGCCATGCTAAACAAACAATTGTCTTTACGCTGATAAGCAACCTTAGCAGAGACAGATGCGTGTGAGCAGCTTTGGTGCTTTCTCAAGCTACTTATCCTGACCAATTCACCGTTGTTTAATCGATAACGTATACCAGATTGATCACTCAAAAGTGCGCCATAAGTGGCATGCGATAATTTTAATTCTCGAATGTCTAGCTGGTAAGTAATACGAGATAATTTGGCCCGACAAGGATTACTCAGCTCTGCAAGTTGCGTGATTTTCTGAACATCATTTAAATTTGCATAGTGTTGTAAATGAATTTGATATCGGTAAAAGTGACGTTGCGAATTTGACTCCTCAATTTTTGCAGATGAAAAATCTAACCAATTTAGAGCCATTTTAAGGCTTTCTTTGGTGCCCCGTATACGTTGCCAAGTTAAGCCCTCTTGCAAAACATCATCTAAGTTATCTATATAAGAAACCAGAGCGCCCAGGCCATATTCCCAAACAAGCCAAGGCTTTAACTTGTCATGGGGGTGCGATTTCATTCCTTTAAGCAGTGAAATACCCTGCCCTAATATTGGCTCTAAATCTTTATAATTGAGGATGTTACTTTGTATTTCTGAATGATTAGGGGGTAATAACTGTGCTTTATTATTGCCAGTTAACGCATTAAGCATAATTTTATTTCTCTTAACTTAGCGTACTGGTTCGACGCGATATTGACCAATTGACTCGGAGCAAACACCTCAACATGCTTCACCCCTTCTACATGGAGCTGTGCACTGAGCCAACTTGGCGTCATTGCTACACCTAACGCAGCTTGATTCAACCATTGCTCTTGTAACTTACCCTCAAGCTGCGTAAATACCCAATCAGGTACTTTATCTTGAAGATATATCTCGGCATGAACATCTATAGGTACAGCTTGGGCAAAACTCACTTCTACCTCATCAGTCAGTACTTTAACGCTATCACTCAATACGTGTGACTTGACTTTTTCAAGCTCTGTGTAGGCATCAACATGTGAATAAAATAAAACAGAGACCCTCACTTTTCCTGGTTCAGGGCTATCGACTTCAACATCTCTTATCGAGTTTGGGGCTGCAGTTAGTGCTGCATTACGATAATGATCTTTGCTCCCTGCAGTACTAGAAGCCAACGTTTTTTGCCGTATTCTTAGTCTATAGTTGTCATCTTTTTCTTTTTCAGCTCTGGTTAAGCCATAAAAAGCCCCCAAATGATCTAGATCTTGATGCATGGCAGTTGCAAGTAAGTTCGCAGTGGCTGCTTCGTTTATTCGCTGGCGTAACAGCAACTCATAATAGCTTTCAACTTGCATACACACGGCAAGCGGGTCACTCTCTATTTCGAGTGCTTCAGCATACTGTGGGGCAATTTGTCGAAAACGTGATTTACGATGCTGATAAATGGTTTCGTAGTCTAATGCTTCAATCACATCAGGCTGAGGTAATGACGATAAATCAAAGTCATGTGATTTCATGGTATTTCATCTAATGATGATTAAAACTAAAAAGGAAGCGCTTATGAACAGCTTAAAATGTAACTAACACCAATCTAAACTGTCACAAGCTAGAGAGTGACGCATTTGTTAAAAGTGCATCAATATATACTCTTAATTAAGTATTATTAGTCTTGATGATATTGGTTATACCTTGAGCTCGTTGCTCAATATCAGCTTCGACCTTTTCCAATCCCTTGTGTTCATATGGGAATTCAAACTCGCCATTAGTATGTTTTTGCAACAAACTTCTGAATATTTGAGAAGTATTAAAAGATGCCGCCTTAACCTCATCTATTGATGACACTTTACTAAGCTCATCTAATAATTTTGCAAACTCAAAAAGCAATAGATGAACGGTGTCAGAGGTTGTTCCTAGGAGAGATTGTATGTCTCCAACTGAATAAAGTATCTGAGTTCGCTGTTCTTCTTTTAAAGTTGCTGCTACTGAGTTTTTAATCTCATTTTCTAATTGTACTGACATGGTTCACCTATGCTGGGATTCGAGGATAATTGACAACACGATCTAATGAAAAATTGCAATTTCCTCCAAAGGTTAAAATATTCTGCGGCTGATAATTCTGAGGATCAGTAACACTGTTAGAGACAACATTTATCAATCTAAAAAATAGTCTACTATACGGGTGTTTACCATCCACCTTGATACAGGGAATGTTGTAAACTCTTGCACCATTCCACCACCCTCCTACTTTACCTAATGGAATGTTGTTTGATTCAATCACTTCATTAATTTCAGTACTATTTGCTTCAATGTTTGTTAGGACAAATTGCATATAAGTTCGACTCCAATCTTCAGTGTACTGTGGAGTTTCATGATAACCTGGTGAATAGGAGTAACCTGAAATTGTATGAACTTTGGTCAAACCACCATGATGTGGATATGTGTTCACTCCCCAACCATTAGCACAAGGAACTTGGAGCCATTCTGTTCTTGTTTCATCAGTTGGATCAACCACAAGGCCATGATCTGAAATCAAATTATTCTTTGAGAATAGTTGCCTATCATAATAATTAATTCGCATATCAGCATGACTTTCCGCAAAGGTACGAATGGCGTCGGATATACGCGTATCGGCGGTTGCGACAGCATCTGCTACTGATGATTGCGCGTTACTCAGGGCGTTATTGATGTCGCCCATTTTGCCCACAACAGTGTTGGTCAGTTCATTATTCGACGTAACCAAATCACCATTGGTTGTGTGCAGCTCTGAAATTAACTGCTCAAGCGTTTTTGCTTGCGTTGACATAAGTAGTCCTTTTATTTTTTATTAAAAGAAGATAAAAATATTTTGAAAAGTGGAGTAATGATCAGTTAAAGCTGATAGGTATGAAGTTGTGTTTCAGACATCATTGAAACAAAGCTGCCGTTCAGAACGGGAGGTAAAAGTGGTGCGCTGTTTTCACTGCTTTTCAACGCATTAACACTAATAACTAGCGGCGATTTTGCAATTGCCTGCGCATCAAAGTAAGAAGTCGTTTCATTGACGCTTTTTCCTTTCACTTGCACCATATCAGGCGAGATAGCTAGCGTGGCGACTTCTAAAAACGCTATGGTCAATTTATTCGCCACATTCGCATGATTAAACACACCAAATAGTGATGAACCCAACGAGTGCTGTGCACTAATCTTGATTGGATACTCAGCAGAGTCACTGGCAATTAGATAATTAAGCTCTGAATTCACTGCAAATAATCTATCTGCTAGTAGACGGATCTCTTTGTGTATTTCGCCCTTGAGTAAAACATCAAATCTACATTGTTCATCACTCGCAGGCTGTAATTGAATGACATCATGCCAATCTATAACGACACTTGGCTGCTCCCAACCTGGTAAACTATATGTTTCAAATCTCACATTGCAGTTTGGCAATGTGACTTGCGCTATTTGATGAGCATACCCATTGGCTGCAAGAAAAATAACAAGTGACTTTGATTCATTGGTCGCTTTAGCTAACGCAGCACTCACTGAATTTAAAGGTTCAAGCTCACTCTTTCCATCATGACTGACATCAGCAAACTGAGGATCTGCATCGACAAAAAAGTGCAGCGCCTGCTCAACTTGAGACATATTTCACCCAGACCTTTATTGTGAGTTTAAGCGCCTAAAGCAAGTAGACGATCGTTAAACTCAACCTGACGCAAATTAGATTGCGCTTGCGCCGCGGCCATCTTTGTTTGGGCAACCGTCATGGCTGCAAACTCGTCTGCATAAAAAATGTTTAGATCTCCGGTTACTTCGAAATCCAAACTGTCTGCAGGCACAGCGGTTAAGAGTAAGTCAAATCCTTGCACAATTGTCGCGATAGGCGTTTGATAAAAAAGCACATTTTCAGGGTGCGACCATACTGCAAACAAAGTTCTTTGACTCTCATCATCGTGGTCGTTTAAGTAAAAACCCACCTCTCTAACTGCATAATTCGCATTGTCTTTAAACGCCGCGGTGACATGAAATTGTCCATTACCTGACACTGTGGCTCCTTCCACTGCAGAAGTATTCTTTTGACCTTTTAAAGCTGTCATATTTCTGTCAGGTGTGTAACCTTTATCGCCAACAGCAATATGCCCTATTTGGATCTTAATGCCTTGCGCTTGAGCACTCACTGCCGCATTGATACCCTTTTGAGTGATCACGGGGGTATATGCATTCATAAATTTTCCTTAAATAATTGTCATTGAAGTTGATTGCACAACGATATGACTTGCCATACTAGATGCTGAAATCGGACTTGTGCATTGCCCGTAAGGTTCATCATTAAAAAGATGCCGGCTCAGCGTTTGAAAAAATGCGCCGTTACAGAGATTAATAGACTCTTTAAATTCTGAATTCGATTTATCCTCAAAATAAGGTTTCTCAACATTTGTAGACAAGGCAAGATTAGTTAAAAACGTATTACCCTTAAATTCTGCTCGCGCCGCATCACAAAACGTCTCATTACTCATGTTCACGTTTAAAGCAATACTTGATAGCCCTTGTTTTGCAGTCTCAAACTGAAACTTAGGTATATCTTGCCATGTAATCTGCTGAAGGTTGGTTGTACTTGCCCCACCATAAACCTCAACTTGGTTATGCAAATTAACGCCAATTATGAAATCAACTTGTGTTCTTAATGGTTTATGCGCACTGACAACCTGCCATATATGAGCTTGATTTCGTGGCGTGAGAAATGTATCACCGTCACTCGTTAAATTTACATTAGCAATCGCTGTAAGCTTTGCTGTGTGCGGCACACCACCTGTTTGCCACCATTCTTGCAACTGCACATCGACGTCAAGCGCATTCAAAGATGCGCGGATTGCACCGACTGTGCCCTTTTTAATATGGCTGGGAACACTTTCAGCGATAACCCGCCGTTTAACTGATTCAGGCCAGTTTTCATCCCAAGTATCGACACTGAGTGAATCGGCTAACCAAGATAAAAATGTCACTGGGCATGAAAAGGGGTCCCAAAGTCGATGAAGATCGACGGGTATATCCAGTACTGTTTCGCTTAGTGCGTCTAATGCCTTTACCAAGTCAGCGCCTTGGCACAGTGACGCATTATCAGACATGCTCGCCCCCATCATGTATAGACAGATTTAAACAATGTGCAGCTTGATATTGGTTTATCAAAATATCTTGAGTAGGAAGATGAATTTCTGCTCGTTGCACCCCCGCTACATGAAGCGCAGCATGAAGCGCAGATATTGAAATATCATGTCCTAATTTCGCACGTTCTGTAAAAAACTGATTAACACTCGCTTTAGCATCTTGAATAATTTCAGCTGCATTCATACCTGGATAAAAATACAAAGTCGCTTCTAAATTAAACTCAATAATGTCAGCTGAAACCACATTGACCCTATCAGTTAATGGTCTGACGTCATCCCTTTCTAAATGAGCTTTTACTTCACTAAGAACAGATTCACTTGCGGCGCCATTTCCTTCATTACTCAAAACGGTTACAACCACATCACCAGGGGCTGGTTTTGATAAATTTGCATTTCGTGTGCATGAAAGGAGATGTGTATTCGCAGGTAAATAGCTTTGTATCTCTTCAGGCAGATCGATATATGCAAACTCAGGCGCATCTACATGTACGTCATGCACAGCTGGCGATGCTGTAAAAGCATGAAATGTGTATGCACCTGCAGGACCTGCTGTACTGTGACCTTCTAAAGCCAGTTTGATCCTTTGTCGAAAGCGCTCGTCACTTTCAAAATTTTCTGATGTATTGTCTTCTGAGTGCGACAGCACCGCCGCTCTTTCTACTCCAAACCGGCTGCCTAAGTAGTCCAATTCTTTTGAACTGGCTTTGGCAAGTAACACGTGTTCCGCACTTTCATTAATTCGCTGCCTTAGGAGCATTTCTCTGTAGGCAAATGCTTCAAGCACTTTTAATACTGGGTCACTTTCAACTAAAGCGTCGAATTCAGAAAAACGCGATTGAAACTCCGCTAAGACATTTGTGTAAATGTCTTCATAACTGAGCGCTTCAATGAGGGTTGGAGTAGGAAAACGGCTAAGGTCAATCGCACTAAAATTTGTTAGAGACATGGTAGACCTCTAAATTGAAGTCACCAACTTGGCGACTTATTTAATGCTATTTTAGAAGAGTACTCACTTCAGTCGCTCGGTCTAAAGCCTCTTCTATAGAAGCTAGTTTACCTTTAACCTGATATGGAAATACAACTTCTTCTGACGCTATTTTACTCTCAATATCACCAATTGCAGACTTTAATGAATTAGTTGAAGCCCTCATTTCAGCTAGAGATTGAGCTTGACTAAGTTTATTAACAAAAGCACTCAGCTCAGCAAGTAATAAATGACTGATGTCTGACGTGCATCCCAATAAACTGCCTTCATCAGCAACTCGGTTGCTAATTTTGTGTCTTAAAGTAATTCGAGCCGTCTCTTTAGCAATTTTTGCCTCTATTTCAGGGCTTTGTTCTGTTGCGATTAAATTGTCCATCTTAATTCCTTAAAGTTCCGCTGCGGTATTGTTGATAAACTCAATGTCACCTGCACCCAAAACAGTACCATTGCCAACACGAATAGAGTCAGCAGATAAGGTCAGGTAATATTGGTTTGTAAATGATAGTCTCAGATATACATGCTGATCAGAACCAACATAAACGATTGGTTCATGTGTGCCCATCGTTTTAGATTGATGTAATCTATTCCCATTTTTGTAACAATACCCAGTAAAGACGGCATCTACGATAGCATTCTCACCATAGGCGTACCCTTTTATGTGTATATGGAACATATGGTTATGCGTGTCAATTTTGTATGGCAATTTCACATGCATGTTTGTTACTCCACTTGTTGAAGTAAAATAATTAGCAATCGCAAACCCACGAGTACCTCTTATGCCTTCACCAATTACATGGTTATCTGATAAAGCATTATCAACCCGTTGAAGCATACTCGCTGTACTGGCATCAATTTCAGCGACTTTATTATCCACTGTTGATGTAAGTTGCTCTGACTTTTGAACCAGTGTCGCGATGTTATTTTCTAACGACATATATATTCTCCTTTATAAAATAAAAAACCCGCATAACGCGGGCCTCTAAAAATTTTTAAATTTGCTATAAGATTTCAAGTGTATTGATTTAAGTACTTCTAAAGTCATCTGACGCTAACCGTTGCTCAGAAATGCTTTTGTTATTCTGCATCTTTTGGGCTAAGGTGGCTTGCTCGTATTGTTGCTTGTACATTTTATAAGCCGCCAGTCCTCTTTTCGCATCGTTATATATAGAGTTATTTGAAGTCTTGCTTTTGTTCATTTATGGAATCTCACAAGTTAACTATGTTTTTTACGTGGCGCGCCATATTGGCAATATGATAGGCTGCATTTGCAGCGAGAAACTCTCTATTTTTTGCATTTGAAAGTTGTTTTTCAAAACTAAGTTCTTTCTCAAGTTGAGCTTTCGTTTCTTCTGCTTGTTTTTTTAATGCAATTTGTTCAAATTTATTTTCTAAATAACGGTTCATATTTCCGATTTGCGCTGCTCCCATCTTTGCAAGCTCAGGCGCTATCAGAATATTAAAATCAACCCCTTTATCAATTACCGTGATTGAGTCTGAAGGCACACCAGTTAGCACTAAATCAAATGCTAAAAGAAGATCTATATCATTAGATTTATAGGCTATTGGCTGTTCAGAAGAATAAACAGCAAATAAGACATGATTTATAACACCATTTACTTCTTCTTCAGCATAGAAACCAATTTCATTAACCCAAAACCCCCCATTTAGAGTTTCTGAGTCATCACGAACTGTTAAATGTAGTTGCTTGTTGTCCGCAAAATATTCAGAATGGTCAATATCAAGACGATATTTTTCATCGACTAAAGAGGTGGTATTTTCAGTAACTTCGTGTATGCCTGAGCCCAATCCTACTTTGGTGATCTTTGCTTTTATACTATTTTGTTGCGCCCGAAAAACAGCATTAAGTCCAGCCGTTGTAATAACTGGATGAATCATAGTGCTCACTTTGCACTCCTTGTGTTGTTTAAAATTTTTCTAATTTATTTCTCCATATAAACGCATTACACTTAATCTTGAGCGTTTAGCTTGGACTAAATTAATTTTCAATTGTGTTGAATTTAAAGAAAGCTTTCTTGTTTTAGCTGTCTGAGTATATTGTCTAAAAATATTAGGAATGACTTTTCGACAGACAAACTTATGCATCATCTCATTTTTGAAAGTGACTGATTTTTTTCCCGATGAAATTGCGTATGCTCTAAATGCAGTCATTCTGTATTTAGATAACCCATTAAAAATCCACAGTTCATTTGAAGCATAACGAGTTTTAGCATGCGGCAAAACTTGAGCATAACTTCTCTTGCTGACCGATTGCTTGGATATTGCACCAGCCAACATTGCTGAAGACATTTTAACGCCAACTAAAAAATCAAAATGTGCTTTTTGCGGTTTTGTTTGATTTGTAACTCTGTAAATTGCGTCATACAAAGTTTGATCTAAAACAATCGACTTACTTGTATATGGTGTTTCATTCGCCCATGCAATAAATATAAATGTATTAGGCTCTCGGCTATGATAAGGAGCAAGATAGACATCATCTACATCTTCAAACCATTCAAAGAAATCTATCTGTAAACCCAAAGCTGACAGCGCTTTTTTTACAGCGCCTACCGTTCCCTTATGTTTATGTACTTTCACCGAATTAGCTATCATTGCTCGTTTGGTTTCTTCAGTCCAAGATTCATCCCAGTCATCGACTGACAGGGACCAAGCAAGCCACGGCAGTAATGTCACAGGGCACCTCAATGGATCCCACTGATGAGCAATATTCTGCTCAATAACCTCCGAAGAGCTGAACTGCTCAACTGAATTAATCACCGTATTTTCAATTGACTGTGAGATTTTGACAATCTCATGTTTTTTTTTGTCTATTGTTCTCATATTGCAACTCACAAGAACGTGATATCGATTGATAATTTAATTGCGGTTTTATCATCCGGTATCAAATCCTCCGAAGGAGATAGTAATTTTACTTTTCTGACACCTGACTGATGGAGAGCATCAACTACGGCAGAATATGGAATTTCTTTACCAAGCTTGTAATGCTCGGCAATAAAAACATCTAATGCCTTGTATATTTCAAGTTTTACTGATTCTTCGGAAGCATGTTTGCTTAAATGGATGGCGGCTTTAATTGTTTGAGTTTCAACATTAGCCAAGTGTACGAAAACTTGATCTGTAATTGGCCGGATATCTTCACTATTTAACCAAGACTTAACTTTGTCTTTTATCTCTGCAGACATATTAATTTGTGAAGCTAAAATATATACATCAACAACTCCTGGTGCTGATGACTCTACAAAAACATCTTTTACTCTTTTATCTGCTTTGAAAGAATGATACTCGTATGCTCCACTAGTTCCTGCCATGCTATAACTTTCTAGCGACAATGGAATTCTTTTTCTAAACCTCTCTTCATCTTCGTCTAATTCTTTGTAAACCCCAAAAAGTGCACCTAAATTTTCTAAATCATTCCCGCTCGAATGAGCTAAAAGAACAGATTTAGCAGCATCATTGATACGCTGTCTAATAAGAAGTTCACGATAAGCGGCTAGTTCTAATATTTTCACTGCAGGGTCTGATTCAAGTAACGCATAGTCTGGTATCTGTTTGTTAATAGATGACAACAGACTTTCTAATATCGTATCGAAGTCTAGAGGTTCTATTACATTAGGGGGAGCTAGCTGAGATAATTCTATTGCACTTGTCATAGTTAACCTCCTTGATTTATAAAATGATTACAAAGAAAAATAAGTATAAGTTGACGTAAAGATTTCAATTTTTGTTGTTTACTTGTGCTTTGCACTCAAAAGAGCATCCAACTTCTTATCTATTGAATCTAATCGCTTTTCTATTCGTTTTTGATCTTCGTTTCTAATCTGTTTTAGATGAGTTAACTCTTGATAATTTGACGTAATTCGTTTGTCCAAATCATTCAAATACAAAATCCCAGATACAACCAAAGCAATGGTTGTGAGTATATGAGCAAGATTTAACTCCTTTTTCATTTGCCAATTCTCTGGCTGCCTCACTTAGCGACTCCTTTTATTTTTTCGATTGTTCTTAGTCCAGCTAAACCTAGCATGCCTAATGTTAGTTCTAACATCACATTCAAAGGCAATATAGGTGTTCCTTGCTCAGGTATTAGCCATTGCAAGATTGGGTTAATAACAAACGCAAACAGAAAGCCTAAGCCACACACCCACATCAGAAATGGTCTGGCACCTGCGACAAATACACTTCGATGATTAACTTGTATAGAATTTACTTCGATTTGTAATTCACGTTGTTTGGCCTGTAAGCGTGCTTTTAAAGCTTCTAACTCTAAAAGCTCATCGTCGCTGGTATAAAGTTCATCGATCATATTACTGATCGCCTTTACTGGCTCGCCTGAACTAGCGAACAATTGGCTCAACCAATTCACTCTTGCCAATCTCCCGTTAACATCTGCTGTGCAAGCTCATTAGCACGATTAGGTACTTGACTTGCCCAACGACTATTTAACATCTCGAGCGCTGCATTCTCAAAATCACCTTTTTCAACATGGGCAATCATTTTCTTAAACTTCATCAGACCTTGTATGCCTAGGTTGAAACCCATATTTGTTAATACAGCTACCCTTGCTTCATTACAGCAGTCAGTATCAATTCGTCTTTTCACTCCAATTAAAGCATTTTCAATGTCTACCGATAATAAATGCTCTGCTTCATCTTCATCTAAACCAACATCATCTAGATTTCGACCGTACCCAACTGTTAATTTTCCTGCAGAGCAGTAATACGGATAGCGACGAAACCCTTCATGCCGCTTAATTTGCTCAACTGTATTCATAATCGACATACATTTTCCTTTTAAGCTTCTGTAAGTTCTAACAATAGTGCGTTTTCAGCTTTAAACAGCCAAAACTCTGCTGAACGCTTCGTCTCAAAGCCTAATTGCTTTGCTGAAATCGCTAAACTGCCTTCTACTAAGTATTGCGCTCTAATTGCTCTAATACATTCGGGCCTTAACTTTGAAATTAGGGTATCAATTTGTTCTATTTCATGTGGCACATGCATCATATCGCTAGTAGAGAAATTACTTTTTACTGCCCCAATTTGTTCGGTAATCGCCTGACGACTAAAACCTTTACCCAACTCTCTTTGACGCCAAAACTTACCCCAACGTCTCAATATAGCTCGGATTTTCTTAATGGTTACTGGCGTCACAATCATTGATTTTTCCTATTACTTCTAAGATATCCAATAAATACACATCTTCAACAAGTCCAACTACATCGTTCCACCTTGGACTGTATTCTCTATTTTCCCAACGCCTTAATGTCCTTTCTTCAATACCATAATTTGCAGCAGATTCCGCCTGTGTATAACCACGTAATCGTCTTGCAAACCTGAGAATTTCAGAGCCTAAAGGCGCTTTTTTTTGTTTGTATAATCTTGCTTTAGAATTAGCTACCTGCATCATCCCTTTCCTTAGTTGCATGAATGGGTTGTTTTCTGTGCAGCGATAGGTGCTAGTTAGTCTTACGTTCGACAAATAAATCCTTTATAAGTGTTTTGACTTACTACTTTCTTCCAATCAAATACCTACACAATAAAGACAACATCATTTAGCTTGACATGGACTCGGCAAACATTAACAAATAAATTTATGTAACAAGGTAAGTTCGTAACTTTGCTGAGCTTAGGGATATAATACTGATTTTTAGGACATCAAACAGGTCAAAAATGACCTTATATCAATAAGTAACCTTTTTTAATAATACAAATTACTTAAAGTATTTATTTAGGGACAGACTATAAGATGTGTTTTC
The DNA here is from genome assembly GCF_005886345.1 of Pseudoalteromonas phenolica. Classification (GTDB taxonomy): domain Bacteria; phylum Pseudomonadota; class Gammaproteobacteria; order Enterobacterales; family Alteromonadaceae; genus Pseudoalteromonas; species Pseudoalteromonas phenolica_A. The sequence continues at coordinate 198,270 of NZ_PNEC01000021.1, forward strand.
CATTTGTATCTTTTTTATAAACACTTTTATGAAACTAGAATCTAATATTTAGAATAATTCATCTTGAATTTCAGCAAAATATCACATCAGGCCTAAATTATTTAAACCAAGCTAAAAAGTATAAATATAAGTACTCAAAATGCTTCAACTCATATATTTGCATCATAGTGTTAATTCTTGATAATGCGCCAAATAGTTAGAGTAAATACGAGCATAAAATGGGAATCGGTGAAATTGCGGCAATCAGTGCAGCCATAGTCTGGGCGTCATCGACAATTATATATAAGCGTTTTAGTCATCATCTGTCGCCACTACAATTAAACGTCAGTAAAGGCATAATTGCTTGTGCACTGATGTTATTAATCTTGCTAATTATGCCTTCCAGCCCTTTCCCTCAATTAGCCAGCTCTTGGGCTTGGCTTATTGTCAGCGGCATTTTGGGTATTGCTATTGGCGATAGCGCCTATTTTGCAGCCCTCAGAAATATTGGCCCTGCACGAACTCTGGTCATTGAATCTCTCGCGCCAGCCATTGCAGGTGTACTAAATATTGTATTGCTTGGCGTGTGGCTCAACAGCCTCGCTTGGTTAGGCATTTTCATCACCACAATGGGTGTACTAATAGCAATTAAACCTAAACACCCGTTACCTAGTGTTGAACAGAGCATTTACATCAAAGGGGTTGCGTTCGCACTCATCGCAGCAACTTGCCAAGCTGCAGGCATGGTGATGTCAAAAGGAGTGATGAACGCAGAGCAAATAGGAAGCTTATGGGCCGCCTTTATTCGCTTATTTTCAGGCACGCTAGCGGTCGCTTGTGTCGTTGCCGTATTAAAAGACCAACATTTAAAGCAAGCCATCACTTTACAGGGAATTAGCCAAAAGCATTGGCTTTTTGCCGCTGTATTCTTTGGCACCTTTATCGGCTTATGGCTACAGCTTATTTCAGTCAAACATACCGATCCGGCCATCGCACAAACTATCTTCGCAACCGCCCCACTGATGGTGATGACCATTGGTGCCCTGCGCAAAGAACCCATAACAAAAAATATGATATTGGGTGGGTTAATTGCTTTTTCTGGTGTGGCACTATTAGTTTTGAGCTAATTTAATGATTTAAAAAAGAGATAACCTGCTGTTTGATTGACGAAATCGCTAGGTAAACTCTACAATATGCTAGTTAATTTTGAACATGAAAGGTTTCATCTATGGCATTGCCAGATAAGTTTATTTATTCAATGCACCGCGTTAGCAAAGTGGTGCCACCTAAACGTACGATTTTAAAAGATATTTCATTATCTTTCTTCCCTGGTGCGAAAATTGGTGTACTAGGTCTAAACGGCGCAGGTAAATCGACTCTTTTACGTATTATGGCGGGTGTTGATAAAGAGTTTGAAGGTGAGGCTAATGCACTTGCAGGAACTAAAATCGGCTATCTTCCTCAGGAACCGCAATTAGACGAAAACAAAACGGTTCGTGAAACCGTTGAAGAAGCAGTAAGTGAAGTTAAAAACGCCCTTGCGCGTCTTGATGAAGTTTATGCGGAATATGCAATGGATGGGGCTGACTTTGACGCACTTGCAAAAGAGCAAGGTCAACTAGAAGCGATTATCCAAGCACATGATGGCCACAACCTAGACAACGCTTTAGAGCGCGCCGCTGATGCACTTCGCCTACCTGAGTGGGATGCAAAGATTGAACACCTATCTGGTGGTGAGCGTCGTCGTGTTGCTATCTGTCGTCTGCTTCTAGAAAAACCAGATATGCTATTACTAGACGAACCAACCAACCACTTAGACGCAGAGTCTGTTGCTTGGCTAGAGCGCTTCTTACACGACTACGAAGGCACTGTTGTAGCTATAACCCACGACCGTTATTTCTTAGATAACGTTGCGGGTTGGATATTAGAGCTTGACCGTGGCCATGGTATTCCTTGGGAAGGCAACTACTCTTCTTGGCTTGAGCAAAAAGATGCGCGTCTAAAACAAGAAGAAAAAGCTGAAAAAGCACGTCAAAAGTCGATTGCTCAAGAGCTTGAATGGGTGCGTTCAAACCCGAAGGGTCGCCAAGCTAAATCTAAAGCGCGTATGGCGCAGTTCTCTGAACTACAGCAAAGTGATTACCAAAAACGTAACGAAACAAATGAGCTATTCATTCCACCTGGTCCTCGCCTAGGTGATAAAGTAATTGAAGTAAATGGCCTAACTAAAGGTTATGGTGACCGTGTACTTATCGACAACCTAAGCTTCAGTGTACCAAAAGGTGCAATCGTTGGTATTATCGGTGCTAACGGTGCAGGTAAATCAACGTTATTCAAAATGATCTCAGGCCAAGAGCAAGCAGATGCTGGTACTGTTGATGTTGGTGAAACTGTAGAACTCGCTGCGGTTGATCAGTTCCGTGACAACATGGACGACAGCAACACTGTTTTCCAAGAAATCTCTAACGGTCAAGACGTACTTAAAATTGGTAACTTTGAGATCCCAAGCCGTGCCTATGTTGGCCGCTTTAACTTCAAAGGCAACGACCAGCAAAAGTTCGTAAAAGAGCTTTCTGGTGGTGAGCGCAACCGTCTTCACCTAGCTAAGCTGTTAAAAGCTGGCGGTAATGTTTTACTACTGGATGAGCCAACCAACGACCTAGACGTTGAAACACTACGTGCCCTTGAGAACGCGATTTTAGAGTTTCCGGGTTGTGTAATGTGTATCTCGCACGACCGTTGGTTCTTAGACCGTATCGCTACGCATATTCTAGATTACCGTGACGAAGGCCAAGTAAACTTCTTCGACGGTAACTACACTGAATACGAAGCATGGCTTAAAAAGACGTACGGCGCGCAAGCTGCTGAGCCTAAGCGTATTAAATACAAGAAAATTGGCTAATTGTTAGTTATTTTTTAAGCTATTGATTTAAAAAGCCCTGCATATGCAGGGCTTTTTTTACACTGGAGTCTAAGTGTATTACTATCTAGGCTTGAAATAGACAGAATTATCAGAGGATCACGATGGAAGAGCGTAGACGTTTTACACGTATCTTATTTTCAAATCCGGCAACTTTAATGACCGCCAGTGGTGATTATAACTGCCAAGTACTTGACCTCTCACTCAAAGGTGCGCTGATCACTTTACCTGTCGGCTATGTGCCATTACAAGGTGAAGCCGCAAATCTTAAGTTCCATTTACCTGACAGCGATGTGCTCATTTCAATGGAAATAGAAGTACGTCATGTCGAAACTGATTATTTAGGTTTACACTGCAATCAAATTGATCTTGAAAGTGTTACCCATTTAAAACGTTTAATTGAACTCAATGTTGGCGATGACACTGTATTAAACCGTGAGATTGAACAACTGGCTTACATCAGAGCTTAAATAAACTATTCAAAGAATTATAAGAAGAGATAAAAATGATTTTAGAATCTTTACAAGGATTTTTACCCTTTATTAGTTACTTTGTGATTGGTTACATCATCACGCTGTGCTTTTTATTTGTCTATACCTACATCACGCCGCATTGTGAATGGCGATTAATGAAAGAAAATAACCCTGCTGCGGCTGTCGCTTTCTGCGGCACACTCATTGGTTTCATCTTGCCAATTGCCAGTGCAGCGGTAAATGCAGTGTCGTTAATCGACTTTGCTGTTTGGGGTATTATTGCAGGTGTAATGCAATTAGTGACTTTCTTTACTGTTCGTTTATATATGCCGAAGCTGTCTGAAAAAATTGAAGCGCAACACTTAAGTGCGGGCTTATTTTTAGGTGCGGCCTCTTTGGCTACTGGAGTTTTAAACGCTGCCTGTATGACTTATTAGGAGGCGTTATGAAACGTAGCAAACACATAAAATTAACCCTACTGATGGGTGCGACAGGCTCACTGGCTGGCTGCGGTGACAGTGATGAATCTGCACTTCTATTTCAAGACACTCTTGAATGTAACTCATTTGGTATCGACATTGAAACTTGTCAGGCTGAATACCAACAAGCCTTAGAGCAACATTTAGACGAAGCGCCACGCTACGCAACTGAACAACTGTGTGAAAGTGATTTTGGCTTTGATAGATGTGAATCCAACAGTGGGATTTGGCAACCGCTGATGGCGGGGTTCATGATAGGTTTAGTCGCCGAAGCAGTTGATGAAGGACTTGATGCACTAAAGAAAAAGCGCAAACATAAACGCGCAATGCTAGGCGGAAAATACTACTCTGGTGCAAAACCTTTATACCGCAGTAAAGACGACTTCTTTAGCTATCGTAATTCAAATAACGATTATATTGCTAGTGCTAACAGCAGCGGTTCAACCCTCGTAAAATCAAGCAAAGTGAACTATAAAGCCAAACGCAAACCAGTTACTCGCAAGCGTGGAGGCTTTGGTCGCAGTGCTTCTCGTAGCAGTTGGGGCGGTTAAGCATATTGCTTAACCTATACTGTTTGGCAACTCACTATGCTTAGAATTTTAGCTTCACCTCGCCCTCATTGGCAACAACTCGCCAAAGAAAGTGGCTTTAACTTTCATACCATGCATGGTCAAACATATTGGGATGAGAGTGCTTACTACCAATTTTCTTTAAAACAGATAGAGCAAGACATAGAGGACCCCTCTGTAGAACTCAATCAGATGTTGTTAGAACTTGTAAATAAAGTTTGTGATGATGACGCTCTGATGAGACTGTTTTCGATCCCTGAAGCACAATGGGATTTAATTCGACGCTCATGGTTTCGGCGTGACCCACATTTATATGGCCGATTTGACTTCAGTTATAACGGTCAAGGCCCTGCAAAATTACTAGAAGCAAACTTTGATACACCGACCTCGCTCTTTGAAGCTGGATATTTTCAATGGCGCTGGCTTGAAGATATGGTTAATAGCGGAAAAATAGCGCGTCAAGCTGATCAGTTTAATGCCTTACAAGAAGCGCTCATTAAACATTTTAGGCAATTGCACCGCTTTCACCGCTCACAAAGACTCTTTTTTGCGTGCTGCAAAGAAAGTGATGAAGATTTTGGCACTGTTGAATATATGCGAAGTTGCGCCATGGAGGCCGGGCTCAAAACCGCATTTTGTTATGTCGAAGATCTCGGACTAAATGAGGCAGAACAACTCACTGATCTTCACGAAAACCCCATAAAATGGTTATTTAAACTTTATCCTTGGGAGTTTATGTTTACAGACGAGTTTGCTCCTGCACTTTCTAATTTGAAGATGCAGTGGTTGGAGCCGGCATGGAAATCTATTATTTCTAATAAAGCCATTCTGCCCTTACTTTGGCAAATGTACGAAGGGCACCCTAACCTGCTTCCTGCTTACTTTGCAGAAGACAAACATAAACTCGATTTAAGCCAAGGTGTAGTCAAAAAACCTTTATTTTCACGTGAAGGGGCAAATATCGAGATCACCAAAGCAGGGAAACTACTCGCCAGCTCTTCGGGTGGGTATGGTGAAGAGGGCTTCGTATATCAAGCTTTTCATGCGCTTCCCAACTTTGATGGTCATTATCCACTTATTGGCAGTTGGATGGTTAACGACGAAGCTGTCGCTATGAGTATTCGTGAAGATAGCTCTTTGATCACACAAGATCTCAGCCGCTTTGTACCACATATCATTTTAGGCTAATTATTACGCAATATTTTTGCACATAGTACACGCATTTAAGTATTTGCCATTTAAGCAAATACTTAAATGCGCTAAACTTAACGCAAATCATTTCGTAGGGATGAATACTATGTCGCACAGCCGTGCTTTTCCTTTGAATCAACATCTCATCGCAGTATCAGGCCAAGATCAACTCAGTTACTTACATGGCCAGTTGACTCAAGATTTAAATTTAATCAACGAACAACAATTTTTATGGGCTGGACACTGCTCTCCAAAAGGCAAGCTTTGGGGTGCATTCAAGTTATTTAAACACCAAACTCAATTTTATTTATTAGGTAGTCCAGCTGAATGTGAAGCGTCAGCGCGTGAGTTAAAAAAATATGGCGTATTTGCTAATGTTGATATCAATTTAATCGATAACGCTGCCTTATTTGGTATTTTAACTTCTGATCTTAATGCAACCTGTGAAGTTTTAGGTGTCTCATTCTTAGACGAACAGAACTGTTGTGAGTTTGAGCAAGGTATCGCCTTAAAGTTAGATAACGAACGTTTAGTCGTTTTACTCAATGATGAAGCTGAATTACCCCAAGAGATTAAGCTGGAAAGCGATGCTGTAGTATTTGAAGAAGCAGCCATCTTAGCTGGTGAACCATCTTTGAATAGTGATTATATTGAAGAGTTTGTTCCGCAAATGATTAACTTGCAGGCGCTTGATGGAATTAGCTTTAAAAAAGGCTGTTATACGGGCCAGGAAACCGTTGCCCGCATGCGTTATTTAGGTAAAAACAAACGGGCTATGTATATTGTTCAAGGTAACGCTGAGCAAGCAACGCAAGAGAGTGATTTAGAAATTCAGCTTGAAGATAATTGGCGTAGAGCTGGTAAAGTCGTTAGCCAAGTGTTTAACCGTGAGACAAATAAATATAGCGCACTAGCTGTGTTACCTAACGACACTCAATTAGATGCTACACTAAGACTAAAGCATTCTCCTGAGCAGTTGGTTTCAATCCAACCTCTCCCTTATTCTCTTGAAGATCAATAATTGGATCCTATTATGAAAATCACAAAAGACGCCGTTGTCAAAATGCACTTCTCAGTAATGGATGATGAGCAAAATACCATAGATAATACCTATGACGGTGAACCACTAGAAATCATCGCAGGCCACGGTTACTTAGTACCAGGTCTTGAAGCTGCTATTACCGACAAACAAGCTGGCGATACATTCTCAATCACCGTTGAACCAGAGCAAGGCTATGGTGAGCGTCACGATAACTTAACTCAAGTTGTCGAAAAGTCTATGTTTGAAGGTATGGATATCGATGTAGGCATGCAATTTAGAGCAACCACGGATGAAGGTGAACACACTGTGATTATCATAGGAATTGAAGGTGATGAAGTGATCATTGACGGAAATCACCCGCTTTCAGGTTTAACACTCACCTTTGATGTTGAAATTATTGATGTACGCCAGGCAACTGCTGTTGAAGTACAACATGGCCATGTTCATGGCGCAGGTGGTTGTGGACACGACCATTAATCCACAACTTGTTATACCAATCTGCGATAACACTTACTCATTTTGACGGATTAAACCTGATGAAAGCTGCGTTAAACATTTCTCATTTGCGGTGCTACCAACAAGGTTTTCTTACCTCAAAATAGACCTCTTAGTTAAACCGATTGGTATAAATAAAAATAGCGCCTATGAATGGCGCTATTTTTTTAAACTCGAAGCAATCAATGAAAATCAAATGGGTCTTTACGCTTCTTAACCGGTGCTCCACTTTCTTCATCCAAATCATCATCACTAGGTGTCGGTGTGATTTCAGGCTGCTTTCTCAATGCTTCGGGAAAACTACTCAGTAATGTATCTTTATCATTTGTGCCAATACGATATTTCATGCCGTCTTTTAGCGCTATTTCAATGGCACTAAACCCAGCAGCTGAATATACCCAACCATCGTTACTAATTCGCATACCAACACCATGGCGCAGAGAATTACGAACAGCGCTAACTGAATCAATTTCTTCAAAATTAAGTGTTTTTTTGCCAACCCCTGGTCCAAACCACCAGCTTACCGTTTTTTTCTTCTGATCAACTTCAACAGTTAGCCCATAAAATGCGATGGCAACCAACACTAATAAGCCTGCAAAGCCGACAACACCTATATTAAAACCAAGGAGCTGTGCTGCAACTACTAAGAAGCTGCTGATCCATAATAAAATTGCCCAAATTACCCAAGCAAACTGCGTATTCTTATACATAAACTCTCTTTAGATTAATCTTCTATTACAACAGGTGTTGGACGGGTGAAATCTTGTAACCCGCCACTAAAACTATAAATCAAGGTGGCGCTCACCTCGCTATCAACTTTCAGCTTATCTTCTTCTGGTTTTGAGTTATAACGATATGTGTAGGCGACTTTAAAGCCAATACCACCTAAAACTTGCGTTACCAATGATGTTTCGCTTAAAACACGTGAATTCAGTCCGGATAAAGAGCGCTCAACACTGACATCTTGGTTGAAGCGAGTTCGCTCAGATATTTTACGCTCCCACTGCACTGAAAATCGCATTAATTGGCCTTGCTGAACGCGGCTTACACCTTCTAGTAAATCCACCTCATCATCGGTGCGGCTGACTGATAAACCAGGGCCTACATCCAGGTCTATGGTATTTTTTCGGCCTTCAAATAATCGAGTACCGTAACCTAGTGCAAAAGTTGCAGTGTATTCTTTACCACTAAATTCATCGTCTTCATAATCGCCATATAAAAACAGTGACTGATTGTCTTGACCAATTTTATAGTTACCCTGCATTGATACAAAATAACGCTCAGCTGACACGTTTTCTTCACCGGTTTCTTCATCTGTGTCTTCACGGTATAAACCATCAAACTTGAAATGATTACGCCAATGGGTGAAATCTTGGTATAAATTTCCTTTTAATTTGAAAGCCGTACTCTCAGCATTGCCCTTGTTAATGATAAGACCAAACTCTGTATCACCGTATAAGAATTCCCCTTTATGAAGTTCATGGATTTCTTCTTCAGAAAGCTCTCCATATTCACGAAAATCTTCAAACGGGTCTACCGCAAAACAAGGTGTGCTTACAGCAATAAAACTGGCTCCGGCTATTAGTACCGGCGTTGTTATTTTTCTTCTTAACATGCTTTTTTATTGAGTGTTTTCTTCGGCTTCTTGCTTCCATAACACATGACAAAACGGCGCATCCAAGTCGCGGCTGATAAGTATTTTAGCTAGTACTTCGTCATCATCTTCGTACTCAATACCCACTAAAACTTGTACAAAATCTTCTAGGTCACTTTCTAGCGATACAAAATCTTGCCAACTATCGTCTGGCTCACTGTCTTCTATAAAGCCATATTCTTCATGATGCTGATTAAACTCATTTATGTCTAATTCAGATAAGTTTTGGGGTGCTAACTCAAGAAAAATTTCATAAGCTTGATGAGTGGCTTCTTCAATACTGCAAAGACGTGCTGACATAGAACTGACTCGCTAACAAATAGTAGGGTTATCATACAAAACCGTCAATAACTTGGCTACGGTCTTGAGTCGAATTGATGATTTTACATGGCAAAAAAAGCCAGTTAGAGTGTTAGCTCTACAACTATAATAAACAGGCCCTCTATGATTTCTCTTGAAATAGTAAACAACATTGCTTATGTCACCCTTAATCGACCTGAAAAGCAAAACGCTTTAAGTGTTGAGATGTTTGTGCAACTCGACAAACACATTAAAGCAATAAAGAAACAACGAGATGTCAGAGCTGTGATTATACAAGCTGAAGGTGAGCACTTTTGTTCTGGGTTAGATGTCAAATCAGTAATGGCTAAACCACTGAATATATTGAAGCTATTATTTAAGTGGTTACCTGGTAATGCGAACCTAGTACAAAGAGTGGTTTTAGGATGGCAATCTATACCAGTCCCTGTCATCGCCTTATTAAAAGGTAATTGTTTTGGTGGTGGTTTTCATATTGCACTCGGTGCAGATATTCGTATTGCTGATAACCAAAGCCAAATTGCTATTATGGAATCCCGCTGGGGGCTCTGCCCTGATATGGGCAGCTCACCATTGCTAATGGGACTTACCAATTATGATAATGCCCTGCTATTGAGCTCACTTGGCAACCCTATTTCTGCTCAGCAAGCTAAAGAGATGGGTTTACTCACCGAAATTTCACAAAACCCTGAACAGAGAAGCCAAGACATTATTGAGCAATTAGCCATTCGCTCACCTGATGCAATCAGTGCGATTAAACGTGTGAACCAAGCAAGTTTCCAATACAATCGCAGAAGTTTATTAGCCAAAGAAACTTGGTCACAAATAAAACTATTGCTAAATAAAAATACCCGTATCGCTATGTATAATGCGACAAAAGAGGATGCAAAACCTTACAAACCAAGAAAGAAATGGTAAATAAGTCGCATCGCATCAAAATGACAGGCTGATAAAATAAAATCATGATAAAAATTAAGCCGATACTCTTTACTGTCATGCAATTTTTAACAAGCCTGTTGTTGATGATTGCATGTTTAATAATCGCCAAAGCCACAACGCATTTCTTTGAAATCAATTTTCCGAGTGCTTTAATTGCTATGCTATTACTGTTTTTATTACTGAGTATCGGAGTGATAAAAGCCGCGTGGATTGCGCCTGCAAGTCAGCCGGTTTTGAAATACATGGCATTGTTTTTTATCCCTGCTGGTGTTGGTCTTGTTGAGCATCTCAATATAATTGCCATGCACTGGCCCTTACTAATGAGCACTTTAATTTTGGTTCCCTCATTTGGCCTATTTTTTGTTTCTTATATTGCGAAACGCAGAGGAAGTAATGGATAAGGCTTTATTATTCTCAGTGTTTACCTCTGCAATAACCTGTTTATTCATCATCGTTTTATTTTTTGCGGCTCGAAAGCTTAATGCAAGATTTGACTCCCCATTATTTAACCCACTTCTTGTGAGTATTTTAATACTTTCATTGTTGTTAATTTTAACTGGAGTCAGTTATGAAGACTTTGCTTCTGCAAGTTTGCCGATCCATCTCTTTTTAGAAATCGCAGTTGTCGCTTTAGCCTACCCCTTGTACACCCAATTTCATGATATCAAGCGAAGCTTTGGCTTATTATGTGTGTGCAGCTTTATTGGTGTTAGCAGTGCTACTGGGCTTGCATTTTTGCTATGTCATCTGTTTTCGGCCCCTGAAGCACTATATAACTCACTTATGGCACTTTCTGTCACAACGCCCATTACGCTCATTATCACTGATCTTTTAGCTGGTTTACCTGCAATAGCCGCTGTTATGGTGATTTTAATTGGTATGTTTGGTGCTGTATTTGGGCTAACTCTACTTAGCTTGTTTAAAGTGTCAGACCAAAGAGCAAAGGGTATTGCGCTAGGTGTGGTATGTCATGGTGTCGGCACTGCGACAGCCATTGAGCACCACCCTCAAGCTGGTGCGTTTGCATCAGCATCTATGATAATTAGCGCATTAATCACTGCGCTTTGGGTACCAATACTGTACGCTATACTTATATCATTATTTGGCTATTGAATTTATTAGGTATTTATCGTGATCCAACAAGAAATAGAACAAGTTGAACGCTATTACACCATCATTAAAGATTACTTAGTTAATTACAGTATGCAAGTTGTTGCGGCCATACTGATTTTAATTATAGGTTTATGGGTATCTAAAAAAATCTCCAAAACCGTTGAGCGACTTTTACTTAAACATAACATAGACATTGCACTGACAAATTTTATTGCCAATGTGGTTAAAGTTTTACTCATTGTGATGTTTGTTGTCATCGCACTCGGTAAACTTGGGATCAGTATAACGCCATTTGTTGCAGCAATTGGTGCAGCTTCACTCGGTGCTGGTTTGGCTCTGCAAGGTATGTTGTCGAACTACGGTTCTGGCCTAGCAATTATTGCAACTCGCCCATTTGTTGTTGGCGATACCATTTCAGTTAAAGGTGAGTCGGGTCAGGTTAAAATGATTGAATTAGGTCACACCATTTTAATCAACGAAGAAAATGTCGAGATCACCATTCCTAACAAACATATTGTTGGTGAGGTATTACATAACTCGTTTAATAATTCATTAGTAATGGGTGAAATTGGTATCGCTTATTGTGCTGACAGTGATCAGGCCATTGCAGTCATAAGATCAATTTTATCTTCCCACGCAAAAGTAGCCAACGAGCCGCACGCTAAAGTTGGGATTGAAAGATTTGATGATAGTGCTGTTGTAATAAGTTATCGCTATTGGGCTCCTACAACTGAGCTTATTGATACTAAGCTAGACATTAACCAACAAATCTATGCGCAAATTAAAGCTGCAGATATTGAAATACCATTCCCACAACGCGTAGTGACGATAAAGAATGAAAACTAGCTAGTTTCGAGAAGACCTAAGAGTCAGAAGCTAGAAATATAAAAGCCGTTCGAATTGAACGGCTTTTTAGTATTTGATTCTAGAACGACTTAAGCTAAGGCTTAGCTGGTTCTACTGGTTTAGTTGGATCAGTTGAAGCTGATTCAACTTTTTGCTGTTGTGTAGCTTGAACTTCCCTTGGTGGAAGGTCTGGACTTGTGCCGCCGTTTGCAGGACTTCCACCTACAACTTTCTTTAAACTCTTTTTATCTAAAAACATAAGAATTAAACCTTTAAAATAAACTGTGCCTATTCAAAATTTTAACTTTTTTGAAGATGACTAATATAATAAGCCTTCTTAATAGCATACGAAAAACCTACAACAGCAGACATAATAATCATAATTCTTTGTAAATTATCTCTTACGTAAAGTTTGTAATATGCATTATCGATCCAATAGTTCAAATACAGACATACTTCGACTAACGCTATCGTATTATTAAAAATACAAACTAGAGAAATGAGTATTAAAACTGCTTCTTGTACTGAATAAGTGTGTTGTTTATATGCATCTTCAAAAAACGGTATCTGCTTAAACTTATAAGCTAAATATCTCCTGCTAAAAACAAAACACAGAAAAATACCTGATGTTACAATCGACCAAATATAAAAACCTACAGGCATCGACATAGCCCAACTTAAGGTCATTGTACTAATTGTTGTTGGGATCAAAAAACATGATATCGTAAACCTTGCATTAATATCTTTCCAACATACAAACAAGCCAGTAATAAACGTTATCGGTATTAAATAATCAAATAAGGCAGCGCTCATTCTTTCACCTCTTCAACATCTTTATTATTCTTATTTTCTTTGTCATTTTTCTTACCAAAAATATCAAAGTATGAGGCAGGATCACGACCACTGATCAACAGTATGTCGATAAATTTGCTTAATGGGATCTCATTTTTGCCGCTTTCCCAATTTGAGATGGTTGATTGATCGCACTCAGATATCATTTTTTTGGCAAGCTCAGCTTGGCTTAGCCCTAACTCTCTTCGAATTTGTCTTATGAATCTTTGTGCTTCAACCTTAAAGCTAAAAGTCTTCTTTTGTCGCTCGGTCGTTTTCATTACATCCTTTCCATTAAAGCTACTTCCTTAGCTCTAAACAATAAAGTGGTGTTTATGAAGATTGTCATAGGTATCTATGAAAAATTTACACCATGATAACAAGGTAGTTTCAAAAATTAAATACCTTGCAGGTGTTTCTTTTTTGAACCCTAAGCCAAATAAAAGGATAATCATAGGACTGCGCATATTTTTGTCACAACAAAGCTTTTATTAACAGGTTGAGAAACTTAAAACTTTGATTCTAGTCAGATAACTCAAGGCTTGGGAAGGTATAGGTGTGAGGTGTGAACTCGATTTATATGATCCTAAGAGAAGCCATTATTGAGTGCCAAACAGATATGAAACAGCTAAATAGAGACATAGATGATTTAGCTATTAAATCTAAATGTCAGAATGAACCAAGTATAAGCATCTTTAGAAACATATAGCTTTAACGATAAAAGTACATAGCTAAAAACAAGCTTTAAGAAATAAAAAACCCAGCATATTCGCTGGGTTTTATATTCTTTAAAACGTTAGGTTATGCTTTGCGCCACGTCGTTTTACCTGCACTGTCTTCAAGTACAACGCCCATCGCAGTTAACGCATCACGCGCTGCATCCGCAGCAGCCCAATCTTTATTCGCACGCGCTGTTAAACGCTGCTCAATTAACGCTTCAATCTTAGCGACTTCGTCGTCATCTTGGTCGCCTTGTAAGAATTGCTCTGGCTGTTGCTGTGCAATACCTAGAACTTCAGCTAACTTAACAAGGATAAACGCGTGCTCGCCCGCCGCTTTTGCATCCTTTTCTTTTAGCAAGTTCACTTCTTTTGCTAATTCAAAGATGACTGGCAGCGCTTCTGGTGTATTGAAGTCGTCGTTCATCGCTGTTTCAAAACGCTTGGCAAATTCTGTTTGCTTATAATCAACTTCAACTAACTCAACATCACGTAACGCTGTGTAAATACGTTCAAGAGAAGAACGTGCTTGATCTAGATTTTCTTGCGAGTAGTTAAGCTGGCTACGATAGTGACCGTTAATTAAAAAGTAACGTACTGTTTCGCGGTCGTATTGCTTTAAAACTTCACGCACTGTAAAGAAATTGCCTAATGATTTAGACATCTTCTCTTTATTTACTTGTACCATACCCGTGTGGATCCAAGTATTTACGTAGTTACCGTCATTAGCACAGCATGACTGGGCAATTTCATTCTCATGGTGCGGGAACTGTAAGTCCGAACCACCACCATGAATATCAAAGTGCTCACCTAAATGCTTTTGGCTCATTGCACTACATTCGATATGCCAGCCAGGACGACCTTCGCCCCAAGGTGATGACCAAGAAGGTTCTCCCGCTTTGGCTTTCTTCCAAAGTACGAAATCTAGAGGATCATCTTTGCCTTCAGCGACTTCAACACGCGCACCGGCTTGCAGCATATCTAAATCTTGCTGAGACAATTGGCCGTATTGCTCGAATGTTGATACATCAAATAGTACGTCACCGTTTTGTGCAACATAAGCGTGTTTTTTCTCAACTAGACGTTCTATCATGTCGATGATCTCATTCATATGGCCGGTTACCGTTGGCTCAATATCAGCTGGCAACATATTCAATGCTTCGAAATCTTCATGCATTGCTTTGGTCATACGAACCGTTAAATCGTTGATCTCTTCGTTGTTTTCAGTAGCACGCTTAATAATTTTGTCGTCTACATCGGTGATGTTACGTACATATGTCACATCAAACCCTAAATAGCGAAGGTAGCGATTCATTACATCAAACGAAACATAAGTACGCGCATGACCCACGTGGCAGAAATCATAAATGGTGATACCACACACATACATGTCGACTTTGCCTTCGACGAGAGGTTTAAACGGCGCTTTTTCACGAGTAAGTGTGTTGTATATCTGCAACATTGAGTCTGTTTCCTAATCCAATAATAGACATAAGCCGCAATCATAACACTTGAATACGCCCTGCTCTATACCCGATTGCAGCTATTTCCCGATAAATACACTATTAACACAAAGCTTTAACCGATTTATATTCTGCTATAAAATACATTCCTTTAATAAAAACATATCGAATAGGTAACCACAATGGTTGTACTTCAAACAAACTTTGGTGAAATCAAAGTAAACCTTTTTGCAGAAGAAGCGCCTGCAACAGTTGAAAACTTTTTAAACTATGCAAAATCAGGCTTTTATGACGGCACTATCTTCCACCGTGTAATCGACGGTTTCATGGTTCAAGGTGGTGGTTTCGCTCAAGGTATGGAACAAAAGTCTGTTCAAGCACCAATTCAAAATGAAGCGAACAATGGTCTGAGCAACAAAACTGGCACGCTGGCTATGGCTCGTACACCAGATCCTCACTCAGCAACAGCTCAGTTCTTCATCAACGTGAACGACAATGACTTCTTAAACTTCTCTAGCGAAACTTCGCAAGGTTGGGGTTACTGTGTATTCGGTGAAGTTGTAGAAGGCATGGACATCGTAAACAAGATCAAATCTGTTGCTACAGGTTCTACAGGCTTCCACCAAGACGTACCACTTGAAGAAGTGATCATCGAGAAGGTGACTGTTGCTTAAATCTGAGTGTTAAGCAACTAAGGCTAGGTATGCACCTAGCCTTGTCTTTTTCTCACTCACTATTCATTTTCTTTTAGGCTTTTTGAATGGCATCTCGCAAAACCTACTTTATCTCTGACTTACATTTAACAGAAGACCGTCCTGACATCACCAATGCATTCAAGCTATTTCTTGAAACACATATGACTGATGATGTCGATTCTTTATATATTCTTGGAGATTTTTTTGAAGTATGGATAGGTGATGACGGTCATACAACACTGACCGACGAAGTTGCATCTCTGTTGAAATCTTTGTCAGACAAAGGCATTTCAGTCTTTTTTACCCATGGTAATCGAGATTTTTTACTTGGGAAGAAATATGCAAAGCAAGCAGGTATAACATTACTACCTGAACAACAAGTCATTGATTTATACGGTACGCCTACAGTGATATTGCATGGTGATGAAATGTGTACACAAGACATTGCCTATCAAAAATTTCGTAAAAAAAGTCGAGGCTGGTGGTGGCCTAAACTAATGCTAGCCATGCCACTCAGTTATAGAAGAAAAGTCGCCAAACAAGCGCGCCAAAAAAGTATTGAGAGCCAAAAAGGCAAGCCATTAGATATTCTAGATGTGACTGCTGATGCAGTTTTGGACATGTTTGCGAAACACCATGTAAAACACATGATCCATGGTCATACACACAGACCAAATGTGCACACAATTGAAAAAGGTGAAGATTCCTTAACCAGAACCGTACTCGGTGATTGGTATTCGCAAAGCTCTTACTTAGTTGTGACTGAAAATGAGCAAATTCTGCACCAAGGTAGCCCTTTTAACTGATAACTACCCTATGTAGAATCTGAATAGAGCGACCTAGGCTTTATCCTCAAGATGACCAAGGTTATTGAGCATTGGTATCAGCACTAGCCAATAATGTATCTATATTTTTAGCTTCTCTTTGTAACGCCTTTACTTCATGTGCTAATAACTTTTCTAGTTCATGATCACAAACAGGCGTTGGTGCTTCGACACATTCAAGCAAAAGTTCAGGACAAAGACGGTTGAAAATGTACTTTGCTCTTTTCATATGAAAACTCGAAGTGATCAGTACAACTTCAGAAATCGCAGCCTTTTTAAGATAGGCTTTGCAAGCAAAGCATCTTCTAGCGTAAAACGGCTTTCGGAAATGGGTAAAAATTGAGTATCGGGGACACCCAACGCTGTTAAGTAAGCCTTTACGTAGTCTGCATGGGCCTGTTCAGTCACATTAAAATGCGCACCAAACCCGCCAGTACAAAGGATCTTTAACTCTGGATAATTTAAATGGTATTCGAAAGTTGTCTTACATCGTGATTTGACAATTTCAGACAACTCCCCTTGAGCATTATTTGGTCCGCCCAGTAAAATAATCGCTTTTAGCAACTAAATTTATCCCATTCAACCTGAATTAATATTCTAACTTTAACAGCCTTTTGGCTTCTTCTTTTGATGTAAGTGTATTTTCACACAATACATATCCATCGACTTTAGAAATAATATATTTAGCTAAGCCCTCGGTTTCCATATGCTCAGATTGGGATTCAGTAGTGCGTAGTATTTGATAATCTCCGTCACATAACTCTTTGGCTCTACGGTTAAACGTCTTGTGTGCCGCAGAATAGTTAAGCCAAGGAGCAAAATTTGTCTTAGCCATAATTTTGTACATTCCTTCAGCTATTTTTTTATCCCTAAAACCACCTCCTAGAGCACTTTCTCCTTCAAGATCTATATTGTGATAAGAACTTGCACAACCACCTAGTAAAGTTACAAAAATCAAAGCAAATAACTTCTTCATCTTTTTTCCTTATTATTGTTTTATATTGCGGATAGCTTTGAAACTAATTTAGACTAATAATATTAAATTATTGGTGCACCTGAATGGAACTTAAAGTCTTCATCTGGAGAGGCTATTAATTCAGCTTCAACCTCACCAAAAAATGCGACGCGCTCAGAGATGTCTTTCCCTGCAATTTCTTCTGCCAGCGTCAGGTAGTCTTGATAATGACGCGCTTCAGAACGAAGTAAAGACTCATAAAAATCACCGAGTTTCTTGTCTACATGTGGGGCTAGTTTTGCAAATCGCTCACAAGAGCGGGCTTCGATATAAGCGCCACAGATCAGTTTATCTATGAGTTTTTCTGGCTCATACGTGCGAACATGTTTAAGTAGTCCACTTGCGTAGCGACTTGATGCACAATATTCGTATTCAACGCCGCAGTCATGCATTATCTCTAATACTTGATAAAAGTGATGTAACTCTTCTTTGATAAGCAAGACCATTTTATCAATTAAATCTTGGCCATAAGCGGTCTGTGCTTTAGGCACCATAGATTTATTCAGCTTATTGCAATCAGCTAAGTCTTGCCAACTGCCTGTTTTACGATAGGTAAAATCTTCATACGGCTTCAGCCATTCTAGAAGCGCAGTGCCACTGTCTTTATCTACTGCGTATTTACGGATCAAATACATGGCAGATTGTGCTGCTTTTAGCTCACAGACCATGTGGTCAATTAAAATGACAGGTAGGTTTTTAGGGTCTTTTGCTGCTTCAATCCAACTAATAGGTGTTTCGCATTGTAAGAATTGATTTATTGGCTCTAAAAGCTTATCCAAGGCTGACTCTCAAAGTGGCTCTAATAAAAATTACCGCGAATTGTATCATAAAACTGGCTCAGGCTAATGCATTGGATCAAAGGAAGATTATTGCGTTCAAAGAATTTAAAACTTTTCAATTAGACGAAAGTTTAACCATTTCTTGACAAAGAAATGCTTCTTACGCATAAATAACAATGAAAGATGTATAAAAAACACACACCCTTTGCCAAATTCTGATAAGGAGGCCTTATGATTTTAAATCATTTATGGGGCTTGTACGCTCACCCACTCGAAGAGTGGCAAACCATAGATAATCGTCATGAGAGTATTCAATACAGCTTGTCTCATATCGCGCTTATCGCACTGATCCCAAGTATTATGGGTTATATCTCTTCTGTACATATTGGCTGGCGTATTGGTACGTCAGATATTGCCTTTCTAACACATGAAAGTGCGCTACTTATTGGTGTCGCAATGTATTTTGCACTCATTATGGGTGTATTTGCACTGGCCTATTTAGCACATTGGATGGCTGTCACGTTCGGGGCTAAACCAACTTATACACAAACTTTAGAGCTCGCGGCTTACACGGCCACACCGGTATTTATGTCAGCAGTATCAGCTGTATTCCCTGAGCTTTGGTTTGTAGTGACTGTAGGCATGGCAGCATTGGCTTATTCGGTTTATTTACTTTATACCGGAGTTCCTATTTTAATGCATATTCCCGAAGAGCGAGGCTTTATCTATGCTAGCTCTGTTGTGACCTGCGGGTTAGTCTTAATAGTAATTATTATGGCTGGTACAGCTATTTTATGGACTAATGGCATAATTAGCCCTACTTTTAGTTAGGGTGCTTTGAATAGCACCTAAATTTTTGCTTTTATCCAAAAGTTAAAAGGAGCGAATAATCGCTCCTTTTTATTTAAGGTGTATTTATTAGTTATTGCTAACTAATTTACTCGCCTTCTGACTCTTCTTGGTTATGTAACTCAAGTGAAGCTGACATTGCTTGCTCTCGAGTCGACTTTGCAGAGTCGTTACGTAGCGCGTCGATACGATTTAGATATTCTTGGTCGATATCACCTGTGATGTACTGACCATCAAATACTGACGTTTCGAATTCAGTAACATCTGGGTTTTCTTGACGAACTGCAGCAATGAGATCTTCAATAGATTGGTAGATTAAGCCATCAGCACCAATGCTTTGGTTAATGTCATCTACTTCACGACCGTGTGCAATTAGCTCAGCAGCGGACGGCATGTCGATACCATAAACATTCGGGAAACGAACTTCTGGTGCAGCTGAAGCAAAGTATACGTTTTTAGCGCCTGCTTCACGTGCCATCTCAACGATTTGAGCTGAAGTTGTACCACGAACAATTGAGTCGTCTACAAGTAATACGTTTTTCCCTTCGAATTCTCTGTCAATCGCATTTAATTTACGACGTACAGATTTCTTACGCATTTCTTGACCTGGCATGATGAATGTACGGCCAATATAACGGTTTTTAACGAAACCTTGACGGTAAGGCTTGTCTAAAACCGTTGCTATTTCTAGCGCTACATCACACGAGGTTTCAGGAATAGGAATAACCACATCAATGTCTTTATCAGCCCACTCACGTGCAATCTTTTCGCCTAACTTAGTACCCATATTTACACGTGTTGCGTAAACTGACATGTTGTCGATTACAGAATCAGGACGCGCGAAGTATACAAACTCAAAAATACACGGTGCGTGTTGTGTATTAACAGCACACATTTGCGAGAATAGTTGACCATCTTCAGTCACGTAAATCGCTTCACCAGGTGCTACGTCACGTACAAACTCGAAGCCATCGGCTTTAAGAGCTACGCTTTCTGAAGCAAACATGTATTCAGTACCGCTTTCAGTTTCACGCTTACCATATACAAGTGGACGAATGCCTTTAGGATCACGGAAAGCCACAATACCGTGACCGATGATCATCGCAATACTTGCGTAACCACCAACAACTAGCTCATTCACATTTGAAATTGCACTGAACATATCTTCAGCTTCAAGCTTTAACTTGCCTGATTTGCAAAGTTGATGCGCTAGAATGTTTAAAAGAATTTCAGAATCTGAAGTGGTGTTTACATGACGGCGAGCTTGGCTAAATAATAACTCTTTAAGCGCTTCTGCGTTTGTAAGGTTACCATTGTGCGCTAAGGCAATACCAAATGGAGAGTTTACATAAAATGGCTGTGCTTCTGCAGAACTTGAAGAGCCTGCAGTTGGGTAACGCACATGGCCGATACCAATATTGCCTTGAAGGCGCTTCATATGGCGGGTATGAAACACATCTTTAACAAGACCATTTGCTTTTCTTAAGCTAAACGTATTGTTGTCGATTGTGATGATGCCTGCTGCATCTTGCCCGCGGTGTTGCAAAACAGTTAAGCCATCATACAAAGCCTGATTAACAGGAGATGTTGCGACTATACCAACGATACCACACATTAAATTTTTCCTCGCCGATTAACGGTTTCCGATTAACGGTTGACTGAATTTAAAAAGCTTGAGTTGTCTTCTAAGTACGAGAAAAACCACTCAATAACAAAACTAAATTCAGGGATCAAAGTTGATGCTGTCCACCAAGGTGCATCTGGTGCACCGGTAAACGCATCCAGAAAAAACAGTAAGGCGCTTACGACTAACACACCTCGAAGTGCACCAAACACAATACCTATGATACGGTCGGTGCCTGACAGGCCTGTACGTTGCACAAGTTCTGACAGAATATAATTAACAAGCCCACCCAACAGTATGGTCGCAAAAAATAATATGGCAATTGCGGCCGCATTTCTTAAAAGGGGTTCTGAAATGGAAGTAAGGAAGGTTGCTAGATATTGATAGAATAAACTAGAAATGAAGAATGCGCTGATCCAAACAACCAATGACATTGCTTCTTTTACAAAGCCTCGCATTAGTCCGAATAAGGTGGAAAGACCAACTATACCGAGAATCGCGTAATCAACCCAGTTCATAATAACCAACAAGTCGTTAATTTGGGGCGCATTCTATAAGAGCCACGCGTCAATTACCAGATCATTTTGTTATATCGAATTGGGTTAGTCGGCCTTTTAGTTTTGTAAGCTTTTCTAAATCAGGCAATTTTTGTTCTAAATCTGCTTTATCTAATTGAGGGCCTACGAATACTTTTGTTAATTCGCCATTTCGCGTTTTAATGGGTCGGGTAAATGCGGTAAAACCTGCATTTTTTAGTTTTTTCATTAAGGCTTCAACATTGGCTTTATGAGAAAAACTGCCCAGTTGTATGACATACGCCATGCTGGTTAAATTAGACGCTTCTGAACGCTGCAAAGGCGTTACTTTTGCCTCTACCACTTGCTGTTGCGGTTTTACTTCTTCAACTTCGGGTTTTGCCTCTTCAACAACTTGTATTGGTTGTGAGCCTGAATCGTTTGCCGCTGTGTTCACAACGTCTTTTATTTCTAAGCTATCTACTTTTTCTTTAGACACTGGCTCAGCGTCAAGTGCAACTTCATCATGCAAAGCTACAGGTTTAATAGCAGGGGCAAGCTCAGCTTTTGCGTCAATCTCTTGCTGAATTTCAATTGTAGTGAACTCAGGGCGCTCAGGAATGGCTTTAAAACCGTCTTTGAAGTGAACCTTTTCACCATCAAGAATATTCGGTATAAAAATGATGGCGGCAACCACCACAATACTAGTACCCACTAAACGGTTTAAAAATCCTGAGTTCACAGCTTATCTCTCTATTTTTGCCAATACTGAATTGCTTCTGCAACAGTAAAGAAGGAGCCAAATACAATCATTGCCGTTTGATCATCAAGTTGCGATAACTGACTATCGAGTGCCATATGGACCGAATCAAACATGTTTGCGCTTTGCTGTTGTTCTTGCGATAGCAAAGGTAACAAGTTCGATGCTCGCTCTGCACGTGGACCATCTAAAGACGCTAATGACCAAAAATCAATTAGTTCAGACACTTCATTGATTACACTGGCTTTATCTTTATCAGCAAGCATAGCGATTAATGCATGTATTTTAAACCCTTGCTGCTTCAACTCTACTAATTTTTGCTTTAGGTAGCGTGCTGATTCAGGGTTATGAGCAACATCAGTAAATACTATTGGTGAGTTACTTAGCTTTTGAAAGCGGCCTTCTACTTTTAAATCAGCTAAACATTTTTCAATCACTGATAGCTCAGGAAGTAACTCTAAACGAGTCAGTAATGTCAAAGCTGTGGCGACATTTTGTGCCGGAATACTTGGCTTTTCAAACTCAAACGAATGCGATTTATAACGCCAAACAAACGATGATTGTTTTGGTTCAAAGAAAAAGTCTCGCTTAGAGAGTATGAGCTCAGCTGAAATCTCATCACCATACTCTGTCACTGTATGTGGAATATTTAGATCACCCACTACCGCAGGTTTATTTGCACGGAAAATACCTGCTTTATCATAGCCAACTAATTCACGCGTATCGCCTAAGTACTCTTTATGGTCAAGGTCGATAGTTGTAATAACGCTTGCAATCGGCTCGACAATATTTGTAGCATCGAATCGACCGCCCAAACCCACTTCAAGTAAGACATAATCGACTTCGCAGCGTTTAAAAATCGCCAGAGCGCCAAGCGTACCAAATTCAAAATAAGTCAGGGGTGTTTCGCCCCGGCCTTTTTCTAACAAGTCAAAAGCATCAACATGATATTGATCGTCTAACTCTTTACCATTTACACGAACACGTTCGTTATAACGAATTAAATGTGGTGAAGCATACGTACCTACTGAGTAACCCTGAGCGAGTAGCAGACTTTCTAAGCAACGTGCGGTGGTACCTTTACCGTTAGTACCGGCAATCATGATGATTTTCGAGGAAGAATTGAGAAGATTAACCGAATCGGCTACTTGTTTGATGCGCTCCAAACCCATTTCGATATTGGCAGGATGAACACGCTCTAAATAACAAAGCCAATCATCAAGACTTGATGATTGGCAAGGTATATTTTGTGACATAAAAACAGCTTAAATTAAAAAATTTACGCTACTCTATGCTCTTGTTCAGTAGATGGCAAGTCCATAAACTTCGCTAAATTACGTGCTAGTGTGTCACGCATTTCACGACGATCAACAATCATGTCGATTGCACCATGCTCAAGTAGGAACTCTGAACGTTGGAAACCTTCAGGTAATGTTTCACGAACTGTTTGTTCGATAACACGCGGACCTGCGAAACCAATAAGTGCTTTAGGTTCTGCAACATTGATATCACCTAACATTGCCAGTGAAGCAGATACACCACCCATTGTAGGGTCGGTCATTACTGAGATAAATGGCAGGCCTCTTTCACTCATTTTAGCCAGTGCCGCACTTGTTTTTGCCATTTGCATCAATGACATAAGTGCTTCTTGCATACGCGCACCGCCAGATGCTGAGAAACATACTAATGGCATGTTGTGCTCTAAACATTCGTTTACGGCATCAACAAAACGTGCACCAACAACCGACGCCATTGAACCACCCATGAATGAGAATTCAAAAGCTACAGCTGCAACCGGCATACCTTTAAGACGACCCGTCATCGCAACTAGGGCATCTTTTTCGCCACTTACTTTTTGCGCAGCTGTGATTCTGTCAGAGTACTTTTTAGAATCTTTAAATTTAAGCACATCTTGTGGCTCGTGCTCGATGCCAATTTCTTTACGATCAGCATCGTCTAAAAACATTTCAAGGCGCTGACGTGCGCTAATACGCATGTGGTGATCACACTTAGGACATACATTGTGTGACTTCTCTAATTCTGCTTTATATAAAATAGCATCACATGATGAACATTTTGCCCAAACGCCCTCTGGGACTTCTTTTTTGTTATTACCTGATGATTTGGTGGTTCTAGGTAAAATTTTTTCTAACCAACTCATTTGCAATTCTCTTATGCTAATTCTGTGTTGTGGCGTCTGTATTTATTCAGACAAACTGCACTCATTAAACCATGATTTATTAGACAAAGGTATAAAAAACTGGTCGTATAAGTCTTAAATAAGCCGCCATAATTCATTAACTAACCCAAGCTTTCGCTATAAAATCACTCAATTTCAGTATCTGGCAAGAATAACGGTCCAAGTGGTGTCGAAGGAATTTGCCATTGCTCAGGGTAGTCAACATCGACTAAATACAGCCCATTAGGCTTTGCTGTTGCACTTGCTTGAGTTCTGTCTTTGAGTGCCAGTAACTCAGCCATCCATTCAGGTGGATATTTACCCGTGCCAATATCAAGCAGAGTGCCTGTAATGTTTCTCACCATATGGTGCAAAAAGGCATTGGCTTTCACGTCGATGATGACAAAGTTGCCTACACGTTCGACACTTAAGTGCAGCATTTTTCGAAATGGTGTGTTTGATTGGCAATGCACAGCACGAAATGAAGTAAAGTCTTGCTCACCTAACATCACCGGGCAAGCCGCTTGCATTAGCTTTTCATCAAGCGGATGATGGTAATGCGTCACTCCACTTCTTAAAATGCCTGGGCGATAAGGGTTATTGTAAATCACGTAGCGGTAACGGCGTGCTGTCGCACTAAAGCGAGCATGAAACTCATCATCGACAACTTGTGCAAACTGTATTGCAATATCGTCAGGTAATTGAGAGTTTGCGCCTAGCGTAAATGCACTCATATCTCGCTCTGAGTGAGTATCGAAATGCACGACCTGCCCTGTCGCATGAACACCTGCATCAGTTCGACCTGCACACACTACTTCGACTTCATGGTTGCAAATGCGAGACAAAACAGTTTCTAACTCTTGTTGAATACTGTTTACATGAGACTGTCTTTGCCAACCACTGTATTGAGCGCCGTTATATTCGATACCAAGTGCTACACGCATGAATTTATTACCTCTGTCTAGACTAGCGCAGCATTCTAAGCCATCGCGACTTTGAATTAAAGAGAGAACTGAGAGCTAGAAAAAATAAAGGAGGCTAACGCCTCCTTTATACTGATTGTTAAAATGACCAAAACTCAGCTTATACACTAAGACTGTATTTTTTCTCTTAGTGAACTTGCTTCAGCTTGAACTGATTCAGGCCCTGCATTTATCACTTCTTCGATAATAGCAAGCGCACTCTCACTGTCATCAATTTCAATATATGCTCTTGCTAAATCTAACTTTGCAGAAAAGCCATCGGCTTCTAGATCCACATCAAGGGCATTCTCGCCGGCAAGTAAATCATCAAAATCGCCTAAGCCAACATCCATATTCGCTTCTTGGTAAGGCTCTTCTTCTGTTTCAAAGTCGTCACTTTCTGCGAGTAAGTCGTCAATTTCTAGATACTCTTCAACGTCTGGCTGAGAAACTTCATCACCACTTACAGTTTCAGTATCTAATGTTCCAAGATCTTTGTTTAGTTCTTCACTTAATAACGCATCGAAATTAAGTTCTACTTCATCTAATGATTCTGTATCGATTGGTTCTGGTTCAGCTAAATCATTCAGCAATGCATCAAAATCAGTATCAGAAATCTCTGACATAAACTGATCTTCTATCGCCGCTTCATCAATAGCTATCTCAACAGGCGATTCAACTTCTTCGTTGTTGGCAAGATCATCTAACTCATTTAAAAACGCTTCAGGAGATATTTCTTCGAGATCCGTTAAAGCTTGCTCATTTTGAGCTTCGCCTTCAAGTTCATCGCCTATAGCGTCTTCAAGTAACTTATCTTCGATTGGAGATTCAATTTCTTCCTGAGCTGTCTCTTCTTGAATAGACATCTCTTGAATTTCAAGTGCTTGCTCTTCAGTTGCAGCTTCTAGCGCGGCAGCTTCGTCAAACTCTGGGAAGTCTTCTATTTCAAGCTCATCTTCGATTAGAGGTTCAACTTCTTCCTGAGCTATCTCTTCTAGAATAGGCTCTTCTTGAATAGGCGTATCTTGAATTTCAAGTGCTTGCTCTTCAGTAACAGCTTCTAGCGCTGCATCTTCATCAAACTCCGGGAAGTCTTCAATTTCAAGCTCATCTTCGATGCTGTCTGCAATTAGTTCATCTTCGATTAGAGATTCAGCTTCTTCCTGGGCTATCTCTTCTTGAATAGGCGCATCTTGAACTTCAAGAGTCTGCTCATCAGTAACAGCTTCTAGCGCTGCATCCTCACCAAACTCCGGGAAGTCTTCGATTTCAAGCTCATCTTCGATGTTGTCTTCGATTGGTGATTCAGCTTCTTCTAGCGCTCTCTCTTCTTGAATAGACGTATCTTGAATTTCGAGTGCTTGCGCTTCAGTAGCAGATTCTAGCGCGGCAGCTTCGTCAAAATGTGAGAACTCTTCGATTTCAAGATCATCTTCGATGTTGTCTGCAATTAGTTCATCTTCAAATAGAGATTCAACTTCTTCCTGACCTGTATCTTCTTGAGCTGGTGTATCTTGAATTTCTAGTGCTTGCGCTTCAGTAGCAGCCTCTAGTACGGCATCTTCATCAAACTCAGGAAAGTCTTCGATTTCCAGCTCATCTTCGATGTTGTCTGCATGTAGCTCATCCTCAGAAGGCAACTCAACTTCTTCGTGAAGTGCCTCTTCTTGAGCTGGTGTATCCTGAATTTTTTGAGCTTGTTCTTCTGTTAAAGCCTCTAGTGCGGCCTCTTCATCAAACTCAGGGAAGTCTTCGATTTCCAACTCATCTTCGATGGTGTCAACAGTTAATTCATCTTTAGAAGGCAACTCAACGTCTTCGTGAAGTGCCTCTTCTTGAGCTGGTGTATCCTGAATTTTTTGAGCTTGTTCTTCTGTTAAAGCCTCTAGTGCGGCCTCTTCATCAAACTCAGGGAAGTCTTCGATTTCCAACTCATCTTCGATGGTGTCAACAGTTATCTCATCTTCAGAAGGCGACTCAACTTCTTCGTGAAGTGCCTCTTCTTGAGCTGGTGTATCCTGAATTTCTGGAGCTTGTTCTTCAGTTACAGACTCTAGTGCGGCATCTTCATCAAACTCTCGGAAGTCTTCGATCTCTGGCTCATCTTCGATGCTATCTGTTAAGGAAGTAGTCTCACCTTGTTCAACTTCAGGTTCTTCACTGTTGATTTCATGTTCAATGTCGGTATCAGATAAATCACCTAATTCTGGCTCAATATCAGCATCTAATAAATCATCAAAAGAAAGTTCATCATCAGTGAGTAACTCATCGTCAAGTGAGCCTTCTAGCGAACTACCTGCTTCTAATGCTTGAGAAAGTTCTTGTTCAGTTTCAGTGATATTTAGAACGTCCTCGTCCAGTTCTTCATCTAAATCTAATTCTGGATAACTCTCTAATTCAGCACTTGGTGTAACAGTATCAACTTCTGGCAACTCTTCTTCAGATGATAAATCAATATCGTCTGAAAGCGGGTCATCACCAAGCTCCACTTCTCCGTCGTACTCATCACTACTTTGCCACTCATCTTCCGACTCGAGCTCATCGAGCATTTCATCAACACTTTTCAAAGGTGCTTGTGGTGTTTGAGCTTCAGGTTCGGTCGGTACGTCATCATCAATATCAGTTGAAGTATGTTGATTCATCGCGTTTAACTCATCAACAATACTCTGCTCCACAGATTTAGGCTCGAATACTTCATTTTCGGAAGTTGCAGCTTCTTCAACTTGGCTTTCTTCAACTAACTTTTGAAACTCATCAGTGTGTTCTTCAATTAACTCTTCTTCAAAGTCTGGTTCGTCGATTAAGCCACCAATGACTGCACCAAGCTCGTTTTCATCTGTTGATGTGGGTTCTGTTAATAAATCATCTTCAAGGAGGTCATCTAAATCATCAAGTGCGATGTCATCTTCCGAAGTTACAACTTCCTCAGTTGTTTCAGGTGTGGCTGTCTCTTGAACTAAATCAATGCTCTCTTCGCTTAACTCTTCGTCAAAGTCTGGCTCGTCGATTAAGTCATCAAGGGCTTCATCAAGCTCGTTTTCATCTGTTGATGTGGGTTCTGTTAATAGATCATCTTCAAGGAGGTCATCTAAATCATCAAGTGCGGTGTCATCTTCTGAAGTTACAACTGCCTCTGTTGTTTCAGGTATGGCTGTCTCTTGAACTAAATCAATGTTCTCTTCGCTTAACTCTTCGCTTAACTCTTCGTCAAAGTCTGGCTCGTCGATTAAGTCATCAAGGGCTTCATCAAGCTCGCTTTCATCTATTGATGTGGGTTCTGTTAATAGATCATCTTCAAGGAGGTCATCTAAATCATCAAGTGCGGTGTCATCTTCTGAAGTTACAACTTCCTCTGTTGTTTCAGGTGTGGCTGTCTCTGGAACTTCATCAACGGTTTCTTCACTTAACTCATCTTCAAAGTCTGGGTCTTCGGTTAATTCATCAAAGGCAACATCAAGCTCGCTTTCATCTGTTGATGCCTGTTCTGTTAATAGATCATCTTCAAGGAGGTCTTCTAAATCATCAAGTGCGATGTCATCTTTTGAAGTTACAACTTCCTCAGTTGTTTCAGATGTGGCTGTCTCTGGAACTTCATCAACGTTTTCTTCACTTAACGCTTCTTCAAAATCTGGTTCTTCGGTTAATTCATCAAAGGCAGAATCAAGCTCGCTTTCATCTGTTGATGCCGGTTCTGTTAATAAATCATCTTCGAGGAGGTCTTCTAAATCATCAAGTGCGATGTCATCTTTTGAAGTTACAACTTCCTCAGTTGTTTCAGGTGTGGCTGTCTCTGGAACTTCATCAACGTTTTCTTCACTTAACTCATTTTCAAAGTCTGGTTCTTCGGTTAATTCATCAAAGGCAGCATCAAGCTCGCTTTCATCTGTTAATGCCGGTTCTGTTAATAAATCATATTCGAGGAGGTCTTCTAAATCATCAAGTGCGATGTCATCTTCCGAAGTTACAACTTCCTCAGTTGTTTCAGGTGTGGCTGTCTCTTGAATTTCATCAACGGTGTCTTCACTCAATCCTTCTTCAAAACCTGGTTCATCGATTAAATCATCCATGTCGAGATCCAAGTCATCTGCTTCTAACGGATCTTCATTAATCGATAACTCATCTTGATTTGACTCCGTAATTAAAGAATCAATGTCATCTATATCAACATCACCCTCATCGGTATGCACACTCTCTGGTTCGCCCTGCCCCTGAGCTTCATCTATTAGTGAGTCTATGTCATCAGTATCAAGATCATCTGAAGCGATATCATCAAGCAAGCTATCAACACCGTCAGCGTCTACCAATTGTGAGTCATTCCTCACAATATCAGGGTTCTCTTCTACTGTGCCGCCCACTTCGTCTAAGAGGTCATCAATATTATCAATATCAAAATCATCTTCATCGCTGATCTCAACTGCTGGTTCATCAGTTTGCGCGACTTCATCTAGCAAGTTATCGATATCATCCAGCTCGAAGTCTTCATCTGCTCCTTCAATACTTTCATTCTTTGGGGGCTGATCAGCAACCTCGTCAATTAAGCTGTCAATATCATCTAAATCAAAGTCGTCGTCAGTACTTTCTGCCTGATCAGTCAATGTCTCATTAAGTATTGAATCTACATCGACATCTTCCTGCTGTTCAGTTGCTAGCTCTTCACTTAATGCGGCTAATGCATCATCACTAACATCTAACTCGTCATCAGCGGATTCATCTGATTTACTGTACAGTTCGTCAGTTTCAATAGGGCTAGAATCACCATCGAGGTCGACCATGTCATCTGAATCAAAGCTTTGTTGCAAGAATTCATCTAAATCATCATCACCATCAAGACCATCAAGACCATCAAGACCATCAAGACCATCAAGACCATCTTCAAAGGATATGTCTCCCCCTAAAATACTATCAAGCTCATCTTGATCTAAAATATCATCAAATTTATGATCTTCTAAAGAGTCAAAAACCTCATCATCTTCAGGCAGGATGTCATCATCGAGCTGAACGCTATCTTCGACTGGCATGCTACTATCTAACGGCGGTACATCTAAATCGAGTGGATCCACCGCTGCTGCACTTGCAACTCCTGCAACTTCGGCTGCAACTGGTGTAGCTGGTGTAGCTGGTGTTTGTGGTAGGAAATCATCTTCGTCATCAGTATTATTGGCACTCTTGCGTTTACGCAAGAACATCACTAAACCACCAATCACTAATAAAGCAGGTAAAGTTGCTAACACTCCAATCATCACAGGGTTTGAGAGTAATTCAGTACTTTGTTCTTCTTGTTGCTGTGCTCTTTGACGTTCAATCAAGGCATTTTGGAGTTCGATGACTGATTGAAGCTGCTGCTGAATTTCAGAATCTTGGCCGAGCTGATTACGAACATTTTGTAGCTCTTCAGAAATGCTTGTTAGCTGGCCTTTTAGCTTGTTGTTCTCTTCTAGTATTTCTTCAACACTGCGAACAGAGTTCTTAAATTGTGATTGTAGCTCTTGTAACTTAGCGTCTTGCTCCATTTGCAATGACTTAAGCTGCGAAGTGAGTTGCTGTTGTGCATTATCAACATCGATTTTTCGAGCTTGAGTAACTTTTTTTTGCGCTTCTTCAATGGTTTGGTTGTCGAGCATGCCGCTCTTTTTTAGCTCCCACAAGTCATCGTCTTGATCTGAGCGCTGCTTTGCTATGGCAGGGTTTTCTCGACGCATTTCTGCAATGGTCGGTATTTTGAGATATGCGCCATCGCGAATATGATTGAGGTTCTTATCTAAAAAAGCATTGGGGTTTTTGCGATAAAGGGCGCTCATTACCTGATAAACAGTAACAGAGCCGTCATCTGGCCTAATTTTTTGCGCAATTCGCCACAAAGTGTCCGAGGGCTTTATTGGGCCAATAGAGCGACCCATTTGACCATAATCGGCATTCTTAGGGCCCTTTAAAATGGTACCGTCTTGTGTGTAGGCTGGTATGGTTATCAATGCAAATGCAAAGAAACAAATAAACACTAAACCGCGCATGTTGATCCTTTAGATATCATGTCCAACATCGTGCTAAACATTAAAATATTGCTAATGGTGGCTTTTGCAAGCTCTATTCCAACTGCAAACTATAAACCAGTTACATTGGAATATCTATGGCAAAGCTTTGATAAATAGTGCCTAGAGCGTACTAAAGTATGAGAAGATGTGAACAAAGAATATTGTTTATAGTCAATATATTGGCTGGTTTTTAAACGGGCAGCTGTAAAAAGCGGCAAAACCCTGCCGAAGCAGGGTTTTGTCATTGCGAATTAGAGATAGTTATTTATTAACTCTTCAGCAATTTGCACACTGTTAGTCGCTGCACCCTTGCGAGTGTTATCAGAAACCACCCATAGGTTTAAACCATGTGGGTGAGATATATCAGCGCGTAAACGGCCAACATAAACAGTATCATTACCGCTAGCGTCAGACACAGGCGTAGGGTAATCGTTTTCGTCTTCAATGAGTTCAACACCAGGGGCATCGTTAAGCAGCTGCTTAACCTGCTCTAAATCATATGGCATGCGCGTTTCTAAATGAATGGCTTCAGCATGACCAAAGAACACAGGCACACGCACTGCTGTTGGGTTCACCATTAACGAACTGTCACCTAAAATCTTTTGCGTCTCCCACACCATTTTCATTTCTTCTTTGGTATAGCCATTTTCTTGGAAAGCATCGATTTGCGGGATCACGTTAAACGCAATTTGCTTAGGGAAAATATCATTTTCCATCGGGCGCGCATTCATTAAGTTAGCTGTTTGCTTTGCCAGCTCATCAACCGCTTCTTTACCAGCACCAGAAACCGCTTGGTATGTAGATACATTAATACGGTCTATTCCATAAGCATCGTAGATAGGCTTAAGCGCCACCAGCATTTGAATCGTAGAACAGTTTGGGTTAGCAATAATGTTGCGATTTCTAAAGTCTGCTAAGTTATGTGCATTTACCTCAGGCACAATCAGAGGAACGTCATAGTCGTATCTGAAATGTGAGGTATTGTCGATTACAACACAACCCGCTTCTGCGGCAATCGGTGCATATTTTTCTGACACACTGCCACCAGCAGAAAATAAACCAATATGTGCGTTCGAAAAGTCAAACTCTTCTACATCTAAAACCGTCACTTTTTCGCCATTAAAGTCAATTTCCTCACCTGCACTTCTACTGCTTGCAAGTGGGAAAAGCTGATCAACTGGAAACTTACGTTCTGCCAATGTTTCGATGATTTGACGACCAACAAGGCCTGTTGCGCCAAGCACGGCGACATTAAATTTCTGAGACATTTGACCTCATCCTATTCTGAAACTTTAAAGCCAAGTGTTGCGAGTTGTTCCGCAAACTGACTACCATTATTTTTTACTGTTACTGTGCTGAATTCTCGTCTTACTGGATAAGACTTGCGAAGGTGATCAAAACCCTTCTCTGACAGTGACTTTCTTAAAATGCCATCATCTCGTCTAAGATCGTAAACCAGATGAACAAGTCGACCTAAGTCGCCTTGGATTAAATTATCTTGTAATGTGACTTCTGTGATCACTGGTTTTGGTAAAAAGTCACTTAACTGTTTCTCTGCTGGGATGCCTAATAACTCGCACACTTTTTGATAAAGTATTTGCGTACCACGAGCCTTGCCCTCAAGAGTATGCCCTGCGATATGCACACTGCTATAACGCACAAAAGGCAATAACTCAGTTAAGATGTTTGGTTCATTTTCCCATACATCTAACACCAGCTCTAACTGCTTTCCATCTTGCAAAGCTTCGAGTAATGCTTGGTTATCGATGACTTCGCCTCGGCACGCATTGATCACCAGCATATTATCTTTTAACTTCGCAATACGCGCTGAATCAATTAAATGCAGGGTCTTATGTTTACCTGTTTTAACTAATGGCACGTGAAATGACACTATGTCAGATTGCGCTAATAGGCCGTCTAACTCAATATGCTCTTCAAGTTCACCATTTTCAAACTTGATTGGATCACATAACAATAAATTGATGCCACTGCCTTGCAGTTTTTCACGTAAACACTGACCAATGTTGCCTACTCCGACAATACCTAGAGTCTTACCTTGCAAGCTTGTTGATGTTTCTTGTGCATAGGCATAAAGCGCGCTGATCACATATTCTGCAACAGCAATGGCATTACAGCCAGGTGCGCTGCTAAACGCTATGTCTTTGTCATCAAGTAATTCAGTATCAATATGATCGATACCTATGGTTGCAGTACCCACAAATTTTAGTTTTTTAGCATACTGTAATAGCTCAGCGTTTACTTTCGTTACTGAGCGAGTCAGCAAAATATCAACGTCTTCGATTTGTTCAGGCTTGGCATTGCGCCCATCAAATCGCGTTACACTGCCTAAATCAGCAAAATACTCCTCAACTAAAGGCATATTTTGATCTGCCAAAATTTTCATCTATTTTTTCCGTGGTAACTGCAAAAGCGCATTGTAACCGCGGTATCAATAAATTGCGACTCAGTGACTTTGATTAGGCAGCTTTATTGGCCAGATAACTGGACAAAACCGCTAAATCGTGCAAATTTCAACCACGCCAGACGACTTGCAATCATAAGCGGTTAGAGCTAGTCTAAGATTTAGTGGTCAGACCACCATAACAAGGAAAACAATATGACTCTGATTTTTGTATTAATTTTAATCGCGCTACTCAGTGTCGCTAGCTATCATAGAGCTAGCTGGCATAGCTGCGTAGCGGTAGCTGGGGCAACCTTGCTAGTCGGTACTATTGCGGGTGCATTTGGTGCCATATCTTGGCTTATTTTCTTAGCCATCGTATTGCCTTTATCACTAAGCAATATTCGTCAACAGTATATCAGTGGCCCGCTTTTCAAAGCATTTAAAAAGGTCACTCCAACTATGTCAGAAACCGAGAAGTCTGCAATCGATGCGGGTACTACTTGGTGGGAAGCAGATTTATTCTGCGGTAACCCTGACTGGCGTAAACTTCACCAGTACCCTAAGCCACGCTTAACGCCTGAAGAACAAGCATTCTTAGACGGTCCGGTTGAAGAAGTATGTGCCATGCTTGACGATTGGAAAGCAACGCATGAATTAACTGATTTACCAGAAGATGTTTGGCAATATTTAAAAGACAAAAAATTCTTCGCGATGATTATCAAGAAGCAATATGGCGGTCTTGAGTTTTCAGCTTATGCACAATCTTGTGTGCTGCAAAAGCTAACCAGTAAATCTACTCTTTTATCTTCAATTGTGGGTGTTCCAAACTCTTTAGGCCCGGGTGAGCTACTGCAACACTATGGAACGCAAGAGCAAAAA
Organism: Pseudoalteromonas phenolica; assembly: GCF_005886345.1. Classification (GTDB taxonomy): domain Bacteria; phylum Pseudomonadota; class Gammaproteobacteria; order Enterobacterales; family Alteromonadaceae; genus Pseudoalteromonas; species Pseudoalteromonas phenolica_A. The sequence continues at coordinate 232,815 of NZ_PNEC01000021.1, forward strand.
GATCATTATTTACCCCGCCTTGCAAAAGGTGATGAAATTCCATGTTTCGCATTAACGTCTCCTGAAGCGGGTTCTGATGCGTCATCAATCCCTGATTTTGGTGTGGTTTGTAAAGGCGAATGGAATGGTGAAGAAACCTTAGGCATTCGTTTAACTTGGAATAAGCGTTACATTACGCTAGCCCCAGTTGCGACTGTTTTAGGTTTAGCATTTAAGCTGCGTGACCCTGATGGTTTACTAGGCGATGATAAAGAACCTGGTATCACATGTGCGCTAATTCCAACTGCTACGCCAGGTGTTAAAATTGGTCGACGCCATTTCCCACTGAACGTTCCATTCCAAAATGGCCCAACGCAAGGTGAAGATATTTTCGTTCCTATCGACTACATCATCGGTGGCGCAAAAATGGCAGGTCAAGGCTGGCGCATGCTGGTTGAGTGTCTATCTGTGGGTCGTGTTATCACACTGCCTTCAAACTCTACAGGTGGTATCAAGTCATTAGCGCTTGCAAGTGGTGCATACAGCCGTATTCGTCGCCAGTTCAAATTACCGATCGGTAAAATGGAAGGTATCGAAGAAGCATTGGCTAAATTAGGTGGTTATGCCTACAGCACTGACGCTGCAGTTACCATGTCGACAGGTGCTGTCGATCTAGGTGAAAAGCCATCTGTTGTTTCAGCTATTCTTAAATACCATTTAACTGAACAGATGCGCGACTCTACCAAGCATGCGATGGATATCCATGGTGGTAAAGGTATCTGTTTAGGTCCTAACAACTATCTAGGCCGTGGCTACCAAGGCGCACCCATTGCGATTACCGTTGAAGGCGCAAATATCCTTACTCGAAATATGATCATTTATGGTCAAGGTGCTATCCGCTGTCACCCATTCGTGCTTGCTGAGCTTAATGCGGTATCAATGGAAGACAAACGTGAAGCACTTAACAGCTTTGATAAATCGCTAATGGGCCATATTGGTTTCACGATTTCGAACCTTGTACGTACTAAGTGGCTTGCATTAACTGGTGCTCGTTTTACGAAAGTACCTTTCAATGACGAAACATCTGATTACTATCGTAACGCAGCGCGCTTCAGTGCAGCTTTAGCCTTCATGTCTGATATCTGTATGGCAGTATTTGGCGGCTCACTAAAACGTAAAGAACGTATCTCGGCTCGTTTAGGTGACTTACTCAGCTATTTATACCTAGTATCTGCAACACTAAAACGCTACAACGATGAAGGCCGTCAAATTGAAGATCTTCCATTTGTCCAGTGGAGTTGTCAGGAGCACTTGTACCTTTGTCAGCGTGCACTGGCGGATCTAATTAACAACATGCCATTTGCACCGCTGCGTTTTGCGCTTAAATTAATGTTATTCCCATTCGGTCGCCCTGTTCGCAAGCCGACTGATAAACTGGAGCAAAAAATAGCGCATTTACTGCAAACACCAAATAATGCTCGTAATCGTTTAGCAGCACACATCTACACAACTGATGAACCGTTAAACCTTATTGGCAAACAAGAACAAACGCTCAAAGATATCTTAGATATTGAGCCATTGTTCGATAAGATTTGTCGTGCAAAAGGTCAGAAAATACCATTCATGCAATTAGACAAAGTGGCTGCAGATGCACTCGAAGCAGGTATTATCTCTAAAGATGAAGCTGACAAGCTTGCAGCTGTTGAAGTTAAACGTCTTGCAGTTATTAACGTAGATGACTTTGACCCAGCTGACTTATTAGCTGGCAAAGCTCGCGTGACTGAGACGAACTCAAGCGCAGCATAAGTTTGCTACTAATATAAAAAACGCCAGCAAATGCTGGCGTTTTTTATATTTAATTCTTCGTTTACTTGTAGGTCTGGTTTCAGATTAGTGACACTTTCCAGTTTGGCACGCATTAAAGTTTTTATAATGACTGAAAGCGATAATTAAACTGCCAAAAATAGTCAGTAACTTCTCGCCTTCTGCAGGCATTAAATCATGTGCAAAAAAAGCAGCAAATAAAAGGACAGTTATACCTAAAGAGCCATATCCAAATAGCTGCCACTGCTTGTGCTTTTTACACCCTAAAGTAAGGCCTCCTAAGCTAGTCAGTAAAACCCCCAAAAGTAACCAACGATGGAACGACTCGTCACTGAAAAACATCGCGCTCACTGCTGGTAAAAGTGCCGTAATTAGAGGAAGTAGCAAGCAATGCACCACACAGAGTGCAGAAAAACTGATCGCAAACTTGTCTAATTTACTGGTTAAATCTCTCATTGTGTATTGCCTTGTCCTATTTTCTAAAAACGATACCTAGCGGTTGAGTTTACACTAGGTACCGCAATCGATAGTTTACTTAAAAGACGCCTCTAACACCCAGAGCGAAACTTCTGCCAGGTCGTGGCGCTAACTCTTTCAAGAACGAGCTATGTACTCGCGCTTCTGTGTCTGTCAGGTTGTGACCTTTTGCATAGAAAGTAACTTCATGCTCACCAACTGGCAAATGGTAGGCAATAGACGCATCAACCATAGTGTATCCATCTGTGGCTGTCTCAAGGTAGGCGATCTTATCTTGCTTTTGATAGCGAATAACGTCTAGGTTTGCACTGAATTGACCTGTCTGATAGTTAAATTTAGTGCCAAAACGCAGTGGTGGGATCATAGGTAAATCACCACCTTTATCTAAACTCGCATTCACATAATCAGTGAAGAACTCAGTTTTTAGCTCGCTCGTTACTTGCCAAGCAAATTGTGCTTCGAAACCATATAAGGTGACATCATCTGTTTTGAATACATATACAGGTAATTCATCAGAATGTTCATCATGACCTTCATGATCGCCATGGTCGTGTTCACCATGTTCACCATGTTCACCATGTTCACCATGTTCACCATGTTCACCATGTTCACCATGTTCACCATGTTCACCATGTTCACCATGTTCACCATGTTCACCATGTTCACCGTGATCATGATGTTCATGACCGCTTGGCGCAAAAAATTCTGTCGGTGTCTGATAATAGTAATTATCAACTTTGTTAAAGAACACATTGACTACAACACCAAAATCTCCCTCAAGCTTTCTAAAAGTTAGATCGATGTTGTTCGCCGTTTCTAGCTCAACACTCTGTTTTGTATCAAAATCAAAGTGCACATTTTCTGTTTCGTGCAAATCAAACATTGCACCAACTTCAAAAGTACGAGTGCCGATGTGAGGCCCAAATGAGAATAGTTCAGCAGCTGAAGGTGCACGTTGAGAGCGAGAAACCGATACACCTAAGTTATACCCCGGCGTAAAGTCCCACACTAAGCCTGCAGACAGGCTAACAGGATTAAACTCTTGATCGACTGCGAAAACGCGACCCTCGGCGCCATGGTCGTCATGGTCGTCATGGTCGCCATGGTCATGGTCATGGTCATGGTCATGGTCATCATGCATATGTAGCTCGACTTCAGGCAACACTACTTTTGGTGCATCAATAGTTACACGCTCAACTCGTGCTCCTAGCTGTAATAAAACATCGTCAAAATGACGCTCTTCCATCCAAGCAAATGCCAGAGTTTCAGTTTCTGAAGGCGGCGTAAATGCTTCAGCACCCTGCGCTGAAAAATCACTGCGCTTATAATGAAGACTAAAGCCACCTCGCCAGCCATTCATATCACGATGAAGTGCATCAAACTTTGCTTCAACTGTTTCATTAGCGAAAATAGTACCCACTACTCCATGCTCTATTTCAGCATGTTCATAATCTGTGTAAGCAACACGTGTGTGTAAGCTATCAATGAGGCTATCTGTAAATTGCAGCTCACTTAATAACTGGAACCGGTCTTGATCAAGTTCAGCAAACACAGGCACTTCTTCATCACCATGGCTATGTCCAGGAATGCCATATTCACGTTCTAGCTTACCAACAGATACACCCACATAACCATTATCTAGGATATAACTTGCACCTGCTGTAGCACCTTTTGATTCTTCGCCACTATTGGCAATTTTATCGCTGCCTTGCTCATCTGTTACTGGTACTTTGTAGTCATCTGACTCTCTATAAAAACCATCAAAATGCACAGCGATATTATCGCTACCAGCATTAATATTTACCGATGCTAGTTTCTGATTATCTACTGAGTCATGCTCTATAAGCCACTCGCCAGATTGCTCGATATCTCTTGGCACACGCTTATCAACAACATTGACAACACCACCTATTGCGCCACTACCGTAAAACAAGGTTGCAGGGCCTCGAAGCACTTCAATTTGCTCAGCTGTTGATGCTTCTGATGACACTGAGTGATCAGGGCCAACACGAGATGCATCACTGACATCTAAGCCATTTTGGGTAATTAAAACACGAGGGCCACTTAAGCCGCGGATAATTGGAGTACTTGCCACGCCAGCATGAAAGTTAGTATGTACACCCACCTCTTTGGCTAAACTGTCACCTAAAGTTGCTGACTGTTGATTACGCAGCGCATCGCCTGATAAAACACTCACAGGTGTTGCTGATTCCATATTTGACGCATGAAATGGGCTTGCAACTACATCAATAACTTCAATGGCTGAAGGCGTTAAAGATACTTTTATATCTTGAAGGCCTGACTCAGTTAAGTCGTAGCTCGAGTTAAAATGTGCAAAGCCAGAAGCTGCTGCATGTAATTCTACTTTTCCAGGTTTTATGTCAGCTAAAACAAATTCACCTTTTGAGTTAGTTTCAACAGTTTGCAAACTGCCCATAATAGAAACTTTAGCTTTAGCAACTGGTTGATTATTCTTATCTAAAACAGTGCCTGAAACTTGGTTTGCAATTGCAGTATAAGGAAGTGCCGCTGAAAGTAGCAACATTACGGGTGATAACTTAAACATCAGTGCCTCAAGAAGAATAGGTTTGAAATTGATACAATATAACATACCTAAAATACACTATTTATTGAGCTGCTAAAACCCGTTTTAAGAATTATTATTATTTAAAAACAATAAAGGCCCTTTCGGGCCTTAAAATCAATTGCATAAATTCATATTAGAAGATGACCATTAGCATGATGAAACTAATTGCCAATGAAGCCCAGACCACAGCTATAAATTGCGGCCTATTCTTACAAAATATCAGCACAAAAGGCGTGATCAATAAGCTCATCCACATACTCAAATGCGATGAGAAAAGGCTAAGCATAGGTAAAGTAAACATGCTCGATAGCGCAATCAAGTACATATACTGAGTTCGTTTTATTTGCGTGAACTGATTTAAACTCTTCCAAAATAGCTGATGCTCTCGAACATGCTGGTTCGTCTCTATAAATAAACTTGACCACCATAATTGGTTTATTAACGCACCACCTAATGCATACCAATGCACAAGATCAGAGCGCTCAGTCACTATGATAAAGACCGCCCAAAACACTAGACCACTCATAGTAAAGCGCCAAGTGAGTGACCAAATATTATCTTTGAAATAGCTCAGCCAAAACGACCAAGGTGTGATAGTTATGTGATAAGAAAAATTGAACCGTTTCGGTAAATAAAGTGAGAGTAATAGCAATGCATTTAACGCTAAAAAGAATGCCAAAGTTGATTCAAAAACGAATAGGCCAGAAAATGCGAGCATACTTGCCCAGATGACTGCTGCAGGTCTATACATTAATATAAGCGCAAAGCTAAGCTGAGTAAAGGCAAATGCAATATAATGTGGTGCACGGCTTAGCTTGTCTGCCCCCATTGATATCATTAAGAACACACTCAAGCCAAACAAAAGGTGGCACATCATTAAAGCTTTAATATCACTCAGTATTTGCGGTAACTTATTTTTGAGTAATGTAGTATGAAAACTGCGATGTTTTAGGTCTAAAATCGCAGGTTTTAATACCGTAAGTAACAAGGACTGAAAAATTAAGTATGCCAAACCGACTTGCATGCTGATCACTGCACTGCTGCTTTGTACAATTTTACCTAAGCCAAAAAATAAGCCCGCAATAAGCCCTGGTAAAAAAATATAAAACATCGTCATGAGCATAAGCACAAACTGCTGAAGCTGTTTAAATAACTCATTTATGGCAAGACTAAATGCCTGATGACGGTAAGAAAAGTAATGCTTCATAACGCTTACTCTGCAAACAAAGGCTGCTTATCAAAGCCAATTTCAACGAAGGGTTCTGGCTCATGACAACTAATTAATAATTGCCCTTTATACTGCTCAATCCAAGCAAGTAGCGCTTTTACACTCTCAGCATCAAGCGCTGCGCTCGGCTCATCTAAAATTAAATAATGACAGTGACGCATTATGGCATTAATTAATTGCAGTTTCTTTTGATTACCCGATGACAACTCACCCACTTTAGTATCGAGAAACTGCTTGAAGTGTAACATTTCACAAAGCGTATCCGGCCATTCACATTGCCAACTAGATTGTGTGAGCGTCAATATTTGTTTCGCTGTTAAAAAGTTAGGAAAAGGGATTTTATCTGAGGCAATAGCAACCTGATTCTGTAATTGCGCAACCTTTTCGCCATCTAATAGTATGTCTCCACTGTAATGTGGGTCGAGGCCAGCAATAATGGTAAATAATGTTGTTTTCCCCAAGCCATTTTCGGCTTCAACACACAACTTATTTGCATTAAAAATGTTTGAGTAATTTTGAAAAACGATTTTATTTGCAAAGCTCTTGGTAAGATTTTTTACTTCAATCACACGGTACTCCTTTTTGAAGAGCATGACTGTAGCATATTTCGGGATAAAGGTACGGGAAGAATAAAAGAAGTTTACTGGCAGCCTCTACAGGAATCGAACCTGTAACTACCCCTTAGGAGGGGGTCGTTATATCCATTTAACTAAGAGGCCAAGCCATTGATATTTATCATATATAGCTAATCGCTCAGATTCAAGCCCACGGGGCTTACTAAACTAGAATTTAAGCGACGAGAATTCAATTTAAATTATCGCGAAGACACCAAAATATTTTCAGATCTTAGAACGTACCAAGGGATCATCTTACTTGATGTCGCGATGACTTTTTTACTTTCGAGCGACATAACTCGGGCATTCACAAGTACCCCTTTCTCACGATAAAGCATGGTGCCTGACAGCACGTATTCAGCATCATCAGAGTTAAACCTTGCTTTAGACTTTCGGCTAAATACATAATCACCCATACGAGAAATATGTCCACTATCCATTAGTTTAGTATCGACAACTTGATAGCCAAAGCGATGTAGTTGATGCATAAATGTCTCAGCAAGTTGGTTTCCTAACTGATCACTGGTTTGCAACGTGCCATCTAAACGAACAAATGAAGCCACTGCGAGTTCTGTCGATATATTTTGTGTTTCGTTAAGCAAATCAGATAGCTCAATGGCCATTTGCTCTACGTAATTATCGAGTTTTACAAAATGATTCATTGGCACATAGTCTGGCTTGGTTTGCTGCATTTCTTCGAGTTCAGGCTCAGGCTGCATTTGAACAGTTATCTCATCAATGGCCATTGACTGCTCATTCATCACAACGACTGATTGGCTCATGGTTGGCTGTCCCATTAATAAACTGCAGCCAGATAGCATAAGTGATGCAATTGGCACTGAAAGCAAAGTGAGAGATTTCATCATGGCCCCCTATCGTGCACTCGATTTCAACATAATACCGTCAGTGCGTTCGCTACTACCTAATGCATCTAATACGGCTTGAGGTATTAAACCTTGCGCTGAACCCACAACAGCTTTACTTTGCAAGCCAACCACACGGACATTTACTAATACACCGCCTTTATGATTGACTAGAGTGCCAGCCATCACGTACTGAAAGTTTTGCTCTTCATCTAGCTCTAGATAATCACGACTAAATACGAAATCGCCTTTTGGCGTCACGCGCATGTAGCCAGTTGTTTTGAAGTCAATCACAGGAATGCCGTATTGATAAAGTTCATGCATAAAGCTCTCTGAGATCTGGTTACCCAGTAACGTACCCTCGTCGTACTTATCATCCAAAAATACAAAACTGGCAACAGCCAACGGCGTATTTTGATTTACATATTTTAAGTTCGACGCTAAGTCTTGCATCATACCGCGAACATAATGGTTAATATTTTTCTTAGGACCATTGTGAGCACCAAACATTTGCTTTTGGTCTGGCGCTTCAGCTTGAAAGAACTGATTGGTATTTAAAGGTGATTGAATACTTCGCGTTATTTTTGTTGAATGAACTGTTTGTGCATTACTCTCTAAATTGTCTTGCATCATGGTGCAGCCAGTGAGTGAAAATGCTAATAATGTGGTTAACAGTGTTCTCATGTTCTGCTCCTAATTAATACTCTGATCGATATAACTTGTTATTACGCATTTGGATCTTTTCACTCGTCCACATGACATTAATAGGTACTTCTGTAAATGCCGCTGAAATAACCTGCCCATTTAACACATTTACCAACCTTGCATTGATCATATTTGCATGCTCTTGACGTGTAATTGTGCCTAGAATAACGTAGTCAATGTTTTGACGAGTTCGCAGTTTGCTTATATCTCGAGTTAACATGTCTTCGTGTTGGTCGCTTATCGTGATTGTGTCACTCATTCGGTGTTCCACAATACTGTATCCAAGCTGAGTCATTTGGGTCATTAAGCTTTCTTGGATCTGTTGACTCAGGCCACTGCTTTGCTGAGCGGCAGTTTCTTGCCCTAACTCAGTTGCTAATGTAAAACTCATTACCCCAATATGTGCATTTCTTAGCCTTCCTGCTTCACCTCGGTAAAGCTGCTGAGCTAGGTTTGCCGTGTAATTATGTAAAGGAAAACTAGACATTCCCTTTACTTCCATAGGAATTGAGCCTTCAACCCCCTTGGGTTTGGCTAAATCTTCTTCTCGCTTTACTTCATTCATTAATTGACAGCCACTCAGCATAGTGAGTAGAACTAAAATAAACAGGCGCATGTCAACTCCGCATCACTCTTTTCTATTAAAAAGCAAGAATCACGCCAAGCAAATTCAACACTTAAACTAATTAGTTAATTTATCGGACACACTCTAGATAACTTAAGGTAAAAATAAAAATTAAAGGAAGGGAACAGCTCGAATGTATTTAACAATGATCAAAGCAATATTGCCCCTATTCAATTAAAACTAAAAATAGGGGCCAATAGAGTATTCATTACACAGAGAAGGGGTAAGCAATGGGCTCATGATATTGATAACCTTCGACATTAAAATCATCGAGTGTGACCCAAGTTTCAATATCTTCTAACGTTTTGATCTCAGGATTAATATGTAATTTAGGCGAAGGGAAAGGCTCTCTTTTAAGCTGTACATCACGCATAAGTTCTAATTGATCTTCATAAATATGCGCGTTAACAATTTTGTGGTACGCCTTACCTGGTTTGTGTCCCGTGATCTGCGCCATCAATGCTAGCAAAGTAAACACTTGTATCTGATTAAAATTTTGACCCAGAGGCACATCACACGAACGTTGTGATGAAGTCAAATATAAAGTACCACCTAGTAAGGAAAACGTGTGAGTATGCATACATGGACGTAAACACCCCATTTCAAACTCACCTGGATTATAGAATGTTAAGATCTCACCTCGGTCATCAATGCCATTACGTAAATCGTTGTAAATTTTTCGTAATTGATCGAATTCTTGACCTTCTGAATTGCGCCAGTTGCGACCTTGTACTCCATAAACACGCCCCATATCATCTTCACCTTTACGGTGTGGGTTTTTCAACCAGGCTTCATTATCATTCGCATTGGCGTTCCAAGTATTGCATCCGATAGCGCGAAATTGAGCAGCACTATTATAACCACGAAGATACCCAAGTAATTCAGCTATGGCTGCTTTCCAATAGCTTTTTCTTGTTGTAACTAAAGGGAATTCATTTGCAGCCACGTTGTACTCTAAATCAGCATTAATGACTGATAAGCAACGTTTACCGGTTCTTTCATTTTCAACCCATACACCTTCATCAACGATGCGACGGCATAACTTTAAATACTGATCCATAAAATTACCTTAAATCTTAATCTTTAATCTTTAATCTGCAAGCATTTATTTTTGAGTGACTGGCTGGGTTTTATATGCCCAAAACATAATACCAAGGCCAGCGATGATCATTGGCATTGATAAGATTTGACCTTGTGAAATTAAGCCACCATATAAACCTATATGGGCATCAGGTTCACGGAAATATTCAATACAGAATCTAAAGAAGCCGTAACCAAATAAGAATAAGCCAGCAACACTACCAACAGGACGAGGCTTTTTGGCAAACCAAATTAACATAATAAATAATACCAAACCTTCAAAGAAAGCTTCATATAATTGCGATGGGTGGCGCGGTAAAGGACCGCCTGTTGGAAATACCATACCCCATGAAACATCCGTGGTTCGTCCCCACAGTTCGCCATTGATAAAGTTACCTATACGGCCTGCTAATAAACCAACTGGAACTAGTGGCACGACAAAATCGCCTACTGCAAAAGGCGAACGTTTAGTACGCCAAGCAAAAACAAATATGGCAGTAATCACACCTAAGGCACCACCATGGAATGACATTCCACCTTCCCAAATTTTAAATAAGTACAAAGGATTATCTAATAGGTAGGAGAATTGATAAAACAGTACATATCCGATACGACCGCCTAAGATCACACCTAGCATGCCATAGAATAATAGGTCACTGACTTCGTCTTTCGTCCAACCCGAGTTTGGTTTCTCTGCTTGACGATTAGCTAACCACATGGCAAATGCAAAGCCGATCAGATACATCAAACCATACCAGCGAACACTTAACGGTCCTATTGAGAAAATAATGGGATCGATTTGTGGAAACTCCATAGCTTTTCCTTAATTAATTAACATGTTAGCAGCGATAACTAAAAGCAGCGCCGCAAAGATTTTTTTTATTGTTGAAACAGGCAAATATTGGGTTGATTTCGCACCAATGGGCGCCATAAACCAAGACGTCGAAACAATGCCTAGTAAAGCCGGTAAATAAACAAACCCAGCAAAACCTTGTGCCAATTCGAAATGTTTACTCCCTGCACTGATATAACCCAGTGACCCAAATAACGCGATCACGATACCACAAGCCGATGCACAGCCGATGGCTTTTTTCATATCCATAGAGAAAAAGGTTAGTAATGGAACGAGTAATGCCCCCCCTCCAATGCCTATCATCGCAGAAAGTCCGCCAGTAATACTGGTGAAAAACGTCAGTACAGGACCATTAGGTAATCTTCTTGAAGGGGCTGTTGCTGTTTTTCTGCTGCTATAGAGCATTTTCAATGCGATTAAAACCACACAGACAGAGAAAATAATTCTAACCACCGCTTCAGGAAGAAAAGAGGCCATAAAGCCGCTTATCAATGCGCCCAAGGCCACACCTGACATTATCCAAGGTGCAACTTGCCATGGTACGTTACCGTTTTTATGATGTGCCAAAGCTGAAGAGGTAGAGGTAAATAGAATAGAAGCCAAAGAAGTCGCAATCGCAGCAATAACAACCTGCTCTGCAGGTAATATATTAAATTGAAGTAGAATAGCACTTAAAACAGGCACAATGATCAGGCCACCACCTATCCCCAAAAGTCCAGCTAAAAAGCCAACACCACTGCCTAATACCGCACAGTAGAGGATAACCAACAACAAGTCACTCATGAACGCATTCTCTTATTATAATTCGCGCGCTATATTAACCGATTGAAAATAATTAAACACCTGCAAATACTTCGAAGATTTTAACTTAGTGTTTAGATTGATAAAGCAATTCACTAAATTCATTATCAATCATGAAACTCTTAAGTAATCGGTGCACTTGTTTCGTTGTCGATTGCTTCAAACACTCACTTAAAAGCTTTTCCATATCAGCAACTTTTAGGCGTCTTAATACCCACTTCACTTTACTCATTGTCGAAATGTTCATACTTAGACGGCGGTAGCCCATAGCTATCAATAAAATAGCACCTTCGGGTTCACCACCCAACTCGCCACATAAGCTAAAGGGCAGTTCTAAATTTTGACATTGCGATGCCACTTGGTTGAGAACACGAAGTACACTTGGGTGGAATGGGTCAAATAGATCAGCTACTTGGGCGTTATTTCTGTCAACGGCAAGCAAGTATTGGGTTAAATCATTACTACCGACCGAGCAAAAGTCGACTTTGTTAGCCCACTCAGGCAGTAAATAAATACTAGAAGGCACTTCAAGCATAACGCCAATTTCTGGTTTTTCGATTTGGATGAATTGATCAGCCCACTCTTCTTGTAATTCAAAGTAAGCTTGTTCGAGCAATTTGAGTGCTTCATCCACTTCTTCGGTATGACTCACCATAGGTAGCATAATTTTTAAGTTACCCAAGCCGGTATTCGCTTTTAACATGGCTTTAAGTTGATCTAACAACAGCTCAGGGTGATCTAGAGAAATCCGGATCCCACGCCAACCCAAAAATGGGTTTTCTTCTGTAAAATTGAAATAATCGAGTACTTTATCACCGCCAATGTCGAGGGTTCTCATTACCACGTTTTCTGGGTGATAACGAGTTAACACGGCTCTATACCATTGCTCTTGCTCAGCCTGCGTTGGAAACTGTCCTTTTTGCATAAACCAAGCTTCTGTTCGGTAAAGACCAACGCCATCACAGTATTTTGCTATTTCTTGCTCTGTCGATAAATCCAAACCTGCATTCAATAACAAGCTGATATGTTCACCATCTAGCGTGACTGCCTCTAGATGATGTTCAGCTTCAAATTTATCGTGTAGTTTACTTTCTTGAAGGTGTAGCTGTTTATATTCTTTTTTAAGCGCAGGCGTTGGCGAGATATACACTCGGCCCGCATAAGCATCTAGAATGATATCTTTGTTTTCGAATTGTAATAACGGAATATCTTCAATACCCCAAACAGCCGGAATACCCATTGCTCTGGTAAGTATAGAAGCGTGTGAGTTGGCAGAGCCATTCACACTGATCACCCCTTTTAAACTCTCTTTTGGCACTTCAGCCAACATGGTCGGTGTCAATGTGTGCGTAATTAAAATAGTATCTTTTGGATAGGATTTAACAGCTTGCTCTGTACTCATAAGGTGATGCAAAACACGTAACCCTATTTCTTTTACGTCTATTGCCCGCTCTTTTATGTAAGGGTCAGACATAGCATTAAATTGGCTCACCAAACTTTCAATGACATATTTTAATGCACTTTTTGCACTCCAGCCTTGCTCAAGCTGCGCTTCGACCTGTCGACCTAAGCTCCGGGCATCCAATAATTGCTGATACACTTCAAAAACCGCGACGGCTTCTTTAGGCATAGAATCACTAAATGTTGAAGCCATAATATGAAAATCTTGCCGTGTCGCAGAAACCGCTTGCGCAAAAAGCTTTTTCTGTTGCTCCACATTATCGCTTTTTTGCATATCTATGCTTTCAAAATCAAGCTTTGGGATCACAACAAAACCGCGTCCTAAAGCAATACCCGGAGAGCCCGAAACCCCTTTTAACACAGAGGTTTTTTTTACCGTTGTTTCAACAGACAAAATTGATTTTGCTTCGGTGTTAGCTAGTTGAGATGCTAATTGAGCAGATAAAGTGATTAGAAAAGATTCTTCGTCGTTGCTGAATGAACGCGCTTGCTTTTGCTGTACAACAATAACGCCAATAACTTTTCTTTGGTGAACAAGCGGCACCGATAAAAAAGCATTGTAGCCTTCTTCATGTACTTCAGGAGAGAGTTTGAATCTTGGGTGAGACTGAGCATGGGCGATATTGATAGGCTCTTCACGTTGCGCAACTAAACCAACCAAGCCCTCTGTAAAGCCAATTCTAAAATTACCGATTGCCTGAGGATTCAGTCCATCACTGGCCATCAAGATAAAGTTATCTTGGCTGTAATCAGCAAAATAAATAGAGCAGCACTCTGTAGCGAGTGCTTCTTTGACCATGGCGACAAAACGATTCAATGCTTCAGTTAATGTGGGCTGTTGCGCCACCGCTTCAACAATGGCTCGTAATGTCGCAAGCACAATCTTCTCCTTAATTTAACGGCGATGTCGCCAATGATTTTGCTCTTTTGGTGTATGTTCTTTTCTATTAAACGGCATTGCAAATGGCGCAAATTCTTTCATAACTCGACGGTATACATCACGTTTAAAAGAGACCACCTGACGAACCGGATACCAATAGCTCACCCAACGCCAATCATCAAACTCAGGATGGTGAGTATGTAATAAGTCTACATCTTCATCTTTACAGCGGAGTTTCAATAAAAACCACTTCTGCTTTTGGCCGATACAAACTGGACTCGAGTCTCTGCGAATAAGTCGCTTAGGAAGTTTATACCTGAGCCAATGTTTAGAACTTGCTACTATTTCAACATCTTCTGGCTTCAGCCCAACTTCTTCATGTAACTCGCGATACATTGTTTGCTCTGGGGTTTCACCATCGTCTACTCCACCTTGTGGAAATTGCCATGAGTGTTGTCCATAGCGTCGTGCCCAAAAAACCTGACCTTGATTATTACAGATCACAATTCCGACATTGGCACGAAATCCTTCGGCATCAATCACCTTAGTGCCTCATTTATTAAGTCGATATTTTTTGATTGTTCCATAACTTAGTGCCTACAGCAAATATAATTCCAGCTTTCTACCACCTTATCCACAGGTTAATCTTAAAGTTGAACAACTTTAAATTTTAATAAATTAAATCCACAAAAATACTGTATAAAACTCACTTTCTCCACAGATTCTGTGGATAATTATGTTTATATTACTGTATTTATCCAAAGGTACGAGCTAAAGCAACACAATAAGAAAAAAAAACACTCAAAAAAAATCTATATATTTCATGCGGGTAGAACAAACCACTGTATAAACAAGCGGTTTATTATTGAGCAAAAATCAAAAAAATAGCACTTTTAAAACCCTGCTCGCTTTTTAAACAAACATCTCATGTAAGTTAAAAATCAAACCTTTCAGTAAGTTGTTAGCATTATTTGGTGAGATAAAACAAGAGATTTGAGAGGTATGTTGGACTAGAAAGTTCAAAAAATTAAAAAACCTTTCTCACATAATAAGAAAGGTTTTATCTATTGATACTAATTTAAGTTTGTAATTCTTTTCGAACAATTTCGGCGCCTTTAGCAAGTGCTGCTAATTTGCCCCTTGCGACTTCTCTAGCAAGCGGCGCTAAACCACAATTTGTACTGGGGTAAAGTTTATCAGCGTCTACATAACGTAGCGCTTCACGTAATGTATTGGCCACTTCTTCAGGTGTCTCAATGGTGTTTGTTGCCACATCAATAGCCCCAACCATGACTTTTTTACCGCGGATCAAAGAAAGCAGTTCTATTGGCACTCGAGAGTTATGACATTCAAGAGATATAATATCTATGTTTGATTGCTGAAGCTTAGGGAATACCTCTTCATATTGACGCCACTCTGAACCCAGAGTTTTCTTCCAATCAGTGTTGGCTTTAATGCCATAGCCATAACAAATATGAACTGCCGTTTCACAGTTTAATCCTTCAATGGCACGTTCTAGACATTTAATGCCCCATTCATTTACTTCTTCAAAGAAAACATTAAAAGCAGGCTCATCAAACTGGATAATATCGACACCAGCCGCTTCTAGTTCTTTGGCCTCTTGGTTAAGGATCACAGCAAACTCCCAAGCCAATTGTTCTCGACTTTTGTAATGGTCATCAAATAAAGTATCAACCATGGTCATTGGACCTGGCAATGCCCATTTAATCGGCTTATCTGTTTGCGCACGTAAGAACTTTGCGTCTTCTACAAATACAGGTTTTTGACGTGAAACAGGCCCATAAACAGTCGGCACACTGGCATCATAACGGTCACGGATTTTAACTGTGCGGCGGTTTTCGAAATCAACACCATCAAGATGCTCAATAAAAGTCGTTACAAAGTGTTGTCTGGTTTGTTCACCATCACTGACAATGTCTAAACCAGTTTGATACTGCTCTTGTAATGACACACGTAATGCATCGTGTTTGCCATCGATTAATTCTTGTCCTGATAACTTCCATGGTGACCAAAGCACTTCTGGTTGTGCTAACCATGATGGTTTTGGCAAACTGCCTGCTGTTGATGTCGGTAATAATGTTTTCATTTTACTAATTCTTTTCTAGGGTTATTAAGCACTCGACCTTACCTATGTGTAAGGTCGTTATTTTTTAAGTAAATAAATAATTAAGCGAAGTTTGCCGACCACTGAGCCAGAATATTTTGGTAAGGCTTTATAAAATACTCTTCAGCAAACTTACCTTGCTCTTTAGCTAAGCGACTACGCTCTTCACGGTCATAGATGATTTGTGTCAGCGAGTGATCAAGGTTTTTTAAGTTTGGTTTATATACTTTACCCGCAAGCGCATTGGCGTTATAAATCTCTGGGCGATAGATCTTTTGGAACGTCTCCATCGTGCTAATGGTGCTTATAAGCTCTAGGTTACTATAGTCGTTTAATAAGTCACCAAAGAAGTAAAATGCAAAAGGCGCAACACTGTTTGGCGGCATAAAATAACGCACTTGCAAGCCCATCTTTTGGAAATATTGCTCTGTCAGTGACGACTCATTCGGTAAATATTCAAAACCTAGAACTGGATGCTGGTTTTCTGTTCGACGATAGGTTTTGTTATCTGATACTGATAAACAGATCACTGGTGGCTTTTTAAAGTTGTTTTTATAAGTCTGTGAATTTACAAAATACTGGAATAACTTACCGTGCAGATCGCCAAAGTCTTCAGGAATACTAAATTTCGACTTATCTTTATTGTGCTCTAAAAGCAGCACGCTAAAGTCGTAATCACGAACATATGACGAAAAGTTGTTGCCCACTATGCCTTCAATGCGCTCATTTGTTTGCTTATCTAAAATGTAGGTTTTCAGCACCTCAATCGACGGGAATGCTTCTTCACTACACGTAATATCCATATCTACTGACACAATTTCTAACTCAACAGCATAACGGTCAGCATTGGGATTATCCCAATGGGCTAGTGCATTAAAGCGGCTGTCGATCATGGTTAAGGCATTACGTAAGTTTGACTGACGACTTTCTCCACGGGCTAAGTTTGCAAAGTTAGTGGTGATACGTGTGTTTGTTGACGGCTTGTAATGTTCGTCCAGGCGCTGCGTTTTAATGCTGAAGTTAAAATCGTGACTCATGTACTTTGTACCCTTTTTTAATGAGATAAATAGTAAATTGCTGCTCCCTTCACTTACCTAGCCTTTACTGAATATCTAAGTAAATCATGTTTATCTTGTACAGACTTACTAAGGAATACTTAAATTCGTTTGGTCTTGCGTTCGGAGCACTAATAGTTATACGGATTCTATAACTTGAATAAAAACGGTTTAATTTCACCTAAAACATGAGTTTGATTCACGTTGCAGGAGTCATACTTACCAATGTTGAACAATGAAAAGCCAAATTATTTAGAAAACCAAAATAGAAATCTAGACGTCTAAAGCCGCTCTTCTCTTGTATCTATTTCTTTCATACAAAACGTGAGGATTTTTCAAAGCTTATCTCTCATTTAAGAAAAACAAGCCATTGAGATGTTGATATACTCGCGAGAAGTCTGGATGTCTATTTATCAATCACATCTAAGCAATGGTTAACTTTAATAAGAGAAAATGGAATGAGTGAATTAATACTATTGGTGTTGTACTGCGCATTACTTGGCAGTGTTGTGGGCTTTTTAGCGGGATTATTAGGTATTGGTGGCGGTTTAGTTATCGTGCCAATATTGAGTATTATCTTACTGCATTTTGAGGTGTTGCCTGTTGAGCAAGTGGTTGTTGCAGCCATTGCGACTTCTTTGGCTTCAATCTTGTTCACCTCGACTTCTTCGGCTATTGCACATCATAAAAGTGGTAACGTGCCATGGGAATTAGCTCCTTGGATCATGACTGGTGTCGCCCTTGGCGCCCTAATAAGCGGCTTTATGGCTGCACTTTTACCTGAACACATTGTCAGAATTGTATTTGCAGTGAGTGTTGTACTTATTGCACTAAAAATGTTTTTAAGCAGTAAAACCGATACGCCTAGTGAGCGCACTTTACCGAATAAAGGTGTATTAACCACGTTAACCACTATAACTGGTGGTCTCTCAGCCATGATAGGAATTGGCGGCGGTGCACTTTTAGTACCGTTGTTAAGCTTTTTCTCGGTCGATATGAAAAAGGCCATTGGCTGCGCCTCAGCTTGCGGTATCGTTATCGCTCTATTTGGCTCAATTGGTTATATCAGTTCAGGCAGTAGCCATTTTGCATTGACTGATGGCTTCGCCGGATTTGTGTATTTACCTGCACTGCTTGGTATTGTTTGCACGTCTTGGTTCACCGCGCCCTTAGGTGCCAAAGCAACACAACACCTACCCGTTACCACTATAAAGAAATTCTTTTCATTTTTGCTGGTCGCTATGGCTGCAAACATGATGCTGAATTAATTGTTCGCTACTAAGCAAAGTTCTTGTATCTCTACTTGGTAGCCGCCCACGCGCTCATTCGTTACAATATCGCTGATTTTGTAACGAGAGCTCACCATGCTAAAACCTTCTCCGCCACTCACTATTAATGAACTCATGCAACGCGTTGAGCAAATTGCAGGGCTGACCCTAGGCGAGATTGCAGCTGAGTTTAACTTTAAAACACCTGAGCATTTATTACGTGAAAAAGGCTGGCAAGGTCAATTATTAGAATATGTGTTGGGTGCCACCGCAGGCTCAAAACCTGTGCCAGACTTTGAGCACTTAGGCATCGAGCTTAAAACCATACCTATAGGCTTTAATGGCAAACCACTTGAAACGACTTATGTATCGGTTGTTCCACTAACTAACCTCACCGGTATGACTTGGCAATCGAGTACCGTAAAGAAAAAGCTCACCCATGTTTTATGGCTGCCCATTTTAGCTGAAAAAACCATTCAACCCATAGACAGAACTATAGGCTCTGGGTTTTTATGGCAACCCAGCGAAATACAAGAGCATCAATTACAAAGAGACTGGGAAGAGCAAATGGAGCTAATTGCACTTGGCCGCATAGACGAAATCTCTGGCCATTTAGGTGAGGTGATGCAAATTAGGCCAAAAGCCGCGAACAGCAAAGCGTTGACTGATGTCATTGGGCCAAACGGTACAATGACGCAAACTTTGCCACGCGGCTATTATTTAAAAATTCCATTTACCACGCAGATCCTAGCGGAGCAGTTTGGTCTTTAAGGCTCAGCTAGTTTATTTCCTGATTCAAGAATACAGCGGCACCTAACAAGCCCGGTTGTGGCTCTGTGATCACAAACACTGGCGTCTGCTCTGCAATATGAGAAAGGCGACCTTTTGCAATAAAACGTTCGCAAAAGTCACCTTGTTTTAAAAACTCGATGAACCTAGGCACAATACCTCCAGCGATATAGATCCCACCAAAGCTGCTATTAAGTAATGCAAGATTACCTGCAAAGCTGCCTAGCACTTTACAAAATTGTTGAAGTGCCAAACGACATAACCCACAATTTAATGTAATAGCATTATGCGAAATCTCAGCCGCGCTCAAACTGGTTTTGTTTACCGCGGCATGACTCCCCTCTATAGTGTTTTGGTAATCTACAATCGCACTATAGATCTGCTCTAACCCATAGCCTGATAATAGTTGCTCATAAGAGATCCGTGGTTTTCTGCTATCGAGGTAGGTGAAAATGATCAAGTCCAGCTCATCTACCGGCGCAAAATCAATATGCCCGCCTTCTGAGTTAATACAATGCCAGAAATGATTGCCTTGCATTGTAACCGGTGTGAGGGTCGCAACCCCAAGCCCAGTACCTGGCCCACAAATCGAAATGGTGCTATTAGCTCTGCCCTGCTGTGGCCCTCGAATATGACACTTTTGCTTATCATTTAAAAAAGGTACTGACATCGCGATGGCTTTGTAGTCATTAATTAAATACAAGCTTTGTAAGCCCAACTCTGCCTTAAGCGCAGTTTGCGAAAACGCCCATGGCAAGTTTGTCATTGAGATCCAATCTTCATCAGTCGGACATGCAATCGCAAGACAAGCATGTAAAGCCTTACCTGCGATTTCTTGTTCAGCAATATACAACTTAAGTACATCTGACAGTTCAGCAAAGTCAGCACATTTATATGTGCTGACATGCGTTAACTGATTGTTTTTCGTTGCTTGCGCAATGCGGATATTGGTACCACCAATATCCGCAACAAGTCTAATTTCAGTTACATTATCCATAATCACTCACACTGAATGCTTGCGGACGTACCTTGCTCAGGCGCAAAGTGAATGTCACTGATAGATAGATTTGCCTTACCGCTTGTAGAAATTGCAAATGGCATGATCACTTGGCTATATTTCAAACCTTGTTTAGCAAAGCAATTTAAGTCAATTGATAAATTCTGCCATTGCGTGTCTGGTAATCTATTCAGCTGCTCTGTGATGTCTACCTGTGCTCGACAGCTACCTGGTTTATCGCCTTCACTTTCACAATGACTTGAAATAATCACAGGCTGCTCTGCAAGGCCATCGCGCATGAGCTCAATCACTAGTGCGGCATTACCGGCTTGCATCATAGATAAGTCTTCTCTAAACCAACTTTTGCTGACAAATTCCATACCCGCATTCTCTTGACCAGTCCAAACCAGTTTGAAAGCGTCTTCTTGGATATGTTTATCTATTGTGCGGTACTCAAGGCCTTTTAGAGCGATACTGCTCGACATCACAGCTTGATTGTTTGCCCCTGAGAACAAACGCATTTGCCAGGGCGCGAAAGTCTTCCCTTTGAATACATAGCTGTTTGCATCTGCTCCGTTATCAAGCTCAACTGTTTCACTCAAGCTATTTGATAACACAGACTTATCACCATACTGCAAACCAAAGCCATAAGGCAGTAATGGTGCATAATCGGCGTCAAATCGATTTACCGGCTTACTTGGGTGACTAGGCCAAGAGAATGACAATTTACCTTTGAAGTCATTTTGCAACTTACCCGCTTTATCTGTCAGCAGCACATCTGCAACTGCATCGCCTTCAGAGCCCGGTAGCCAAGCAGCGACAAAAGCATCACTGGCATTCAACTCTGGATTGACCCAAAGTGGACGGCCACTGATGAACACTGAAATGACCGGTATACCTTGCGCTTTTAACTTTTGTAATAAGGCTAAATCACGTTTATCACCTTGTTGATATACGAGATTTTCTTTATCACCATGGCCTTCCGCGTATGGCTCTTCACCAAACACCACAATGGCAACATCAGGTTTGTTTTCAAAACTACCGCCTTCGCTAAGCGTAACCTTGCCACCAGCAGCTTTGATTTGTTCGGCAAGACCGTCGTAGATTGAAGAGCCACCAGGAAAGTCGGCATTTTCATTGTTGGTGCCCTGCCATGTAATTGTCCAACCACCTGATTGCTTACCAATATTGTTCGCCGCATCGCCCGCAATCAGAATATTTTGCTTAGGAGAAAGTGGCAGCAAGTTATCGTTATTTTTGAGTAATACTAAAGATTCACGCACCGCTTGCTTTGCAACTTCACGGTGCTCAGCGTGACCGATCAATTCTGTTTTATTGGCATATGGACGATTTGCAGGGCTTGCTTTATCGAATAAGCCTGCACGGAATTTCACACGTAAAATGCGCGTTACCGCATCGTCAATGCGTGGCATTGGAATAACCCCAGCACGCACTTGTTTAATGGTGTTTTCCATTAAAGGCTTCCATGCATCCGTTGGTACCATGTACACATCAAGACCTGCATTCACCGCTTGTGGACAGTCGTGATTGCTACACCCTTTGATTTGACCATGACCGTTCCAATCACCTACCACGAAGCCATCAAAACCCATTTTGTCTTTTAAGACATCGGTAAGTAAATATTTATTGCCGTGAATTTTCTCACCATTCCAGCTATTGAAAGACGCCATTACAGACTGTGCACCCGCAGTTAAACCGCCCACATAACCTTGCGAGTGAATGTTGAATAAATCCAACTCTGAGTCGATGTTATTACCTTGGTCGTCGCCTTTTACCGTGCCGCCGTCACCCACAAAGTGCTTAACCGTACTAATCACGCGGTCATCACCTAAGAAATTATCGCCTTGTGTCCCCTGTAACCCATGAACAATTGCAGCAGCATATTCTTTCACTATCTCAGGATCTTCAGAGTAACCTTCATAGGTTCGGCCCCATCTATCATCGCGAACCGTAGCGACGGTTGGCGCAAATACCCAATCGATACCGGTTGCCATCACTTCTTTAGCGGTTACTTCGGCAATTTTTACAATCAAGTCTGGATTATTTGCCGCACCTAAGCCGATATTATGCGGGAATAACGTCGCGCCAATCACATTGTTGTGACCATGTACCGCATCGGTGCCCCACATGGTTGGAATGTTGATGCCATCTAGTGAATCATCAACCGACGCTTGATACATGGCCTCTGCTAAGTCAACCCAATCTTTCACACTGGAATGTTTGTTATTATTTGGGAACGCACCACCGCCATTGAGGTATGAACCAAAGCCATAGCGACGCATATCTTCTACTGTGATGTCGCGGATCTCAGGTTGGATCATTTGCGCTATTTTTTGCTCTAGCGTCATATTTGCCAACAGTTCAGCGACTTG
The DNA here is from genome assembly GCF_005886345.1 of Pseudoalteromonas phenolica. Classification (GTDB taxonomy): domain Bacteria; phylum Pseudomonadota; class Gammaproteobacteria; order Enterobacterales; family Alteromonadaceae; genus Pseudoalteromonas; species Pseudoalteromonas phenolica_A. The sequence continues at coordinate 255,419 of NZ_PNEC01000021.1, forward strand.
ACGCTCGATCTCTGGGTCTTTTTTAACTTCAGAGTTAATTGTCGGCCAAATATCTAAGCCAGACTTTTCTACTTCAACAGTGTCGTTTTGTTTTGCACATGATGCCAGCAAACCTGTGACCATCACTGCAACTAATGATTTCTTTAAACGCTTCATTTTATTACCTCTCAGAAGAGCCATTTACAGGTTTATGGCCTTTGAAGCCGAAGTAGCCAATGAACACATAACACAGTGCTGGCAATAAGAAAGACAGTTGCACGCCGACGACATCGGCAAGCATACCTTGGAATAATGGCACGATTGCACCACCAACAATGGCAAGACAAAGTAAGCCTGCGCCATGACTCGCAGCATCGCCTAATTTATTGATTGCTAAACTGAAGATAGTTGGGAACATGATTGAATTGAATAAACCAACAGCCAAAATTGACCACTTCGCCACAGCGCCGTCTGACATCACTGCAACCACAAGCAAGACAATGGCCATCACAGCATTGAATGCCAGTACTTTACCCGCTGCGATTTTTTGCATCACCACAGCACCGATAAAGCGGCCGATCATAGCGCCGCCCCAGTAATAAGCGATTAACTTTGCGGCTTGCGCTTCATTTAAGCCTGCAATATTTGGGTCGTGTAAAAAGTTAACTAAAAAGCTACCAATGGCGACTTCCGCACCCACATATAAAAAAATGCCAATCGCGCCGAGTTTAAGGTGCGTATATTTCAGTGCGGTTTTAATTGACGGGGTTGATTGTTCACTTTTACCCAGCTCTGGCAGCTTAATAAAAGCAAATACCACAGCTAAAGCCAATAGCGTCAGCGCTAAAAATAAATAAGGCACTTGTACTGCCGTTGCATCAGTTTGCGCAGCTGCATTTGTCTCTGAGAAAATCAGCCAAGCACCGAAAAATGGCGCAACAGTTGTACCTAAAGAGTTAAACGCTTGCGTCATAGTCAAACGTGAAGAAGCAGTTTTTGCAGGCCCAAGTGCACTGACAAATGGGTTCGCTGACACTTGCAAAACCGTGATACCTGCAGCCAGTACAAATAGCGCCCCTAAAAATAAGGCGTACACACCAAAAGCCGCTGCAGGATAGAATAAAAAGCACCCAAGACTGGCTATTGCAAGGCCCGTGATTATGCCCTTTTTGAAACCAATCTTACTCACTAAAGTGCCCGCTGGGATAGACACAATAAAGTAAGCGCCAAAAAAACAAAATTGCACTAACATAGCCTGGGTGTAAGTGAGGGAGAAAGCGTTTTTTAAATAAGGGATCAGAATGTCATTTAGACAGGTAATAAACCCCCACATAAAAAACAAAGTGGTTAAGGTGATCAGTGCAAAAGTATTATTCTGCGGTTGTTCAACCTGATTGTTTGTATCAAAAGTACCTATTGAGCTTGCCATAGTCATATTCCAGCATGCCGAACCCAAAGCGCTTACATTTTGAAATTGCTAGCACCAGAGTTTTAATTAATCTTGAATGGCTTACCTCATAGAAGAGGTAAGCACTTGTTATGAGTTATATTGAATTAATTGAATGAGTAACGAACACCCACCGCATAACGAGGGCCATATTCTCTCGCAAATAAGAACTGGCGCTCGTAACGGCCATAGCCTTGCTCTGTTTCGTTATTCAAGTTGATGCCTTCAAAGAACACGGTTACTTGGTCGTTCACGTCATAGTTCACACTCATATCCCACTGCCCAAATGCTTTAGCAAATTGCGGCGGATTATCTGAAGACCCCTGATCTTGACCAACACCAATCAGATACTCATCACGCCATGCGTAAGTTAACTTGACTGATAACCCATCTTTTTCATAGAAAGCTTGGAAGTTTGCTGAATCACTTAAACCCGTTAACGGAGTCTGTTGCTCTAGACTATTTACATCGAATTCAACATCGCCGTTTACGAAAGTGGCATTAACACCAACACCAAAGCCTGTTTCACCAATAAGATGTTGAACAGCAACTTCAATACCATCAACTGACTTAGTATCTGGCGCATTGAATGGACGCGTAATGTCCCACACCATCAAAGGGTCATCTGCGTTCGGTGTAATATAGCCTTGCTCGTTTAATGTTGAACCATTCGCTTGTATTTGAGCAAAAATCGCATCATTGGTAGCTTGCTCACCGCGCGCTTCAATGTCAGTGACCGCTTGATTCCAACGCGGGCCTTTGTAAATATCGTTAAACCCTTCAATTGTGGTAGATACAATCTGACTACCAATGAAGTTTTTAACAGATTTGTCGAAGTAACCAATCGATGCATAACTACCGTCGGCGTAGTAATACTCGAGACTTAAATCGAAGTTTGTTGATTCAAAAGGCTGTAAATTCGTATTACCTTCACTGGCATTACGCGAGCCAATTTTTGGACTACCTGATAAACTACGACCACCAGCTAAATCGCCTAAAGGCGCACGAGAAATAGTTTTACCCCACGAAACACGTGAAACTAATTCATCTGTTATCTCAACTTTAATATCGAGCATAGGTAACAATACGTCATGCTCACCTGTCATTGTGAGAGTGTTATTATCTCCAGGCAAGTACTGTGTATGCCACTCACTGCCACCTTTCCACCAAACCGCTGTTGGCACAGGTTGAAATACATCACTGGTTACTTCTGTCTCTTCGTAACGTACACCTAGGTTTAGTTGTACAGGAAAATCAGCAAGTTCAAATTCCCAGAAGCTTGATAAATAAACACTGGTGGTTTCTTCGGTTACCGCTCCCTTAGAGAAAGTCCCCATATCGTGATAGGCCGTTGTCGCAAAATAGTCATCACCACCTAACAGCTCATTGGTCAAAAATGCCTCTGAACGTGCAACCACTTCATCAAAATTAAACGTATAGTAATAGTGCGGATTTAAATCACTCCCACCACCTGCAAATGCATCTAAAAAGTCACTGGTATCATGCTTTGTAAACATGCCATCAGGGAACATTTCTGGCCAAGATGGATTAAACAAGAAACCACCAATTAGACCACTCCAAGCATTAGAACCACTCATTTCTTGCTCGGTTCGGGCAGCACCAAATTTAATGTTTACCAGGCCAATATCGTCATAGTAAACATCCCAAACACCATCTAATTGAATTTGCTCTACAATTGCTTTACCTGGAGAGTGAATAAATTGACTAAAATGGGAGTCCATTTCACTGGCTAGCAATTCGTTTGTGCCATTTTTCCAAAGGATATTAGCATGAGGTACTTCACCTGAGCGGTAGTCGTACATTTTTGTAATAAGCTGGTCTGACCCTAAAACCAAAGAACCATGGCTGCCTAACCCCTCATCTGCACCATTATCCGTCTCACTTTGAGAATCATGATAATCTAAGGTCAGTTTTAAAGAATCTGAAACCTGCCAATCAAAGTTAAAGCCTAATGAACGCTCTTCTACTTCTGTCGTCGCACGCGAGGCTGTAAACGAGCCATCATTGCCGCTAATATCTGCATAAACCACTGTGCCATTATCATCTAACTCATACGCATTGATATTACCACCATAGTCGTTCCACATACCCCAACCGATAGAGTTCATACCTGTCACGGCTTTGGTACCCACATAGTCTAATGTGAAGACCATATTATCGACTGGCGCATATTGGAAGACTACATGACCATTGGTGCGCTCTCGTTGAAAATCGGCAATACCGTAGTTCATATCTCGAGGAAAAAAGTGGTCACCTACTCTATTGCCTTCATCATCTAACGGGCGCGGATCGACAACCTTATCAGCGTCTAAGTTACTGGGTAAATCGACATTCGCTTGCCAACCTTGAATGTTGGCACCTTGCTGTTGAAAATCACGACGGTGATGATTAAAAGAAATAGCAAAACCTACCGTATCATCTAAATACGTGTTTGAGTAAAGCGCTGAGAACTCTGGTGTGACATCTTCTCCCGCTTCATTTGATGAATCATGAATAGCCTTAGCAGACACTGAAAGTTTTTCAGTTGCGCTACTAAGTGGTTTTGCTGTCACAATGTTGACCGTTGCACCCAGACCACCTGTTGGGTTTTCTGCTCGTGCTGTTTTATAGACTTCTAGTGCTGATACACCGCTAGATGACAAGTTCTCAAAGCTGTATGAGCGAGAATTACCCGTACCTGGCATTTGACGGCCATTTAAGGTTACTAGGTTAAAATCAGGGCCAAAACCACGCACCGTGATTTGACTCCCCTCACCATTACTACGGCTAACAGCAACACCCGTAATACGCTGAAGTGACTCAGCCAAGTTAGTGTCTGGAAATTTACCCATCTCTTCAGCAGAAATGGCATCAACAACACCCGACATGTCGCGTTTTATATTCATCGAGCGGATCAAACTGCCTTTGATACCACGTACTTCAATGACTTCTACGTCTTTTTCTTCATCAGCTTCGTTCGCATACGCATTGGCGGTAAAGCCTGTGCTTAATGCCGCACATACATAAAGTGCGATTTTTGATTGTTGGAATTTGAATGTGTTCATAATTACCCTACTAAAATCTTGCTCAGTGAGGAGCGTGAATAACCACGCTCTACCTTATCGGTTAGTGTTAAAGTGCTTTGATCATCACGTTATCTACGCGATAGACCGCACCCTCTCCCGCTCCCCAAGCAGGGAAGAACATTAAGATATCGATGGCACTGATATCTAAACCAGCATCTGATAATTCTTTTAAAGAATAAGTATAGGTTTGCCATTCACCGACAACTGGTGCTTTGCCTTCTTGACTTGCGCTTAAAAGTAATTCAGCAAAGCTGCTAGCACCCAGAGATTCAATTTTGAATAACCAAGCTGCGTCAGCATTATTTGGCGCTGTCACTACTTTTAGATCAAACTGCACTACGCCAGTTTCAAATAGTGCTGATGCATCAATAAAGTGCTCATCTTCAGCAAATAAACCCATTACAGTAGGCTCTGCACCCACTTTAAACTCTGCTGTCATACCATGCGCTGTATCGTCGTTTTCGAGTGTTGGTGTTGAACCGCCACAGCAGTCCCACAGTGACCATTTCTCTTTCACATCATCAGCAAATAATACATGGCCCATGAATGCATCAGATGCATTAGGATCGTAGATTTTCACATTATCAACACGATAAATCGCACCAGCACCTTGACCCCATGCAGGGAAAATCATTAACACGTCTATTGCGCTTACATCTAAACCCGCATTCGCTAAATCAGATAGCTTAAATGTGTATTTTTGCCACTCGCCTACAACAGGTGCTGCTTGCTCAACACTGGTTGATAAATCAACTTCGGCAAAAGAAGCTGCATCCACCGACTCGACTTTAAATAGCCAAGGGGCCTCAGTGTTGTCAGGTGCATTGGTGATCTTCATCTCAAATTCAATCACACCATTAGACAGAATTGACGTTGCATCGAAAGGACTTACAGCACCGCCATCCAGTACATTGTCAGTGCGAGAAATAAAGCCCATTACCGTCGGTGCATCACCAATCTTAAATTCAGCTACATTACCATGCGCATCATCGTCTAGTTCAACAGTAGGTGTTGAACCACCACAACAGTCCCATAACGGCCAGCTCGGATTTTGATCATTTTCAAAAATTGTTAGCTTAGGTGAAGCAACAGCGCCTGAATCCTCAATTTTTAAATTAGCTACACGATACTGTGCACCTTCGCCGGAGCCCCAGGTAGGAAAGATCATCACCACATCGATAGCACTTAAATCAAGGCCACCATCTGCTAATGCTTGAAGAGAAAATTCGAAGGTTTGCCACTGCCCAACAACAGGTTCAGTACCTGATATATTTTGCGAAAGAGGGATTTCGACGGCGGTTGTACCTTCTGAGCTTTCTATCTTAAGCATCCAAGTCGAATCTGCATTATTCGGTGCTGTCACGATTTTCATATCGAAACTAAGTTGGCCTGTTTCAATCATAGGAGATGCATCAAATGGCGAAGGTTTACCCGCTTCATCAGTAATGAATTCCTCACGAGTAATAAAGCCATTTACAGTCGGCGCAGCACCAACAACAAACTCAACCACATCACCTTTAGTTTCATCTACAACAATCTGTGGTGTTGAGCCGCCACAGCAATCCCATGCAGGCCAATTAGGATTAAACGAACCATCAAAAATCGTTAAATTTTGAGCAACACCTGTTGATGGCGGAGAAGGAATGGGCGCTTTACCCTCTACAAGCGCATCTTCCAATGAGTCATAACCAGCACGAACTGTTTCGCAGCCTTTACCTGTATCAAGGTTCTGCTGACATTGATAAACACGTACAAAATCGATTTCGAATGTTTGGCCATTCGCAAACGCTGTAGGATCAACATCCGTTTCATTGACGTTTTCTGGCCAGTTACCACCTACCGCAAAGTTCAATAACATATGAAATTCTTGGTCATATGGTGCATCACCATAATGTGTCGTTAGCTCACCACTTACTTGGTCAAAATACTCAGCAAACCAACCACGATGTTTTAAACCAACAGTTTCGCCCTTTGAATTAGTTCGAATTTCAGAACGACGCTGTGTTGCATATAGATAATCATCTACATACCAACGTATTTCTCCTTCTTGCCACTCGATTGCATACGTATGGAAATCATCAGCTGGGTTAGCACCATCTGGTAATTTGTACGCTTTGCCTGAATTCACATTATCTGGCCAATCTTTACCATAATGCAACGTGCCATATACGTGACTCTCAGGGTTGCCCTCGGCATCTTTGGCTTTTAAATTTACCGCTTCAACTATGTCTATTTCGCCAGATTTCGGCCAACCACCATACACTTCATCAGTAGGAAGCAACCAAAATGCCGGCCAACTGCCTTGACCACTTGGTAACTTTGCACGGATCTCAAAGCGGCCATATTTAAAATCAGCTTTATTTTTGGTAACCATTCTTGCTGAGGTATAAGGCTGTTGAGCACCTTCAGCGGCAGGTAATGCAACAATTTTCAGTGTACCGTCACTGACAAATGAATTTGCTTCATCTTCTGTGTAGCACTGTTTCTCGGCGTTACCACCGCCTAAACAATTAACCTCATGAGTCCATTTTTGACCATCGATTGATGTGCCATCAAACTCATCACTCCAAACCAACTGCCAGTCACTCACTGGAGCTTGAGGATTAATTAGTGTCGGATCTGTTTTCGTCTCAGCACCACCGCCGCATCCCACTAAGGTAGATACTGCGATTAAGGCACCAACATGTGAAAAATGCTTTGCAACTTTTATCATAATGTGTGTTCCAAATATGCGACTTTGTTGTCATAACAATTCATGAGACCCGTTGTCATTTATAGCCTGAGGTTGGGATAAGAAATAAGATAAACATTTGTTGTTAAAATTTTTTACCTTACTTTCTCGTCTAGCTAGAGAATTATTATTTATCCGAAGCTCAGGTTAATTATTAATGATCTCTCACAAATTGCGCATGGTGTGCAGTAAACAGACAAGCAAGTAAACTGCGCCTGGTGTGCAGTAAACAGACAAGCAAGTAAACTGCGCCTGACTTTATCCTGTTCCATTAACCTTATTGTTACAATGCAGATTCGGTATCATGAAATAGAGCTGAGACGCCCGTGCCATGCATCAAAATAGTGCGCGACAAAGCGAAACAAATTTACGATGAAATATGCAAGCCTTTTGTTGCTTGGGTTAATGAGGTGTTTTTATATTCGGGTCATGCGCCATGCTGGCGCACTTTTTTGATGAATTGCTTTGATCTGATGCAACTGAGAAATAAATGTAGGGTCAATATTGTTTCAGGTTTAATTTATGACTGGTTTTTCAGCAATAAAATTTTGCAACACAGGGCTGTAATTTCTGCTAACTTTTAACTCAATATCATCATTCAAAGTGACTATACTCTCGTTATTTCGAAGCGGCTTTATGCTTATGACGTGGTTTAAATTAACTATGGTAGATTTATGAATTCGTGCGAACTGTTTTTCATCTAATAATGACTGTAATTTCTTCATAGTGATACGTAGCACATGAGTGTCTTTTTCGGTGTGGACACACATATAATCACCTGCCGCATCTACCCATTTGATTTCTTTAACTGGGACGAGCACTTTTTCATTATCACTGTTCTTTATCACTATCTCTTGATTGATAGCGGTGGGAAGCGGTTCATCGGTTTCAAGCCATTCCTCTAATTCACTCACTTCTATACCTGACGTCTCTCCTAGCGCATTAAGCAGTTTAAATTTTTCTTTTTCTGCTTGATGGGGATTTTTTCGTTCAAGTATTCTCGATACAGTTTTTTGCAAGCGACCCAAATTTGCCGGCTTAAGCACATAATCAATGGCATTAAGTTCAAATGCTTCAATGGCATACTCACTGTAGGCACTAACAAAGACGATCATTGGCAGTGTATCGGCTTGCATCGCTTGCACGACTTCAATGCCATTCAACCCGGGTAGCTGTAAGTCAAGAAATAACACATCTGGCTCTAAAGTTTGGCAAAGTTTGATTGCATCATCGCCATTTTCAGCCTGCCCAATTACTATTATTTCAGGAATTTTCGCCAGACGGAGACTGAGCCCCTCAAGGGCCAATGGTTCATCATCAACAATGACAGCCGTTAATTGTTTAGTCATTATTCACCTCATAAGGCATCGTCATGGTCACTGTATTTCCTCTTTCTTGATTAGGTGTCAAAGTCACCTCGCACTCGCCGTTGAACATCACATCTAGTCTTGAGCGTGTATTTTGTAAACCGATACCAAACCCTTTACTTTGTAATTCTTTTGCAGTTTGGCCCGTATCCGTTATTTTAATGATTAAACACTCGTCGCTTTTATATGCCTTAAAAGTGATCTCAGCGCCTTCTTTACTTGGCTCTACCGCATACTTAACCGCATTTTCGATAATTGGCTGACAAAGCATATTGGGCATAACACAGTGTATTACGTCTTTATCGATGTCAAAGTTTACTCTGAGGCGTTTACCAAAACGGACTTTTTCAATTGATAAATAGAGTTCTAGCAAGTCAAGCTCATCCTTTAGCGTGCTCTTATTTTGCTTAGTCGCTTCTAACGAGTGACGAAAAAAGTCGCATAATTTGTCTAGCATCTCTGATGCTGTGTCATTTTCTTCTTTTAAAATCAGCGTCGATATCGCATTCATTGTATTAAACATAAAATGCGGATTAAGCTGATATCTTAGCATTTCAAGTTGCGCGTCTTTTGCCAAAGTCTGCGCTCTTAATAATTGCTCATGCTCTCTTTGTAGCTTGCTGTTATAAAGCATGATGAAGAAGATTGATGTCCACACAAACATGGTTGCTAAAGAGAACAATAACCAACCACCGAATTCAAGCATGTTCCATGCTTCATTCCATTGCTGGCTATGTACTATTACTTTGTAACTACCTAACTTAATAATATTATAAAGTAAACCAAGCACTGCAGCCGATGAAAAGCTCATTATTAAAGTTTGCTTCAAAGTATTATGAATGACTCTTTGAATAAACAACCACTGCAATAAAGAGAGGCAAAAACCACTGAGTGTTTCGACAATTAAGTTAATTATCTGACCAACTAAGTTAAAGTCGGGAGAATCAAATTGCGGGCGAATAATGGCAATAAATACCACAAGCATGTAACCAAGCCAGCCGCCTATCTGTAAGCTCCAAAATTGCTTAGACAACCTTTTAAAAGCCGAAGATTCTAGTTCCAATGGGCTGTTTTCTGTGAGATGGGCTTTATTGAAAACGTTCAAAACAGGCTCTATTTATCGTTATTCTTTAATTACTTTATTCAATAGAAATAAATAGGCAAGCAGAAAAGCGAAATGTATAAAACACAGGCACAAAAAAGCCGCCTTTTTAGGCGGCTTTTATAAAATCAGTTAAAAATTACTGACCTTTGATTTCGCTACGACCGTTGTAAACAGCTTTGTCACCTAGTGCTTCTTCAATACGAAGAAGTTGGTTGTATTTAGCTACACGGTCTGAACGACATAGTGAACCAGTCTTGATCTGGCCTGCAGAGGTTGCAACTGCTAAATCAGCGATAGTCGCATCTTCAGTTTCACCTGAACGGTGAGAGATAACCGCAGTGAAGCCAGCTTCATGTGCCATTGCAATTGCTTCAAGTGTTTCTGTAAGTGAACCAATTTGGTTAAACTTGATAAGGATTGAGTTACCGATGTTTTCATCGATACCACGCTTAAGGATCTTAGTGTTCGTTACGAACAAATCGTCACCAACAAGCTGAACCTTGTCACCAATCTTGTCAGTTAATACTTTCCAACCAGCCCAGTCACTTTCGTCAAGACCGTCTTCGATTGAAACAATTGGGTAACGAGCAGCTAGGTCTGCTAAGAAGTCTGCGAAGCCTTCAGAGTCGAATGCTTTACCTTCACCTTTCAGGTCATATTTGCCGTCAACATAGAACTCTGACGCCGCACAGTCTAGTGCAAGTGTGATGTCTTTGTTTAGCTCGTAACCTGCAGCAGCAACAGCTTCAGCGATTACTTCTAGTGCTTCTTCGTTTGACTTAAGGTCTGGTGCAAAACCACCTTCATCACCTACTGCCGTGTTAAGACCACGTGCATTAAGTACTTTCTTAAGGCTGTGGAAGATTTCAGCACCCATTCGAAGTGCTTCACGGAAGCTTGACGCGCCAACCGGCTGGATCATGAACTCTTGAATATCAACGTTGTTATCAGCGTGCTCACCACCGTTGATGATGTTCATCATAGGTACTGGCATTGAGTACTTACCTGAAGTACCGTTGATGTCAGCGATGTGCTCGTATAACGCAACACCTTTATCTTCTGCTGCTGCTTTAGCTACGGCTAGAGATACAGCTAGGATCGCGTTTGCACCTAATTTTTCTTTGTTTTCAGTACCGTCTAAGTCGATCATGATTTGATCGATAACACGTTGCTCTGTCGCGTCTTTACCAGCTAGTGCTGATGCGATGTCGTTATTAATGTAGTTAACAGCAGTAAGTACGCCTTTACCTAGGTAGCGTGACTTATCACCATCACGTAACTCAAGTGCTTCGCGAGTACCAGTAGACGCACCTGATGGTGCACACGCACGGCCCCAAGCGCCTGACTCTAAATGTACATCAGCTTCAACGGTTGGGTTACCGCGAGAGTCCATTACCTCACGACCAATCACTTTAACGATTTTTGACATCTTGATTCCTCTTATTCCCATAGTGGTGATAATGTTTTATTGATAGCTATTTTCCTGTATGGGATTAAATAACAGTTTTATTAAACCCCATAATAACCATTGGTCTGCATTGTTTAAATTGAATAAAAGTAACGCTGCACAGCAATGTTTATTACTCACCGAATATAACAAAATCCATGTAGTCGGTTTAGAGACAAAAAAGCCGTGCAAACGCACGGCTTCTTCAAGTTATTTTTCTGCTTTCTGGTGTGCAAACGCTGCACCCACAAAACCTTCAAATAACGGGTGACCATCACGAGGCGTCGAGGTGAACTCAGGGTGGAACTGAGCTGCAATGAACCAAGGGTGATCTTTATTTTCGATAATTTCAACTAGCTTCTTATCTTCAGACAAGCCTGTGAAGTGTAGGCCCGCTTTTTCAAGACGCTCGATATAATTGTTGTTCACTTCATAACGGTGACGGTGACGTTCAGTGATTTCAGCATTGCCATACACTTCACGAACTTTTGAACCTTCTTTTAAGTGACAAAGCTGTGCACCTAGACGCATTGTGCCACCTAAGTCAGACGCTTCATCACGTACTTCCACGTTACCTTCTGAATCTAACCACTCTGTGATTAGACCAACAACTGGGTGAGCAGATTCTGCGTCGAATTCTGTTGAGTTTGCACCTTCAAGACCTGCAACGTTTCGTGCATATTCAATTAGCGCAACCTGCATACCTAAGCAGATACCAAGGTAAGGTACTTTGTTCTCACGCGCATATTTTGCCGCTAAAATTTTACCTTCTACACCACGGCCACCGAAGCCACCTGGTACTAAAATAGCGTCTAGGTCTTGTAATAACTCAACACCTTTGCTTTCGATATCTTGTGAATCAACGTATTGAATGTTTACTGTTACACGGTTTTTAAGACCCGCATGCTTTAACGCTTCATTTACTGATTTGTATGCATCTGGTAGTTCAATGTACTTACCAACCATACCAATTGTCACTTCACCAGTTGGGTTAGACTCTTGATAAAGAACCTGTTCCCACTCAGCTAAATCAGCCTCAGGTGCTTCAATGTAGAAACGACGGCACACTAGGTTATCTAAATCTTGTGATTTTAATAACGCAGGGATCTTATAGATGCTGTCTACGTCTTGCAGTGAAATAACCGCTTTTTCTTCTACGTTAGTGAAAAGTGCGATCTTTGCACGTTCGTTAGCTGGCAGCTTACAGTTAGAACGACAAACTAAAATATCTGGCTGAATACCAATAGAACGAAGTTCTTTTACTGAGTGCTGAGTTGGCTTAGTTTTAACTTCACCAGCAGCACCAAGGAATGGTACTAACGTTAAGTGCATGAATAATGCGTGTTCACGACCCAGTTCTGTACCAAGCTGACGAATCGCTTCTAAGAACGGTTGTGACTCGATATCACCTACAGTACCGCCAATCTCAACGATCGCGATGTCATAACCTTCTGCACCTTCAATTACGCGGCGCTTGATGTCATTAGTGATGTGTGGAATTACCTGAATTGTCGCGCCTAGGTATTCACCTTTACGCTCACGACGAAGCACGTCTTCAAAAACACGACCTTGTGTGAAGTTGTTGCGCTTTGTCATTTTGGTGCGAATGAAACGCTCGTAATGACCTAAGTCTAGGTCAGTTTCAGCACCGTCTTCAGTTACATAAACTTCACCGTGCTGAATTGGGCTCATTGTACCCGGATCCACATTGATATAAGGATCCAGCTTAAGAATAGTTACGTTTAAGCCACGGGCTTCTAATATTGCTGCCAACGATGCTGCGGCAATACCTTTACCCAAAGACGAAACAACCCCGCCCGTTACGAAGATAAATTTTGTACTCATGCGAACCCTAGAATATCAGGAAAATGGAATTTTAAATAAGAATCAAGACGGGGCGATAGTATAGCAAAGCACTTAACATCAATCCACAAAAATTTAGCTTAAGGGCTTTAAATAGTCACAAGTAAGACCTCAAAAAATCGTCGTTATTGTTTACCTAATACCGTCTTATTCTTTTGCGCTTTTCTTCACAAGTTCCCAAGCCTCATCCATTTCTTCAAGGCTTGACGAGTCTAAACTCTTGCCTTGTTGTTTAAGTACGGCTTCAACTTGGGCAAATCTGCCTACAAATTTATCAGTCGCGTTTCTCAGTATTTGTTCGGGGTCGTGTTTAGCATGACGAGCCACATTGACTGTCGCAAACAATAAATCACCGATTTCTTCAGCTGAGTGATCGGAATGAGGGTTTTCTGCTAGTGCTTCGCTCACTTCAGCCACTTCCTCAGATACTTTTTCAAGTGCCCCATGGTAATCTGGCCAATCAAAGCCCAGATTTGCAGCGCGTTTTTGTACTTTTTTGGCACGCGTTAATGCAGGGAGCACTTTTGGAATGTCATGCCATAGAGTTTGCTCAGATGAGTTCGCCTTTGCGGCTTTTTCTTGATCTTTAATCGCCTGCCATTGTTGCTCGAGCTCTTCATCGGTTAATGTTTTTTGCTCTGAAAATACATGAGGGTGCCTGCGAACCAGCTTGTTGTTTAAACTCTCAACAACCTCGTTGAAATCAAACTTACCCTGTTCTTTCGCCATTTGCGCATAAAAAATAACTTGGAACAACAAGTCACCCAACTCATCTTTGAGATCGACCATATTATTGCGCTCTATGGCATCAGCCACTTCATAGGCCTCTTCTAGAGTATGCGGCACAATAGTTTTAAATGTTTGTGCTTTATCCCAATCGCACCCTTTTTTAGGATCACGAAGTGTTTGCATGATGTTGAGCAATTTATCGATTTCAGTTTGATTCATTTTAAACACTTATTTTTAAAACAATAAAGTCGGCTAATGCCGACTTTATTAAATTGATATTTTTAGCGATTAATGCTGTCGCTTAGCTTCAAACACGCCGTCAATTTGAACCAGCTTAGTGATCAAGCGATTCATTGAAGACAGATTAGAAACCTCTATTTGCATAAGGAATACAGCAGTATTTTGCTCATAGTTAGTTTGTAAGTTCATGTTTAATACATTCACTTTTTCATTGGCCAACACTGAGCTGATATCACGAATAAGGCCTTGTCTGTCTTGCGCTTCAATTCTTAAGTTCAACGCATAAGATGACTTGATGTCATCTGACCAACTGACGGCAATTTCGCGCTCAGGATGTTGCTCGCAAATATGCGCAAACGATTCACAATCGCTACGGTGTACAGCTATGCCACGGCCTTGGGTGATATAACCAACAATTTCATCGCCCGGAACAGGCTGACAACATTTGGCGACATGACTCAGTAGGCTACCCACACCATCGACCACGATACCGTTTTTGTCACCTTTCACCTTTTTGCGAGAAGTAATTTTGAGCGTATCTTCAGGCTCTGGCTTAGCTTGAATGAAGTTTAAGAATTGGTTGATGCGTACATCACCCGCCCCCAATGCCACCATTAAGTCGTCAAGCTCTCTAAAGTTAAAACGCTCAACCGCTGGCTCTAAATCTTTATAGGTAAGATCTAGTTTCGACAAATGCGAGTCTAGCATCTCTTTACCCGCTTGTAGGTTTTTATCTCTGTCTTGCTGCTTAAACCAGTGATGGATTTTGCTACGAGCACGCGATGAGAAAATATAACCTAGGCTTGGGCTTAACCAATCACGACTTGGCGCCGGATTTTTCTGGGTTAAGATTTCAACCTGATCGCCAGTTTTAAGCTTATAAGTAAACGGGACTATCTTACCGAACACTTTAGCACCCACGCAGCGGTGGCCGACATTAGAGTGAATATAATAGGCAAAGTCGAGTGGCGTAGCTCCAAGTGGCAAGTCAAAGATATCACCTTTAGGTGTAAACACGTAAACCCTGTCTTCAACCACTTGGTTTTTCAATTCATCGGCTAAGTCACTGCCATCAACCACTTCTTCTTGCCATTGAAGAAGCTTACGCAACCAGCTAATTTTCTGCTCATAACCTGAGCCACGCCCAGGTAAAGCACCTTCTTTGTACATCCAGTGCGCTGCAACACCTAGCTCAGCATCTTGGTGCATTTCTTCAGTACGAATTTGGATCTCGACTGTTTTACCTTCTGGACCAAACACCACAGTATGAATAGACTGGTAACCGTTTTGTTTTGGTGTGGCAACGTAATCATCGAACTCTTTTGGTAGATGTCGCCAATTTGTATGCACAATACCTAGCGCTGCATAACAGTCTTGAATTTCATCCACCACAATACGCATAGCGCGAATGTCGAAAAGCTGATCAAATTCATAGTTCTTTTGCGACATCTTTTTATAGATGCTGTAAATGTGCTTCGGACGACCATAAACCTGTGCTTTCACGCCTGCTTCTGCAAGCTTGCTAGACACTAGGCTGACCATATTTTCCATATAGGATTCACGGTCTAAACGCTTATCAGACAACTGCTTTGCTATTCGCTTATAAGTTTCTGGATGCAAATATCGGAATGATAAGTCCTCGAGTTCCCACTTTAGCTGGCCTATACCTAAACGATTAGCAAGTGGGGCGAAAATATTTGCAGTGGCTTTTGCTGTTACCACACGCTCTTCTTCATCCGCGTTTTTTACCTCACGTAAATGGCAAATTTGTTCGGCTAATTTAATAACAACGGCACGAACATCTTCTACCATGGCTAATAACATGCGGCGAATGTTATCTATCTGTACATTACCTTTACCTTGATGTGCCAAAGTACTGATCGTCGCCATTTGCTCAACGCCCTGTAACAGTAAAGCAACGTTGTCGCCGAGCTCTTCTTTTACATTGTCAAAACTGATTAACTCTTCAAGAAAATAAGGCGTTAAATAAGCGGATGCCAAAGATTCAGGATCAAAATTCAGCTCGGCAAGGATTTCCACCATCTCAACGGCTTTATTCAAGGTCGTTGCATTCACATCAGAAGGACATAAAGCATGGGCTCGGTCTAAATATGAGAATTTATCTTCTGACAGATTCAGAAGATCTAGCCGAGCCGAAAAATCGGCTGGTAAATGGGTTTGATGTGATTGGCGGGTTGCAACCATTTGCATTACCTCCTTTGGAACAACGCCATTGTCTCTATATGCCCCGTGTGAGGAAACATATTCATAAGCCCCACTTTACTGATTGTGAAGCCAGCTTCAAGTACTAAAGCACTATCTCTCGCTAAAGTAACTGGATCGCACGATACATAGAGGATTTTTTCGAACTGCTTAAGTGGTAATTGCTTCAATACCTCATAAGCACCAGTACGAGATGGGTCTAGAATTAATACATTGGCATGTTTATCGAACCACTTGGCACTTGAGATATCATCCGTCAGATCAAAACATTCAAAAGATACATTTTCAAGCTGATTTTGTGCTGCATTTGACTTGGCTCTTTGTACTGAACTGTCTACCCCTTCAACACCGACAACACGTTTAGCATGTTTGGCTGCAAGCAAAGAAAAGTTACCAATACCGCAAAACAAATCTAATACGATGTCTTGTTCGTTGAGCGCTAACCAATCAAGTGATTGCATCAACATTTTCTCATTTACTTCACCATTAACTTGAATAAAGTTATTGAGCTGAAAACCAAACTTAACCCCATCAACTTGATAATTTGGAAGCTGTTCGTATGCCACAGGCGTTTTACCATCATCCCATAAAAGCTGAACTCCAGAGTCGTTCAGCGCTGTCGCTAATGTCTGTTTCGTATTGTCATCAATGGCTTTGGTATGTCTTATTAGTACAAACACACCGTTATCCGCTTTACAAAGCTGCACATGACTAATTGAGTGAAGCTTAGCATTGTCTGTGATGGCAAGTCTTAGTTGCGTAAATAGTTCTTTAAAAGCAATACTTAAAACTGGGCAACTTTCTACTTCTACTATTTGCTTACTCTTTTGCGCTCTGAAGCCTAATTTAAATTGCTTCGTTTTTTTATCTGCAATACAAGCTACTCGGGCTGAGCGACGGTAGTGCTTATCATCACTGATGATAGCTGGCTGCCAAGCTATATGCGTTTCTTTAGCAAACTTTTCAAATAGTTTACTGACGGCTAGTTGTTTATAAGTGATTTGACTGTCAACTTTTAAATGCTGCAACTGACACCCGCCGCATACGCCATAATGCTGACAAAAAGGTGCGACACGCTCTTCACTCGATGTAAGTACTTTGACTTGTTTTGCCTCAATGAGCTTTGATTTTTCATCGAGAATTTGCGCTTTTATTTGCTCGTTTGGTAATGCACCATCGATAAAACACACCTTGCCATTGTGATTTGCAACACCTCGACCTTGATGATCAAGTGACTTTACATCCAAAGTCAGTACTTTGCCTTTATTTGACGTTTTTTTAGCACGAAATATCTGTGCCATACGAATGCCCCTTAATGTTTGCCAACCCGTGTCTAAGTCGATACTCTTAAAGCTAGAATATTAATAAGAAATAGTTCATTCATGACCAGATTAGGCCTGCGCGATAGCATTCTCGTTCTAACTTTAATCCCTACCATGTTGATTGGTTTAATTCTTGGAGGGTATTTTACAGTAAATCGTTATGTTGAGCTTGAAGAAATTCTCTTCCAACGTGGAAGTAGTATTTCAGAACCATTGGCAATCGCATTAGAGCAACCTGTTTTAAGAGAAGATAGAGCCCAACTTAATCGTATTGTTAGCACCACGCACAATAAGCACTCTCCGCTTATAAAAAGTATCGCAATTTTTGACACTGACAAAGAATTATTGATAACCAGTAATTATCATGAGCAATTTAAAAACTTAACTTTTCAAGGCGATATTCAAACTTTACATCACACAAAAATGGTCAAAAAAGAAGATACTTTTGTATTTTTCACGCCAGTTAAGTTTCATTCTCAGCCTGCAGAACAATGGCAACAGACTCACGCTACACCTGTGGCTCTATTAGCGATTGAAGTGAGTCAAGACCAAGCCGTTATTGCTCAACAGCATACTTTAATTATGAGCATCAGTATTATCGTGATCGCCTTAATATTAAGTGGCGTGTTATCGCTAAGGATAAGTAAAGTACTGGTAGCGCCGCTATCTAAGCTACTACTTGCTACAGATAAATTAGTTGAAGGTAAACAAGACATTGGTATTCAAACACCAATGCAAGGAGAATTCGAACTGCTGCGTCAAGGTCTGCATACCATCAATGGTGCGATGGCAAACCAGCGCGACGAAATGCAAAAACATATCGACCAAGCTACCAGTGACTACAGGGAAACACTAGAGCAGTACGAAACACAAAATATACAGCTCAACATTGCTAAAAAAGAAGCGCAAGATGCCAACCGTGTTAAATCTGATTTCTTAGCAAAAATGAGTCATGAGTTACGAACACCTTTAAACGGTGTTATTGGTTTCACAAGGCAACTTTATAAAACTCCACTAAATAAACATCAAAAAGAATACCTTGATACCATTGAGCTTTCTGCGAATAGTTTAATGACTATCATCAGTGATATTTTAGACTTCTCAAAATTAGAAGCGGGTGCGATGGAATTAGAAAGCATCCATTTTCCATTACGGGAAGTGATCAGCGAAGTAATGACATTATTAGCACCAAGTGCATATGAGAAAAAGCTTGAACTATCCATTTCAGTCCACCCACATGTACCAGAAAACTTAGTCGGAGATCCAACCCGATTAAAACAAGTGCTAATAAACCTGATCAGTAATGCCATTAAGTTTACTGAAAAAGGCTCGGTTAAAATTGACATCACGCACAGGGTTATCAAACAAACTTATGCCTCATTACTCGTTTCAGTCAGTGACACTGGTGTGGGGATTGCGATGGAAAAACAAGACGCTTTGTTCACCCCATTTGGTCAAGCAGATTCAAGTATCACTCGAAAGTTTGGTGGTACAGGTCTTGGCCTTATCATCACCAAACACATTGTTGAGGCTATGCGCGGTAGTATTAGCCTCAATTCAGCTCCCGGGCAAGGAACCTGTTTCACATTCAACGCTATTTTTGAATTGCCAAAACGTGCATTCAATAATGATTTACCAACCTACAGTATAGAAAACAAACGAATTCTATTTTTCGAGCCTCAGGAGCATACTCATTACGCAATTCTGGCGCAGTTGCATGAATGGCAAATGCAAGTAACACCATGTTTAACAGAAGAGACTTTTTATCAAGCACTAGAACAAGATTTTAGTTTTGACATATGTTTAATCGGCAATACCGCTGATGTAGAACAAATGCCAGTACTTAAAAACTATATCGCTAAAGCCCGTCCTTTAGCTGACTATTTATATCTTATGGTCAGCACCATTTCACATAATATGCGCGAGTCATTAGTGGGGAGCGGAGCAGATGCTTGTGCAAGTAAACCACTTCATTATCGTAAACTGTGTGAAATGCTCGCAGCCCCATATCGTTTAGACCACCCAGATGTATCTACCGACGAACATAACCAACCTATATTGCCATTGAAAGCACTTATTGCAGATGATAATGATGCCAACTTAAAACTACTTTCTACTCTTTTATCAGAGCAAATCGAAGGAATTGATACCGCGCATAATGGTGCACAAGCTGTGGCACTGTGTAAAACACATAAATATGATTTGATTTTTATGGATATTCAAATGCCCATTATGGACGGTATCACTGCATGCAAGACCATATTGGACTCTTCTCTCAATGAAGATACACCTATTATCGCTGTGACTGCACACGCATTAAGTGGTGAAAAAGATCAGTTACTTAAAGATGGTTTCAGCGGTTACTTAACAAAACCAATTGATGAAGACATGCTTAAACAAACCATTTGTGATTACAGCAACTCAAATGTCAATACTAACAATAAAGTAAGAACTCAAGAGCAACCTATTAGTCCGCCCCCTTTTGAAAGTCATTTGTTAGATTGGCCATTGGCACTTCGACACGCTGGAGGTAAGAACGACCTAGCACTAGAGATGCTAAATATGTTGTTAGAGAGTCTAACTGACACCCATGAGCAACTCGAACAGGCGCTGGAAAACAATGACTTTGCATTATTACTTTCAGTAATACACAAATTTCATGGAGCCTGTTGCTATACAGGCGTGCCTAAACTTAAGCTGCTTTCAGAAACCATCGAAACTGGTTTAAAGCGCACTCAGACGATTGCCGATGTAGAACCTGAGATTTTTGAACTACTAGACGAGCTTACTAGCTTTAAACAAGTTTCAAAGTCTACTGCTAACATTTAGGCCCCCCAAAATTAACATGAAAGTGCAAGTGCTTACTATCTTGATACTCACCAAGATTAGTTAGCACTCTGGCTGCCCCATATTCATTTTCTACTTCTCGTGTAATATGTTGTACAACCATCATTAGATGTACTAATTGCTCGGGTTCGTGTTCACCTAAATCAGTGAATGAAGGAATGTGCTTTTTGGGAGTAACAACAATATGAACTGGCCAAAAAGGCCTGGTATGATGAAAAGCTAATACATGATCGTCTTCAAACACAACATCTAACTCGACTTTACCTGCAAGCGCAATGTCACAATAAAAATCTTTACCTGTGTAATTATCCATAGCCCTCTCTTTTCTTAAAACTACGATTAAGAATAGTGTAGCAGCTACTGTAAGCTTAGGTATTTTAACTACTAAAACGGCTTACCAAGGTAAGCCGTTAATTGGGAGACTATGTTTTAAAAAGATTAAGCGCTTTTTAATCGCTCTTGATTCAAACCATTTATTGCAATCGTGCGAGGTTTATCTGCCTCGGGGATCTCACGCTCTAAAGCTATATTCAATAAACCATTTTCTAATGAGGCTCCACGGACTTTCACATGGTCGCCCAACTGAAATTTGTGCTCAAAATTCCTTTCTGCAATACCTTGATGAATAAATGAACGCTCACCATCAACTGACTTAGTTTCTTTTAGCCCTTTTACAACTAATGTATTTTTCTCAGTTTGAATTTCTAATTCAGACTCAATAAAACCAGCAACAGCCATAGTAATTTGATACTTATCTTCGGCTAGAAGCTCAATATTATAAGGTGGGAAGCTTGATTGTTTCGCATTGCGGCTAGCATTGTCCATTAGCTGTGCTAGGTGATCAAAGCCGATGAATGAACGGTATAGTGGTGATAAATCTACAGTACGCATAATAAATATCCTCTTAAAGCGATAAATTTGATGGCTTCTCCTCTATTGAGCAAGAAAGCCTATTACTTAAAATGATGAAAACCCTGTAAGGCGCCTTCACAATAATAAATAGGGCCAAGCCATATTTTTTCAAGAGATAGATTTGAATTATTTTTTATTGATTGATTTAAAAGAAAAAGCCTGAGCTTTAACCCAGGCTTTGTGTACTTACTGTTGGTTGGAATACTATTGAAATTATAAACGTTTTATATTGAGTGAGTGACTTGACCTACTTTTTTCTTTATTAACCGAAAAATAAGAGCTAGAAGATAAAAGCAACACAAAAGAATCTTTAAGGCTATCTGATTCTTCAGCAGTCTGTATGGATTTGGGGTTTCTAAACGTCACTCCTAACACACTTAAAAGAGCAATTAAGATCCATATTGAATAACGCCAATCACCAGATTGTACTGAACCAGCTATCGCTAAAAACACACCTATAAGTAAAATAAATCTAAATCCATTTAACATATACAATTCCAAAAACGTAATAATCACTTTGTTAAAGTTAATTGCATTTTATTTA
Organism: Pseudoalteromonas phenolica; assembly: GCF_005886345.1. Taxonomy (GTDB): domain Bacteria; phylum Pseudomonadota; class Gammaproteobacteria; order Enterobacterales; family Alteromonadaceae; genus Pseudoalteromonas; species Pseudoalteromonas phenolica_A. The sequence goes on from NZ_PNEC01000021.1 coordinate 277,261, forward strand.
CAAATCAAGAATCAAGTTAATAAAATGTTTAAAAAGTAACGATAACACCACCTATTATTGAATATTATGAAAATAATCATACATTCATGCATTCGAATAAAAAATTTCACTGTTTAACTATTAACAATATTAAAATTCAAAAACTAAGCATTCGACTAGCGCTTTCATCTCAGTCATCTAAATTTATAGATATGCGCTCAATAACTGTTTTAAACATATTTTTAATCCTGTTAGCTTGAAGTGCTTTAATGAGGTTATACATGGATAAATTAGCAATTCCTTCTGAACAAATAGGTTCGATCCCAAGAACTGCTGAGCTCATCGATGCCTATAAGTTGTTTAAATGTGGCGAACTTAGTTATGATGCTTTATGTGATATCGCCTAGTCAGAAACAATCCAAGTAATGAAAGACTTAGAGGCTTTAGGCTGTGATGTGATCAGTGATGGCGAACAGCGAAAGTTTGATGGCTTTGCGCATTATTGCTTACACAACTCTTGTTGCTACGACTCCGAAGGTTTATTCGTTGATTTTTCAGATGGTCACTCTCGCGTATTTGCCCCCATCTAAAAATTGCGCCATTTAAATACGAGCATACCGCAGATGAGTTTTTGCAATTTGCGTTAAAACACGCAAACGTACCTGTAAAACAAGCTGTGACCCTCCTTCGATGCTAAGTCTATCCGAATACAGGCTTAAAAGATTACAACCATCAACAATTCATCGAAGACTTAGTTCAACAGCACATAGGAGAAGTGACACGCTGTTTAGAGCTTGGAGCACACAAAGTACAGATCGATTTCACAGAAGCAAGGTTATCTCTGAAGTTAGATCCCTCTGGTGAGTTACTCAATTCATTTGTCGATTTAATCAAAAATGTCTTTCACATTTCAATCAAGACGAGATCGCGCGTATAGGAGTTCACACTTGCCCTGGAGCCGATATTGATTCAACACACAGTGCAGAAGTCGACTACAAGTATTTACTACACTCTTTATTTGAAATCAATGCGGGTAACTTTTATGTTGCAAATAGAGGTGAGAAAGAACCTGAAAAAGCACTTTATTTACTCGGAAATGTGATAAAACCAGACCAAAGAGTTTTTATAGGCGTGACAGACCCTATCAGCAAAGAAATAGAAACACCTGAATCGGTATACGAGTTATTGCTCACTGCTGCGAAATATATTCCTGTGGAACAGTTGGGCTCTACAGATGACTGTGGCTTTTCTCCTTTTGCATACGATATATCAACAGCTAGAGAAGTTGCATATCAAAAGATAAAAGCTAGATTAGAAGGAACCAAACTGGCAGAAATGAAACTTGGGTTAAGTTAAAGTAACAAACATGACGAGTATAGAGCCAAGTTTTAACCAACATCAACTCAATCTTGAGATGGAGAATCACCAACTCAAAAAAGACCTTAGACAAAGGCAGTTTGAGCAGTTTACCTTGTCTAAGATACAGCAAGTCGCGAAGGTAGATACCTGGAAACTTAATCACCTCACCTATGACGTATGCCTCTCTCCCGAGCTATTGAACATGTTGGGGTTAACAAAGACGTCTTGTAAATTAAAATGGAATGAGTTCGTTAATCTAATCGATCCTGAAAAATGTTTGGCGCTTGAAACACAATTAATCCAACTTGAAGACGTTGAACACCCTGCGATTGTTCATACATTTTTAGACGATAAACTATTAGAACGCCACTTTAAGCATTTTAGTCATACGTTTACAAATAGCATTGGACAACCACTACGAACAGTCGGACTTATTCAAGAAATTACTGAAGAGTTTAACCAAGCAACAGAACTAGAACGACAAGCAATCACTGACGAGTTAACTAAATTATATAATCGAAGGAAAATAAATCGCTCTTTGCGCGAACTAATTAACGATTCAGCAAATACTGACATGCCTTTCTCAGTTATGCTGTTCGATTTTGATCATTTTAAAAGAGTCAATGATGTATTTGGGCATACTTTTGGTGATGAAATGCTTATGGCAACAACAGACATTATGAGGAAATTTTTACTTAGTTACGCACAGTATGGTCGCTGGGGAGGTGAAGAATTTCTTATCGTGGTCAAAAACATATCATTAACAGATGCTTGCAACATCGCTCAACACATCAAAAATACATTAAACACCATTATATTTCCAAACAATAAGCTTTTATCGGCCAGTTTTGGAGTAACGCAATTCAAGAGAGACCATAACTTTACAACCATACTCACTCGAGTCGACGAACTTATGTATAAGGCAAAGCAATCTGGCCGTAATTTGGTTGTGTGTGGTTAAATTGAAACCAAGCTAACCACACTATATCGAATTGTCCTACTTTTTATATTTCTCAAACCAAGCAAGAGTATGCTCGATTTTACTCACCATTCGCGATGGCTTCCCGGCAATACCATGTGGGGCTCCAGGAATTTTTACCAACACAGTATCAATTTTACGAAGTTTAAGGGCCTGATAATACTGCTCTGTCTCTGCCATTGGCGTTCGTAAATCTTCCTCACCTGTCATTAGCATCGTCGGTGTTGTTACATTGCCAACTAACGATAACGGAGAGCGTTGCCAGTAATGTTCAACATGCTCCCAAGGCATACCCGGAAATTGCGTTGGTATTTGTACTAAACCACTATCCGCGGTCAGTACTTTACTGAGCCAGTTAATAACAGGTTTTACGACGACAGCAGCATTAAATCTGTCGGTTAGGCCAATCGCGTAAGCTGTTGCAATGCCCCCCGCTGACCCACCAGCAATAAATAGATTGTCTTTATCTATAAAGCCTTTAGCTAGCATGGCATCAACGCCTGAATTGTGATCAGCAAAGTCTTCCTTCGAGCTGTATTTATACTTTAACAGCATCGCGAAACGCTCACCATAAGAGCTACTGCCTCGGTGGTTATCGTAAAACACCACATACCCTTGTGCTGCATAGCGCTGTAACTCAGCAGAAAAGTGAGAACCGTAAGCGAGATGTGGGCCACCGTGAATTTCAATCAATAGCGGATACTTTTTCTTAGGGTCAAAATTAGGGGGCGTGATATACCAACCTTGAATTTGCTCACCATCAAAGGAAGACTTGTAGGTAACTTCATGAACCTTACCTAGTGTTTTATGAGCAAGTAAATCTTCGTTTAAAGAAGTTAACTGTTTGGTATTCCCCTTAGTCGATGCTATTGCTACATCCGCTGGCCTTTGCGCTGTGCCATGGGTAAAGGCGATTTTACCAGAGTAATTCGCACTGAATTGACCGCTAATATAAGGTCTACCCAGTGTTGTGCCTGATAAGCTGTCAGCTAGGTCTTTGATATTGCCGCTTAAAGAAATCGCTGCAAGCTTACGCTTACCGAAATCATCATAAGCAATTGCCAATCTTGAATTACTGATCCAGGTTGGGTTTTGAATAGAGCGGTCAAAATCTTTGCCCACCATTTCAAACTCTTTATCTGACCAATCCATGATATTCAGCTTGTGATTTCGATAAGGATTCAACTTGCCAGAAGCACTTAAGAAAGCTAGCTTCTTACCGTCTCTAGAAAAACTCGGAGAATGCTCTCGACCAGGTTGAGTAGTGAGCTGAGTTAGCTTGCCCTTTAAATCTACACTGAATAAATTACCTTCTAAACGCTTATATTCCCAATCTTTAATTTTATTCGCTGAGAATACAATTTCTTCTGAGTTACTGTGCCAAGTAAGCTGACCTCCATGATGAAAATTGCCTGAAGTCAGTTGACGCGGCGTGCCGCCATCACTCGGTAAAATAAATATTTGACGGTAGCCAGGTTTAACTAATCCTCTGCCATCGGCTTGGTAATAGGCCTTATCAATAACAATTGCAGGCTCTGACCATGTCGCACCTTTTGGTTTGGCTGGCATTTTCGCAATTACAGAAGGCTTTTCATTAATCTGCTGACTAAAAGCAAGCCACTTGCCATCCGGAGACCAGGTTAAATTACTCACACTTGATTGAAGCTGGCTTAGAAGCGCTGTGCGATTTTGCTCTATGTAATGCACATGCACTTGGTAACTACCAGAAACATTACTAATGAATGCTATTTTTTTACCATCTGGCGACCATCTTGGGTGAAGGTATTGGTTTTCATTTGAAAATAACGGCGTTTGTTCACCACTTTTTACGTCTACTAACCACAAATTACGGCGTGTACTGTCTTTCATTATGTCATTTGAATTTCTGACATAAATGACCTGCTTGCCGTTTGGCGAAATTTGTGGGTCGTTTGCATACTCTAATGCGAAGATATCATTGGCATTAAATGTTGAATTTGCCTGAGCAAAAACAGGCAATAACGCCAGTGCTGAAAGTGTCTTTCTGATCCCAATACCCATAGTGATCCCTAATTAATAAATTTAGGTTATGAATACTAAAGTCAGCAGGAAATGTCATGGGTTTAGCGATGAAGTGAATAAAAGTGATGCCCACTAGCGGGGCATCTTTAAATGACTAAGTTTTATTTAATACTCGTAATTACATTCTTTACTGACCTTATAGCGTTCAATCATTTCATCCATATCGATTGCTGAGCCCGCTATATTGGTTGCCGCCTTAGCAATTTCCTCTGCACCAGCAACGTTTTCAGTCGCTTTTTGATAAATATCAACAATATTTTTGCTTACTTCTTCAATCGCGTTACTCTGCTGTTGAGTATTTGAAGAAACTGCTTCTGTCACCGCTTCAACTTGCTTTGCTTGTTCTACTATGGTTGCTAAAGCCTGTTTAATTTCTTCTGCTCGATTAGCAGCCTCTAATGCATTGTCTTTACCTTGGGTAATAATACTTGATGCTTCCTTTGAGCTTGTTTGAAGCTCTGCCACTAAAGAGGATATCTCTTCAGTCGACTTTTGCGTTCGACTAGCTAAGCTTCTAACTTCATCAGCCACAACCGCAAAGCCTCTTCCCTGCTCACCTGCTCTAGCTGCTTCAATGGCCGCATTAAGCGCCAATAAATTCGTTTGCTCTGCGATTTCTCGGATCATATTGACCATACTCGAAATGCTGCCTACTCGTTCATTTAAGGTATCAACCGATTGTGCTGAGCGCGCCATATCGTCTGATGCACTTTGTATTACATCAACCGCTTCACTGACCACCTTTTGACCATTTAGAGATTCATTGGCAACTGTTTTAGCAGCTTGTGAATTATCAGACATAGAGCTTGCAATAACTTGAATATTCGCAGTCATTTGCTCTGAAGCCGAGGCAATTGTTTTGATCCCCATTTGTTGTTCAACCAAGTTTTCTTGACTTTGACTAATAGCCACTGCGGTTTCATGAATTGATACTGTGATTTTTTTAGAAACTAAGCCAAGCTCAATTAAATCCTCTTCAAACTGCTTAGTTAGTGCATTGATTTTGTCTGCAGATTCACCAAGTTCATCAGAGCTGACTACTTCAATCTCATCAGCTAAATCACGTTCATTTATGGCTATCTCAATGCCTTTGGTTATTAATTCTGACTGACGGTGTCTTAGTTGAATAGATAAAAATAATGCCGCTGTGATAAGAAAACCAACCACAAATATGATTGCTTCGATTACGAGTACAGTAACCGCATCTTGTTGAATCTTGATGGCGGTTTTATCAACTAAGGTTAGTGCATTTTCTTCAGCTTGTTTCAACGTTTCAATACGTGTTGTTGCTGCATTAAACCAAGTTTGTGGATTTACTTCATAACCCGAATCTTTATTTTTAATAATCTGTCTAAAGCGGTTAACACTAGAAAACGATGATGAAGAAACTACCTCATCAAACAGAGCTTTCATCTCTTTAGGTGCAGCCTCTAGGGCTTCTTCAAGATAAACGCTTTGCTTAGTGAGCAGCCTGATATAGAGCGCTTTATCTGTATATGCCATTTTATCTTTTTTAAACACATCATAAAGCGTCGCTCTTTCAAGCATGGCCGACTCTTTGGCATTAGAAAAGTTATAAATTGATACCAATTCTTTTGCAATCAGATGATCATTACTGAGTCTTGAAGCCTTTATAACAATATGTAGACCCTTCAAGCTGATATCTGTGTAATATTGAGCAACGTTTGCGGGTGAAATTGAAGATGAATTAACCCCATTTCTAACCGAGTTTCTTCTATTTAATAACTGTAAAAACTCATTTAGCTCTTGCTGCATCGCACTGCTTAAGGACCATGTTTCTTTCTTTTTGACTAATTCTTGAATTAAATTATCCGTTGACCGTTGTTGACTATTAAATTGAGCGCTCTGTCTTGATTGCTTATCTTGTAGATAAAAGCCTGATAGCTCACGTTCTTTTTGTGTCTCATGAACAATGCTCAACACTGCGTGACTGAGAAAAGCGTTATATTCAGCATCATAAGCATTATTCATTTTCTTGAACGCCATACTCATGTCATAAGTAATTATCGCACCAAGTAAAATGCAAGGTAAAAGAACAACTAACGTGAGATGACTTGATATCTTTTTGGCTACAGCTACAAACATAGAGACAACTTATTTATTAATAAAAAGTTAACTGCTTTAAAATATAGAGGCTAAACTCACAATTTAGAAGCAATTATTCCTAATGAAATAATATTAGTATTTAGTCGAGCAAAGAGTAAAGCCTTTTACTTCAGAAACTTAAAAAGGGTAGAAAAACCAGCTCTGTATGAATAATTTATAAACAAAAAATACAAAGATGATAAATTTAGGAAGGCAACTCAACTTTACTGAAAGTAAGTGGCCTAAGATCAGTTTTTAAGAATTGTTTACTAATGATTATGTGTTTTGCTATTGATGTAATCGGTAATTGAAAAGAGTACGCCAGATATCACAAACGTTAGGTGAATACCCACTTTCCAAGCCAACTCTGTATTTGTTAATGTTTCCGAGCTAATAAAGACTTTTAATAGCTCTACAGCTGAAATCGCAACGATCGCACTAATAAGTTTGATTTTTAAACCCGAAAAGCCGACTTTACCCATCCAAGCGGGTCTATCTTTATGATCATCAATATCCAGTTTTGAAACAAAGTTTTCATAGCCACTAAAAATTATAATTAATAATAGACCGGCTAATAAAGCCGTATCAACTAAGGTTAATATGCCGACCAGTAAATCATTATTAGCAGTATCAAAGGCCGTCATTGTCATAACAAATAGCTGTTTGAAAAATTTAATTAGCAAAAGTAAGACAGCAAATAACAAACCTAAAAAGAAAGGCGCTAATAACCAGCGCCCCTTTAAATAGAGTTGACTCTAATTTGTATTCAAGTTTATTTCCTATTGAGGTGTGCTTTCTCATTATTCCCCCTTTCATTCTATGGCAGATATCATACTGGAATAAAACTTGATAATGTAACGAATACGATAATTTAGACCGTGTTACTATTTATCCATGCCTAAACTTTAAATTTAGACACATTTTTCTGTAAGTCCACGGCTAATGCCTTCAACTCATAGCCTGCTTGCGCTATCTCCTGCGTAGCTTCGACGGTGCTAGAAGTATGATCGCTCACCGTAATTATCCCGCGATTAATTTCTTCAGCAACAGCCGATTGCTCTTCAGAAGCCGTCACAATTTGCGTGCTCATTTCATTTATAACTGCAATGTCTTCTACAATTTCTTTTAACGCATGATCAGCATTTTGAGCTTGTTCAACTGTTCGCTCAGCATAAACCTGGCCTTCTTCCATCACGACTACGGCGTTGTGAGAATACTTTTGCAACTGTTCAATCATGCCTTGAATGCTTTCAGTCGATTCTTTGGTTCTTTGTGCAAGCGCCCTAACTTCATCAGCAACTACCGCAAAGCCCCGACCTTGCTCACCTGCTCTTGCAGCTTCAATTGCAGCATTAAGTGCGAGTAGATTCGTTTGCTCTGCAATACCGTTAATCACTGTGGTTACATTACCAATTTCTTCACTTACCAAGCCCAGTTTATGAATCACCGCCGCCGCTTTTTCAACTTCATTTGCTAAACCGCTGATGGCCTCAATAGCAATATTTAAAAGCGCCATGCCCTCACACGCTTCTTTATGAGCTTTATGCGCGGCATTGGCAGTGTTAACCACATTATGCGCCACTTCAGATACGGTCGCCGTCATCTCGTTCATGGCTGTGGCGGCTTGTTCAATTTCAATTTGTTGATTGGCCATTGCTTGCTTGGTATCGTTGGCGACACTTTCTAGGCTATGAGTAGAAACATTCAATTGCTCGACAGATGCATTACTGTTGAAGGCAATATCTCTAAAACTGGACAGCATATTATTCAGTCCCAAAGCAATCTGTGTGAGTTCATCTTTACCTTGAGTATCCACCGCGAGCGTAAGGTCCCCCGTCTCTTCAAGACGATGAATGGTGCTGCCTATTCTGTCTAATGGGCTGATAATACTGCGTAATACATTGACTGTGATAATGATTGATATGACGGCAATAACAATGATCAGCACCACCATGGTCGACACTTCTTGCCAGAACGTCGCCTGTACATCATCGATATAGATACCTGTGGCAATCACCCAACCCCAAGGAGAAAACTGTTTTGCATAAGAGATTTTATCAATCGGCGTCGAATTCGGTGTTTTTGGCCACATGTATTGCACAGAGCCTTCCCCAAAGCGCGTCGCTGCACTGACCATTTCTCGAATAAAATACACACCATTGGGGTCTTTCATAGCAGCAGAATTAGTGCTATTTAGCTTGGTTTAATCGGGTGCATCAGCATGGTGTGCTGGTTATCTAAAATAAACAAATACTCGTCATCAGCGTAACGCATTGCTTCAATAACTTGCTTGGCTTCAGTTTGCGCCTCTTCCAGCGTCATCTTTGAACTTGCCACTTGCTCTGCATAAAAACTTACTATGCCATCAGCAGTTTCAACAATGTGTTGTGTTTCAAGCTGTTTAGACTACTTTAATTCACTGTACAACGAATTAAGCATTAAGAAAGTAATGACAAGAATAACGGCAAAACAAGCGCTAACTTGCGCCCACAGTCGCGTTTTAACAGAGAGCTGTCGCAGTGTTGTTTCCATGATTTTCCTTAAGCATTAATCCCTGAGCTCAATGTAGCTCTAATAGCATGTTTTTCTACACGAAAACTAAATTAACAGCTCTTAGATTGTTCCGACAAGCGTGATCAACCCATCTTTTGACTTATGACAAATTTTACCTTTCATCGACTGTAATTGAACCCGATAAATAATGCACAGCCTGCCCTCGTAGCTTCACTCTGTCGCCTTCAATCACACATAAAAGCTCACCACCTCTTTTCGATGCCTGATAGGCTTTTAACTCAGTTTTATTCAGCCTTTGAGACCAGTAAGGTGCTAACCCCGTATGAATAGAGCCCGTTACCGGATCTTCATCGCCGCCATTCGCCGGCCAAAAATAACGTGACACAAAATCATGTTTTTCGCCTGGTGCAGTCACAACCACATCCAACGGTGCCAATTGTTTAAGTTGCTCAGTATTTTGTTCGACAGCTCTAACGTCAAACTCACTGTTATATATAGCAAAATAGGCCTGCTGATTTTTTAATACCTGTTGAGGCTTTATCGATAAACCAGCAATGAGCGCTTCGGGTATCTCTGCAATGGTTTCTGGTGCAAAACTCGGAAAGTCCATTTCAATATAGCCATTATCCAACTTGTTGATCTGCATAGCGCCTACCGCAGGCGCGCTCAGTGTTACCTGCTGAAAAGTTAGATTTTTATTAAAAAGCACAAACGCGGATGCTAAAGTTGCGTGACCACAAAATGCAATTTCGGTCAGTGGGGAAAACCAACGAATATCATAAATACCCGTTTCAACAGGCACTAAAAATGCTGTTTCAGATAAGTTATTTTCTGCAGCGATAGCCTGCATTAAGTTCTCGGTTAACCAAGTGTCTGTGATGATCACTGCTGCTGAATTGCCACCAAACTGAGTGGATGTAAAAGCATCCACAATGTCGATATTTAACTTCATAATTCCATTCACTTTATTTTAATTACCTAGAAACTAGCTGAGATTAAAAGGCAAGTGAAGTGATTAAGTGTTATGCATACAATTTTGATGATTATGAGAAATTAAAAGAAAATAAGCGGGCAAAACTGCGAAGGGTGCAAGTAAAGGGGACTGCCCGCTTGAAGAGTGTTGTTAAATAACAACTATGGAACTAAGTTCATTTAGTTACTTAATTTATAAGTAACTGGCTTAATGAGAAGTAACTGACTCTGTAAAATCAAGTTCAATATACTCACTTATTTCTGACTACAAACTGAATTAGCTCTTAGCAATCAATTCATTAGTTACTTTATCTATACCCACTTCACTAATGCGAGACACAATTTCTTTCTGCTTTGCATTCAACAGTGAAATACTTTCAGCAACTAAATCATAAACTTGCCATTCGCCTTTCTTGTTTTTTCTAAACTTAAATACAATGTCGATACTCGGAGCGCCCGGCTCTACAATCTCAGACTTAACTGAGGCAAACTTACTTTTGCTGTCTAAAACGGGTTCAATAAAGCGTACTTTTTGGCCCTTGTAACTCATTAACACATTGGCATACGTGCCCGTCAGATATTGTTCAACCGCATCTATAAAACTCACCGCTTGCTCACGTTTTACTTCTCTAACGTGTTTGCCTAGCAGTTTAAAAGAGACAAATTTAATGTCGATATGCGGCATCAGCTGAGCACTCACCAGCTTTTTAAGTTCAGCACGTTTTTTGTCTTCGTCTAAACCTTTCAACTTACCAATATCGATAAACAGCTGATCACCGACTGATTTGATTAATGTATAAGGTGTCTCGGTATTTGCTTGTTTAGAACCCGCGCCAGCACTGTATGCACTGAATAAAATTAATACTGAAAAGAATAAATACTGTATTGCAGTTTTCATAATGTGTCCCCGTTTAGTTAGTGAGTGCATGATACGAGTTTGTTTAATGATGAAAAAGACACACTTTTGCACTCTTTTGTTGCCAAAAATGCACACTAATAAAAAGTCTATGTATTTCAATTAGTTTTACTTTTGTTTCGTTTTCAGCATCAATATCGTGCACATTTGTTTGCATATAAACACAAATAGCTTTGTGAAAATACGCTCATTGAAATGATGAGGTTCACATTAACTATGAATTTACTGCGTTTATTGGCACTCGCCTTCTTACTAACATTTACTTCAACAGCATTTGCAGATAAAAAACACGGTTATGCTATTCACTATATTCATGGCGAAGGAGACGTAGATGGGATCAAGCTGGCTTATCAGTATCATCCTGAAAATTTACTGCCTGATGCTTGGAAAAACTTTGACTTACATTTTGAGACCAGCATTAACTTTTGGAATTATTCAGCTGCTGGCAAAGGTTCAAAAAGCAACCACGATACTAACTTTGTATTGGCTCTTACCCCTGTATTCAAATACCCAATCTCAACTTGGTATGAAAAACCCCTTTATTTAGAACTGGGTATTGGGCTGGCACTGCTAGACGACACACATTTTGCTGGTAAAAACGTTAGTACCCATTATCAATTTGAAGACAGACTCGGACTGGTTTATGACTTGGGAGATGCCAAAGTGGCCGTAAGGTATATGCATTACTCAAATGCGGGGTTCAAAAGCCCAAATCCAGGACTCGATTTTATTTCACTCTCGTATTCCAGCTTTTTTTGATTTTTTCCCAAAAGCTGTTGAAGGGTTGTGTGGCTTGGCCGATCAACCCTTTTTTAATAATAACCATAACTTATCTAATTTTGATAATCGGTCGCTTTGTACAAGTTTGAGTTAACAACATAGACAAGGCGTCGCGCACTGCGGCCACCTCGAAATCGATAATGTTTAATTCTGGCGCCTGAATACGCTTTTGTGCCACGTCTTGTAACAGCTGCTCACCCATAAAACGCAAATGTTGCTGTGCACATAAACTATTTGAAAGCCAAGCACCTGATACTGAGACCACCCCAATATTCGGCGCTTTTTCAAAAAGTAACTGCTCAGGAATAGTGCTAAAACCATTTAGACACGCAATACGACCACAAAAACGCAGATGTTGTAAATCTTCTAAGAAAGTTTCACCGCCTTGGGTATTAATGATGCAGTCAAATCCTGCATTGCCAATTTCTCTTTTAATCTGCTCACACACACCTTCCTGCTCACAATCGAACGCTAAGTCAGCCCCCAACTTTTCAAGACGCTTCTGATGAGGCTTTTGTGCAAATGCATAGACTTGCGCGCCTTGCTGTTTGGCATATTGAATCGCGAAGTGGGCAACCGCGCCTTGAGCACTGTTGATCAGTAAAGATTCACCTGATTGCAACTGCAGTTTGTTTAAGGCGATAAGTGCGGCCATACCTGCATTGGGTAAAGATACGGCAACGTCACTAGGTACTTCATCAGGGATCACAGAAACACTGTGGTTAGGCACCACCGCATATTCTTTTAACATGCCCTGTTGAGATAGACAGGCATTGAATAACACACGTGAGCCTTTATTAGGGAAAACGCCCTTTGGCGCGTCAACCACAGTGCCCACGGCATCGAGTCCCAAGACATGCGGGTACTGCCATTGTGAAAAGCCAGTCTGAGCTAATCGCGCGTCAACATGGTTCAAAGCAACATAATCGATGGCCACCAGCAATTCATTCGCTCCCAACTGCGGTACTTGACGTTCAGCACATTGCAAGTCGAAAGCCTCTCCGGCCTGAACGAGTTCTATGACTTTCATTGAATTGTTAACTGCAGACATACATTTCCTGTCATTAAAAGAATCAGTTTGTGATATCAAAACACGTCAATTATTGCAAAATAATTGCTAATTTGTCGCTTTTTGCTATTAAAACACGTCAATTCAAGTTCAACAACCTCACTGCGACAATTGTCAACATAAGGTAATGAAACCATTAAATTTATAATTTATGCTTTATTTGTAGATTATTTATCTAGTTTTACGCTTTCATTGGTGCCAAACTATCATCAATACTGATTTTTAGGATCGCATCGTGGATACAACCAGTCGTTTGATCATGTTACTTGAAGTTGTTGAACAAGGTTCTTTTTCAAAAGCTGCCGAGCTTAGAAACATTGATCGCTCTGTTATTTCAAAGCAAGTGAGTAAATTAGAAGAAGATTTGGGTGTTCGTTTACTCAACCGAACAACCCGCTCTTTCTCTTTGACTGCTGCCGGTGCTGAAATGGTAAAAAAAGCCGCTGAACTTAGATTATTGTTACAAGATACAGTGCAACTGGCTGAAAACTACCACCAAGAGCCTCGCGGTTTGCTGCGCATTACGGCGTCGAGTTACATTGGAAAGTTTTATCTCATGCCTGTCATTAATGACTTTCAAAAGCGTTTTCCGCAAGTCACCATAGACTTGAGACACGACGACAGAGTCGTAGATATGGTGTCTGAAGGCTTTGATTTAGCGTTTCGAATTGGTGAGCCTCGCGACTCTTCGCTTATAGCACGGAAAATTGCTCGTAATCGTATGCTTATTCTAGCCACGAAACAGTTTTTAGAAATTTATGGTGAGCCAAAAACCATGGCTGACCTAGAAGAGCTACCTGCTGCAGCCTATTCGAGTTCACATATCCGCTTTGAATCTATCAGTTACATAGATGAAAAAGGCGAACCTCAAGAGCAGCCTATTAACCCAGTGTTTAAATCAAACGACGGTGAAGCATTAGTTGAAAAAGTGCTTTCACATAATGCCTTTATGACTGCTCCCGCTTTCTTTTTTGCAAAACCCATGGAAGAAAGTGATTTAGTGCCAATTCTGACTGACGTGAATTTACCTGATTACAGTGCCATGTATGCCGTGTATCCGCACCGTGACTTGCCTGTTAGAACGCGATTATTTTTAGACGCTGCAAGACATTATATTGGTGATAAAACACCTATTTGGGAGAGAAACATTCCAAATATAAATGAATTATATCAAGCAAGTTAAAAAATCTCATACAATTCTAAATTGCTAACTATACAAAAAAGCGCATCCAAAGATGCGCTTACCAACAAGTAATCTATCCTGAAAATTATAGCTTTTTCAACCAAGCGTTATTAAATGATTGAGAGCCAACATATAGACTATGTATCCACCCTGTTTGCTTAGCACTCCATCCCCAAATGCTATTGTCAGTGAACCAAAGCTTACTGTTCTGTGTTGTCGTATTCATGGTCACTCTAAATTGACCATCGCGGTACTTATCGCCTAACCAAATAGCTTCAGTTGTATACTGCAAGCCATTTTTAGAAATGCTCGGTGTGCCTCTTAATCTAGCCCAACGAAAAATATCCTGGTACACCCAGTCGTTGATACTTTTATATTTATTCAAGCTCATGTTCCAAACAGCATTACTGCCATTTGATGTGGTACTTGTTTCCCAATCAATTAAATTCTCAGTGATGGTTTTTGATTCAGAATAACCAATACTCGCACCCAATGAAGGACCATCTTTGTCTACACCGCCTGAAATACTAAAATCGAAGCCAGAAGTAGAAGCAACACTGCTACTATTAACGGCATTTTGAGGCATACGTCGATATAATTGAAGACCGTCAGCGTCATTAATATTAATCTTCACCGAATGGTTTTTTAGAAAATAGGCTTTTTCATACTCCGAATTTACCTTCATGTTAGGATTCACACTGCCATTGGGGCTCACCGCAATCGCCGTATATTGATCCGTTCTGAATGCTCCAAAAGAGTAATGATTTAAAATATTTATGTCTGCTTGACCATTAATATGTTGATAAGGACGATTTACGACAATAGAAGCCCAGCATAATCTCTCATCTTTTGCTGCTTTTGGACATGAATAGCCTAGAGCACCTCCAGATGGTGTACTAGAAGTCGATATAAATGAATTATTAGTTTGCTGACCAAAAAACTCATGATTACCAGATTTAAAAGGCTTTCCAGACTCTAATAGAGAAATAGACTGCTTAATTGAACTCAATGCTTCTTCTAGTTTAGCCCCCTCCATTTTCACTAAACTATTTTTTAGTTCGCGATCGAATGTTTCAGGGATTGAAAAGCCATGCGAAGCTATAGAAGACTCTTCAAGCGTATTAACTTGGCCATCGTAAATATCTTGAAAGCCTCTATTGTCTCCTCCAGAAGCAATTCGTTGTTTTTCTGCTTTAACATCGCTAACTGTACTGCCAAACAAGTGGATCATACCGCCGTTTTGGTTATAGTCGGGTTTATAGATCATCACTTCAGCATCAGCAGTAAAAGGCATCTCGTCAAGAAAGACATTTTTAGCAAACTGAGTGTTTTCAAGAATAATCAATTTATTTTGCTTCATCGCCTCTGCAATGTAGCCATTAAGCTTTTTAGCTTCACCATAAAAGTCAGCCAAATTAGCATGAATGATAGATGCCGAAGCTACATGCTTTTCGATATTTGAGTGAGTTTCAAAACCCTCTGCACTAATATGCATGTCGTTTTTTACTCCCACCATCAAGTTTGCACTTAAAGGAGTTTCAGAACCTCCAATAGAAATAACCGTATCAGTATTTGCCTTCGAATGAGGCGCATAATGCATACCTACAGACAGTAGACCCATCATAATTAAATTTAATTTTTTCATTTTAAATCCCGTATCCTTCAAATTTAAATTATTTAAAAATTAACGCCAAACCAATCCAAATGAATGAGTTTAGACACGGAAAACTTACCCAAAGCCATACTAAAGATCAATAAAAATTTAATTAAATGTTAATAAAAAGGCAACAATAAAGCTCAAGCTCAACCTGAATTTACTCTTAAATACTTGTTAGCCTTGCCTTTTAATTAAGCAAGCCGACAAACAAAATACGATCTATTTTAAAAATTCAACATTGAGCCTAAACACCTGTATTTTGAAGTTCAAATTTAAATATTGCGCTAATTCCTACCCGCCATCACACCGCCGTCCACATCTAAAGTGCTGCCTGTGATCCAACTTGCATCATCTGATAATAAAAAGACGATACTGTTAGCAATATCATTTGGCTCACCCACTCGTCCTATTGGGTGAAATGCATTAAAACTGTTTAAGGTAGAGTCTATGTCTTCAGGCGCAATAAAAGAGCCATAAATCGGGGTTTTAACCACAGCCGGAGACACCGCATTAACGCGGATTTTGTCGTCAGCGAGTTCCATAGCCAAATGCTGAGTAAAAGCATGCAAGCCAGCTTTTGCCATTGAATACGCCGACGAAGGCGTGGCTTTGATGGCTTGCTTTGCCCACATAGACCCTATGTTCACTATGCTACCGCTACCCGCTTTTTGCATATTCTTGACAACAGCTTGAGTCAGTAGAAATGTTGCTTTATTTAAATCATGGTATTGATTGTAATCAGCTAAAGTGTGCTCAACAAAAGCCAATGGTGAAAAATAGCCAGCCGCATTCACTAAGTAACCATAGTGTGTAGACGATGCATTAATCTTGCTCGCTAGTGCCTTTACAGCATCAATGTCATATAAATCGATCTGTGTGCCAGATACTTGACCTAGACCGCTCAGCTCACTGACGGCTTTATCGAGTTTTTCTGCATTATTCGCTAATATTTCTACATTAAGTCCGAGCTCTAATAGTGCCTTTGCCGTCTCGAAACCCATACCACTAGAACCGCCAATAATCATCACTGTGTCTGCATTTGAAAATTTCATAATCACATCTCTTGTTTGTAAAAGTCGTGATAATATTAGTTTTACGAAAAGCCTCTGAATAGTAAGCACAATTTGGTTAGGTAGGTACTTTTTGGTACATCTTTATGACAGCAAACGAAAAAATATTTCCAAGAAAATTAGCGCCTCAATCTAGCGCCCGCATGGTCGAAACCATTTATGGCTGTAAATGGTCTTTAACTGTGTATCAATTATTAGATGAAGGAATAAACCGACCCGGTGAAATGGTACGCCAAGTTGAGGGGCTAACCACCAAAGTGCTTAATCAATGTCTTAAGCGTAATGTCGAGTTTGGTATTTTAGAAAAGCAAGTATTCAACGAACTCCCTCCTCGTGTTGAATATCAAGTGACTCCGTTTGGCGAAAAGTTTTTAGCCATTCTTGAGCAGTTAGAAAACTTACAATCTGAGATAGATTTACTAAAAAACGAGTAGAGTCAAACTTTTTAGATGCATAAAAGCATTTGTGTAATGGGTTTAACAAATCGCAACTAGAAATTGATACTCTATAACATTACAATCAAAATTACCGTCACTTAAATTGTAAATAAACATGGCTTACTCAAATACCGCCGAGCAGCTTGAAGTAGCATCAAGCGTCTCTGTGTCTGACGAGTTTCAAATACTCACTGACATCTATAACGAACACATCAATATTGCGATTTGGCAACACACTTTATCTTCTGACATTTTAAAAGAGTCGCAAAACATCATTGAGAACGCGCCAAGCCTTCAAGAAGTGATTGCCGCTGAACCTGAACATGCATTTGAGCAATTAAGCAGCAGCCATCGTGCATTGAAAGCAAGTCCAGCTCTGTGTGATCACATCGCAGTTCTAGTCGATATGTTCTGTACTTTGTTTGAAGCCAAGCGTGCTGGTGTGCGTTTGTCGGTTTTAGACAAGGCAATGTGCCCTAAATTTCATGTCGACAAAATCCCTTGTCGTTTAGTCACCACTTTTGAAGGTGTGGCCACAGAATGGCTCCTTAACGAACATGTTGAACGTTCAAAGCTCGGTGCGGGCAGCCAAGGCCTTGATGACGAACAGTCAGGTATTATGACCGTGCTGAACGCCATTCAGACACTTGAAGCCGGCGATGTTGCCTTGCTAAAAGGTGAAGGTTGGGCAGGTAATGAAGGTAAAGGCTTAGTTCACCGCTCCCCGGGTTTAGCCGAAGGTAAAAAACGTTTGTTACTCACACTCGATTTGATTGATTAACCTCACTTTTACTTTCTAAAACCCCTTTTGATCTTAGCTTTGCAGCCATTCAAATTGCAAAGCTACCTGATTTACAGTCAATCTTAAATCAAGAAGGACAAGATGGGTGGCCGCTCGTTCAAATACTCACACCTGAACTCGCACAAAATGCATTAGTTGGAAAAACCGGAAACTTACTTGCTATCTTCCAGCGAGAAATCACTCACTGATAAAATAACTGAGGCGCAAATAAGCGCCTCTTGAGCTTAACTAACTCTCAGTTTTATCAGAAGTAATAACCTACGTTAATATTCAGCCTTCTTTCAAAATTGTCACTGTTGCCAGCAATCGAGCCGCCAACAAAAGGTTGGTTTTTCGCATGCACCAAATCAACATACGTAAACAACGCGCCAGCTGAAATCGACATACCCGTAATATTCATCCAAGTATTGGCAGTATCATCTGATTTATTATAAACGCTGCCAAAGTCGTTATAGAAACTCAGTTGAGAAATAGGGCCAATATCTACCGATAGATCGTAAGACACTGCAAGGTTAGTGCTGGTCGCCTCACTGGCGATGGTGTCATACATGGAGTTAGCACCTACAACGATTTGTCTCACATTGTCTATGTGATATTGATACTGAGTATGCTGTAAATGCACGCGCCATTGGCCGATATGCGTCGAAGCATGCAGCGCCCAAGCTTCATGGTCGCCTATGCGACTCACGCCATCATGCAAACCGCCATCAAGCGCTGAAAAACCAACATGGGTTGTGCCAAACTGATGTTCAAGTTGATAAGTATAGCGGCCCACTAGCGTATTATATTCCGCTAAAGTCGTTGTTGGTGCATCATGGATGTTTTCACCACGTAACCTTATCCCTAGCGCATCGACCGAATAGCGATCTTTGCGCTCTTCAGCACCGCCATCAACGCCACCATGTTCGTCGTTTTTGAAAAATGCGATGTCTAATACGCTGCTTTCGGTTGCCTTATGTTTGAGTACCAATCCTAAGTCATAATCTTCTTGCAAGCCAATGAAGTAATTCGGACTCATAAAGTAACTATGAAAGCCACTATGGGGTGCATTGCCAAATGGCACTGGCGCTAAGCCCAGTTGCCCATGCCAGTCATCACTGAAGTCGTAATCTAGATATGCAAATTTAACCACACGCATATAATCTAAGAAGCGGATCTCTGCATTTACACCGATGTCGGCAATGCCACCTGAAAAGTTCAAGCGCACTAAATCAAAGTCGATGTCGCCGCCACGCTTTTCGTTGTCATCATCATACGACACCATGTTGTAGTTAAACCGAATAGCACCACCGACATGAATATCTGGGGCAGCATTAACCACCACCTCTTTGCTGTTCTGTGCTTTGATCTGTTTTACTTGCTGCTCTAGCACAGTGATTTGTTGCTCTAACTTTTCAAGCTCAGTATTAGCTGTATTGCCTGCAGCCTCAACAGAAGTTGATACTAAAAATGACGACACCATAGTGGTGCTAAAAAGTGCCACTGTACAGGCCGAAAAGCGAGGTGAAAAAAGAGACATAAAAGCGAATTTCCGAGGTGAGAGTAAGAAAATTCGCGCAAGCCTAGCCTACTCTTTTTGTGTATTCAAATTGGGGAAAATTGCAAAACTGCTAGTGATGTAAGCGAAGAATTTAAAGGCTGTTTAAACTCGTAAACAATGTAAATGAAAAGAAAACTCGTGCTATTTAGCACCGCTACACAAGAAGATAAGAAACCAAAGTTATACAATTAAATACACTAAAAATCATGAGCTTGATATCTTCTTTTACGTAATCGATCATCAACCGTAAATTCTCTGTAACTTTCACCACTCTGAATGCTTGATTTTCAACCACTTAAATCCAAATTGACTGTTTGCTCAAGGTTTAATCAAAAACAAAAAAGAGCGCCGCAGCGCTCTTAATTGTACTCAGTTTTATGAATTAGAAAGCATACGTTACTTTTAATTTCACATTGCGCTCGTCCCCTGGCATACCGCCTAAGAACATGGCTTTGTTGTAATACACTTTGTCGAATAAATTGTAGATATTCGCTTGGACTTTCCAGTTGTCATTGCTGTAGCTGACACCTGCATCAAAGACGCTGTAACTTGGTACATATCCGTCAGGAATACCAAATGAAGTAGAGTGCGTGCTGCGGTTATCAACATACTTGTGACCTAAACTGAAGTTAATTGGTTCAGCGAAATCAAACAGCTCTTTTGAATAAGTAACCCAACTCCCTACCGTCATATAAGGCACCCCTTTTTGACGTGTATCGAATGAGTCTCGGTTTGGATCTTTCTTATCTCGCGCATCTTGAAAAACCGCGTTAAAGTTAAGCTTCCACTCATCAGTTAATACTGCGTTTAGGTCAAGCTCTACACCCTTAGTTTGCTCTTTCCCATCAAAGAAGCTCTTTGGTACGCTCGCGGCCGACACCCCCTCTTCATAATCCGGGTTGGCATACTCTAAATTAGTACGGCTGCTATCAAAAACGATGAATGAAGCGACAAGTTGATCATCAAATGCTTTAACACGTAAGCCGATATCGTTTGAGATTGACTCTGAATCTTCACGGTCATTCTCATTACCGTAAATGGTTCCCAATACGCTATATGCCGTGCGGCCTTTGGCATGGTTAACAAACATAGATACATCATCAGTAAACTTATAACTCGCACCTAAGTTAAACGTTAAGCCGCTATCTGAGGTATCTTGCTCTGGCGTTGGCTCTGCAGCACTTGCACGGTACCTTGCATCTACACCAAAGTGCTCATAACTTTGCTTAATACGGTTATACGCCACACCTACTCGCGTTGTAATGCCATTTTCAAAATAAGCAACATGCTGTGCGCCTAAGCCCCACGCATTCACTGTTTTATTGTAATCACTGGTTTTTAACGGATCGTGATCTTCAAAGCTGCCCGTTGCCCAATTCGGGTTTCGAATATCAAAAATGTAAGGTAATTTACCTTGGTAAATCACGTCACCCTCTTTGTTTTTAATGACTTTATCAGCATCGTAAATTGAGTATTGCTTAAAGCGGATATCGCGATCTTCGTAGTTTGCGTTGACTAAAAACTCATTATCAACATTGCCTAAAGTAAAGTCATAGCGAAGATCGGCAAAGTACTGCCAAGATTGCTCTTCGGCTTCTACTTTGCGATATTCCTGACGACGCGCAGCATAAGGGTAAAGTACATCATCAACCACTAAAGGCGCTCGCGGATCAGCATTGATGGTGCCACGACGGTTCCAGTATACATAGTTATACGCACCGGTTTGTCGGGCAAAGCCAGAATCATAGTTTCGGAATTGCAGTTGGTGGTTTAACGTTAAGTCATTAGTGAAAGCAATGTTATGCGTCAGTTTTACACGTAACTCTTCGCCTTCATTGTCTTTTGCCATTGGCGAAATAATACCGTTATGACCAAATGTATAAGGCGTTAAGCCATCATTGGCTGCCAATGAGTTTGCAAGTTGTTGACGCTGAGCATCCGATAATTGCACGCCTTTGCCTTCAGGATCATTAATTAAATCTTGCCAGCTAGCTTCACCTGCGGTTTTGCCATCAACAGATTCAGCATTATAAATTCGAATTGGGTGACCAATTGAGTCAACCGCAATGGCATCTTTGATATAAGCCGTTGAAAGCATGATGTCTTGCGCATCACTAAGCACATACTTGAAACTGACATACGCTTCATCTCTGTCATTGCTTAAATCACGATAGCCATCACTGCGCTCCGTTTTAACAAGCACACGGTAAGCTAGATCGTCAGTAATACCAGCAGTTGAGTCCATTTCTACAGAGTATGTGTTCCACTGACCAAGCTCTGCGGTTAAGGCGTGCTGCTCTTCAAATTCTGGCTTTTTCTCAATCAAGTTGATCACACCGCCGGCACTGCCCATACCATACAAACCTGTTGCTGGGCCTTTTAATACTTCGATTGACTCAACGTTGGTCAAAGATCGTGTTGGGTTAAAAGTATTGCCTAAACCTGCACCACCATACATGCCATCATAGGTATAGTTGGCGCCTAAACCTCGCACCACTAGGTTATCACCGATGCCATAGTTGTTACCCGCTTGCGTCACACCACTGATATTACGCACAAGATCTTGCAGATTTGAAACGCCTTGTGCGTTGATGAGTTCGCTGTCGACAATCACAACTGCCGCAGGAGTTTCCATCAGAGACATGTCTGACTTAGTGGCTAGACCCGAGTTCATGACAACTTGGTTTTGGCGTCCATAAACACTGATCACTTCAATGTCAGAGTTATCGGTTGCCGAGCTATTATTTGCATCTGCTTTTGCTTGCGCAGAAGTGAAAGGTGAGACCGCACAAGCGGCTGCGATGAGAGATAAGCTAAATTTTTTCATGTTGGAATATGTGCTCTAGTTTCAAATCGCGCACAGGCTAAATAAAAACAATTATCATTGCAATGATCATTTATAGAATATTTTTATTCGCGCAATTTTTAAACTAACTTGTCAATGTCTAACAAATTTAATGTAATGAAAATGTATTAAATACAGATAAGTACATATAGAGACAGGGACAAGCCCAAATAAAAACAAAGCAAATTCTTTGCAAGCGAAGGGTTATGATCAGTAAAGTTTTTAACAAAGTAACAAGCGCTTCAGTTTATTAAAAAGAATGAAGCGCTCAATGAATGATTTAGCGGTTATAAACTTCTATTTCGCCATCTTTCACTACCAAGCTGACTTGCTCCATAACAGAGATATTCTCTAAAGGATTACCCTTAACCGCGATAAAGTCCGCGTATTTTCCAACGTCTAAAGAACCTAGTTTTTGCTCTTGTTTTAATAAAGTTGCTGGTGTGATGGTCGCCGCTTGTAAGGCTTGCAATTCGGTCATACCAAACTTCACCATACGACTGAACTGTTTGCCGTTGTCGCCATGAGGATAAACACCCGCATCTGAGCCAAATACCATTCTTACACCCGCTTTTACTGCTTTACCAAAACTCGCACGTTGCCTAGCACCTACGACTCGCTCTTTATTTAAGCTTTCTTCTAAAATGCCAGCTTTTTCGCCTTCACCTAAAATATACTCGGTGTTGTAAATATCCATTGAGAAATAAGTGCCGTGCTTTTTCGCAAGCTTAATGGCTTCATCATCTAAAAAGCTCACGTGCTCAACTGAATCTACACCCGCTTTAATTGCTGATTTTATACCCTCTGTACCATGAGCATGAGCAGCAACAGTCAAACCACGTAAATGTGCCTCTGAAACAATGGCGTCCATTTCTTCTTGAGTATATTGCTGCGCTCCTACTTTAGTGCCTTTAGAGAGCACACCACCGGTCGCACAATACTTAATCACATCGGCACCAAATTTAATGTTTTCACGTACTTTGGCACGCACCGCCCAAGGGCCATCAGCAACCCCTTTTGCTGTTACGGCATGTTCGTGAGTCAATAGGTTGTTATCACAATGACCACCTGTTACCCCCAGTGACGGGCCTGAAGCAAAAATACGTGGCCCTGGTACATCGCCGTCATAAATTGCTTGTTTTAATGCGATATCTGAGTACCCGACAGCGCCTAAGTTACGTACTGAGGTAAAACCCGCTTCTAAGGTGCGTTTTGCGTTACGTACACCAGTAATCGCGGCGCGTTGAGAAGTGCGCTGTAAACGCTTATAACCATGTACTTGAGAATCACTGGTTAAGTGCACATGCATATCAAATAACCCTGGTAATAATGTGTGCCCCGGTAATTTAATGATTTTGTAGTCACCAGCTAAATGCGTGTGACCACGTTTGATCTCAGAAATTTTGTTGTCATCAACGACCAGCGTAACAGGCTTGAGCAATTTGCCTGTTTTAACATCGAGAGCCGCATCAGCATGAATAATTAAGTCTTCGGCTAACACCGACATGCTCACAGTTAAAGCGAATATGCTTAGCGCTATTGAGGTGAGTTTCATATTAGGCCTTTATTGTTTTAAGTGTAGTTATTCTCTGTTTTTCATTAATCCATAAACTTTGTGTCATTGCACGTTTTTGCGACTTTGACAACACATTGAAACATAGTGTAAAAATGTTTATTTATTGAAGAAAACAATTTAATTATTCAAGATAGGTCCAGGTATAGGAAATAAAATCTAATTTTTTATTGCAGATTTATTACACCCTCCCCTATAATGCCCGCCCAACCGAATAGCAGCATGATGCTGGCCTTCTTTTTATAAATATCATTTGTCATGGAAGCGATCGCCCTTTTGAGGTGATGGCGTTTTTGTGCGCGCGTGTTTTATAAATTCAGGTCTCATTCCTCTGTTATTCCAATAGGTTGGCGAGTCTCCTCGCAAGAAACCCACACACACGAGATTTAAAATATACTGTTTCTTGAGGTAAAAATATGAGCACCCCTGTAGGTACTTTATCCCCTATCGCAGCTGCGATGGCTTTAACACTGGCAAGTTTCTCTTCAACTTCGGTAATGGCTGACGAAGCCAAAGCGGAAGACAAAAAAATTGAAGCTATTACAGTAACAGCAACGAAACGTTCGCAGGTTATTTATGAAGTGCCAATTGCAATGAGTGCATTCTCTGGTGATGATCTTGATGCGCAAGGTATTTCTGACATCACTGATGTAGGAAAATTTGTTCCTAACTTAAATATCACGGGCTTCTCTGCAGGCCACAACTCATCTGCAAACCCGTTCATCCGTGGTATTGGTCTGCAAGATCACCTAATCACAACAGATCCGGGCGTAAGTGTTTACGTTGACGGCGTTTACTTAGGTCGCCAAGTAGGTCAAAACTGGAACCTAGCAAACATCGAACGTATCGAAGTATTACGGGGTCCTCAGGGCACACTTTACGGTCGTAACTCAATCGGTGGTGCAATCAACATCATCACTAAACAGCCAGATCAAGCTGCAGTCACTAAAGTAAGTGCTGAAGTGGGTACTCGTGGTCGCTTAAAAGGCAGCATCTTCACTAACCAAGCTGTGACTGAAGATTTAGCGTTTAACTTTAACATGGGCTTTAACCGTCGCGGTGGTTTAGGTGAGTTCATCAACTTGCCAAATGCTGAATACGATGTGGGCGAAAACCAAGAATTCCACGGTCGTCTTTCTGTAAAATACAATGCAAGCGAAGACTTACGTTTCGTATTCACAGCTGATGCAAACGATGGTGAAGGTGGTACACGCCCATTCACAACTTTAATTGACGAACTACCAAATGGTCGTTTAGCGCAAAGCGGTTTAACAAACGCTGACGTTGCAGCTGACCCATATGACAACGCAACCAGCACCATTGAAACTGCAACCGTTTCAAACAAAGCAAACGGCATCTCTTTAACGGCTGAATACGACATCAACGCTGATCTTGGTACTAAGTTCATCTTCTCTAAGCGTTCATCAGAATACAAAGCGGGTCTTGATGATGATGGCACAGCAGTAAAACTGGACCACTACCCGGAGCGTGGTACAGCTGATCAAACTTCTGTTGAACTGCAATTAACGGGTTACTTAGGCTCTGTTGACTTCGTAACGGGTGTTTACTGGTTTAATGAAGAAGGTAGTAACCGTCAAAGCGACACTGAAGCACAATTCAATGGCGGCCCAACAAAACTTGAACTTGACCAAGAAACAACAAGCCGCGCCATATTCGTAAACGTAGGTTACGATGCAACTGATGAGTTACGTCTATCTGGCGGTGTGCGTTACACCGAAGATGAGAAATCAGCGTCAACAAACGTATTTGACCCAGTAGGTACAATTCACTCAAGCCGTGAATGGGACGAAGTGTCTTATGAAGTCGCTGCAAACTACACGTTTGAAAACGGTCTAAACTGGTACGGTACAGTTCAAACTGGTTACCAATCAGGCCAGTACCCAGCACGCCCATATTTTTTAATCGGTCAATTCTTCGGTGCAGGTGGTTTTGATAACCCAGAAGCCGCTGCAATTGTGCGTGCAAACAACGCATTTATGGCGAGTGATAACATCAGCGCAATCAACTACGAAACAGGTTTCAAAGGCCAGTTAACAGATGATTTCAGCATGAGTGTGGCATTCTTTAACACCGAGTATGACGATCTACCTTACCAAGTAAACACGTCAACAGAGACAGGTTTTGATACTAATAACCTGATCGTTGAGCAAACCTCTCGTGGTGTTGAATTTGAAAGCACGTATTACGTGACTGATAACTTTACACTTCACTCAAGCTTTGGCTTTATGGACGTGGACGTTAAAGAGCAAAATGGCATTAAGCCAGTTGCACCACTTACACCTGAGTGGACTGCATCACTTAGCCCGTCATACACGTTTGAACTTGAAAACAACGCGACAGTAACAAGCCGCTTTGACGTATCTTTCCGTGACAGCATGTACGGTGAGCCAAGCTCAGATCCACTTCGCATGACGCAAGTTGATAGCCGCACAACAGTAAACTTCGATATCTCTTACGCGCCTGCAAATGCAAACTGGGATGTATCACTTTACGGTCGTAACATCTTTGATGAGCGTTATGATGATGCGCGCTTAAACACAGGAGATTACTTGCTTGTTATCAAGAGTAATGATGCAAGCGAGTTTGGTGTTCGCTACCGCGCCACTTTTTAATTTAAAGCAAATTTAAATTAATACCGCATTGCCAATGTCTCGTTGGCAATGCAACTTTAATTCTCATCTATTATTGACGTTCTGTTCACAATTCATCACAAAGCGAGTTGATTTATATATGAATAATAAAGTAGCATCCTGCAAATTTTTATAACCACGGATGTCTAATGGACTTACTAAAAAACCGTCAGGAAAAGACGGTAAAAAAACTATTACTTAGCTCTCTAATTGCCCTATCACTGTCTGCATGCGGCGGAGGCGGAGGTGATGATAAATCTGAACCTCCAGGAATAAAAAATATCACCTATACTGCCTTACCATCAACTTCAAGTGCTGATGAAGGTGACACAATAAATTTAAGTTTAAACACTCAGGGCACTGGTGCTTCAGATTTAAAATTTACTTGGTCTGTAAAGCTAGATAATCAAGATGTTACTTTTACCGGTCAAGGTACTGATAGCATATCTTTCACAGCCCCTGATGTTGATAAGAACTCGACCATCATCATTAATGTTTCTCTAGACAGCTCGAACACCATAGGCTTTAGGGATCAATCAACCCTTATTTCTGTGACTGATTTAAATCCAGCACCTGTAGAGCCTCCAATTGTTGCACCTGAAACGCCGCCCACAATTGAGTTAGATTTATCTAACTTAAACAATGGCAGCACCTGGATTGAAACACAGCAACTATATGTAAAAACAGTACTTGCAGATAGTAGCTATACCACAGTAGAAACAAAGGTTATTAGGCCTCTTATTATTGAAAGCACTAATACAGAGCTGGCTAATTTCACTGCAGATTATTGTGGGTTTGAAGATATTTTAGAAATAGCACCTACAGCCATGTTTGACCCTGTTCAATGCTCTGAAGGTGAAGGCGAGACTGTTTTAACCCAGCAAGAAGACTCTTTCAGTGTTACAAAATTGTGTGATGGCGTTGTTGTTGCGAAAAGTGAGTTTAAGAAACACAGTGATGATTCAGTTACACGTTTCGGTAGTTTAGAGTTAACTTTCGACAATTACCCTGAACTAAAAACCGACAATAACTTATGTGGTTTAGTCGCAACTTCAACAGCCAAAGCATTCACTGCAAATAATGTTGAAATTGACCAATCTGTTTCCTCAGCGATTCGATTATTGACTGAATATGAGGGTAGTCCATTTGAGTTATTCTTCTCAACTGACACAGCGCCAACTGGCCTATTTGGATCCTTAGATAGCTTCATGAGTGGTGGTGCTTATCACGCTAAACTCATTACTGAAGTTTACCCTGAAATCAGTGATCCTGTTAAAAGTAGTTCGGGTACAATTACCTTCGAATTTGGTAATACCCTATCTAACATCAATGCAGACTTCAGATTTACACTTCCTGTCTCTAATGCTCCGAGCGAGCAAGTTGAAGGTAAATTTGAGCTCATCATCGAATAAAATTATGAATGTATCTGGCTAGGTGTAACACCTAGCCTATTTTTTCTTAAATCAGTAATTTTAAATCTCACCAAAAAGCCAATAAAACTAAATTAGTGATATGCATATTGCTTGAAGTAAGACTAAACTCAATACAAGTAAACAGCACAAAAATGGCGATACATGTTTGATACTTCTTAGTTTGTTGTTGAATTCCATCTGAAAAATTAGACTTCTGCAAATGGCAACGCCTAGTAGATATGATGGCACAAATGTATGAGTCATCTTCAGGCGTCATTCTTCAGTACCGCCAAGGTGTTTTCAATGTCGTTTCTACCAATTCAAATGTTGACAACTTCTTAGTAAAAAATGTCAACTGGCCTTGGGAAATGATAAGTTTCTGTCGCCGTATAATGGAAACTAAAGATAAACTTTATGTGAGTGATACCGAAGCATCTGATGAATGGTGCTGTGTTACACCATTACAATAAGAGCCAGTTCGCTCTTACCTTAGTTTTCTGCTATTTTGGCCTGATGGCAGTTTATTTGGCTCCTTTTGTGTCATAGATACTAAGTCAACAAACTATAGTGACGCACTTATCGATGCGCTCCAACAACTTAAACTAATTGTTGAGAGTAAGCTTAAACATACCTGGGATGCCTTGAAGATCCGTTCAATGTTGACAGATAGGATCTCTGCGGGAGAACTAAATTCTAATGACAAACCTGAGCTAGAATTAGTAAAACGCGCCTTACGATCACAAGAATCAATAAATACAGCAACCTTAGCCTCATTAATGGATGTGGTGGTTAGAACAGATGACAAGGGCAGTATTTTATCAGCAAATCAATCGGTTGTATTAATGTTCGGCTATAGTAATACAGATCTAATAGGCGTAAATATCAATACGCTTTTAAATGAAATAGAAGAGTCTTATTCAGAGAATAAACATCACTAAGGACTGATTGATACGCTTCAAGCAAAACACAAAGATGGTCACCTATTTTATGTATAACGTACAGTCACGAGTATTAATGTAGCTGGTCAGAGCCAGTTTATTTATTTGGTCTCTGATATTACCGATAAAATTCAAAACCAAGAAATTCTCAAACAACTCGCGCTATACGATGGTCTAACAGAATGCGCGAATCGTCATTTACTCGCTGAACGTTTTAAATATGAAGTTGCACGCTCTGCCAGAAAAAATTCGACTTTTTCTCTCGCATTCATAGATTTAGAAAACTTTAAGCCTATTAATGACAGCTTTGGTCATGAAACTGGTGACATGGTACTAAAAGAAGTTGCTAAGCGCATGAAACAAAGCGTAAGGAGGCATGATTTAGTTGTCCGATATGGGGGTGATGAATTTATCGTTTTATTGAGCAACAAGATATCAGAGTCCATTATTCATCAGAAATTGAATAATGCGCTCAGCCATCCCATAAGCTATCAAGACCAATCACTCACTGTTTCAGGCAGTATTGGCGTAGCAACTTACCCTGAACATGGTGATACACTAGAAATACTCATATCTCATGCTGATAAGAAAATGTATAAAAATAAAGCGCAGATAAAAGGAAATAGAGGCACTTAAAGTGCATTTGCTAACTTTGTAACAGTAGCGAAGTCTTTCTGAAAAAGAAGTTAATAAACATAAATGGCCTTATAAAAAGGCCATTTTTTAAAATGCTATTTTGTTTGCGTATTACCCCAACAAATACGCGGATCACTCGGGCGAGTGTTACATCCCTCATAGAGCGTAAAGTTTACATCCTCAGTACCACCAGCTAATGCCGCAGTTAATTCACGAGGTAGCTGCTTATTTATTAAAGATTTAAGTGGTTTCTTGTTTAATTGTAGCTTCATTTTAACATTCCTTATATTGTTGAAATTTCAACCTACAATGAAAAAAGCAAAAAGTCTAACACTTTACGTTTAGTTTACATTGCAAAATTGAATTTCTGTATTTACTACAAGCGAATAATTATTAACGAGCCATATAACAATGATAAATAGCGCAATTAGTACCATTAACAATTTACTGTGGGGCCAAGGCCAAATACTCATTTATTTGCTGTTATTTGCAGGCTTCTGGTTTTCATTCAAGCTCAAGTTTGTGCAGTTTCGCCACTTTAGATACATGTTCAAAGTGATGAAAGACAGCACCCAAGGCGATAAATCTGGTATCAGCTCGTTTCAAGCTTTGTGTACTGGTTTATCGGCTCGGGTTGGCACTGGTAACTTAGCTGGCGTTGCCATTGCCATCTCTTTAGGAGGCAGTGGCGCGGTATTTTGGATGTGGCTGATTGCGCTATTAGGTATGGCGACTGGGTTCGCTGAAAGCGTACTCGGTCAGCTTTATAAAATTCGAGACGGCAACAATGAATTTCGTGGTGGTCCTGCCTACTATATTCGTAAAGGGCTTAACAAACCTTGGCTCGCAGTACTGTTCGCGCTGTGTTTGTTCTTAGGCTACGGGGTGAGCTTTAGCGCAATGCAAGCTAACACCATTGCAGATGCGTTGAACAATACTTTTGCTATCGACCCAACTTATTCAGGGGCGGTGATTGCCGTTATCGCAGGTTTCATTGTGGTAGGCGGCCTTCGCAGTATTGCCCGTTTTGCCGAGCTCATAGTGCCCTTTATGGGACTGGCCTTTGTGGCCGTTGCGTTGATAATTACTGCAATGAATATTCATCACCTCCCTACTATGTTTGCAGATATGTTTGCCTCGGCATTTGGCTTAACAGAAGCTGGTGCGGGTGCACTCGGTGCAGCCATTAAAAATGGTATTCAACGGGGATTATATTCGAATGAAGCAGGCGCAGGTAGCGTGCCCCATGCTGCAGCAGGTGCGTCTCCAGTTCCAAATCACCCTGTTGCGCAAGGCTATGTGCAAATGCTTGGAGTATTTGTCGATACCATTGTTTTATGTAGCTGTACCGCCCTCGTCATTTTACTGTCTGACATTACTATCAGTGGCGAAATGGAAGGCATTGGCATGACACAAAACGCCATGAGCAGTCACTTTGGTGAATTTGGTCATTATTTTGTCGCTGCGGCCATTACCTTATTTGCCTTCACTTCAGTAGTTGCAAACTATGCTTACGCAGAGAGTAACCTTCATTTATTCAAACTCGACAATAAACTGGGTCGCGCAGCCTATACGGCCTTATATTTATTTATGGTGTTTTGGGGAGCAACTGCATCACTCAAAGAGGTATGGAGCATGGCCGACGCCGCCCTTGGTTTAATGACCTTAGTGAACGTTTACGCCATTGTGCTGCTCACCCCAACCATTGTTAGTATTACCAAAGACTATCAAAGCCAGTTAAAAGCCAATAAAACCCCAGAGTTCAAATTAGACAATGTTGAAATTCAGGGTAAAACAGAAAAAGGCATGTGGGAATAAACTGGGTTAGGTCGCGTGTCTGCAGTCAGGTTTGATAGGAAGACTACTCAAACCTAGCTGTTATTTAAACTATGAGCTGAATTAGTGATTTAACGCTATATGTAGACTTTATATGCCACGTTACTTCATATTGGAATGTTTTAAACTTATGATTTACCAACAAAAAGTAATTTAACCCACTAGCTTTACCGTGTACTTCTCTTTTGTTCAATCATACAATTACCATCGAGAGCTAATCGACTTTATTTCTGACTGGAATTAGTCATGCAAAGTTCAGAATCGACCAAACAGTAGAGTTAATTCCTATGAATAGGTCGTATTAGCTTTAGGTTAAAAGCAATTACAATTCTGCGCTTTCCACTACAGCGATACAACTTCCATTTTGATCTCTAACTACCCATGGATGTTTTAAATAAGTTTGCTGTGTGTAAGAATCAAATCTCTTAAGGCTATTATAAAATACTTCCTCACCATCATAGTCAACCCAATAGATATTAATCTCTGAGTGTGTTCCATTTTCAAAAATCAATGAGGTTTCAATTGCACTATTTAATGATCTCAGACTACCCAAAGAGGTACAATCACTTTTCTTAGTAGATTTATAAAGCTCATTACCACGCATATAAATTGAACATTGAGCCATAACCTTAAACATTTTTCGACTTTCAATACACTCTTTTAATGCTCTATCATCAGCTCCTTGTTGATTTGAATATTCGAATGAATAGCCAAAAGCAAACGCTCCATTATCATCTACTGCAATTGCAAACGCCTTCAATAAGTCTTTTTTCATATAGGTATCAAGTGCTAATTTATACTTAGATGAATTAATACTTAAATCATTATTAGCTGACTCGATATTTTTAACAGATGCACAAGACACCAAGGTCAAAAAGGTTAAAATTAAATAAATATTTTTCATTTCATATCCCATCACTTAATAAAATTATTTTTGCCATATTCACAACCAATAAGATGTTACCTGCTCATTTCAGATTTTAATGAGCAATAGAAATGAGAGGCTATACACTTTGCATACTATTGCTAAGTTTATCAACCTCAGGTCTCAATAGTTGCCACTCTATAAATAGATTGCTAAATCTAACAATCCACTCAAAAAGTTTAAATAAGTATTTTTCCGTTGTAGATTAAGCAGACTCTCTAATGCCTTAAATTTATTTTGCAGAGAGCTAGGAAACAACACTCTGCTTAATGTTAAAAAATTTATTAAGCAGGCAGAATACTCTGCCCATGATTAAAGACATTGTTTGGGTCGTACTGACTTTTCACAGCCTGAAGTTTAAAATAATGCTCACCGTAGTAAGCTTGTTGCCAGTCTGTAATTAAAGGGTCGATGTAATTTACGTATGCACCACCTGTGCTCCATGGTGCCATAACTTGCCTAAAGCCATTTTGCTTAGCTTGCGCGGTATCTATCTGTGAATTGCTGGCACTGGGGTGAAGTGGTAAATAATATTCGGCACTTGCTATGGCTTTACGATGTGGATAAGCTGTTTCATCCTCACCTATTTCATCAATTTTACCACCGAGCAAATTCATGATAATCATGCCGTTATGACCATCGCTATTTTGCTGCTCAATTTCAGCTTTTAATGCATTTATACCTGCTGGCGGAATGAGAGAGTTAAAAAAATCAGAGCTGGCGCCAAACGCACTGCGCTGCATCGTGCCCCCTTCAAATTGCGTGCTTAGATGACAAGATGCGACATTGCCTTCACATGTTCCGAGCATAACTCTTCTATAGTCACTCGTATTAAAAGTATTAAATTCAGGGGTTGCTCCAGTCTTGACAATAAAATCGTCCCATAAAATCTTTGCTTCACCTACTGAGTTTAAACAAAATGCCCGAACATTGACTCTCGGGCCACCAAACGCCCAAGTTGGCAGGCACTGCGCCCACATTTCATTCGGCCACTTCTCTGCCAGAGTTTGCCAAACCGCGAACACGTCTTCAAAATCATCAAAACTAAAATTCGCTTCAAAAACGGTGATGTCGTTGGCGGCGTGAGTTTTGAATTTAAATTGCGTGACAATGCCAAAATTGCCACCGCCGCCACCTCTAAGCGCCCAAAATAGCTCGTTGTGATTGTTTGCATCACAACTAATAATTTCAGCGTCGGCAGTGACAATTTCAACCGCTTGCAGCGTATCGCACGTTAGGCCATGCGCTCTATCAACTACGCCGAAACCGCCGCCCATGGCTAACCCTGCAATGCCAACACTTAAACAACTGCCCGCAGGAATAGACACGCCCTGCTGTGTTAGTTGATCGTACACGTCTGCAAGCCTTGCTCCTGAGCCTATAGTAGCGATGTCAGCTTGCAATGAGATGTCATTCAAATCTGTTACGTCGATTATCATACCTTCGGTTGTCGAATAACCACCATAGCTATGGCTGCCAGAGCGCGGCGCTATATGTAGCTCATGCTCTTTTGCAAAGCGGATCGCAGCCTGCACGTCTTGTGCATTAGCGCACTTCACCACAGCTTGCGGGTAAATATGATCAAATCGTGTACTAAAGCTTAAACGCGCCATTGAGTAAGGTTGCTCGTCAGTGGGAAGAATAACGCGACCAGAGACATTATCTTTCAGCGTTTGCCATTGCTCATTTGCGAGTTTACTCACCACACCGGTATCTGGGCTGTTATCTATCAGTGGCGGTATAACTTCAGGCGCTGAACTTCCTCCCCCACCACAGGCAGTTAAAAATACAGAGGCGGCTGAAAAGCTGAGAAACTGTCGACGGTCCATAACGATCCCTTGGTATTGTTTACTTTGTTGTTTTTATAACCTTTTGAATTACCTACATTATGATAAACCTTTATATTTAAACAGGGTAAACTGTAGCTATTTCATTGATTATTAATAATTTTCACCTTCCCTTAAAAAGCAGCGTGGTAATTGAATCACCACCCTGCACGCGCTAGACTGAACTATCACTTTTTTGAAAGATCAATAACAACAAGATGACCCATAAATTAATCGACCTGCGTAGTGATACTGTCACTCAACCTTGCAAAGCCATGCGTGATGCAATGGCCAACGCGCCTGTTGGCGACGACGTGTTTGGTGATGATCCAACCGTGAATGCCCTGCAAAAAAAAGCCGCGGAGCTTACCGGCCATGAAGCGGCGTTATTTGCCCCAAGTGGCACGCAAAGCAACTTACTTGCCCTACTTGCCCATTGTCAGCGCGGTGACGAATATATTGTTGGTCAAGACGCCCATACTTATAAATATGAAGGCGGTGGCGCAGCGGTATTAGGCAGTATTCAACCTCAGCCAATTGAGTTTGCAGCAAATGGCACCATTCCACTGGATATAGCGAAAAAGAAAATCAAACCTAACGACCATCACTTTGCACGCACTCGTTTGTTATCAATCGAAAACACGGTTGGCGGGCAAGCACTGCCTATGTCTTACCTCGATGATGTGCGCGCGTTTTGTAACAACACAGGACTTGGTTTACACCTTGATGGTGCTCGGGTATTCAACGCATCGGTGCATCACAATGTGCCTGTATCGGCAATTACGTCGCCGATGGATTCGATTTCTATCTGTTTATCGAAAGGTTTAGGCACGCCGCTTGGCAGTATTTTATGTGGCCCGAAAGACTTTATTCATGAAGCCCATAAGTGGCGCAAAATGCTCGGCGGTGGCATGCGCCAAGCAGGTATTGTAGCAGCTGCAGGTATGTTCGCGTTAGATAACAATATTGATAGACTGGTTGAAGATCATCAAAACGCCGAGTTTTTAGCCTCAGAACTAAATGAGCTCGATGAACTGACAGTCACAAAGCAATTCACCAATATGTTGTTTGTTGAATATCAAGGCCCGCTTTCACCCATAGAGCTTGCTGATAAGCTGTTAGAAAAAGGCATCAAAATTTGCGCAGATGAGCAAATGCGTTTTGTATTGCATAAAGATGTGAGTAAACAGGATTGTAAAAAAGTCATTAACACGTTTAAAAATATTCTTAATACTTAACCTGCCATACTCCTTAACAAAAATATAAACGGCCGTGCATGCCGTTTATATTGGTTTTTGCTTAACAAGCACTCAGGCTACAAGAAATAAAATTTATACTTCACCCCATAATAAAGGCTTAGCTGGCGTCATAACACCATCTTTAAAATCAAAACCATCAGCTCTATCAGCAGCCAATAACCAAGGGCCATCTAAATCAACAAATGTAGCTTCAGAAGAAAGTAAAAAAGCAGGAGCCATGGCTAACGAACTCCCAACCATACAACCAACCATTATAGTAAAACCAAGAAGCTGTGCTTCTCTCATTAAAGCAACGGCTTCTGTGATACCGCCTGTTTTATCTAGTTTTATGTTAATGGCATCGTAATACCTTTTTAGCTCTTGTAAGCCTTCACGAGTATGACAAGACTCATCGGCACAAATTGCAACAGGCCCATTATATGCAGCTAGCTCAACATCTTGGTCTGCCGGTAAAGGCTGTTCAATTAAACTCACATTCAGCTCTGCAAGCGTCGGTGCAACCTCACATAGATCTTCAATTGTCCAAGCTTCGTTAGCATCAACAATAAATTTAGATAAAGGGCTGGCCTCATGTATTGCTTGCATTTTCTCGACGATGTTTTCTCTATCTAATTTAACTTTGATAAGCGGAGGGTGCCCCATATCAGCAGCCGCTTGAGCCATGTTTTCTGGACTGTCTATACTGAGTGTTTGCGCAGATACACATGATTGAGGCTTTGGCAGGCCTAATAGCTCATAGACGGGCTTATCTGCCATTTGTGCTCGCAAATCCCAATATGCGCAATCAAGTGCATTTTTAGCAGCGCCTGCGGGCATCTTTTGAATTGCATTCGAAAGCATACCCTCGTTATCAAGATATGCTTGAATCTTATTAATTTGAGACATAACTGAATCAAGTGACTCGCCATATCTTGCGTAAGGCACCGCTTCTCCCAAACCAATATATCCACCACTTTTAAGCGTCACGACAATGACATCCGCAGACGTTTTAGATGCTCTCGAAATTTTAAATACCTGCTTTAGTGCAAAGCATTGTGTCTCTACTGATAGTTCGATCATTGGGTAGACTCGCTAACAAGACTTTGAACAACACGATCACAGCCATCTCGTAATGGGTCAAAAGCAGGTACACCAAATTCACTTTCTAGTTTGTCACAGATTTGTTTTGCTTCTTCTGTATCAACCGCAGAAGTATTGACCGCAATACCTAGTAACTGCACCTTATCATTGGTCAGCTTTGCAGCTTGAATATTAAGTGAGATCGTATCAGCTATGCTTGGTTGCGAGCAATGAGGTAAACCTCGCATTGATACTCTATTTAAAGCATGACATACGACAAGATAATCAGGTTGAGAACCATGCAGTAAACCTAAACTCACGCCAGCAAATGCGGGATGCGAAAGTGACCCTTGACCTTCAATGATATCCCAATGTTCAGCCTCGTTATTAGGCGATAAACTCTCTGTTGCACCAGCTATAAAGTCAGATACCACACAGTCTATCGCCACCCCTTGCCCTGCGATTAAAATTCCCGATTGACCTGTGGCTCTAAAGTCAACATTGAACCCTGCTTTGTCCATCGCCTTTTCTAGGGCTAAAGAGGTGTACATCTTACCTACAGAGCAATCTGTACCAACCGTTAGGATACGTTTACCCGATCTTTTTTCACCTGTGCCTGTTACGAACTTAGCAGTAGGATGACGAATATCATGTAATTGGCAGCCATTTTTGTCTGCTCTTTGCTTAATTGAAGAGATATCAGATAGCTTATCATGCATGCCACTCACAATATCCATACCCGCATCAAGAGCTTGCATAATTGCTGGCAACCAAGCTTCTTTAATAATTCCACCTGAATTTGCCAGCCCTAAAACTAGGGTTTTTGCGCCTTGTTTAACTGCTTGCTCAATTTCTATATGTGCTAACCCTGTAGAAACGGTACAACCATCAAGACGATACTCGCCAACGCATAGCTCTGGTCGCCAATCAGCAAGACCTCGTGCCATTTTAATTGACAACAAGTCAGTTGCATCACCAATAAATAACAGATAAGGAGGAGAGAGAATCATAATTGTGTCCTTTGCTAAACGTCTTTAAGAAACTTAATTCTGAGCTTATCTCAGAACACAATTAGATAAAGTGACAAGGGTTTCAACATCCATAACCTTATGTTATGGGGTTTCTTAACTCCCTGACAAAGAATAGGTTAGTTCTGATATAAACTGCTCAGAACTTTTACTTAACTGACGGTTTTGTAAATGTAATGCATTAACTTTAAACGTCAGTGGTGGATCAAATGACGCCATAGCCGTATCAGTCGTCAACATTGCATTTGCGGTATACTTATCTACCACGCAAAGCCCCATACCTTGAGCAACAAGCCGTGTTGCAATGAAGTATGTTTGTACTTTAATCATGCAGTTGAGTTCAACGCTATTTTCAACTATTCGGCTCCATAACAAATCACCCAAAGGCCCACTTTCACTGATATCAATAAAGTCATACTCAGCCAGTTGCTCAATATTCAATGTTTTCGGGGTTTCAGGAAAATATGCCTTAGGGTAAACCACCACCATTTCAGACTCTGCTAATTCTAGGCTTGTAACTCCAGGAAATACTTTTGGTGAGAATAACACCGCGATGTCGCAGGTATGCTCTATCAGCGACTGAAACACAGTATCGTTATGTATCGTACTAATATTAAAACTAATATTCGGATATTGTGCTGTGAACCGACCCAGCGCCTCAGGCAAAACTGTGAAACCTAACGCGGGTGAGATACCTAAATTAATGTTACCGTACTCTGCCCGTTTAATGTTTTTCGCTTTATTTCGAATAGAGTGTATTTGTTGATAAACTTTATCAACCTCTCCAAACAAGCTTTCCGCCTCTTCAGTAGGGATTAAGCGACCCTTAACACGATGAAATAAATCAAAGCCCAGTTGTAATTCAGCATGCGCTAGGACTTTGCTTACCGAGGGCTGGGATACATGGAGTAAGTTCGCTGCATTAGTGATGGAGCCGGTTGTATAGATGGCATGAAAGATCTCAATGTGCCTAAGTCGCATAAAAAGTACCTGAGTTAAACTAATACGAAAGCACAACCGGTCCACAACAACATCGCAGCCATTGCAGCAAAAGTTGCAGGGACAAGCTGACTTTTCACATGATCCATCAAATCACAGCCGGTTGTCATTGCACTTAGTATAGTCGTATCAGAAATAGGAGAACACTGATCGCCATATACACTGCCATTTAATACCGCGGCAAAACATAAAGTCATAAACATATACGGGTCAGCTAAACGCTGCATTTCAGCAATCGACCAAGCCAATGGCATAGCTAATGGAAAAGCAATTGCATAGGTCCCCCAACTGGTGCCCGTTGAAAATGCAATCAACATGGTTAGCACCATCAAAAAACCCGGTAACATCCAAAAATGCATTTGCTCACCAAGTAATTGCGTTAGGTATAATCCCCCACCCACCTCTTTACTGATGCTGCCAATGGTAATAGCCAACATCAAAATAACCGAGGCCACAACAACCCCTTTGAGGCCATTACCAAACCCCTCCATGATGTCTTCAAGCGTCATACCTCGACCCATAGCCATAAAAGCTGCAAGCACTAAGGCTAAAGCGAACGCCCAATTTACTTTCGGTGATCCTAAAAAATAAAATGTACCAATGGCGATACCGATAATGCTTGCCAAAGGCAGCAAAAACTCCCAAATATTTGCAGTGTAATAATCAGGGCTATCTGCCCCCTGCAATTCTTTTGCGCTGAGCGGCCTGGCATTTTCTGCATCCAATTGACCTGTTTTAGCTGCTCGAATATGCGCCGCACGAATACGCTTTCCTGAAAAGTGGGTGATATTTAAGCTCAATAATAAAGTGCCTAAAACAGCCAAGATACCGTAGAAACTAAAAGGGACACTGCTGAAGAAAAAACTAATTCGGTCAGCCTCTGTCGCCAAAAAGCTTACGCCAGGTACAAATATTAAAGCCTGTACATAGGCCGGCCAGGCATTAAAGGTAATTACTGATGCAATCGGTGAAGCTGTAGAATCAACAATATAACTCATTTCTTCATGGCTGACCTTGGCCTTATCAGCAAGAGGCCTGACGGTTGTTCCTACCAGCACAGTACTCATCGTGCCACCTTGAAAAAATAGCACCCCCATAAGCCAAGCAATTAATTTAGCGCTGCGCGGCCCTTTGACAAAATGCTGAGTCATAAAATTTGCAAATGCTAGAGCAGCCCCCGTTTTAGACCAAATCCCTAATAAACCACCGAGCAACCAAAGGTATAATAATAAAATTGCTGCTGCACTCTCACTTGCCAAATTAGGCACTAACACCTTATCCGTCAGATCATATCGCCCTAACATCATTGCACCAACAATCACCCCCGCTAATAAAGCTGTTAACGGTTCACGAGTCATTAAACACAAAACGATTGTGATCACTGCAGGTAATAACGACCAAGCACCAAAATGAAAAGCGGGTTTGAGTAATAAAACTTGCTCCGCTTTTTTTACCCATTGTTGCGACAACTCGGGCGCTGCTTGCAGTTCATCTAAGTTGCTTTGCCTGAGGGGGGAGCTGTCATATGGCACCACATCCAAAATTACCCGCTGCTCTCCTTTAAAATAATAACTGAGCTGCCCAGAATCTGATTTATGAATATCATAGTTATATTGTTGCTCTACCCAGTGCACACCTGCGCCCTGCCCCACATAGATTGCAGTACATATCCCAAACAAAAAGATAAGCAGTGCCAATGGTTTAGACTTTGTCATAACAATTCCTAACGAAATTTGAATTGAAAGTTAATTAATTGTTTTTCATTTTTACTTTTTCACGCTAACACATCTCAAAGTTTAACTTCACATCATTAAACCTAGCACCCTATAACCTAAGGTTATGGACGAGCTACGAACTATAAATTGTTAACTAAATTAATTTATTTATTGTTTAGCCTGTAGCAAGTAGGGCTTGAACTAATAATCATTACTCAGCAAGCCCGTTCCAAATATAACAACGACTAAAATGGTGAAAACATGACATTCAAAGCCAATCTCGCGATGAAGCCAGCATATTTAAGTGTTTGTGTTGCTCTTGCATGTGTCTCATCAACTACACTCGCTCAGCAGGGTGATGATAAAGAAATAGAAAAAATCAGTGTAGTTGGCTCAAACATTAAAGTGAATCAAGACAGAGGAGAGCTGCCAGTTACTGTTATGTCAGGCGAAGACATCGAAAAAACTGGCGCAATGACGGGTGCTGAATTACTCGCTGAAATTCCACAAATGGGCGAAGTGTCATTTAACCAAGGTCGTTCTGGAGCAGGGGTTAATGATGCTCGAGGCGATGTATCGTCTATTAATCTGCGAGGTCTGGGCACTGGTAATACACTTACTCTACTGAATGGCCGTCGCTTAGTATTGCACCCAGGCACTCAATCAGAAGGCCTAGTACCAGTTACAACCGTCAACAGTAACACTTTGCCAGTGAAAGGCTTAAAGCAAGTCGAAGTATTGCGTGATGGTGCGGCAGCAATATATGGTTCAGATGCTGTCGCTGGCGTCATTAACTATGTGTTAAAAGACAACTATGAAGGCAGTGAACTGAGTTTTAATTACGGTAGTTCAGAAGGCACATCACAAGATCAACTTACCATTGGCGGCATTACAGGCTTTGCCTTCAACGACGAAAAATCTCATTTAACTACCTCTTTTAACGCTTATTTTAAAAATGGCATGATGGCCAATGAACGAGAATATGCTCGCTCAGCTGATTTATCAAATTACCCTACTCTCCCAAAAGAGTTTATTGGCGATACACAGTTAGATAATCGACACTCGGCTTCACCATGGGGTGAGTTCAGCGGTAAAGAAATTGGCAAGTTTCACATTCGCCCGCAAACGATGGGAGACTGTGAAGTAATTCTAGAAAATGGTGTTTGCGCGAGTGGTGGCAGCCAGCCTCGAGATTTGAGATATAACCGAAACTACGATAACTCTTTAACGTCTGATGTTGAAAGATTTAATGCCTATGCGCTTTATACTCAAGAGTTGACTGATGAAATAGAATTATTCGGTGAAGCCCTTTATTACCAAGCCAAATCAGAAAGAACCCGCTTTCAAGCACACAACTTATCATCACAACGTTTCAGTATCGCAGCCGATGCCTATCACAACCCGTTTGACGAACTTATCACGGTGCGAAATTATCGCCCTGTAGACGCTGGTCGCAGACAAGTTGAAGTAACCGATCACAGTTATCGCTTATTGACAGGCTTAAAGGGTTACATTGATGAATGGGATTGGGAGTCAGCGATATTTCATACTGAGGCCAACTCACTTGATAGAACTTTTAACTGGGTGCAGGCCAGTAAATTCCAGGCTGCAATTAACAGCACAGATAAAAATACAGCTTATAATATATTCACAGGTGGCGACATCAACAATGTCACTCAAGGTGACAGCAGCACAAATCCACAGGCTGTAATAGATAGCTTTACCACAACCGTTGATAGAGAAAGTAAAACGACCTTATCACAGTGGGATTTCAAGATCTCAAATAGTGAGTTAATGCCTATATTTGCCGGAGAACTAGGTTTTGCTGCAGGCGTTGAATACCGTCATGAAAGTTATGAAGAAAATAGAGATAACTTGCTAGACACCAGTTCACCATTTGTTGATCAGAACACCGGAAAACTGCTCACCGAAAGTGATGTACTAGGTAATAGCCCTACAAAAGACAGTCGTGGTAGCCGCAATGTGTTGTCTGCATATGCTGAGTTTTATGTCCCCTTAGTTGAAGATGCAGCTTTTGCAAAAAACATCAATCTACAAGCTGCTGCTCGATATGAAAGGTTCAGTGATGTTGGAGACGTCTTAAAACCTAAACTGGCATTATCTTGGGAAGTGAATGACTGGCTACAATTCCGTACTGCCTATGCAGAAGGTTTTAGAGCCCCTGGTTTACCGCAAGTAGTTGCTGATAACCTTGCCCGTACAAATACCCGGCGCGACCCTGTAACTGGCATTCGAGGTGGTGTATTAGAACTGAGAAGTGGCAGTGACACACTAAAACCAGAAGATGATATAAACAAATCTTTTGGTATTGTCTTAAAACCCACTGATAACTTGCTATTAACTGCTGATTGGTGGCAAGTTGAGCAGGAGAATTTAGTTGGCTTACTAAGCAGTCAGACTCACCTACTCTATGATGCTTTACTTCGCAGTCAGGACAGTAAAAATGAATTTGTAATTCGCGATGAAAATCTTGAAATTCTCCATGTTAAAAATGACTATGCCAACTTGAATCCAAGAAAAGTCAGTGGTGTCGACTTAAGCATTAACTACGATATTAAATCTGATTTTGGTCGGTTCGACTTCAAAGTTAACGCAGCGCGACTATTAGAGTTTTATCAAGATATAGATGCCATTACTGCCACAATAAGTGCAGCTCAAGCAGCTGGTAACGAAAGTATTTTGTTTGACGGTGAAAATATTGAACTGACTGGCGGTGGTAGTTTAGTCGAGAAGAATGGTCGACCTAAATGGCGTTTTAATGCCTCTATGGGATGGAAACAAAATAATTGGGCAGCAGGTATAAGTGCTAGATATGTCGGCAAGTTTGTAGACACCAGTACGAATTATGCTGACGAGCAAGGTGAATTAATTTATTTACCAGTAGAAAGCTGGACCACGGTTAATG
The DNA here is from genome assembly GCF_005886345.1 of Pseudoalteromonas phenolica. Lineage (GTDB taxonomy): Bacteria > Pseudomonadota > Gammaproteobacteria > Enterobacterales > Alteromonadaceae > Pseudoalteromonas > Pseudoalteromonas phenolica_A. The sequence continues at coordinate 320,313 of NZ_PNEC01000021.1, forward strand.
CGTACGTTAATCATAACCTTACAAAAGAAGGTTGGCTGAACAATAGCAAGGTGACATTCGGGGTTAGAAACCTTTTTGATAAGCAACCACCACTGGCAGATGCACACTTCGGTTATCAAAGTGGTTTGCATTCAAGCCAAGGGCGCTATTTTTATCTAAGCTATAGCAAATCATTTTAAAGTAACTGTCTCTCAATCAAAGGCTTACCTATATGGGTAAGCCTAACTTTTTACGGCATTAAATTATGATATATAAGTTAATCTTATTACTTCCCCTGTCAATATTCTCAAATATTGCAAACGCCTGTTTAAACGGTGATATAACCATAGATACCCAATTTGCAACAGCACGAATTGGTCAGTGTGAACAAATTAATGATAAACATATACAATTAACCTTATTACCAGAAAACACCCCCATCAATAATAGCCCTTGGTTCGGCTTTAAGATTTCAGCTAAAGAACAAAAGCAAGTTAAGATTTCTATCAAAGCGGATGGCGGAAAAATGCGCTACAGCCCGAAAGTATTTAAAGACAATACTTGGCAATTAATCCCTTTTGAGAAGCATGACAAAGACATTTCTTTTTCGATCAACCTCTCTTCTGAGCCACTTTGGATCTCTGCGCAGGAATCACTTGATAGTCTGGAGTATCACCGCTGGGCAAAAGCACATGCACAAAAAAGCTTTCTCAACCATGACATAATCGGTTGGTCTATCGAACACAGACCTATTTTTAAACTTGAAAGCCGAACTAAGAGTAATCAATGGTTGATCCTTGTTGGCAGGCAACATCCGCCTGAAGTAACCGGAGCCTTAGCCATGCTTACCTTTGTTGACCATGTATTTTCAGATTCAGCAATCGCAAATACATTTCGCAAACGCTTCAATATACTGGTTGTGCCAAATATAAACCCTGATGGTGTCTACCATGGATATTGGCGTCACAATGTAGCTGGAAAAGATCTCAACCGAGATTGGAAAACTGCTATGCAACCTGAAGTAGCGAGCGTCGTAAAGTATCTTGATAACATAGTCGAAAATGGTGGAGAAATTAAATACGCCGTAGATTTTCATTCTACTTACAAAGATATTTTTTATACCATCCCTGAAGATTATTTAAGCCATAACCACACATTAACGAATGATTGGCTAGATAAACTTGAAAAAACGCTACCTGAATTTGAAGTTCGAAGAAAAGCTGGACAAAACCCAAATCGCGGCGTTTTCAAGCAATTTATAGCAGATAAATATAAAGTGCATGCGGTCACTTATGAAATGGGTGACAACACTGACAGGGCTATGATCGATAAAGCTGCGATCGAGGCTGCAGAAACGCTCATGTCAACACTGCTCAGTAAGCAAAAACAGTAGAGTCACTAACATGAAAACTAATACTTTAAAGTTGAGCACTTTAGTGATGTTGATGGCGCTCACGGGCTGTGCTAGCAAACCAACTTTCAATGCCGATATTTTGCTGACAGGTGGTTTACTCATTTCGGGGGATGGTTCCGCCGCAAATGCTAAAAAGGTTGCCATTTGTAAAGATAAAATTTGTGGAATATTTGCACCTGACAGCACACATATTAAAGCAAAACAAGTCATTGATGTGTCTGGTAAGGTGATAGCCCCAGGGTTTATAGATCCACATACACATTCACTATCAGATTTAAAAAGTAGCACCCGAAATAACAACATAAACTATTTAACTCAAGGGGTCACGACTGTCATAAATGGCAATGATGGTGGTGGCCCTGTTGACTTTAATGCCACCAAACATACTTTACATGCCAATGGTATCGGTACCAATGTAGGTTTGTTAGTTGGTCATGGCTCTCTTAGAAAACAAGTCATGGGAAAAGTGGCGCGTCACGCCACAGAAAAAGAAATGTCGCAAATGGAAGCCCTGTTAGAAACAGCCATGGAACAAGGCGCACTAGGCTTATCTAGTGGTCTTTATTATGTTCCCGGCAGCTATGCAAATACCAACGAGGTAGTTCGTTTAGCTAAAGTCGCTGCAAAATTCAATGGCATCTATGACACCCATATTCGCGATGAAAGTACGTTTTCAATCGGCCTCATTCCTGCCGTACAAGAAGCGATTGATATTGCCAAAGCTGCAGATATTCACTTGCATCTGGCACATATAAAAGCACTAGGCGTTGACGTTTGGGGGCAAAGTGAACAAATCATTAATCTGGTCGAGTCTGAACAGCAGCGAGGTTTAAGTATTTCAGCCGATCAATATCCTTGGTTAGCATCTGGCACTAAACTACACAGTGCATTGATGCCTAAATGGGTCATGGCAGATAGCAAAAAAGCGTTTCATGCAAGACTCAAAGATCCAAGGTTACAAGATCAAATTGACCGAGAGCTTGCAGAAAACTTGCGTCGTCGCGGTGGAGCTAAAGCCATTTTAATCACTAAATTCTATGATAAAAGCTTAGAAGGTAAGACACTTGAACAAGTTGCCAAAGAGTGGAATTTATCAGCTATTTCCGCAACAAAAAAACTGGTGTTAATGGGTCAAGTTCGTATTGCTTCTTTTAACATGTCTGCGGAAGATGTCGAAAACTTTATGCAACAAACTTGGGTTGTTACTTCATCAGATGGTACCGATGGGCACCCAAGAAAATACGCTAGTTTTCCAAAAAAGTTAAAAAGCTATGTTTTAGATAAAAACTTAATGTCTCTTGAGACCTTTATACAGCGAAGCAGTGCAGACACAGCAAAGTATTTTAATATTAAAAAACGAGGTCAAATTAAGCCTGATTATTTTGCCGATATCATCGTATTTGATCCTAAGCAGATAAGTGTTAACGCATCATTCGCTCATTGGAATGTATTAACCGAAGGAATGCAATATGTCTTTGTTAATGGTGAAATTGTCATTAACGATCATAAATTTACGAATATTCATGCTGGTAAAGTTATAGATTAGTGCAGTAAAAAATCTCCCTTACTAAAAAGCCTAGATAAATGATATCTAGGCTTTTTTAATTCGCTTAATAACTGTAATTTATTTGCAAATTAATACCTTCTTAGCACACGCTACTGAATGCACTAGGCCGAATAAATCTCGATAAATGCGAAAAATAAATTAAGTAGGAACGTTTGATAGAACACCTCATTAATTCATAGACTTAGAAGAAGGTACAAATACACATGATTTAATTTCGACTACTGAAAGAGATAAATTGTTTTGCAGTGGCCTTGGGCGCTTCTATCATAGGTAAATGTCCAATATCATCCATAACAACCATTTCAGCTTGGGGCGCTATTTGAGAAAGCACCTTTGCCGCAGAGTAATGAAGCACGCGATCTTGTTTTCCCCATGTAATCAACACAGGTTTACTAAACTTGGCTAGCCCCCGGTCTAAGGGAGAAGCAAATTTTACTTTGTTATTGTCTTGTTTATGGATTTCATAAAATATTTTCTGATTAATCTGGTAATCTTTCTCGGCTTTTTTAGCCAGCTCAGAAATAACAAATTCAGGTATGTAAGGTGGACTTTGAAAGACAAATGACGTCAGTTTTTGAAGGTCATTTTTGTCCTGCACAAGTACGATTGGCTTTTTATTGTTTGAAATATCTTTAAACATCTCACTTTCGTCGGCAGATTCAACCCCTAACGCATTCAATAACCATAAACCAGTTACTCTTTCAGGGTATTTGATTGCATAGTTTCCAGCTATGTACCCTCCCATTGAATTTCCAGCGATATAAAACTTATTAATACCTAATTGATTGATGAGTTCATTTACTCGTCTAACTTGAGACTCAACATCATATTTCAGGTCCATCTTTTTAAAGCTATCGCCAAACCCAGGTAAATCTAGCGCTATTATGGAATAATCATCTTTGAGGTGCTTAGCTAACCTGACCCAATTATCCTTATTCGCGCCAAAGCCATGAAGAAAAACGATCACGTCGCCTTTTCCGCCTTCTAGGTAAGCAACTTCTCCCTCATCAATCTTTATTGATTTGACACTGAGACCTGCAAGCTTTCGTTCAATTGATTGCCCTGCATAAAATAGTTGCTCTGATGAGAGAGCAAAATATCCGAAAAGTACAGTAAACAATAGACCCAAAGTTATTTTTGTGATGTTCTTCATAGTTATCCTTTTTGATGTAACTTCAAGACATTCGAGATGGTACGCATACTTTGCGCCTGCGAACTGAAAAATCATACGCATTCTGAAGGCAGTACTCTCCATGAATTCGATTTCTTGTTAACTCACAATATACCATTGCAAGGCAGCATTGCACTTTTTGGCAATTTCAGAGATTGAAACTCCAGTTCCGGAATGGTATAAGTCTGATGTGTTTTCCCTTAGTCAAATGCTGATAACTCATAGTAGTATTGCTTATTTCTTTAGCAAGAAGATCGCACCACTTTCGGCAACTGGCTTCCTCTTCTTCACCTTTCTATGAGTGTCGCTTTTATTATCTGAAATCAGGCATAACACACCAAATCTGCATGGCCTTAATTACCCAAGATTAAAACAATGTAATAGCCGAAGTAATAAGAAATGCTGCTAAATAAGCTGAGAAAAATAAGCTCAAGAAAATCCATGGCACGAATATGAGCCCTTTTAACCAATTCCAGCCATAAAAGACTTTTGCTGACTGGTAAAATACGGTTAAGCCAATAGCACTTTCTACCAATCTTCTATATTCAGAAAAGTAATCTAAGCTAAATAATTTAAAAACAGACACCATAACAATGCCATACAAGCAATAGAGTGCACTACTGTAAAGCAACATAATCAGAGTTGAGATATAGTTATAACCTGACTTATAAAAGGAAAATCGGACAACTAATGCTGCAAATGGTAAAGCGCCAAGGTAAATTAAAATGCGATGATTAATATAAATCTCTTGCCAAACCTTCGCGAATTCACTGATACCAGCTTGCTGTTGATTCACTGCATGTTCATTTAGAGCAGCGATACCTCCTGTCAAAGCTAAAAGTGCAAGGTAAATACCAATAATCACAAAACATAGTCTCAACGGATTGACGTACTGCTTACGTTTTCCTGAAACATATAGCTTTGCGACATGTCCAGGTCGAATCAATAAGTCTCTGAATGTTCTAAAAATGCGCGTATCAGTATTGGTCAACGCATCAATAAAGGTATTGATAAAAAAACCAACAGTGAGTTCACCTACAATATGTTTCTGTCCGCAATGAGAGCAGTAATTACCTGAAATAGGTGTATTGCAATTCATACATTTAGATGCTGTTGCTGTATTTTGAGCTACCATTTTTCTTATCGTGTCCTTTGAGAGCGTCAATCACTTTTAGAGTTATATATGTATAGTGCAGCAATGACATTTGTCATGCAACGAAGTGACAAAGCTCACTGATCTTCGCCAACTATTCAAGTCATACTTACTCCATCAACAGACGGAGATTGCCATGAGCACCATTAATTTAGACACACATTTACATAACTATAAAAACCGCCGCTTTTTGGCTGTACCACTGGCTGGCATGATTGTTTGGAGTTTACTGATTATAACTGGCATGTCTTTGTCGTTACACATGCAAACTTGGGCGATTTATATTGGTACTGGTTCAATTGTATATTTAGGTTTAGGCCTATCTAAATTAACTGGTGAAGATGTTCAGTTTAAAAAAGGCGCTGAACGCAATCCATTCGATACCATCTTTTTAGCCGCGGTTGCGATGACATTTTTGACCTTTTCAATCAGCATTACCTTTGCAATGCAAAATCCTTACGCCCTGCCATTTGCGATTGCTGTACAGTCGGGCTTAATGTGGTTAGTACATGGTGCAATTTGTAAGATTAAGGTATGTGTAGCGCACGCAGTTGTCAGAACAGTTTTATGTACCGCTGCTTTTATCATAAGCCCTGAGAACAGCTTTGTATTACAACCGATTATTGTGGTGCTGTGTTACTTATTTACTATCTTAGTACTTGAAAAGAGATGGGCAAACTTACAAATGCAAAAAGCGTTAAAACCTCAAGCAGCTTGAATACCAGCTCTCTAAACAAAAAATTCTCAATAAAAAAGCGCAGCATGATGCTGCGCTTGTTTGTTCTCATAACTGAGTTAGCAACTTTATTTAAACTAAGCTCTATTTAGGTCTCGCCATTGCAAAAGGGCTGGTAATACCCGAATATTCCCCACCGCCTAAACGCGCCAGCGGGGCAACTTTATCGGCATGAATTTTTAAACGTTGCTTCGCATCCAAAGAAATGACTTCATCATTCACATATAAGGTTTTTACCTTCACAAACACTAATGACTGTGGCGCTTCGCCCATTTGTTGCACCTCATATAACTCACAACCATAAGCGATATGGCAGCTTTTAATGCGAGGTAGACCAAAGCCTGCGAACTCCACCAGCTCAATGTCGTTGGCGGTGATTTCAGACTCGCCATGCTCGAGAGTTGCAGCGGTGGCTGTGACTAAATCAGCGTCTTGCTCTGAGGCAATGTGAATAACGCACTGTTTGGTATTAATCACATTTTTAACTGTGTCTTTAATCTCGCCTGTTGGCTTTTTGCCAGCCGAAAACATCATCAAAGGCGGCGCACTCGATACAGCTGTGAAATAAGAAAATGGCGCAAGATTGTAGCTTTGCTCGCCCGAGTCGGTTAACACCCAAGCGATAGGACGCGGAATAATGGTTTGCGTCATTAAGTGATATATTTGATTTCCAGAAAAGTCAGAGAAATTCAGTTCCATTTGTCTTCAGCACTTTGAAAAATAAGGCCAACATGATTGCATAAACCAAGGTGTAAAAAAACCTGTAGGTGCAGATAATAATCTCAACTATTACGTAATACGTATATCAGTTAAAATTATCGCAATTTAAACTAAGTACCGTCTTTAATGCTCTCAAATCACAGCCCGCTCAACACCCGTTTACCGCTTGTTTATCATCCAAATTACTCGTTTAGTTTTGATCCTAAACACCGCTTTGTGATGAGTAAATTCGCTAATTTATTCAATGAAGTAAAAAACATGGGCTTAGTTGGCGAGAACTTAGTTCAACCTGAAATTGGCTCGCCTACGCCACTCGAGTTAGTTCATTGCGAAGACTATATTTGGGACTTATGGCGTAACCAACTCGATGTCAAAGCGATGCGTCGGATTGGTTTACCGTGGTCTGAAAAACTAATGGCGCGAACTTTTACTGCACCACTTGGCACATTAAAGACCGCAGAACTAGCTCTTGAACATGGCATAGCCTGCCACCTTGCCGGTGGCACCCATCACGCCCATTATGATTTTGGCTCTGGATATTGCATGGTGAATGACCTCGCATTTACGTCTACAACACTTATTCAGCAAGGTAAGGTAAATAATGTACTGATTTTTGATTTAGACGTACACCAAGGTGATGGCACTGCTGCTATGTTAAAACACAACCCTTATGTGTTTACCTGCTCTATTCATTGTGAAAAAAACTTCCCATTTAGAAAACATGACAGTGATTTAGATGTCGGTCTTGAAAACCATTTAGAAGACGCTGCGTATTTGCATATTGTGCGAGAAACCTTAACGGGCTTAATTGAAGATCTGAACCCCGATTTAGTATTGTACGATGCAGGCGTTGATGTGTGGGAGCAAGATACTCTCGGAAAGCTCAATATTTCATGGCAAGGATTAGAAAAACGCGATGCCTTAGTACTAACAACTTGCCAAAGCAAAGGTGTACCTGTGGCCACTGTTATCGGTGGCGGTTATGACAAAGACCATTTAAGATTGGCAAAACGCCATGCTATTGTGGTTAAACAGGCTGCACAGCTGTAATAAGCGTAAAATAGTGCAAATACACCACCTACCACTTTATTCGTGAGATAATCAATTACATCAGTTAATCTGTTATTGACTATAATGAAATAAGTTAACGCCTAGTGGTATTTATGAAGCCTCTTTTTTCACTGTGTATACTTTTGTTGTCATCATTTATTTCGCAGGCTCAAACTGTGACATTATTAAGTGATGATCCAAAAGACTTAGAGCTTTTTTACACAACTGGTAATCACGATATTGCCAGTGATTCATATCGCCTGTTATTAAAAAATCTACCTGATATTAAAGTTGAGCTAGAAATAGCCCCGACAGCACGCATCGATGCGCTATTGAAAGAAGACAGAACCATGTGTGCGGTGAATCGCATAAAAACACCCGAGCGCGAATTATATAATATCTATTCTTACCCCGTTCATCTATACCCTAGCCACAGACTGTATTATTTTAATAATAAAACCCCTTTAACTGATGATCTTTTAACAGAAGAGCATGATTTAATAAGCATTCAGAAGCTCATTACAAAATACCCAAATGCAACGATTGGCATTGAATCTGGCCGTTCATATGGTAAAGCATTAGATAAACAACTGAGTAAAATCAAAGAAAAAAATATACTCAGACGCGCAGGCAGTGACGCTTATCAATCAATGATTGCATTATTCCAGCGCCAGCGTGTTGATCTCCTGATCACATATCCAACTGTATTTAAAGAATATGCGACTGGGCAAAACGATAACATTGGGTCAGTTTCTATTGCAAAACACCCCCTGTTTATTGCCGGCCATATTGCCTGCAGTAACACTGCCTATTCCCAAGAAATCATTAAGCAAATTAACCGTGCTTTGCTCGATTTATACCATTCGGATGAATATCTTTCTATGCACTTACATCACGTTCCAAATACAGAGCAAAGCTTGTTAACTCGCAGGATCAGTGACTTATTTTTGAAGTACAAACTACTCAGTAAATCTGATTTCAAATAATATAACGTCGTGCCAACAAAAAGCTGCTCATTCATTATTTGTGCGATTAAAACTACTATGGTTAATGATTCTTATCTGTATGAATTTGTCAAATACGAACAATGGTGAGTAATTGGCTTCAGCTACCACTTTTTAAACATGCCAACAGTTTAGTATGTGGCATCTCATATTTGATTGAAGCTCTGAGGTGGGTCGATGTCTTATTATAATTCTGTCAAGATTACTTACGGCTTGTGCTGCTGAACAAAGCGTATGAAAAAGCCAGAATCAACTGGCTTTGACTTACATTAAATGAGTGCTGCTTAGAAGTTAACGGTTACTTCATTAGAACATGCCGTTGATGTATCACACACTTTATAAACAAATTGTGTGCCAGCAACACGACGTTCTCTATCACGATAGATCCCCGTATTTTCTACTGTCGCTATTTTTTCACCGTTTCGGTAAATATCGACCATTTCAGATGAACTGCCTTGATAAGCGATATCAACTCGTAATTTTCCTAAACGCGATTTATAAGCTCGTTTCACTTCAAGTTCAATATTTACATCCGTTACAGTGACAGTCATAGTTTTAGTATCACTCAATCCTTCTGAGTCTGTTGCCGTCAGTGTCACAGTATAAGTACCTGCATTAGCATACGTATGTGTTGGGTTTTGCTCCGTTGATGAATTAGCATCTCCAAAATCCCAACTCCAGCTTACGATGTCATTGTTTGCATCGGTACTTGTGTCAGTAAAGTTGACCTCTAAATCGTTAATCTCTGCTTCAAAATCAGCGTTTGGTGCAACTGGACCTACTTCGCCTAAAGCTAAAAATGACACAGACCAATTATTAAGATCACCAGTATCAGCCGCGTATGTATCAACAATTTTTAATGTCCAATCACCTAAAGTAGATTCGCCATTAAATGCTGAAGAAGAGAAACTTTGATCAATATCATCGTTGCTGCCACCTGCTTGGTTGTGCAATGTGGCAGTTGTACCTGCTGGTGAGGTTAAAGTAACAACTAAGTCACCAATATAAGAGTGCGTAATGTTCAAATATGTCTCTGAGTCGAATATAGTTAGATCATCTTGAACATTAATGACTGACGATATACCTTCAGGTGAATCATCAGGAATAGCCACTGGCGTGTCATTGGTGTAAGTAAATTCATTCAACCCTTGAGGATTAACATATAAACCTAATGTTTGAGATTTGAGAAGATCACCGCTTGTTGCAGTTACTTCAAACTCATAAGCACCCCATTGAGTGTCAGCAAATGTAGGCACGTTTACTTGGAAGCTCTCTCCAGGACTGACAGTCTCTTTAGAAAGTGATGCTCCATCTAGGTTGCCAGTAAGCGTTAACGAAACAACGCCATCCCAATCCGCGATTGAACCTACTTCAAATGTATAAGTCGCGGTATCACCGGCTGTTAAAGTTACATTAGTAGGCGCCACTGATAATTTAAATCCAGGTGTGGGATCTGCGTCTAATAACGCATTATGAACATTCAGACGTTTGCCAGAAACTGTTTTACCAGACAAAGCAGCGTTATCATCACCACTGTTCATTAAAAGTGATTTAAGTTCAACAGCTGTTAGCTCTGAATTTACTGATAATACTAATGCAGCTGCACCTGCAACATGAGGAGTCGCCATTGATGTACCAGAGAAAGAGTCATATCCACCACCTGGCACCGTAGACAAAATCGCTGACCCCGGTGCACCCATATCAACTGTTGTCAGGCCCCATTGCGAGAAGCCAGACATTGTATCGTTAGATGTTGTACTGGCTACTGCTAAAATGCTTTCATGATCATAGCCTGATGGGTATGAGTCATTTACATCGTTATCCACAGCGCTATTACCTGCAGCAGCAACAAATAAGATATCCGCTTGCTCTGATGCAGTAATGGCATCCGCTAATGCTTGGCTGTAACCACCGCCACCCCAGCTGTTATTCAGAACACGAAGGTTTACACCACTGTTTTTCAGATCAACCATGTAATCGATACATTCAATGGCATCAGATGTAGAACCAGAGCCCGATGCACTCAAGAACTTACAACCTGCAATTGCCACATCATGGTTAACACCAACAACACCCAAGCCATTATTACCTGAAGCACCAATCGTACCAGCTACGTGTGTGCCGTGACCATTGTCATCCATTGGATCACCTGAGCCAGAAATGGCATCAATACCATAAACATCATCAATATAGCCATTGCCGTCATTATCAATACCATCATCTGCTATTTCACCTGGGTTTACCCATGCATTTGCAATAAGATCTGGGTGTGTATAGTCAACACCCGTATCAATAACACCTACAACAATGCCTCGATCACCTGTAGAAATATCCCATGCTTCTGGCGCATCGATATCTGCATCATCAACGCCGCCAGTTTGTCCTGTATTGTGTAAGCCCCATAACTCAGAAAAGCTTGTATCGTCGGGCATCACATTTGCTTGCACAATATAGTCTGGCTCTGCATATAAGACAGCAGAATTGTTTCGGATCTTAGACAATGCATCTTTGACAGACATTTTGTCTAACTCAAATTTAGCCATTCGACCGTCTAGGATATTGCTGTATTTATCATCAACTTCGTCATTGTTCTTATCAGAGATCTTAGCTAAAACTAAGTTTCTAACTGCTCGGCGGTTAGATAATGTCGAATCTTTTTTATAGACAACAATCACAGAATCGTCTTTGTAAGCATCTTTGTTTGATGCGCTTATTTCAACAGAAGCGTTTGCAAGAGCAGGAATAAACGCTAAAGACAGCGCAGAAAGTTTAAATTTCATTTATGAATCCATATTTATCATGGCCAAAATTTTGACCCGTTTAATAGACCCTTTGTTTAATGACTAACAAATTTTTTCAATTGGAATTAAGCAACATCTATACTATAAACAGATTCAAATTCACCAATCTAGCGACGAAACATAAAACACAACTTTTTTTGTATGAATTTTTTCATAAAGAACTAAAACCATAATTATTTAGCATTCGGAACCAACCAAAAACCACCCTTTCTCATTAATTAAAGAAGCAAATATAAAAGCAAGACAATGATATTAATTGATTTTTTCAAATACAAAAAATAGGTGATATTTATAATTGTTCTAAGATATTAAAGTTTTATCTGAATTTTAGTACTTGATAAAAAGATATGACTACTGACAAAAAAAACCGTCTTATTAAACTTAAAAAGCAATTCAACTGCAGTTTGTTCATTGCCCCTCTTTTGCTTACTAAGACATTTGCTTGTCATGCTGATGATCTTGTTTCTGGTACTGATTTACAAAACTCTCCTTTGTCATTAAGTCTAGCAACTAGCTTAGTCGTCACAATGAACAATACTGTTCAACACTTAGCTATAAATCAATACGGAATTAATAACCAAGTAATTGTTAACCAAACGGCGGATATGGTTAACGGCGTCAAGATTACTCAAAATGGCACACATAACCTGGCTAACGTTACTCAATCGGGTGCTAATAATACAGTTAACCTCTTGCAACAAGGTTACGGTAATTTAGTTGACGTTTTCCAAGAAGGTGATGCTAATACCGTCAACGTAACACAGACAGGTGAGCAAACTTTTGTTGTTCATCAAATTGGTAACGAAATGCTAGTAAATATAACCCAATATAAAAACTAGAACGGAGAATACAGTGAAATTACAGAAATCAATTATCACAGCAGCTGTACTTTTAGCTCTCGGCGCAAGCAACTATGCCATTGCAGCCGATAAAGACACTAAAGGTGAAGCAAAACCTATCAATACCCAACTAATGGCAAATGCAGCTGGCAACGTGATCGAATTGTCTCAAACATCTGATTCATCAGCTGTACTTGGTAATGAAGCCTTGCTATCACAAGAAGGTGATTTAAACGGTATCAGTGCAACCGTCAACGGTGAGAATAATATCACTGAAGTTGCTCAAATTGGAGCAAACAATATCGCTATCACTACTTCTTTAGGTCAATCGAATACTCAAATAATCAGTCAAGATGGTTCAAATAATATCTCGCAGAGCACTGTTGAGGGGACTGAGAATACAATTACTTTAACACAGTCAGGTGAAGGGTATTTGGGTTTTGGTAATGAATCTATTAATTCTGTGAACGGTAACGATAACAGCATTACTGTTGAACAAGGTGAAGGCGGTCATTGGTCTTATAATACAAACCTAAATGGTAGCGGCAATACTGTCGAAACATCACAAAATGGTCAATGGAATGAAATATATTTAGACAACATTATTGGCGATGACAATACTATCGAAGTTGAGCAAGATGGGTATTGGAACACTACTCGAGTGACCGCACTGCAAGGTAGCTCAAACGAGTTAGACTTTGTTCAAAATGGTGATCGCAACAGTATTTCGATTGAAGACGTTAGCGGTGACCAAAACGACATAGAAATTGATCAAGACGGCAATAGTAACGCGGCTGTGTCTAATATCTTTATTGGTTCTGACAATGAAGTATCTGTTAACCAAACTGGTGACGAAAACAGTGCTACATTTGATGTTATTGGCGAAGACAATGACTTTAATACAACTCAAGCAGGTATGTTAAACTCTGCATATGTAGGTGGATTAGGTGAGTCTAATTCATTCTCGATTTTCCAAGCTGGTGATTCAAATGAAGGTCATATTGTCAACTTTAACGGCGATAATAACGATATCGACATCATTCAGTCAGGTGACGAGAATGTTGCAATCGCACAAGCCTCGGTAGATAACAACGCGTTAACTGCCGATAACAACGATATTAATGTTACTCAATCAGGTAGCATGAATGACACTGTCATCAATTTGAGCACAACTTTTGATACAAATGATAATATCATCAATGTCAATCAAGATGGTGATTTGAACGCCCTAGATATTTTGGTCGAAGGTAATAATCACTCTATCGATATCGCTCAAATAGGCGATGATAACATAGTGACTGGCAGCAATGGCGAAGCTATGTTAATTGAAGGTTCTGACATTTCTTTAAGTATTAGTCAAACCGGTTTAGGTAATATCGTTGAAGGATCTATCACTAATGCTTCTGGCAGTGTGTCAATTACTCAAGTTGGTGATTGGAATAGCGCAACCATAACGCAAAAATAAAACTGTAATGTAATTAAGGGGAGTCCACTCCCCTTTTTGTGTATGCTGTATAAATTATTTCTATTAATACTTTTAAATCTGCCATTTTCGCTACTTTGTAGTGAAGTTGAAATTGGTGGAATACTTTTAGACAACACAAGAAGTCGTCAAGGCCACGAATTCTTCACTGCATTTAGTCAATTATGGCGAGATGTACCAAATACAAATGGACATATCGTTGTTATCAATGAAATCGTAATTCCTCGTTCTGGAACTCGGCTAACCGTTAATTTAAATAATAAGAAGATTTATGTGACCCATTTGGGCAGACGACAAACACCTGTAAAGCCTCGCGTAGAACAATCCGTTTTAATTCTGATAGAGGCCTTAGCACAATCACAATTAGATCAAAACAATCCCGACTTAGCAACAAATGGATGGTAGTAATGAATAAAGTCAATATCACCACTTTCGTAGCACTGATGCTATTACAAACAATATCAATTAATACCCAAGCATCTGAACTTGTTTACAAACCGCTAAACCCAAGTTTTGGTGGTAACCCTATGAATGGTAGCTTTCTTTTGGGCAAAGCAAATGCACAAAATAAGCATAAAGCGCCAGTCGCAAATAAATCATATGCTGAAAAATTTCAGGAATCACTTGAACGCGCTTACATCAGTAAAATGGTGAGAGAAATAACTGATATGGCATTTGGAGAAGACGCTGACAGTAATTTTTTTGGAGAAGACTCTATTTTTAGTAGTGGTGATTATGAGATATTGGTGTTAACAAGTAATAGCGATGCCATAACGGTTCAAATTACCAATACGATTACTGGTGAAGTCACCGTTATTGAGGTACCAAGGTACGGTGGCTAGCATGAATTTTAGAATAACAATCCTATTATTAATGCTTTTGATGATATCTGCATGTAGTAGCATTGAACGTCTCATCCCACCAAGTATTAATACGGCAATAAAAATAGAAGAATCTGAAACTTTTAAAGAGCTTAAAGCATTACCTAAACCGATAGGCGCCATTCCTGTTTCAGTATACGCATTTAGAGACCAAACCGGACAGTATAAGCCACAAGCAAATATTAGTTCATTCTCAACCGCGGTCACTCAAGGAGCAACATCAATCTTGATGCAAGCTTTGAGCGACTCAGATTGGTTTTTACCCGTTGAGAGAGAGGGTCTTCAAAACATATTAACTGAGCGAAAGATAACACGGGCTTCAAATAAAAATAACGCTCAAGCTGAATTACCCCCTTTAACAACCGCGAAGATTATTTTAGAGGGCGGTATTATTAGTTATGATTCAAATATCAAAACGGGTGGATTTGGTGCCGAATATTTCGGTATTGGCTCCTCTGAGCTTTACAGAGAAGATGTCATATCTGTGTATATGCGTGCGATTGATGTTAGAACAGGGCAAGTTCTGGTTTCTGTTTCAACAAGTAAGACTGTACTAAGTACAGAAGCTCGAGCCGGTTTTTTTCGCTATGTTAGTTTTAAGCGTTTAGCCGAGGCTGAAGCAGGCTATACAAGCAATGAACCCATGCATATCTGCGTTAAACAAGCATTAGAAAAGGCAATCACAGAGCTGGTAAAAAAAGGGTTACAAAAGCGTGTATGGAAAGCTCAATAGGCTAAACTATTTTAGACAAGCGATGTGAGTAAGAGAATTATAAAGTAGCACGGTAGGTGCTACTTTCTGTCATCAGTTTAATGTTGGATCTATGTGCTTAGTTGATTGTAACGACCAAGTAATCAACTCTATTCGATTTCTTGAGTTAGTTTTTCTAAAAATACTATAAATATGTGTTTTTACTGTGTTAGTGCTGATATTAAGTTGATCAGCAATTTCATGATTTTTCGACCCTTTGGTAACTAAATCAATAATAGTGTTTTCACGTTTTGTCAATGTTGGGAAAATAACCTTATCAGTTAATTTATCAAGCGTTGATATACTGGATTTGTTTTTCTTTAGCAAATAAGAAAACGCTTGATTCATTGATGAGCGTTTAAACCAGCGTTCGTTATTTTTAACTTCATTTAACCCTTTCAATATAATGTCTGACCTATCTGATAAATAAAAGATACCCTGAAAGCCAGATAGTAATAGCTGCCTCTCGCATAACTGCTCGTTATGTACGTTAAATAAAACAACTTTATTATGTTTGGCTAATTGTAAAATATTATTTGGAATTGCCTCACTCCAATCGCAATGAAACAGGTCGATAAAATATATATCATAATACTCATTTAACTGTTGTTCGGAGTGTCTACTTTGTAATGTTATGTTAAGTGAACACACTTTCATTAAACTTACAAAACTATCTAAAGCAACTTTGTGTGAGTTGTTTTGGATAGTGTCATTCGAAGTAAGTACCTTTGCATTCATAGATGCTAATTTAGAGTTCATAAATTTCCTTTTCAACCCCTTTACTTAAAGTTAACTTTTAAGACACAAATGTAACCATTAAATTATTTTGTGTCTATACTTTGATACAAGCTATTGTTTGATTGTTATAAAATAGGGCTTTTGCTTATTTAGAATGGTTTTTTAGAATTTAATTAAAACAAAAATTATGCATGTAGTACATGCTATTTGAAAGAGTTGCTTTTCTAATTTAAAGCATTGTGATGTATATAAAATTCAATGTTTAAAGAGAAACCTTATCATAAATTTTGGATACAAAGCGGACAATGTTTATTATAATAAACATTAGTATTATTTGAGTGTTTTTTAATTCAAGTGTAAACGCAGTGTTAAAAACACCTCTAAAGTTAACAAAATATTTGAGTCTTATAAACACGCTCTGTCTAGGGCATATCACTAATATTTGACTTTCATTTTTACAAAAATAATCTTTTTCAACATCCTCATGAGGATTATTTGAAGAACAAGATAAAAAGTACCTTAGAGATAAGCCTAAATTTTGAGCATAGATGCTTATTATGCCTCTGTGAATTTAAAGTCCATCATAAATAAAGCAACGAAGAATAGTCCAAAGCATCCCCCTTAGCTTTAAGAAAAATAATTCTAAATATTAAATATGAAAATCATTTTTGCCTCAAAAAGAGATGCATAAAACAACTAGGATAAGAACGTACGAAACAAACAAGTCAACGCACGTTTAAAAAATTAACTGACTGCGATTTAACCGAATGAACGCGCTTTCAAATACGCTTCACGACTCTGTACATTAGCCAGATAACGGGCAATATTTTCACGGCCTTGTAGCAAGTTTAGGCTACCTGCAATTTCAAGTGTAATGGTCATCATAATGTCGGCCACTGAGAACTCATCGCCAGCAAAGTAGGTTTGCTGAGCTAGTACAGAATCTATATATGAGAAATCTAGATTTAATTCTTTCGCAATATACCCGTCCATCGGGTTAGTGCCACTGCGCTCTTCCATTTGCATCAGTAAGCTTGTGATCACAGGTAAGCCCAAAGAGCCTTCTGCAAAGTGCGACCATTCAACATATTGATAGTAGGCCTTGCTGCCTTTTTTTGGACGTAAACGCTGCTCTGTGTCTTGGTCAAGAATGTACTCCATAATTGCACCTGATTCACAGATCACTATGTCATTGTGCTCAATGATCGGCGCTTTATTTAATGGATGTACTTTGCCAAGACTTGCTGGCGCTAAACGCGTAGCCGCATCGCGTTCATGTTTCTCAACTTCATATGGCATACCTAATTCTTCTAATAGCCATAATACGCGGGTTGAACGCGATTGATTGAGATGATGTACTTTAATCATAAATCATTCCTTATTTAATAGATGTTGTTAGACCATTACTCAGCTAACAATTTCACCAAAAATTCACCTACCGCATGGGCACTTGCTGGGTTTTGACCTGTCACTAAACGGTCGTCTTGAATCACAAATTCATTCCAAGGTTGTACCTTGCTATATTGAGCCGCTTTTCGCGTTAACGCTTCTTCTAGTAAGAAAGGAATATCATTGATGGTGCCAAAGTCGACTTCTTCTTCTCGGGTGAATGCAGTGACTTCTTTGTCCGCAATTAACAATTCGCCATTGCTGAGTGTAATTGGCAATAATGCAGCCGGACCGTGACACACTGCCGCAATGATCCCGCCCGCTTCATAATGCTTGGCTGCCATTGCTGCGACTTCTTCGTTGCTTGCTAAATCTGACAGTAAACCAAAGCCACCTGGGTAGAAAATAGCATCGTAATCGTCTACGTTAACCTGAGAAACAGGCACGGTATTGTTGATCTGCGTTTGGAATGACGCGTCACCTAATACCTTATTATTCACCTCGTCCCCCTCAATGTCGGTGCCATACAGTGGCGCTTTACCGCCTTGAATAGAGACAATATCGAATCCAATGTTTTGCGCATTTAATACATCAACAACATGTGTCAGCTCTGGTGCATAGGTACCATTAGCTTGATCTGTACTACCTAGTGTTGCGTGATTAGTGACTGGAATAAGTACTTTTTTCATGATGATTACCTTAACTCAGTGTTGTCATAAAGTTGCTTGATGCCTTTGTGCAAACTGCTAAAAAGACATTAAGGACACTGTATATTGTTTCCCAAAAAATGACAATTAGCTAATTCAGTGAAACTCTTTTGCTATTTAGCAATAATAGATACACTCTTAAAATTATATGTTAGTACGCAAAAAAAGAGAGATAGGTCTATATGGACAGTTTTGAAGGCATTTTTGAATTTGTGGCTGTTGCTGAAAGCAGTGGCTTTTCGGCGGCTGCAAAAAAGTTAAACTGCTCCACCAGCCATGTCAGCCGACAAGTTTCTCGCTTAGAAGAACGCTTAGGCTCACGTCTTTTAGCACGTACCACACGCCAAATTAGCCTGACTGAAAATGGCGAATTTTACTACCAACAGTGCAAGCAACTCGTCACTGGTTTACAACAAGCCAACGAACAATTAAGCCAGCAGCAATATCAGTTATCTGGCACGCTCAGAGTCAGTGCGGCAGGTGGCTTTGCCGAAAGTTATATCGCCCCTGCTCTGATGGAATTTGCCAAACAGCACCCCGAGCTCAGTATTGAAATAGATTTCAATTCTCGACTGGTTAATTTTGTTGAAGATGGTATCGACTTTGCCATTCGCTATGGCGAATTGAATGATTCAAACCTCATCGCTCGTAAATTAATCAGCCGCTCTATGATGGTGGTTGCCAGCCCTGAGTACCTAAAAAACTATGGCATGCCAAACCACCCCAACCAACTAAAAAGCCATCGCTGTATTATCGCTAATAACGACCAATGGGCGTTTCATATCGACGGAACTAAACAAAGTGTTAAGGTCACAGGTAACTGGCGCAGCAATAACGCCAACGTGGTGCTCGAAGCCTGCGAACAAGGTCTTGGTATCGCCTATATGCCTGAAAGTACCTTCGCAGAATCAATCGAACAGAAAAAGCTGGTACCGCTTTTAGACTCATATTGCATTAAAGGCGCAACCAGCTGGGTTGTTTATCAAAACAAGCAATTTATGCCACTCAGGGCACGCCTAGCCATAGACTTTTTACTAGAGCGGTTTGCAAAGTGGTAAATTAAAGATGCATTCAGATTAGGTGTTTAAACTATTGGTAAGTCTTCAAACAACTACATACAAATGGATTTATACACTCTCTTTTTACTTGCTTTGCATAAACTCAGAACGCTGTCAGTGTACGCTATTTTTCTCTTGAGCACCTTTTCGTCTTTGGCCAGTTCAAGCACTTGCTATGGCACGACATCAAACGGAAGTTTGCAAAACGGTGTTCAGCTACCAAAGGAAGGCAATAACTTTGTTGGTTATAGTGAAATAGCAAGATTAGCTGGGCGCACATACGTGCATTCAAAAGTCAAAGATATCATCCTTGATGCTTATTCTCGTTTAGAAAAGTCAGAACCTGATAAAGTATTCAAGTATGCCGAAACAGGTTTTGTTGATGGTGGAAAGTTTCGACCTCATAAAACACATCAAAATGGTTTATCTGTAGATTTCATGACACCTGTATTAAATGAGAATGGTGAATCAGTCCATCTTCCTACCCACCCTTTTAACAAATTCGGTTATAACATTGAGTTTGATAGTGTAGGTCAATTTGATGAATATCAAATTGATTATGACGCGCTTTCAGCACATCTAGCTACATTGCACAAATCTTCAAAAAAACATGGCGTGGATTTATGGCGAGTTATTTTTGATCCAAAACTACAACCCAATTTATTTAAAACCAAATATGGAGATTACCTTAAAACACATATACAGTTTTCAAAGAAGCGCTCATGGGTAAGGCATGATGAGCACTATCATGTGGATTTTGCAGTGCCTTGTGATGCATAAAAGCCTAGATTTGCTTATCTAGGCTCATCAACTTCTCGAATTTTAACCTTTAGAATGATTCATCTTATTATATTGGGATGAAGCTTTAAGCACTGGCGTTTTATCAGATTGCTCGTCAACTTTGATTGGCGGCAGCCTGTCTTCTTCAGGAATATCTTCTAAACGACGCAACGTATTCACCTGAATATGTGGCCATAGTGTTGTGCCACCACTTGAGCCAAACATAAACTCAAAATCAACAATTTGCTCATACTGCAGTTGTTGGATTACCTTCGGATATCCATTACGATCCAATTCATCCAGCTCAATTTCTTCAAGCCACATTCGATGACGCATTCTAGCAACACGGCAAAAACGTTGGATCATAACATTGTTAATCGTACCGCCCTGCTCACCTGTATCATGTTGTGAATCTAATTCAATTTTCGCAAACTTTCTAAACTTTAGTCCTTTATTTGCGTCGCTTAATTTTAGGTTTGGTTGCACTGTGTAAGGAAATTGGGCCCCAAATTGATTGTAATTAAAAATCCTCTGAAAATAAGCTCTAGCACTATTAACACCGCCACCTTCTTGCTCTTCTCGAGGTAATTCAGTCCAAGGCGGTTTCTCAAGTGAACCTTCGACCAAATCTTTTTGCGGATCTATTCCCATTGTCGGTGAAATCGCTAAGTATTGCTGCTCCCATAGATCAGCGATATGCGGCGCTCTTATTTCCGTATAAGGCTTTTTTGGTTGCTTGGTCTCAGTGATGTTACCCGTGATATGTATAGTTGTACCATGTGGAATAACACCAGAACGTGAAATAGAGTGTGGTGGCACAAACTGTGGACCCAACTCTCCAGCCCCCATTACTGGCTCGGCATCATCTTCTTTAACCGAGGCTTCTGTCGATGTGTGCTTAAACATGGTTGGCGGGTTTTGATATGGGCTATCGGCTTTCCAAGGCATTTGATTATCACCCAGCCACAAATACATCCCATTTTCAAAATGTTGCAAATTATCTTCATTGTCAATGATAGCTGTTTCGTACTTTAATGCTGCATTAAACTGCTCGTTTGAGCCCGCTCTATTTCGAACCGGTTCATTCACTTGGGTGAATTTTAGTTCTTCTCTATATTCTTGAGACTTAAAATGAAACACCCCAAAAATGGTTTCAGCCGATGTACCTGGTGACGGCATACAGGTGGTATGTAAGCCTCTAGGCCCATCTTTCCAATTTACCCAAGTACCTGTAAGCTCGGATAAAATACCAAACTGAGGTAATGCGGGTTGCCCCTCTTCCCACTCTAGGTAGGGTTTTACTGATGAAACTTGTGGTTCCTTACTCATAGTAACTCTCCTTAACACATTCTTCCTATGAATGCCTCATTGATTAAACTGCTACAAAGTTAGCTTTCAAGCCAAACAATTCGCCCTTGAGTTTGGTGTTGAAATCGCGTGTTGATTAATGAGCTTTCGCTCACACAATCTATGTGACTCAATTAAAATGGCCCACTCCTGTTAACAATTCAATTACATTAGCTTACACGGTAGACTCTCTTGACTCTTTTTAGATCAAGAAAATATGAAGGAGAATAAATTATAAAAAGCGCTTGAACAGCGCCTACAAATAAGAGAGTCAAATGCTTAACCACTAAAACCAATACCTTTTACCATTCACAACACGCCTTGACATAAGCCTTTTATTGCAGTGGTTTGCTAAGTGATCGCTATAAAATGAGTGAAGGGAAATTAATAGCGTAAACGTACCCGGAGTATTGACAATATCAAAAAGAAAAAGTTAATAACGGAGCTCTAATATATATTGGCTTGCAGAGCACGTTGAAAACTCTTGCATATAGATATTCAATTCATATAGCTTCACAAAGAAGCCTATAAAGGAAATTATAAAAAACAGTTATGTCTTATTCGCTTTTTATTACTCGAAGGTTTTTAGCTAATAATGCCTCTCCTATTTCACAACAAGAATGGGCATCAATTGTAACTAATATGCCCGACATGGTGTGTGCCTCGAAGCTCAAAGCACGCAATCACGATAACGATACAATTGAAATAGACCTCAATGACTACATTCGTTGGGGTAATAACGATAATGCCTTTTACATTAGGCTGCTTAACGGTGAATTAGAAGTTTCGAACCCTAGCGATAAGGCCATATTGAAAATGCATTTGCTTGCAAGAGCACTTCAAGCAGAAGTGAGAGGGGAAGATGATGAACTCTATGAGGTTCCGCAAGAAATTATTGAGCTATCAAATGAGTATCGCAAAGAGAAAAGAGAATCCAGCTTGATATATCAAATAAACCAACTTGCTGAGCAGTATTCGACATTTGTTGTATTGTGTTTAATCAGTGTGATATTTCTCGTTGTTATTTTATTTCACATAAGCCGTTAATTTGCGACCAAGCCATTTTGCAGCCATCAACTGTGACTATGCACAAACAAGTTCTTTGGCAAAAATGTGGGCTTAATACTTAGTTTAACTAACAATTCTCAATCAAATTACTCGCAAAGAGCTATAAGGGTGACTAATGATTATTTTCATTAACCCTTATGTTAACTTACACGCTAAATAAAGCTCAAAAACATATCTATTTAATTAAAACAACAAATACATAGGTGTAATTTGAATAAGTTAATCGTGGCAATTTTTTGGTTAATTTCACTCTTCGTAGTGTTTTGTCTAGGTAAAAATGCAGGATCTAATAAAGCTTATCTAGAAAGCTCAATATCTCTGGACAGCAATACTGCAGCCAACACAGATAAAACTGACGAGCCTTTTCTTGTCGATACTGCACTCTCCGATACTGGCAGTCAGCAAGTAGCATCTACTTCTCACGCTGAGTCGAGTCACTTAGATGCTCACATACAAACAATTCAGCAAGAAAAACAAGCGCTAATTAATGAATTAAACAAAGTAAGACAACAACTAACCTTGGCTGAAACTAAATTACAAGCTCTCGATAAGTCGATAGAAAACCCTGACACAACGGAAATTGTCAGCAAGGATGAAGTAAAAACGCATTTATCATCCCCTTTTGATGCGGCTCTTTTACATTCCCATAAATTAATGCACAAACAATTTAAAAAGCTACACGAAGAGCCTCGTGATGAATCGTGGTCAATAATTACCGAACAGCATATTTCTGATTTTTTTATCACTCATGATTTAGCTGGCCAAGTGCTGTTAGATGCAGTTACATGTAAGCAAACCCTCTGTGAAATTAGGGGTTTTGAGTTAGAAGAAAAAGCATGGGAAACCGTTATGTCAGATATGATGGCTCAACCTTGGTGGACTTTTAAAAACTCACATTCAACAACACAAAATAATGCAGAGCATGGCACTTTCTTTTATGCCTTGGTTTCTAAAGCCGTGTTGTGACCTACACACAGTTCAACGCTCTCAAAAAGAAATAACTAAAACTTTTAATTTGTTTTGATCTTTTTTATAGAGATATACGTTTAATTGTGTGAAGGGTCGAAACGGTGTTGCATTCACCAATAACTAGTCCTTGCATTTAGTAAACCCCTTCACCATTCGCAGAAATTAAGCGCACTACCCTACAGTGCGCTTTTTCTGTTTCTAGCCTCCAGTATTCTTTCTCTATAACCGTAAAACTTTCTAAACCGTGTTTATTTCATAGCCTCAAATCAGACAAGCCTCTAAATTTATTGACAGGCCCAAGAAGACACCAGATAGTATCTCAGATACACCCATGAGATATAAAACGATGATAAAAAAAGTACTCACACCACTATTATTGTGCGCTTCAGCCTTTGCTGTAGCGCAGCAACAACAATTTGATGAACTAACCATCAACCAGTTACATGAAGGAGTTGCTAAGGGCGAGTTTACCTTTAAAGAGGTTACCCAATACTACTTAAATAATATAAAAAAACAGAACCCTACACTAAATGCGGTTATCTCAATAAACCCAAATGCCTTAAAAGAAGCAGCCATCAAAGACAGCGAATATAAGATAGACCAAAAGGGCATTTTATATGGCGTACCCGTTCTTCTTAAAGACAACATAGATACCAATTTTTTACCAACGACTGCTGGTAGTGTCGCCTTAAAAAACCATGTTCCTAAAAATAATGCCCCTATTGTTGAAAAGCTTCTGTCTGAAGGCGCAATTATTTTGGGTAAAGCAAATCTCAGTGAGCTGGCCAACTTTAAATCAACCACCAGCGTCAGCGGGTATAGTGCCATTGGCGGGCAAACTAAGAACCCTTATGACCTAAATATCACCCCATGTGGCTCTAGCTCTGGTTCAGCTGTTGCCGTTTCAAGTAACTTAACGTTAATCAGTCTCGGTACCGAAACCGACGGTTCAATTCATTGTCCAAGCGCTATGAATGGTGTTGTCGGTTTCAAACCCAGCATTCATCATATTTCTCAACAAGGTATAGTGCCAATTGCACACTCTCAAGACACAGCAGGACCCATTGCGAGAACTGTGGAAGACGTGCAGCTAACTTATAACGCAATCAGTAAAGTGCCATTTAGCAAACCTAAGCCAGGCCTTAAAAATAAAAGAATCGGTGTTATCCCTCTGCTTAACCGCTTTAATGAGCGTCACCAAAATGAATTTAATCAGACTTTACTAGAACTTAAAAATGCAGGCGCAATCATTGTGGATGATATTAAGTTAAAACATCTTGATAAGGTATTTCCTGCTGAATTTGATGTTTTACTGTATGAATTTAACCAAGGCATGACAGCATATTTATCGTCTACAGGTAATAATGTGTCGGTCAAATCTTTACAAGCGCTTACTGAATTCAATAAAGCTCTGGGAGACAACAAACAAGCTTTGTTACTTTCAGCTGTACAAGCGACTGATAAAGAAAAATATCAAAATGCATTAAACATCATAGATAAATATGCAAGGCAACAATTAGATGGCTTATTTAAGTTACATCATCTCGATGCCATAATTGCACCAACCACAGGCCCAGCATGGCCTATTGATCCCATTCGGGGAGATAAGTTCAGTGGCAGTAGTTCAACACTCGCTGCTGTGACTGGCTCACCCAGTATCACAATTCCAATAGGGATGAGAAATCACCTGCCTTTTGCCGTAAGTATCATTGGTAACCTCAATAGCGATGCAAAAGTATTAGCAATATCGCAAGCCATTGAGCAGTTGACCAAAGGACGCGTGCCACCGAAGTTATAAACTCTAGACAGATTTGAAAAAATCCAAAGTTAAATCTGACACTTTTAAAATGTGTTAGGTTTAACTTTAAAATAAATAACCTAAGTAGAGAGCTAAATGGCGGTTTAAAATGACCGTCTAATTTATTAGTGGTGTAATCACCAGCTCATCTAACTTTGCCATTAACTGTTCAGGAAAATCATCAATATTATTACTTCCTATAAAGACAAAGCCGTCTAACTCTGGATAATAATTAAACACAGCAAAAGAGTAACCATTAGAACCATTATGTGTAATGCGTTTATCACCTCTACTGTTACTATCGATCGCCCAGCCATAGCCATAATGAGAGGTCTGAGCATCATTCTCATGAATATGTTTACTCGTTATCAATTGCCATGATTTGGCACTGATTAACTTGCCTTCACGAAGCGCCAAATACCACTTAAACATATCATTAGTATTGGACATAAATGAACCAGCGCCTTCCATTGCCCATCGTGGACCTGGCTTTTTATAGTAATGCGCTAAAGAGTGATCTACTGAGCGGGTTTTTGGTGTGATAGAAAACATTCTCTGTATGAAGTTCGCATCTCGACCATAGTTTATGGCCAAGCTATTTGGCTGATAACTCACACCTCTAAAGCCCGTGTTTTCAAGTCCTGCAGGCAGAAGTAAAGTGGTTCGAATATACTTCTCCCATTCATCGCCTGTTACTTTTTCTATAATAGCGCCCAATAAATTATAACCAATGTTCGAATAACGATATTGTTCGCCCGGCGAAGTATTTAATTTAGAGGTCAAAGCTTGCTTTATCATGTCGCTTTTTGTTACCTCATCATATAGATAATGCTCTAGGTTTTGCGACAGGCCTGAAGTATGCGTGAGTAAGTGATGGACTGTAATATATTTTTTTGTCTTCAGGTACTTGTTCAAAGAACACTTCCAGTGAGCTATCCAACTGCAATTTATTTTGCTCTGCCAATTGTGTGATTGCTGTACCTACAAACTGTTTCGTAATGGAGCCAATATCAAAAACAATGTCATGGGAAAATAAACGTTTATCTTCTCTGTTTGCATAGCCGTACTGATCTCTAAAAACAATCTCTCCATTTTGAGCTGCTATGATCACACCACTAAATTCGGTATTACCAACTTCTGTCTGCCACTGTGTCAAAGTGTCTACTTTGTTCTCACTTGCAAATCCTGCACTTGACAGCAATAAACCAAACATTGCAATTCGTAATTTCATTTCATTCACCACTTCAAATTAATCTCACGCTACGTGATACGTAAGCTGCTTCTAACATTGTTAAATCAACTTTCGCACCAGAAATTAATCAATTGATTTTATTAGCCTTAATTTTATTTGGCCTGATTAACTAAGCGATATTTTACGAAATCGAAAAATGATTTTTCGAAACTGGGAGCACCCGCTTAAATGCTATTGGTAGGCTTTAAAAATAAAAAAAGGCTAACATCTGTTAGCCTTTGCTCTCTAAAACGAACTGTTTATATTATTCACCTGAACGACTAATTGCCTCTTTGCCGTTATAAACTAAGCGTGTAGACCAAGGAATTGGGTTGCGTAGTGCAAAGTGTGCCATACAGCCATTTTCAGCTTCATCCAATAGATCTTTGATTTTTTCTTCTGGCTCTGGGCTTTCAATCATCACATGGGTTTCTACCACATCACAACCACCATCAGTCATGTAACCATGTTCACGCATATGACCCAAATTAGTACGAAATACAATGCGCTGCTCAAGTTTCAAGCTATCTACCTGAATTTTTCGTGCCGTTAAAATATCGGTTAAATGCGTCATTAAACAGAAACCAATACCTGCTGAGAAAAATGCCAGTGGCGGCGGCGCAGTATCTTCACCTACAGGGGGTTGCTCGTCACAATAAAGCTTTACTGGACTGAAACCTGGGATATTGACAGACACCACACCGGTCTTACTTTGCATATTGCCAGCTTCAGCACTTAAATTCACCTCAAAACGGTAAGGCTCAGGATGACGGGCTTTAGCAAATTTTGACGGTTCATATTGTGTTGTTGCTGGCTGCTCTGCACTTAACTCACCAACATGGTAAAACTTTTGTTCAGACATAATACTCTCTCTGTGCTGTGTTTTTACTTAGTAACTTAACTAAAAATAGCTTACGCCACTTTGCCTGATGGGTGCCGTCAAAATGCTCTCATATTTAACTAGATTTGGTGTTATCCTTTATTATAAAGATAGAAAATGACGGAAAACGCCATGCTTGAGAAGCAAGACAAAAAAATCCTTTCACAACTACAGAGTAACGGCCGCATGTCTATGGTTGATTTGGCCAAAGAGGCTCATATGTCTGAATCAACTTGTTTGCGTCGCACCAAAGCGCTTGAAGAAAAAGGCGTCATTAAAGGATATAGTGCCATACTCGATGCCGAAGAAGCCGGGTTTGGGGTGTTAGCATTTGTGCAGGTGAGCATAGACCAAAAAAATGAAGCGGCATTTGATAAATTCAAACAGGCTGTGATTGAGCACCCGCTTATTTTAGAATGCTATTCGCTGTCAGGTGCCTATGACCACTTAATGAAAGTCGTTGCACAGTCAAACAAAGCGCTCTCTCGTTTTATACTCAAAGAATTAAGAAGCTTTCCTGAAATTAAAGAAGCACAGACTCTTTTTGTACTCGATCAGGTTAAACACACCACTGCTTTACCTGTTGAGCTAGATTAAAGTATTGCCTTTTTGCACGTTAGCTCAATTCAATATCGTGAGATTCTGACCACTTTCGCAACGCTTCTAAAATACTCAATGCAGAGCGCCCAAACTCTGTGAGCTCATAGGTCACGGCAACGGGGCGTTCACTGATGACTTTGCGCAACACCATGCCTTCTTGTTCTAACTCTTTGGGTCGTTGGTCAACCATTTTCTTGGTGGCGCCGCCTAACATACGTGACAAATCATTAAATCTCACAGGCTCATCTTTTAAGTGATAAATAATCGAGCCTTTCCATTTGCCACCGATTAAACGCATGCCTTTTTCTATGGCGCAGGGTTCTGTACAGGCATCTAAAACTTTTTTTCGCCCTTTACTATCTGTTTCTACTCGACTTTTCATTTTCTGACGCTCATTTTTACTAAGTTACTAAAAATATACTGATTGATTAAGATAAACAGGTTCCCAAAATACACCACAAGTTGATTGCAAACACACTGGAGCAAGACATGAGCAATATTTTAATCATCAATGGTCATCAGTATTACCCGTTCTCTTAAGGTAAATTAAACGCAACCTTAGTCGACAAAGCTGTCAGCATTTTTCAAAGCAAGGGTCACTCAACTCGCGTTGTGACGATGCAAGACAACATCGATGTCGAGAAAGAGCTTGAAAACCATCAATGGGCTGACTATGTATTCTTACAAACCCCGGTCAATTGGATGGGCGTTACTTGGTCTTTCAAAAAGTATATGGATGAAGTTTACACAGCAGGTATGGGCGGTGCACTGTGCTTAGGTGACGGTCGACATGAACAAGCACCTAAAGCCAACTATGGCAAAGGCGGCACAATGACAGGCACTAAATACATGCTTTCACTGACATTTAATGCACCTGAAGAATCATTTAACGACACTAATGACTTTTTTGAAGGTAAGTCACTTGATGACTTAATGTTCCCTATGCACATGAATTTTAAGTTTTTCGATATGCAACCTATGGCCACATTTGCCTGCTTTGATGTGATGAAAAACGCCGACATTGAGAACGATTTAAAACGCTTTGCAGCACATTTAAACGCACATTTTTAGGATTCACTCTAGGATAATAAAATGAACTCTGATTACACAACTAAACTTCTTGCTGGCACTGTTTTTCCTGACATCACAGCCACTTTACTCAGTGGTGAGCCAGTCAATCTTGCAAAGCCAAAGGCTGGTTTTGATTGGAAACTAGTACTGGTATATCGTGGTAAACATTGCCCTTTATGTACTCGTTATCTTAATCAGCTAGAGCTGTTTAAAGGTGCCCTAACCGACATTGGCGTCGATATTGTTGCCGTCTCTGGCGATAGTAAAACGCAGCTAGAGGCGCACAGTGAGCAATTAGAGGTCAGCTATGACATAAGTTATGGTTTAAGCGTTGAGCAAATGAAAACGCTTGGCTTATACATCTCTGATCCGCGCTCAGAACAAGAAACGGATCACCCATTTGCTGAACCTGGCCTGTTCGTAATAAACGCTGAAGGTCATATTCAAGTGGTCGATATTTCAAATAACCCGTTTGTTCGCCCTGAACTGCAAGCACTCGTAAATGGCTTAGCCTGGATCAGAAACCCAGACAATAACTACCCTATTCGTGGCATGCATAATACCAATCCGCAATAACACTTAATCATTTTGGGGAATTATAGAATAAGCATGTTTTATATTTTCAATGCCTTTTAGTTCAATGCTAAAAGGCATCGTGCTTACTTCACTAAATAATAACTTAAGAAGAAGTTAATGGTATCTTCAGCCAATTTAGTTATCTCTTGCTCAGTCAATGGCTCTGCCTGATGCAAAATTTGCGGCCAAAAAGCTTGGCCTTTCAATAAGCTCACCAGTTGCTCATGCGCTAAACGTGGCTCAGCCTCTTTAATCTTACCAGCCTGCATGGCTGACTTTAACCATCGGATTGACGTCGTTTCTTGTTCGAAAAACTCGCCTATATCATCGATAAATTTGTCAGGATTGAATAAGCACACTCCCATTGCAACACGAATAAGTTCATGCATTTTTTTGTCATTCATGAACTGAATTTCTTTCACCACCAGCTCGTGAAGTTGCGCCTTTACAGGGGTAGTAGCATCGTAAGTAAAGTCGTAGTTTACGAAGTTTTGGCTCCAAATATCTTTAATTATTTCAGTAACTAAAGTCTCTTTATTTTGGAAATGATTGTACACGGTACGCTTCGACACGCCTGCAGTTTCAGCCACTTTATCCATGCTGGTATCGCTCACACCATATTTTTGAAATGCTTCAACTGCGCCATTCACTATCGCTTCGCGCTTAAGTTCACTGCGTGTTTTTTTAACTTCGTTCATAACTCACTCTCAGATACCTGAATAGGTTATTTTTACACTAATTAGTTTACTTTTCAAATTTCACTAGTAAACTACACCGTACAGTTTACTTTAAATGTTTGCTAATTCAGCCTGATATTCAGCAGCAAGCAAAGAAAAATTAATTTAACTTTTTGGCGAGCCTATACAGTATGAAACTTAATGCTTTAGTTAATCTAACGACTCTCAAGGTCACAACTGCATTTATTATGACAATCGCTATGACGTCTGCCCTCACCGCTTGCGCACCTGATAATGAGCAGCAAACACAAACACCTGTTGCACAGACAGTAAAACTTGCACCTGTTATAACCAACGCAAAGCAATATACGCGTACTTTTCCAGCTGAAGTTGCGGCAGTTAAAACCATAAATTTAAGCTTTGAAGTGTCAGGTCGCCTTATCAATACCAAGCTGCAAACAGGATCAGTCGCGAATGAAGGTGAAATTTTGGCAAAAATTGACCCCACTCTTTTCAAACAAAGAGTCCAAGAAGCTCAAACACGATTGAATCAAGCCGCAAGAGATTTAAAACGTATAGAAGCAACAGCTGAAAATGGTTTGGCCTCACAAAGTCAATTAGACAATGCGAAAACTAACTTTGAATTAGCCGAAATCGCCCTCAGCAAAGCCGAGCAAGATTTGAGCTACACCGCACTTTCTGCACCATTTAATGCACAGGTGTCAGAACGTTTTGTTGAAAAAGGTAACTTTGTAAAAGCTGGTGACATCATCGCCAAGTTGCAAGATGTTTCACTGTTTTACTTCAACGTCAATGTGCCTGAGCGTCTACTTAGCAATTACCAACAAGGTAGTTTAGTAAAAACTGAAGCCCATGTTATTTCTACTCCAGAAAAAAAGTATGAACTTACTTACATAGAGCATGATACGCAGCCTGATCCTATTACACAAACTTACAAAGTGGTGTTTGCTGCACAGGTCAGCGACAACAGCTTAACTCCCGGAGCTCGTGCCATTGTTAAAGTCAGCCTCGAAGACAATGCAAAAGATGATGTGATGTTAGTGCCTTTCAACGCACTACAAGGCAGTAACGCGGATGGCTTTCATGTTTGGGTATACAACAAGGCTAATTCAACCGTGCAAAAACGAACTGTCAAGGTACTTAAAGTTGATGACAATATGGCTGCCATTACAAAAGGCTTAAATAAAGATGATTTAGTAGTTGCTGCGGGCGCACCGAAAATGCGTGAAGGCTTAGCGGTAAAACCCTATAAAGCGGAGCTATAAGCATGGATATCGCACGTTATGCCATAAAAAATCCAGTTAACATTTGGTTGCTGGTGATCGTATTTTTAGTCGGTGGTGCCGTTGCTCTTGGTAAAATTGGTCGCTTAGAAGATCCCGCTTTTACCATTAAACAAGTGCAAGTAGTCACGCAATTTCCCGGTGCCAGTGCCGAGAAAGTAGAGCGAGAGATCACAGAACCTTTAGAAATTGCATTACAGCAAATGCCACAACTAAAGCGGTTAACCTCAATTTCGAAACCGGGCATTTCTGAGATTTCAGTCGAAGTACAATCACACTTTGACTCTGATGTACTCCCCCAAATATGGGATGAGCTCAGAAAACGCCTATCAGACGCAGCTAAAAGATTACCCACGGGCAGCCAAACTCCCAACATATATGACGACTTTGGTGATGTATACGGCATGTATTACGCACTCAGTGCCCCTGACTTTTCATTGCACGAGTTACGTGAATTTGCCCGAGTTATTCGCCGTGAACTGTTGGTGACTGAAGGCGTTGCAAAAGTGCAAGTGAGCGGTGTTCAGCAAGAGCAATTAGTGGCTTATATCAATCCCTATCAATTATCTGGTTTAGGGATCTCTTTTCCTGATCTAACCAGATTATTACAAGAAAACCTGCTGCCATTTAACGGCGGGCGTGTTGAAGTGGAAGGTCGTCAGCTTCGTTTAGTTGTTGAAAATCCAGTTGATCACATTGAAGAAATTTATAACCTCACCCTAGTGGTGCCAGGGACCAATCAGTCAATAAAAGTTCGTGATATTGCCAAGCTTGAATTTGAGCCTGTCGACATTCAACCTGTGCTCATTCGATATCAAGGTCATGATGCTATTACACTAGCTGTTTCGGCAATTAATGATGTAAACATTGTTGAAGTGGGACAACGTGTTAACGATAAGACCAATGAATTACTGACAAAATTACCTGCAGGGATCACCCTCACGCCTATTTATGATCAAGCAGCTATTGTCGATGAATCCGTGCAAGGCTTTATTAATAACTTAGTGCTTTCAGTTGTGGTTGTAACATTAACCTTGATGCTATTTATGGGCTGGCGCTCAGGCGTGGTGGTTGGTTCTGTGCTTTTAGTAACAGTAATGGGCACAGTATTAATCATGTGGTTAATGGGATTACAGTTAGAGCGTATCTCGTTAGGCGCGATGGTTATTGCGATGGGTATGCTGGTCGACAATGCCATCGTGGTTGCCGAAGGAATGATGCTACGCATGAAGCAAGGTAAAAAAGCCGTTGAAGCTGCAAGCTTTATTGTAAAAAGAACACAATGGCCATTGCTGGGCGCGACAATTATAGGGATCGCAGCATTTTCTGGTATTGGTTTATCTGACGATGCAACTGGTGAATTTCTGTATTCTTTATTCGCAGTTGTTTTAGTGTCTTTAATGCTGAGCTGGGTACTCGCTATCACAGTCGTGCCACTGTTTGGTAAGTACTTTTATAAGGTTGAACAAGACCATGCTAATCAACAACCGCATAGTGCATTTTATCGTGGCTATGAAAAAGTTCTTCGTGGTGCGCTTAAGTTCCGCTGGTTCACCGTAGCAAGCTTATTCGTAATCACAGCCGTGGCTTACGGCAGTTTTGGCTTAGTCAAACAAGGTTTCTTTCCGCCATCAAATGCCCCGTTGTTCTTTGTGCATTATTGGGGGCCGCAAGGCCAAGATATTCGCCAAACCACCAAAAAAGTGGCAGAAACAGAAGCACTTATTTTAGAACACGAAGAAGTCGAGTCTGTCACGAGTTTTGTTGGTCGAGGGGCTGATAGATTCACTCTAACTTATGCGCCACAGCAACCAAATGAGAGCTACGGCTATTTCTTGGTACGTACACACAATCGCGATGAAATAGATGGCATGATCCAAAAGCTCAATAACACCATGCCTGCGCTCGATTTAAACGCCGATTTTTATACTGAGCGAATGCAATTTGGCCCTGGTGGCAGTGCAAAACTGGCGGTTAGATTTTCAGGCCCTGATACTGAGATTTTGCGCCATTTAGCCGAGCAAGCTGAACAACTGATGATAGAAGATGGTCAGATAAGAGATATTCGTCACAACTGGCGTGAAAAAGGCCTTGTGCTAAATGCACATTATGACTCTGTCAGCGCAGGTATTGCAGCAGTATCTCGTAACGATTTCGCGCAAGCCATTCAATATGCATCAAATGGTCTTGAAATAGGTAAATTACAAAATGGTGATTACAGCTACTCAATCAAAGCCAAAGTTGCAGGAGTCGAACAAAACGATGTAGAAGCCATTGAAAACAGCCAAGTGTGGAGTTCATCACAGCGTACCTATATTCCATTTAAACAAGTTTCAAAAGGGGTTGAATTAGAAAATGAAGAAACTCTAATTCATCGCCGAGATCGTGTAAGAACCATTACTATTTCAGCAGAACCAGGCTTCGACGAAACCGCAGGTAAAGCATTCGCACGTATTAAGCCACAAATAGAAGCCCTTCCTCTTCCTGACGGATATAAAATTGAATGGGGTGGCGAGTATGAATCATCAAGAGATGCGCAAGAAGCCCTAGGCACAGGTCTACCTGCAGGTTTTTTAGTGATGTTACTCGTGTCTATTTTGCTATTTGGTCGCGTGCGTCAGCCTCTGATTATCTGGCTTGTCGTGCCAATGGCCGCAGTGGGTGTTGTAACAGGCCTACTCGTCACTGATATGCCGTTTGGCTTTATGTCACTGCTAGGATTTTTAAGTCTATTTGGTATGTTAATCAAAAACGCCATTGTCTTACTTGAAGAAATTGACCTGCAAATTGCCGAAGGAAGCGAACCTAGAGAAGCGATTGTTTTAGCAAGTAGCTCGCGTTTACGCCCTGTGGCACTGGCTGCTATCACCACCATTTTAGGTATGGCCCCACTATTGAGCGATGCGTTCTTTGCGGATATGTCAGTGACCATTATGGGCGGTTTAGCATTTGCAACCATCTTAACCTTGATTGCAGTGCCTGTGTTTTACAGTCTGTTTTATCGATTAAGTTATCGTAGACTAGTATAAAAAATCTTTTCCCATATTTTTTATGGGTTAGCATAAAACCCGCTAACCCATTTTCCTCGTTTATATTTCTATTATTTATTCCAAAAACAAGCAGCTGGTAACTGCTTAGAAATACTCAACAAACAGTATTAAGCTTAAATAGTTACTCAGATACTTTTTTCTTTGCTTAGGATGCGAGGTATTTGAGTATGTAAATTATTCAAATCTAATCTATGCTAAAGAGTGAATTTGTACTTATAGATATTTCTTATAATACATTCGACCACATAACAATTTGGATCATCAAAATCTCAAATACAGTGTTGTAATATACGACTCCAGCAAAATTTGAGTTTTCGTTGACCCCTCACACGTGTGAGATTGCAAGTTAATATTGTGAATTCTTCGCCTAAACTCAAGGAACGATCGTTATGTTAGCCGCACCAACTTAATATAAGTTGGTACATTACCAGAACGAGAAGTTCAAATGACAATGCGTAAAGAAAAATATAAAAAGTTTTTAGAACCACATCGTACAATTTTGTTAGGCGTGCTGCTTTCTATTGTTACTGTCACTAGCTATTTTCAGTTTTTTAGTTATTTTGATGCTGTTACCTATTTCCAGCTTTCGAAACACTCGAGTCAGCCTGTCCCGAAAAGAATTGACGAAATTGTTTTAATTCAGAGTAACGCTTTGTACCGTGAACACGAGAAAATCGCATCAACTTTAGTTTCATATAATGTTAAGTACGTCATTTTTCTTTATGATGCTGAGCTTCCCCGCTCCCAAAATATTTCTCATATCTACTACCCAAATCAGTCAGAGACTCACTGTTTAATGCCTCCGAGCAGTTGGCACGGTTACCTTGTACGCTATGAACCCAATAAGGCAGATTGTGACTCGCTTTGGAAGATACTGTACCCTGATCACCAGAGTAGTAATAAATTAGTCAACTATCGGCATTTAGAAGGCGCCTTTCCTCAGTATAATGCTGAACAACTTTTAGCCCGTGATTTATATTTAACACAGCTTGAACATAAAATAGTCGTTGTTGCCCAACGCCCTAATATGATCAACACTGAGTACACTGTACCTAGCACCCAACCCACCCTCGATCCAGCCAAGTTGTATCTTTACTTGGCATTTAACTTCGAGAACAATATCTTTGACCAACAAATTAGCCTAGTCGCTTATATTATTTCTACGGCTACGATTGTTATTCTATTAGTTATATTTTATCAAAGAGCTAGTATTCTTAAGGGATTTTTCATAGCTGTTTCAGCCACTTTATTAAGTACTTTAATTGTATGGCTAGCATTGACCCAATTGCATTTCTGGCTGCCACTGGGTAACTGGATATTTTTTATTTGGTTGAGTTATTTATTTTTCTACACAACCGAGAGTATTAGAGATAAATCTCAATTATTAGAAACGATACAGGTGATCCGTGAACGTATGATGGGTCACTTTCTCCTAAAGTCCTTCACTCAGGAAGACAATCCTTGGGACTCGATTTTAACCCTTGTTCAACAACAACTTGACCTTAAAAGAAGTATCTTTCTAGATCGAGTCGAGAATGCATCTAAGGTCAAAGAGATAAGAGCTTTGGGATGCTCTTTAGAGGATATTGTCGAGCTTAGACGCAATTACGAACGAGAACCCTATGCCTGTGCAATTAAAGCATTAGGTACGGTCGCATTCGACAGCCCTTTCTTTAAATCATTGGCTAAAAAAGAAAAACAATATCTTGTACCACTCATCTACGCCGGAGATGTTCGGGGTTTTTGGGCTATGACACTAGAATCAGATGACAATTTTGATGAAACTGAATTCATCAAAAATGTAAATGCTTTTGCTGCTCAAATTGGAGAACTATTATTTCATCATCATGTTTTTAGGCTGCAACAAGAGTTAAAACAAAATGTCTTGATACGCACATTTCAACTGCGTTTTGGAAGCACTTTAGGTACTGATGCCAAGTTTGCCTTCAACGAGGTAGAGCAAAAGCTAAGCTTACTGGAACATGCTTTTAGTCATTTAATGAATGCCACAGTGATATTCAATTTATTTGGGCAAGTTGTACAGACTAATCAGGCAATGGAAAAATTAGCTCAACGCTTTGATTTAATGTTATTTGACATAAGCGCACTAGATTTACTCAGCCATTTTGTACCTTTTGAAAGCGATAAGTTAAAAAGTAACTTGAGATTTATTACCTTATTCAAAGATGTCCAGTTTTATCCAGTGCAAAGGAATGAATTTACTTTTATATTAAAAGTCAGTGCCCTAGAAGCCACTTCCACATCATCATCAGGTACACCTATCGAGAATGCAGGGATTATTTTTGAGTTTTTCGATCTGACAGAAATATTCTTGAAACTTGACAATTCCGATAAGTTACTAGCACTACTCATTGAATACTTAAAAACACAAAACCCAGCAGATGTTTAAACATTAGACTGCCCTCAATCCACTTTTTCAACGTAAACATGGATTGGGGGGCTCATTCCATTTATTAGGAGAAATTTCATTTGTTGCAGTAGTGTATTCAAATGCCATCTTTATCAGCCCAGCTCTATAATTTAATGATATGCCTTTATCATGGAGCAAAAGGTAAGCACATGACAACGCATATAAAATCAAATAAATAACCTATAAGAACAGTGCTTTTACTTGTTACTATGAGCTTTCAAAACAGCGCAGATATTATTTTGCTCGCATTTAAATAGCAATATGATGACCTTGCTAGCAAATAAAAATCTAAAGACTCTATAGCGTCACCACGACACGCCCTCTCACTTTGCCTTCTAATAGTTTCGAAGCGGTTTCAACGACTTCGTTTAAACCAATATCAGTCGAGACAGCATCAAACATGTCTGGTTCAATGGTATCGCCTAAACGTGACCAAGCTTCAATTCTGTCTTCAAGTGAGCGCATAACACTGTCGATACCTGCAAGCGTCACACCCCTTAAAATGAAAGGCGCCACAGTTGCAGGAAATTCCATGCTTTGCGCCAAACCACATGCAGCCACAACGCCACCATATTTAATACCTGCACATACATTGGCTAAAGTATGACCTCCCACAGAGTCAATTGCCGCAGCCCATCGCTCTTTACCAAGTGGCCTACCCGGCTCAGATAACGTATTGCGATCAATCACGTCACTTGCGCCTAATTTGGTCAAGTAATCAGACTCTTCCAAGCGACCTGTTGAAGCAATTACTCTGTAGCCCAACTTAGCCAATATGGCGATAGCAAAACTGCCAACACCACCATTTGCTCCTGTAACAAGAATATCGCCTTTTTCAGGCGTAATGCCCTGCTTTTCAAGTGCCAAAACACATAACATAGCAGTGTAACCCGCTGTGCCAATTGCCATAGCTTGTTTCGCAGATAAAGATTCAGGCAAAGGGATCAACCACTCACTTTTTAGTCTAGCTTTTTCAGCTAACCCACCGCAGTGTGCTTCACCAACACCAAAGCCATTTAATAATACTTTGTCACCGATTTTGAATTTATCAGAATCAGATTGCTCAACCTCGCCAACTAAATCGATACCAGGGATCATCGGAAAAGTACGAACGACGCGCGCTTTACCTGTGATTGCCAATGCATCTTTGTAGTTCAACGTACTGTGAGACACGCTTACAGTGACATCTCCTTCAGGTAAAACCTTGTCATCAATATCAGTAACTGACGCCTGATAACCGTGTTCATCTTTATTGATCAAGATACCTTTAAACATCGTTCGCTCCTAATTTAGACCAGTCGTCTATAAGGGCCTGTGATCCTTTTCCGTCCGAGTTTTGCTCTCTCTGAGCGAGCTTTGAACGCGACGCTCGGTTTGATGCTTAGCGAGCTAAGTACAAATCGAGCAACAATGTGCAAAGTTTGCTCAGAAGAGCCCTTTGGGCAGTGTTTGACTGGCATTTCTACTGCGTTATCGCAAGACTCACATGGAATAACCATGCTACGCTTGCTCCGCCTTGTATAAAAACCAGTCAAACTTCTGCAAAAACGAACTTAAAAGGTTAACAGGCCCTCAGTTAAAAAATTTTTCTTAAACTTACTTAACCTACTTATTAATGAGAGGACAATAAAATCCCCATTACAAAACACTTAAAATAATTATCGAGTGGTTTAACCGAAGCCTCTAAACGAGCACGGCTGACAGCGCCTTCCCAGCCAATCCAAAAATACTCAGCAAGCAGCGCGCAATCTGCGTTTTGTGCAATTTGACCTTGTTTTTTGGCCTCTTCTAAACATACCGCGACTTCACATTGCCAAGTTTCAAATATTGCCACCAACTCTTTTCTGAAACTGATGGGTAATAAATCTACCTCTTGCCCCAAATTACCGACCAAGCAACCGCGTTTAAAACTATGCTTTTGCATACCTGACTTGGCATCTTCGACAAAATTACTCAGTCTTGACAGAGGCGCTTCATCACTTTGCGCTAAATGCCTGTTTAGCTTTTTCAAAAAATACGCTGCATAACTTTCAAGTACGGCCAAACCAAAGGCCTCTTTGCTACTGAAATAATGATAAAATGAGCCCTTTGGTACACCCACTCTCTTTAATATTTGTTCAATTCCTGAAGCGGCAAAGCCTGATTCTGTTAACTGCTCAAGTCCAGCTCGAATTAGCTCGGCTCTTGTATCTTGATTTTCACGCGCCACTTTGGGTGGGCGACCTCGTCGAGGTTTTGCTGTTTTTTCGATCATGAAACGATATTAGACCGGTTGTCTAATAAAAGCAATTCTCATTTTTTAACTATCAAAACTTTAAATGAGAATTATTTAATGTTAGTTTTGTTATAT
Organism: Pseudoalteromonas phenolica; assembly: GCF_005886345.1. Taxonomy (GTDB): domain Bacteria; phylum Pseudomonadota; class Gammaproteobacteria; order Enterobacterales; family Alteromonadaceae; genus Pseudoalteromonas; species Pseudoalteromonas phenolica_A. The sequence goes on from NZ_PNEC01000021.1 coordinate 359,886, forward strand.
TGTATCAATCAAATAAAATTAACATGAGTCATAACACTGCGGCCCCACTTGAATACTCTGAACTAAACCAAACAGCTAGTTGCCAAATAAGCGCCTCTGCGGATGTTTTAAGCAATATTTACAATAAGGAAGTCACACTGACTTGCTTCTCAAAGAAATCTAGTTGGGCTATATCACATGCAGCACAGTTATTTGCCAAGCAAAACCTAGGTACTGTGATCCAATATCAGGGTGAGATAAATAAAGACTTATTTGAAGAGATTCTATTTAAGCTTGAGGGCAGTACGCATTCATCGTTATTAGCACAACATATTGAACTCATGCTAGAAATGTTTGAAGTGTTGTTTGAGCCTAAAGAAATCGGGTTAAGACTGATTGCTTGTGATACCTCTTTAAGCCCTCATTTCCATCAACCGCAAAACCTTGTAAGAATGGCTTCTACATTAGGTGGCCTTGGTGAGAGGTGGATTGCTCCCGATGAAGTGAAGTTTTTGCCATTAGCGCCAAACCAATTAAAGCCCGAAATTAAAGCGCCTTTACCTCATCATATTTCTCAATTACAAGATGGTGACATTGCTCTTATGAAAGGCGCTCAATGGGTTGATCATGAAAAAAGTGCAATTACTTGTGCCTCCCCAACATTTAGTAAAAACGAGTCAAAACTTTGTATATACATTGATTTTATTGAATAAAATCTATTCAAACTATTTTGTAATTTTGATTATTGAGAAAAGACTTTTAATGAATACGTATGCATAACATTTCATTAACCTAGTTTATGTGTGAGTTTTATGTTTCCTATTTCAACAGGCAAGGAATGCGATAAAAGGTGAACACATGACAACATATATGAAATCAAATAAACAACTTAAAATTGCAGCGCTTTTACTTGGTGCTGTGAGCTTCCAAAGCAGCGCAGATGTTATTTTACATGCATTTAACTGGCGCTATGATGACGTTGCGAGCAAGGCTCAAGAAATTGCAGACCTAGGGTATAAGAAAGTTCTCGTCTCTCCTGCTTATAAATCGACTGGAGATGCATGGTGGTCTCGTTATCAGCCACAAGATCTACGTGTCATAGATAACCCTTTGGGTGATACCAATGATTTTATAGCCATGGTGCAAGCGCTTAAAGCACAAGGTGTAGAGACTTATGCCGACATTGTTTTTAATCATATGGCAAACGAGCAATGGAAACGCGCTGATCTTAACTATCCAGGAAGCGAAGTTTTAGCCGATTACGCTGCTGATATAAACTATTACAACGACATTACGTTATTTGGTGATGTTAAAGATGGCTTATTCGGCGCGGGTGATTTTCACGGTACATACGACCAAGGTGGTCCAAAATGTATCAGTAATTACAATGACGTTGGCGATGTACAATACAACCGACTGTGTGGTGCTGCCCCCGATCCCGGCCTACCCGATTTAGACCCTAACAATTGGGTTATCACTCAACAAAAAGCGTATTTAAATGCGTTAAAAAAAATTGGCGTAACGGGCTTTAGAGTTGATGCCGCAAAACACATGACCAACTACCATATTAATGCAGTGTTCGATACCGACATTAAAAAAGATACGCATGTGTTTGGTGAAATTATAACGACAGGTGGTTCAGGTAGCGGTGATTACGATAACTTTTTAGTGCCTTATTTGGCACAAACAGGCCACTCAGCTTATGACTTTCCACTGTTTGCACAGATCAGAGGCGCATTCAGCTTTGGCGGTTCGATGAGTCAGCTAGTTGACCCTGCAGCCTATGGTCAAGCATTAGCAGGTAACAAAGCTATCACTTTTAGCGTTACTCATGATATTCCTCTGAATGACGGCTTTAGATATCAAATTATGGATGCCACCGACGAAAAACTTGCGAACGCATTTGTTTTAGGCAGAGATGGTGGTGTACCACTAGTGTATTCGGATAATAACGAAAGTGGTGATAACCGTTGGAATGATCTTTACCGCCGTGAAGACGTGAAAGGTATGCTTAAATTTCACAATGCCACCCATGGCAGCAGTATGCAGGTGCTAAACCACAATAGCTGTATTTTGTTATTCAAACGTGAGCACAAAGGCGTGGTTGGTATCAATAAGTGTGGCACTGGCCAAGATATCTGGGTAGATACGCAAGCTGATAATTTATGGTGGCACCGCAACTACCGAGATACATTAAGCAACGATGTGCAAAATGTCTCGAGTCGGTGGCACAAGTTTTACCTGCCAGCAAGAACAGCAAGAATGTGGTTGATGGAATAGCCCTCAAACGAAATTGCTTTCTGATTAACTCCCTAGAAGTAACCTAAGGTCGCATTTATGCGGCCTTCTTTACGCCTTTATTTTAAAAGATCAAACAATATATCGAGACCATTAATTCTATCTGCGGTATCTAGAACTCGAATGTCTTTCGCATCTCTGAAATTATGTAAGAAACCTTTTAACTCACCTTGCTTAAACCAAGCACCAAAGCAGCTATGACAGTAACTAAAATGACAATTTTCGAAAAAATGACGATGCAATTGACCACAGCCAGATGGGCAAGTTAATTCTTTCGTTTCTTTCACTTGGCTTTGAACTTGCCCGACAAATGCCATGTAATCGAACTCTTTGACGGTGCCGATTGCTTTTAGAAATTTCGCTGGTAACCAAGCTCCATGACATTCTGAGCAGCCATAACCTGTGTGAATTTACATTACATTGGTAACACTGCATACGTTACTTCCTTATAAACTTTCGGAAAACCAATCTGATAATACATAAAACCTAAAAAGGTACAAACATAAAAAATGTCATAACACTGATCTAAAATGATTTTTCATCCATACTGATAGTCTGACAACAAAAGGACCTCAAAATGTTCAGAATTTTAAAAGCCTTAGCCCTTGCTTCATTACCCGTAATTTTTTCTTCAAATGTCTCTGCTGATGAACGAGGTGATGTACGTGCTCAGCTTGAACCAAAAGGTTACTTGTATGGCATTGGTCTTGGCTTAAGCCAAGAAATTTATAAAGGTTATGGTAATCGAGTAACACCCTTGCCTATTTTAGGCTATCGCGGTGACAAATTATCGGTATATGGCCCTTTTGTAAGTTACGAACTTTTAGAGTTAGGTGATATAGAATTCGAAGTGCAAGCTTCTCCTCGCTTTCAAGGCTTTGACGAATCAGACAGTGATGTCTTTATCGGCATGGAAGAAAGAGACTTTTCAATGGATTTAGGCGCAAATTTTAAATATGAACGAGATAACTGGAAATTAAGCATTGGCTTTTTACACGATATCTTCAATAAATCTGACGGCTATGAAGTAAAAGCCAAAATTGGAAAAGCGTATCGATTTGGTCCTGTCTTCTTTGAACCAAATTTATCAATAAACCATTTAGATAAAAATCATGTCGATTATTACTATGGTGTAAGAGACTTCGAAGTCACTCAAAACAGAGCTCTTTATAAAGGTGATAGTGCGATAAACCAATCAATCGGCCTTTCAGTGTCGACCCCAATATTCTTTGGCGGTTTCACGCAGCTAGCCATTGATTACACCATGTATGACAGTAGTATCACTGACAGCCCCTTAGTTGATCGCGATAATAATTTAAGTATGAGATTGTTATTTAGTAAGTTTTTCTAAAATTTCCTAACTATTTTGCTGGAAGCGCACTGCAAGCTAAAACAAAGAGATAACAAAGTAAGCCATGCGTCTCAAAGGAAACGTCCTTGACGTGGAAAAAGTGAAAGAAAATGATTAATAACCAACTTAACTTTAAAAGTTTGTATAAGCATCTCCAACAGTAAAATGACCACTTTCCAACCGCTTTACTAATTGCTGCGCTTCAAGCTCATTAAGCACCTGGTATAAGCCATCTCCATAGGTGCTAATGCTATCGTCAGACAGCAAATCTACCGGCTCAGGAAAGTGTTGGCTAACATCACTTAATACCATGCGTACCATTAATTTCTCTACTCTACCCATATAGTTACCCTCGTTTAAACAGATACTGTGTTTAAAGTAAAAACCATTTACTAGCTGAAGGACTAAAAAACACATAGTTCCGAACTATGTCAAATTAGCTAAGAACGTCGTAAAAAGAAAGAAAAATTAATCAGCTTTTTACAACAAACTAGAACAAAAACTATTATATTTATAACCACACTTATGATTGTATTAGTAAAGTGGAAATATTAGATAATATCTAAATTAAGTAGAGCAGCGCCGAGTTTATGAACAAATTTCCACTCTTAAACTGCTTATTGCATTGCAATATGCAAACTCACAATTAAAAATTGATGTGCAAATATCATAAGTCACTGTTAATCAATGAAACTGGCTCAAGGTTAATTTAGGCTTAATTTTGCTGTATGTTTATTGAATTAATCAGAGTAATTATTATGACATCAAAACCTTCGTTCAATACCAATAAACTAGTCGCTTCAGTTTTTACCCTATATTCATCTCACGTAGGTGCAAATGACGCATGCCTAGAGGGGTTATTTGCGGTTGATAGATATGCAGAACAAGGAAATAACTCTCTGTACCATATAGATTTAGTAAATAAATCCTATAGCAAAATGCCAGGCGCTTCACTTCCTGTTAGTAATCTTGCTGAAACGAATGATCAATTGATTATGATGCAGCGTTTGGACAAAGATACAAATGCGTCAAAAATCTATCAGTATGACTTATCTTCTGGCACGGCGACTGAAATCGCAGACACAACAAGTTATCCAATAAAACGCTCTGCTGTATCACCAGATGGCAGTTTTTTGCTCGCCACCAGTCAAACTTATATGTACCAATTTGACTTAGAAACGGGCGATAAAACTGTACTGGGGAAAATGCAAACAAACGATGCGGGTTGGGATGATTTCGCCCATGGCGACATTACTTATTCAATTGATGGTAATAACGTCTATGTTCTAAATGCCAAGTCACTTTACATCCTTGATGAAAGCAACATGAAACTAGATAAAATTGGTGAACATAACTTAAATTGGCCATCAGGCATTGCGACAGCAAACGATGGTCAATTATACGTTTCTGCAAGAAATAGTGGCGAAAACGCCAAAATCTACAAAATAGACCCACAAACTGCTGAATCTGAATTTGTTATGGAAGGGCCTAGACACATTGCTGATCTGACTTATGTATCACAATGCGGTAACCCTCTTCTTGCTATTGCCGATAAGTTTCAACAAGAAGTGTATGCTGCTAAAGCATTTTGGGAAGAAGAAAATATTGGCGGCGCGGCTGCAAACGTCCCCTCATTTAAGGACAGCTCTTTTAACTTTAACGAAAGTGGCTATTTAGTTGAGAGTAAAGACAGGCTAAACAAACACAACAAAAATACCAACAAGCCGAATTCAAACCGCTGTGCCAGACTTTGGAATAACTTACTTGATCATAAATATATCCTGAACCGCTCTGGAGCAGGCCGCAAGAAGTCTAATGGTGATACTAAGTGGTACTACTCAACTGCTGATGGCGCATTTAAAGTTTTAAGAGCCAGTAAAGGGGTGTGCACTTTCACTTTGAATGAAACACAGAATGTGAAATTAAAATATGATTCTAATACAGGTCTCGTGAGTATCGATAATTGAAGTAAGCGAAAGTTGTTTGTAATTTAAAGTCTCCTGCCTGTAAATTACGAATATGCAGTAAGAAGAATCAAGCGCTCTTGAACTGCTTTATCAGCTTGTTTTCTCTTGAGGCGCAAATTCTACGAATAACAATAAAACCGTTGCATTGCTGCCCAGAGGGGCCTTTACTGACTATCTACAACTACCATATGGAGGAATGAAACCGCAGATTAGCTTCGCTGTTACCTTATAAAATTCTAATGACAGCGAACGCAGTGAATACGCTTCTTTTTCACAAGTTGAGATAGACCAGTTTAGCTGGAGTTAAGGTCGTCAAGATTAAGCACGGTGAAGGTTGCTCATTTCACCTTGCGCTAATTCGTCTTTTTATCACAGTGCATCACCTCATCACTGTGCAGGACGATTTAGCACCATAAACGCAAAAAACC
>NZ_PNEC01000022.1 GCF_005886345.1 Pseudoalteromonas phenolica
AAAAACTTTTAATTGAAGAGTTTGATCATGGCTCAGATTGAACGCTGGCGGCAGGCCTAACACATGCAAGTCGAGCGGTAACATTTCTAGCTTGCTAGAAGATGACGAGCGGCGGACGGGTGAGTAATGCTTGGGAATATGCCTTAGGGTGGGGGACAACAGTTGGAAACGACTGCTAATACCGCATAACGTCTACTGACCAAAGGGGGCTTCGGCTCTCGCCCTTAGATTAGCCCAAGTGGGATTAGCTAGTTGGTGAGGTAATGGCTCACCAAGGCGACGATCCCTAGCTGGTTTGAGAGGATGATCAGCCACACTGGAACTGAGACACGGTCCAGACTCCTACGGGAGGCAGCAGTGGGGAATATTGCACAATGGGCGCAAGCCTGATGCAGCCATGCCGCGTGTGTGAAGAAGGCCTTAGGGTTGTAAAGCACTTTCAGTAAGGAGGAAAGGTTAGTAGTTAATACCTGCTAGCTGTGACGTTACTTACAGAAGAAGCACCGGCTAACTCCGTGCCAGCAGCCGCGGTAATACGGAGGGTGCGAGCGTTAATCGGAATTACTGGGCGTAAAGCGTACGCAGGCGGTTTGTTAAGCGAGATGTGAAAGCCCCGGGCTCAACCTGGGAACTGCATTTCGAACTGGCAAACTAGAGTATGATAGAGGGTGGTAGAATTTCAGGTGTAGCGGTGAAATGCGTAGAGATCTGAAGGAATACCGATGGCGAAGGCAGCCACCTGGGTCAATACTGACGCTCATGTACGAAAGCGTGGGGAGCAAACGGGATTAGATACCCCGGTAGTCCACGCCGTAAACGATGTCTACTAGGAGCTGGGGTCTTCGGACAACTTTTCCAAAGCTAACGCATTAAGTAGACCGCCTGGGGAGTACGGCCGCAAGGTTAAAACTCAAATGAATTGACGGGGGCCCGCACAAGCGGTGGAGCATGTGGTTTAATTCGATGCAACGCGAAGAACCTTACCTACACTTGACATACAGAGAACTTACTAGAGATAGTTTGGTGCCTTCGGGAACTCTGATACAGGTGCTGCATGGCTGTCGTCAGCTCGTGTTGTGAGATGTTGGGTTAAGTCCCGCAACGAGCGCAACCCCTATCCTTAGTTGCCAGCGATTCGGTCGGGAACTCTAAGGAGACTGCCGGTGATAAACCGGAGGAAGGTGGGGACGACGTCAAGTCATCATGGCCCTTACGTGTAGGGCTACACACGTGCTACAATGGCGCATACAGAGTGCTGCAAGCTCGCGAGAGTTAGCGAATCACTTAAAGTGCGTCGTAGTCCGGATTGGAGTCTGCAACTCGACTCCATGAAGTCGGAATCGCTAGTAATCGCGGATCAGAATGCCGCGGTGAATACGTTCCCGGGCCTTGTACACACCGCCCGTCACACCATGGGAGTGGGTTGCTCCAGAAGTAGGTAGCTTAACCTTAGGGAGGGCGCTTACCACGGAGTGATTCATGACTGGGGTGAAGTCGTAACAAGGTAGCCCTAGGGGAACCTGGGGCTGGATCACCTCCTTAACGATTTAGAACAGATTTGTTCGTAGTGTCCACACAGATGATTGTTAGTTAGCTTTAATAGCTAATTAATATTGCTCTTTAAAAATTTGGAAAAGCTGATAATTAATTCTTTTAGAAAAAATTCTAAAAAGAGTTTTCAAAAGTAAAACAATGCCGATTAATCATTTAATTGATTAATTAGCGTCTACTTTAGTATTCAATATTAACTTCTGGCGAAGTTAAAACTGTCTTTGACACATACACCTCAAAGTAATAAACCACTTCGGGTTGTATGGTTAAGTGACTAAGCGTACACGGTGGATGCCTTGGCAGTTGGAGGCGATGAAGGACGTACTAACTTGCGATAAGCCTAGTCAAGCCAGTAAGAGGCGCTTGAGACTAGGATTTCCGAATGGGGAAACCCACCTGCTTGCAGGTATCGTTAACTGAATACATAGGTTAACGAGGCGAACGCGGAGAACTGAAACATCTAAGTACCCGTAGGAAAAGAAATCAACCGAGATTCCGAAAGTAGCGGCGAGCGAAATCGGACTAGCCCTTAAGCTTTAGTGTAGTTAGTGGAACATTCTGGAAAGTTTGACGATACAGGGTGACAGTCCCGTACACAAAAACTTATCTAAAGTGAAATCGAGTAGGTCGGAGCACGTGAAACTTTGACTGAATATAGGTGGACCATCATCTAAGGCTAAATACTCCCAACTGACCGATAGTGAACCAGTACCGTGAGGGAAAGGCGAAAAGAACCCCTGTGAGGGGAGTGAAATAGAACCTGAAACCGTGTACGTACAAGCAGTAGGAGCCCCTCGAGGGTGACTGCGTACCTTTTGTATAATGGGTCAGCGACTTATATTTTGTAGCGAGGTTAACCGTTTAGGGTAGCCGTAGCGAAAGCGAGTCTTAACTGGGCGTGCAGTTGCAAGGTATAGACCCGAAACCCGGTGATCTAGCCATGGGCAGGTTGAAGGTTGAGTAACATCAACTGGAGGACCGAACCCACTAACGTTGAAAAGTTAGGGGATGACCTGTGGCTTGGAGTGAAAGGCTAATCAAACCGGGAGATAGCTGGTTCTCCCCGAAATCTATTTAGGTAGAGCCTCGGACGAATACTTACGGGGGTAGAGCACTGTTAAGGCTAGGGGGTCATCCCGACTTACCAACCCTTTGCAAACTCCGAATACCGTAAAGTACTATCCGGGAGACACACGGTGGGTGCTAACGTCCATCGTGGAGAGGGAAACAACCCAGACCGTCAGCTAAGGTCCCAAAGTGTATGTTAAGTGGGAAACGATGTGGGAAGGCTAAAACAGCTAGGAGGTTGGCTTAGAAGCAGCCATCCTTTAAAGAAAGCGTAATAGCTCACTAGTCGAGTCGGCCTGCGCGGAAGATGTAACGGGGCTAAACATACCACCGAAGCTACGGCTGCATACTTAGTATGCGGGGTAGGGGAGCGTTCTGTAAGTGGCTGAAGGTGTGCCGGGAGGCATGCTGGACATATCAGAAGTGCGAATGCTGACATGAGTAACGATAATGCGGGTGAAAAACCCGCACGCCGGAAGACCAAGGGTTCCTATCCCATGTTAATCAGGGTAGGGTAAGTCGACCCCTAAGGCGAGGCTGAAGAGCGTAGTCGATGGGAAACGGGTTAATATTCCCGTACTTGGAATAATTGCGATGGGGGGACGGAGCAGGCTAATCAAGCATGGCGTTGGTTGTCCATGTGAAAGGCTGTAGGCTGGTGACTTAGGAAAATCCGGGTCGCTAAGGCTGAGAGTCGAGACGAGCTACTACGGTAGTGAAGTTGATGATGCCCTACTTCCAGGAAAAGCCTCTAAGCTTCAGATTATTTCGAATCGTACCCCAAACCGACACAGGTGGTCAGGTAGAGAATACTAAGGCGCTTGAGAGAACTCGGGTGAAGGAACTAGGCAAAATTGTACCGTAACTTCGGGAGAAGGTACGCTCTTGGTTGTGATGAGATTTACTCTCTAAGCGACTGAGAGCCGCAGTGACCAGGTGGCTGGGACTGTTTATTAAAAACACAGCACTGTGCAAAATCGTAAGATGACGTATACGGTGTGACACCTGCCCGGTGCCGGAAGGTTAATTGATGGGGTTAGCTTAGGCGAAGCTCTTGATCGAAGCCCCGGTAAACGGCGGCCGTAACTATAACGGTCCTAAGGTAGCGAAATTCCTTGTCGGGTAAGTTCCGACCTGCACGAATGGTGTAACCATGGCCACGCTGTCTCCACCCGAGACTCAGTGAAATTGAAATCGCAGTGAAGATGCTGTGTACCCGCGGCTAGACGGAAAGACCCCGTGAACCTTTACTACAGCTTGGCACTGAACATTGAGCCTACATGTGTAGGATAGGTGGGAGGCTTTGAAGTGGCGTCGCCAGATGTCATGGAGCCATCCTTGAAATACCACCCTTGTATGTTTGATGTTCTAACATAGGCCCCTAATCGGGGTTGTGGACAGTGCCTGGTGGGTAGTTTGACTGGGGCGGTCTCCTCCCAAAGAGTAACGGAGGAGCACGAAGGTTGGCTAAGTACGGTCGGACATCGTACGGTTAGTGTAATGGTAGAAGCCAGCTTAACTGCGAGACAGACACGTCGAGCAGGTACGAAAGTAGGTCATAGTGATCCGGTGGTTCTGAATGGAAGGGCCATCGCTCAACGGATAAAAGGTACTCCGGGGATAACAGGCTGATACCGCCCAAGAGTTCATATCGACGGCGGTGTTTGGCACCTCGATGTCGGCTCATCACATCCTGGGGCTGAAGTCGGTCCCAAGGGTATGGCTGTTCGCCATTTAAAGTGGTACGCGAGCTGGGTTTAGAACGTCGTGAGACAGTTCGGTCCCTATCTGCCGTGGGCGTTTGAGAATTGAGAGGGGCTGCTCCTAGTACGAGAGGACCGGAGTGGACGAACCGCTGGTGTTCGGGTTGTGATGCCAATTGCATTGCCCGGTAGCTACGTTCGGAATCGATAACCGCTGAAAGCATCTAAGCGGGAAGCGAGCCTCGAGATGAGTTCTCACTTTAACTTTAAGTTAACTGAAGGGCCGTTGGAGACTACAACGTTGATAGGCTGGGTGTGGAAGTGTAGTGATACATTAAGCTAACCAGTACTAATTACCCGTGAGGCTTAACCATACAACGCCAAAGTGGTTTTAGCGCAGAAGCTAATATGAACT
>NZ_PNEC01000023.1 GCF_005886345.1 Pseudoalteromonas phenolica
TCTTATACAGATCTGAGGTTAGCTAGATAAAGATAAGAGAATAAAAAAGGTGGCTTAGCCACCTTTTTTATTTCGTTATTTTATGAGTATTAATTTTGAAATACACTGCCAATTTCAAAACTTAAATTGATGTTAATTGAGGCTAAATACTTTTGTTCCTGCTCTAAATCAGCCAACAAAAGTGCTTGCTCTTCACTGTGTTGCTCATCGAACTTCACAAGCGTTGAAGCCTCTAGTACTTCAATTGTGGGTCTAGAAATATCGGTGAGTTGTCTGGTTCTATTTACCATTACTGCTAACCTGAAAAGGCTTAGTAGTTTTGCAAACTTTTCAGTGTTGAGAATGTTGTAGTTTTCCAAATCTATGACTTTAATTTTCTTGCGATGAAATCTGATCAAAGCACTGAGCACATTTTGCTGTTGTTGTGTAAAACCGGGTAGGGCACTGTTTAAAACAATATAGGCACTGTGCTTTTGAATTGCAGAAGAATTTATGGCTAATCCGACTTCATGTAACTGCGCGGCCCACTGTAACAATAGGAGATCTTTTTGTTTCAGGCCCCAGGGCTTTTTACATTGTTGAAATAGGTGCTTAATTGTATCGAATACATTATCAGCATGAACTGTATCAATATTATAATGCTGCCCGAGCGCGACTATGGTTCTCACCCTTAGATCAAACTCGTCATAATTAAACATTTCATGAAGCACGCCCTCTCTTAGGGCGTAATCACAATAGCTTAATTTATCTATCTTTAATTCTTTAAAGGAGGCGATCAAAATAGCTAAGCCCCCCGCGATATTTGTATGCCGCTCAGGATTAAGTCCCTTTATATCAAGTAGTTCGATACTACTTTGCGCAATAAGTAGAGACTTGATGTTTTCTAGAATTTCAAGGGTTAAAATATCACTGTCAAATTGTACTTGAGCGATGGCCAATAACGCTTTGATTGTTCCAGATGTGCCATAGCATTGTTGCCAGCCTGATTTACGATAACGTGGCGTGATAGGCTCAAGTTCTTGTCTAGCTGCAATAATGGCTTTTTTAAATGCACTTTTGCTTAGTTTCCCTGATGAGAAAAATGCTTTGGTAATATTGGAGCAGCCTACATCACGGCTAGTTAACTGCTTTGTTTCAAAGTGTTGACCTATGACAAGCTCAGTACTACCCCCGCCAATGTCAATGACTAAACGATTGTCTTCACCGTGCACATAATTAGCGACGCCTTGGTAAATCAATCGAGCTTCTTCTTGGCCAGATATTACATTGATATTAAATGGAAAATACTTTTTCGCCTCAGCTAAAAAGCATTTAATGTTTCTGATGTTTCTAAGGGTATAAGTTGCGACCACTTGCACGTTAGTCGCATCAAATCCTTGGAGAGTTTGCGCCAGCTGTTTGAACGCCAACATAGCACGCTCAATTGCCTCTTCTGAGAGCTCAAATTGTGCATTTAATCCGGCAGCAAGATGAACACGGTGCTTTTCTTTATGTAGGATCTGTAACTGACCCTCTATTTTTCTAGCAATCACCAGGTGAAAGCTGTTTGAACCTAAATCAAGCGCAGCAAACGGCGCTGGCTCAGGTGTGTTGTGCATAATCGTTTTCCCATTTACTCAAAAGCTCATAGATGGCAATTTGAGAGCGTACTTTTTTCCTGTTACCTCGCGGTACATACTTATTTTGTTGCTCTGCATCTATGATCCTAGCTTTGCAGCAATCTTTAAATTGTAGCTCTAATATATTGATCACAAGTTGCTTTAAGTCTTTATCTAAGATGGGCACGCCAGCCTCAACACGGTGATCTAAGTTTCTTGTCATCCAATCGGCAGAAGAGATATAAACCTGCTGATCGCCTTGGTTTTCAAACACCATAACTCGAGGATGTTCAAGAAAACGGTCAACAATACTGATAATTGTAATATTATCGCTAAATTGAGGTAAACCGGGAACTAGCGCGCACATGCCTCGAACAATAATGCGAATCTTTACGCCTTGTCGAGATGCACTATAGAGCAAATCAATGAGCTGTTTGTCGACCAGATTATTCACTTTTATAGTGATTTGTGCAAATTTCCCATTCTTTGCGGCTAAAATTTCATTCTCTATACCCTGACAAATGCGCTCTCGGGCATTTAACGGTGAAATTTGTAGATGCTTAAAAGTAAATGGGCGATAACTGGTTTCGATAAATCTAAAGACTTCATCACATTCATCACAGATTTCATTGTGTTTGGTGAATAGGCTGAAGTCAGTGTAAATTCGCGCTGTCTTTTCGTGGAAGTTACCCGTACCTATGTGAGCATATTTTACAATTTTACCTTTTTCTTTTCGGTGGATAACACATAGTTTGCTGTGTACTTTGAGCGCGGGGAGTCCTACTAGCACCTTAATGCCGGCTTCACTGAGCACTTTTGCCCACTCAATATTGTTTTGTTCATCAAAGCGCGCTTTTAGCTCGACCATAACAGTGACTTTTTTACCATTTTTGGCTGCGTTGATCAGAGATGACACAAGTCTCGAGCGAGAAGCGACACGATAAATATTGATTTTAATCTGGGTTACTTTTGGGTCGTAAGCCGCTTGTCTCACATACTCCAACATATGGTTAAAAGTGTGATAAGGGTAATATAGTAAAATATCTCTTTCTGAGATGGCTTTAAATACGCTGTTATGCTTGGCGAAAGCTGAACTGATAAGGGGTTTTAATGGCTTATTTTCTAAGTGCTTACGACCAACATTCGGAAATGAAATAAAGTCCCTAAAGTTTCGATAGCGACCACCAGGAATAAGCGCATCCTGCTGGCTTGCACCTAAACGTTTTTTTAATACCTTTAGCATCTCATCAGGCATAGCTTGGTCGTAAACCATACGAACGGGCTCAGCATATAACCTTTGTTTTAAGCCCTTTGACATTTTATCGAGTAAGCCTTCTTCGATTTCATTGTCTAAGTTGTATTCCGCATCACGGGTTAATTTAATTGAATAACCTTCGATTTTGTCGAATTTAACAAAACTTTTAAATACATCAGCCAAGTAATAACTGACAACGTCATCAAGCATGACAATGCTTTTATGACGGCTTTTCTCAGTAGGTAGAATTACAAATCGATCCAGTCGATCGGTTGGGATCTCGAGCAAAGCATATTGAGATTTTTCACCACTCATATGAATGAAAAGATAAGTCATCGCATCATTTATATTACTTGAGTAATCTTTTGATTCACTGAGTAACATGGGTGACATATGCTGTAATACTTGGTCATTAAAAAAATCTTCTAACCACTCTTGATGGAACGTAGATAGAGACTCAGGCTGGCTAATATGAATATTTTGTTTATCGAGATCATCTAACAAGTGATGATGAATGTGGTTAAATTTTTTCCCTAAAGAAAGAACCTTTTTATTCACTTGGTTCAACAGCTCTTCGTCGGCGTCAAAGTGGGCGTCAGATAAACTGTTAAGTAAAACTTTTCTTTTTAAATCAGCAACTCTTACTCTAAAAAATTCATCTAGGTTGTTAGAGAAAATGCCTAGAAAACGCAGTCGCTCGATAAGCGGGTTATTTTGATCTTTGGCTTCTTGAAGAACGCGTTCGTTGAACGAAAGCCAACTTAACTCTTTGGCAAAATAGCTAATATTAGTAGAGGTGTGTGGTACAGAATGCATGATCTATCCGTAGGTAATCAAAGGTACAATTGCAAAATATAGGGATTTTTTATTACACTTATATGACAGCTGTACTCCTCGAGCTGCCATATAAGACTTGGTTTATTAGAAGTGAGTATTTATTCGCTTTCGATATCAACAATCAGATCACTGGTGATCGATTCAAGCGCATCAATAACGTTATCTTTATGCATACCGGCAGGTAACGTGACCGTTGCAAATGCGCTAAAAATAGGCACCCCCCAGTTTGGTGCGCTGCGCTGGCGAGAGTTCAGATGTGTGATGTTTGCCCCTTTATGACGAATAACACTTGAAAGCTCCTTGACGATACCTGGCCTGTCATTACCTGTGATCACTAAATTAAGCGTTTCAGGTATTTGTTCTGCTGTATCAGAATCACCTGATTCAATACGAACGTCTAAACCTTGTAACTCATCAAGTGCGGTTTGAATTTCTAAAAGATGCTCTTCAGCAACTTCAACTTGCACGATACCTGCAAATTGACCTGCTAAATGGCTGAGGTTACTGGTCATCCAGTTACCATGGTGTTCTAGGATGGCTGCTGATATTTCTTCAACGAGACCCGGCCGGTCCTTACCTATAATTGTTAAAACTAACTGCTTCATATCAATGTCTCTTATTATTTTTGTCTACTGTGTAGTAGAAGTGGAAACGAACGGCTATTTACTAAACGTCTCCTTACGCCAATAAATCTCCGCAATTTAAGATTAGTTAAGTTTTGTCTGTTGTCCAGAAAATCACTAATTCAGACTCAATAATATTCATTTTAAAGAACTTTTTTTCTGACTTATTTGTGTTAATAAAAGTTCACTTTTTTAATCTTCACAGTCCTTTTTGTGTAACATTACTGTCATCTTGATGAAATATAATGCTCGCAATTCAAAGATAATAAGGTGTTTTAATGTCTACCTCAGCACAGCAAAAATCTTTTAAAACGGACAAGCGCCGTTTATTTAAAGATCGCTTTGCACAATACAGTATTACCGCAGGTGGGGTAATGGTACTTGTGGCATTGCTGTTGATCTTCTTCTATCTACTATATGTCGTAGAGCCAATCTTAGAGTCAGCAAAAGTAGAGAAGCGCACAGATGTGAGTTTATCTTCAGAGAAAAACTATGTTGGTATTGGTGTTGAAGAGCAAACAGAGATTGCTTATCTATTAGAAGATTCTGGGCATGTCGATTTTTACCATATAAAAGGCGACAGCTCAGGGCAATTAATGAAAAGCCTAGATGTTGAACTTGATGGAAATATCACGACATTCGCGAAAAGTGCGCCGTTTTTAGGCTTATATGCATACGGTTTAGATAATGGTGCAATTAAGCTGGTTAAGCCGAGCTTCTTAGTGACTTTCCCTAGCAACGAGCGCTTGATCACACCACGTATTGGCTACCCATTAGATGGTGAACAATTACTAGTAGATGAGCAAGAGCAAGCAATTGCTAAGTTTGCCTTCAGTTATTATGAAGATAAAGCTGCAGCAGTTGCAGTGACTGAAGACAAGCGCGTGGTATTTGCAGCCTTTACACCTGAAGAGAATATGTTTACTGGTGAAGTTGAGTGGCTAATTGAGCGCACTGAACTGGACATTGATGGCCGAGTAAATGAGTTACTGATTTCACCAGATACATCTCGCGTATTTGTTCGCAGTGCAAACAAAATATATATCTTTGATACGCGTGACCCAGCTGAAGTTGAGCAGTTCCAAGTTCTTGCTGCCAACGAAGAGAATGCAAACCTAGTGAGCGCGACATTACTTGCTGGTGCAAATTCTTTGATGCTGGCAAACGATAACGGTGAAGTGTCTCAGTGGTTTGAAGTAAACACGGAAGATAATGGCCGTCAGTTTGCCAAAATCCGTGCTTTTGAAACTGAGAAAACGAATAAGCTAGATATCTACACAGAATATTATCGCCGTACTTTCTTCACGACGACATCATCAGGCGACTTAGGCGTGTACTACACGACCAGTGAAGCTGAATTATGGCGTGGCAAAATCAGTGAACAAGCCATTGATAATTTTGCTGTATCACCTCGAGCTAACGCGGTTTTGTCTCTATCGAACAATACGCTTTCTATATTTGAAGTGCACAACGAGCATCCTGAGGTAACTTGGTCAGCACTTTGGAATGAAGTATGGTACGAAGGCTATCCTGAGCCTGCATACACTTGGCAGTCAACGTCAGCATCTGATGACTTTGAATCTAAGTTCTCTTTAGTACCAATTTCATTTGGTACGATTAAAGCGGCGATGTATGCCATGTTATTTGCTGTGCCAATTGCCATTTCAGCAGCAATTTACACAGCCTACTTTATGTCGAGTGAATTACGTCGCGTAGTAAAGCCAACCGTTGAGATTATGGAAGCACTACCAACAGTTATCCTTGGTTTCTTAGCGGGTCTTTGGTTAGCGCCTTTAATCGAAACGCATCTTCCAGCAGTGATTGCACTCGTGACTTTACTGCCAGTGGCGGTGATCGCGACGGCATTTGGTTGGACTAAACTGCCAGCGAGTATTCGTCATTTAATTCCAGACGGTTGGCATTCAATTTTACTTATTCCTGTAGTGTTATTTATCGGTTGGTTGTCATTCGCAATCAGCGGTCAAATCGAACTGTGGGTATTTGATGGCAATGTGCGTCAATATTTAACGAATGAGCTAGGTCTAACGTTTGACCAACGTAACTCACTGGTTGTTGGTATTGCGATGGGCTTTGCGGTTATTCCGACTATTTTCTCAATCGCAGAAGATGCGGTATTCAGTGTGCCTAAGCACTTATCAAATGGTTCATTAGCGCTCGGTGCAACGCAGTGGCAAACCCTTGTTTATGTTGTGCTTCTAACGGCTAGTCCGGGTATCTTCTCTGCGGTCATGATGGGCTTAGGCCGCGCGGTAGGTGAAACCATGATTGTACTGATGGCAACGGGTAATACGCCAATCATGGACTGGAGTATCTTCCAAGGTATGCGTACTTTAGCGGCAAACATCGCAGTTGAAATGCCTGAATCAGAAGTGGGTAGTTCGCACTATCGTATTCTATTCCTTGCTGCATTCGTGTTGTTTATTTTTACCTTTGTATTTAACACGCTCGCTGAATTTGTTCGTCAGCGTCTACGTGAAAAATACAGCTCAATGTAATTATCGGAGTTTCATGACATGGTAAAGCAATGGTTTAAGTCAGGATCTCCTTGGATCTGGATGACAGGTGGTGCAGTTAGCATCAGTTTAATCTCGGTTATCGGTTTATTAGCGATGATCGCGTGGAAAGGTCTAAGCTTCTTCTGGCCATCAGAAGTGGTTGAATTAAAGCTTGAAGGCTCAGTGCCTAAGCAAACAGTGATTGGTGAGATTTATGACCGTGAGATGGTGCCTAAATCTCGCTTAGAAGCAGCAGGCTATGATTTATCGGCATACCAAGATGAATATATTGAACGTATCTTGGTAAAAACGGGTAACCGTGAATATGTAGACCTAGATTTCCGCTGGATACTCACAACAGATATCCAGTCTCAAACTAAGCCAGAAGCGATGGCGGTATTTGAGCGTAGTAAAAATGGTAATTTCTATGGCTACGTAGAGCGTGTAATCGAAGATGGTAAAGAAGTTACTAATGCGCCTAAAGAACGTTTAGTTGAACTGGTTGAGCGTGCAGTAGACTTAAATGAAGAAGCACTTGATCTACAAAATGGTGATATTGGTCACATTAACTATGAACTTGAGCGTCTGCGTTTAAAAGAAAAGAAATACGCACTTGATAATGCCTTAACGGATGAAGTACTAGCTGATTTAGAGTCAAAACGTGCAGAACTTCGTGCTGAATACAAAGTATTAGAAGCGCGCCTGTTTGAACTTCGTAAGAAAGCGAAGCGAGATCAAGTGGTTGTACGAGACATGCGTGGGGAGCTAGTAACTTTACCTATCTATCAGGTATTAGACTTGTGGTTCCCAAATGACATGGGCTTTTTTGCAAAGTTAGGTCACTTCTTTGTTCAGTCAGGCAAATTTATCTCAGACGATCCGCGTGAAGCGAATACTGAAGGTGGTGTATTCCCTGCAATCTTCGGTACTGTTTTCATGGTTATGCTAATGGCTGTGATTGTGACGCCATTTGGTGTAGTAGCAGCAATCTACTTACACGAATATGCAGCTAAGAACGCTGTGACTAAGATGATCCGCATCGCGGTAATCAACTTAGCAGGTGTACCTTCGATTGTTTACGGTGTATTTGGTCTTGGTTTCTTCGTTTATATGTTAGGTGGTTCAATTGACCAATTGTTCTATCCAGAAGCTGCACCAAGCCCTGTATTTGGTACGCCAGGTGTAATTTGGTCGGCATTAACCTTAGCAATTTTAACGCTACCCGTGGTTATCGTTTCGACTGAAGAAGGTTTATCACGTATTCCAAGTTCAGTACGCCATGGTTCATTGGCACTGGGTGCGACAAAAGCCGAAACGCTGTGGCGCATCATTGTACCTATGGCAAGCCCGGCAATTATGACAGGTTTAATCTTAGCGGTAGCACGTGCTGCCGGCGAGGTTGCACCACTTATGCTAGTAGGTGTTGTGAAAATGGCACCTACGTTACCGATCGATGGTAACTTCCCGTTTGTTCACTTAGATCGTAAGTTCATGCATTTAGGTTTCCACATCTATGATGTAGGCTTCCAAAGCCCGAACGTTGAAGCCGCGCGTCCATTGGTTTACGCAACGGCATTCTTACTGGTCAGCGTTATCATCGCACTGAATATTACTGCGATTGGTATTCGTAACCATTTACGTGAAAAGTTCCGTTCTCTTGAACATTAATAGTATAACTAGGTATTTTAGAAATGATTACAGTAGCTCCTGAAGTGAATAACACAAATCAAGTTAAATTAGATTTAGCTAATTTGAGCGAAGAGCAAACCGCACTAGAGATCAAAGACCTAGATCTTTACTATGGTGACAAGCAAGCGCTTAGCAAAATCAATATGAAAATCCCTAAGGGTCAGGTAACAGCTTTTATCGGTCCATCGGGTTGTGGTAAATCAACATTATTACGTTGTATTAACCGCATGAATGACTTAGTTGATATCTGTCGTATCGAAGGTGAGATTAACCTTCATGGTCAGAATATCTATGATAAGAGCGTTGACGTTGCGGCACTTCGCCGTAACGTAGGTATGGTATTCCAAAGACCAAACCCATTCCCTAAGTCAATTTATGAGAATGTGGTATACGGCCTACGTCTACAAGGTATTAAAGACAAGCGTAAACTAGACGAAGTGGTAGAACGCTCATTACGCGGTGCAGCGTTGTGGGACGAAGTTAAAGACCGTCTTCATGACAGTGCTTTTGGTTTATCAGGTGGTCAGCAGCAGCGTCTAGTGATTGCCCGCTCAATTGCGATCGAACCTGAAGTATTACTGCTAGACGAACCAACATCGGCACTTGACCCGATTTCAACTTTGGTAATCGAAGAGCTGATCAACGACCTGAAAGAAAAGTATACGGTTGTGATTGTAACGCACAACATGCAACAGGCTGCACGTGTTTCTGACCAAACTGCATTCATGTATATGGGTGAACTGATCGAATACGCTGACACAAACACGCTATTCACAACGCCTTCTAAGAAGAAGACGGAAGACTACATCACGGGTCGTTACGGTTAATAGCGAGCGAGAGGAATAAATCATGGAAAACAATTTAAACAAGCATATCTCTGGCCGCTTTAACGAAGAGCTAGAAAATGTTCGTAACCACGTATTAAGCATGGGTGGTTTGGTTGAAGAGCAATTAAACCTTGCACTTGATGCGATCAACGACAACGATGCTGAAAAAGCACGTAAAGTCAGCGAGAACGACTACAAAGTTAATGCCATGGAAGTAAACATTGACGAAGAATGTACCCGTATCATTGCTAAACGTCAGCCAGCTGCAAGTGACTTACGTTTAGTAGTTGCGATTGCTAAGACTATCGCAGACCTTGAACGTATTGGTGATGAAGCTGAGCGTATCGCACGTGTTGCACTAGATTCATTTACTAAAGATCAGCAAGATTTATTGGTAAACTTAGAGAATATGGGTCGCCAAGTGTCGAAGATGTTGCATGATGTGCTAGATGCGTTCGCCCGTATGGATGCGCAAAGTGCCTTTGAGGTGCATAAAGAAGACGCAAAAGTTGACCGCGAATATGAAGCGTTAACGCGTCAAATTATGACTTACATGATGGAAGATCCACGTTCTATTCCTAAAATTATGGATTTAATCTGGTCTGTACGTTCATTAGAGCGCATTGGAGACCGTTGTCAGAACATCGCTGAATACGTCATTTATTTTGTGAACGGTAAAGATATTCGCCATACATCTCAAGAAGATATCGCGAAAACGCTGTAAAAAATATATGCGCACTTTGCGCTGGATTTTTATGATTCAGCGCAGCTTAATTCGCATTTCGGACAAAAATCCGTTCACAACGTCGGCTAATGCTGTAAAATTCACCCTGCAAGCATATTAATATGATTTAAGGGTCAGTTATGCCATCAAATGCGTTTTTAGGTGTATTTGCAAAGTCACCTATTAAGCCAATTGAAGAACACATTAAAATCGTACATAAAGCGAGTAGTACTTTAGTACCTTTTTTTAATCATGTATTCAAATCAGAATGGACAGAAGCCGAAACTCTTCGTCTTGAAATCCGCAACCTTGAACGTGAAGCAGACGTTTTAAAGCGTGAAGTAAGATTACACTTGCCTCGCGGTTTATTCATGCCTGTAGAGCGCACCGATTTATTAGAGTTGATCACTCAGCAAGATAAAATTGCGAATAAAGCGAAAGACATCGCAGGTCGTGTTGTTGGTCGTGAAATGGTGATCCCTCAGTCTATTCAAAATGACTTCATTGCTTATCTTGAACGTTGTGTCGATGCAACGAAACAAGCCTCTAAAGCCATTAATGAGTTTGACGAGCTACTGGAAACTGGATTCCGTGGTCGTGAAGTAACTCTGGTTGAAAGCATGCTTGAAAAGTTGGACTCAATTGAGCAAGACACGGATGAAATGCAAATCAAGATCCGCCAAGAGCTCCGAGCTATCGAAGGTGAACTTAACCCTGTTGATGTAATGTTCTTATATAAGATCATTGAATGGGTAGGTGAGCTTGCTGATATTGCTGAGCGTGTTGGTTCTCGACTTGAGCTAATGTTAGCTCGTTAATCGTTTTATTCGTATTTAAAATTTAAGGTTTAACAATGGATATCATTGCTAACTATGGTTCCATGCTGATCCTAATTGCTGCGGCAGTAGGTTTCTTCATGGCATATGGTATTGGTGCAAATGACGTTGCAAACGCCATGGGTACTTCAGTAGGCTCGAAAGCACTTACCATTAAACAAGCGATCATCATCGCGATGATCTTCGAATTCGCCGGTGCATACCTTGCTGGTGGTGAAGTAACATCAACAATCCGTAAAGGTATCATCGACGCAGCGCCTTTCGCTGATATTCCTGAGTTGATGATATTAGGTATGATCTCTGCACTATTTGCAGCAGGCTCATGGCTATTACTTGCGTCTTTACTGGGTTGGCCGGTTTCAACAACTCACTCTATCATCGGTGCGATTATTGGTTTCGCATTGGTTGCCGTGGGTAGTGAAGCAATTCAATGGGGCAAAGTTGCCGGTATCGTAGGTAGTTGGATTGTTACCCCAGCAATTTCAGGCTTTATTGCTTATTTAATCTTTATGAGTGCGCAAAAGCTGATCTTCGACACAGACTCGCCATTACAAAATGCTAAGCGTTACGTGCCTATTTATATGGGACTAGCTGGTTTTGTTATGTCACTTGTAACCATTAAGAAAGGTCTTAAGCACATTGGTATTAACCTAGGTGCGGTTGAAGGTTATGCGCTTGCAATAGGTATTGCTGTGGTTGTGGGTATCATTGGTAAAATGGCAATTAACCGTTTGAAAATGGACCCTAAAGCAGACAAGCAAATGCAGTTCAACAACGTTGAAAAAGTATTCGCTATCCTAATGGTACTGACTGCATGTTGTATGGCATTCGCTCACGGTTCAAACGACGTAGCAAACGCGATTGGTCCACTAGCGGCAGTTGTGAACATTGTTGAGCATAACGGTGAAATTGCTAAGAAAGCGGCACTTGCTTGGTGGATCTTACCGCTAGGTGGTATCGGTATCGTAGTGGGTCTTGCAGTCCTTGGTAAGAAAGTAATCAAAACAATTGGTGAAGGCATCACGCACTTAACACCAAGCCGTGGTTTCGCTGCTGAACTTGCTGCTGCATCAACGGTAGTTATTGCATCGGGTACTGGTCTACCTATCTCTACAACACAAACGCTAGTAGGTGCTGTACTAGGTGTAGGTATGGCACGTGGTATCGCTGCACTGAATATGGGGGTAATTAGAAATATTGTGGTTTCTTGGGTAATTACATTGCCAGTCGGTGCTGCTCTTGCTATTGTTATATTCTATGTTCTAAGAGCCGCATTCGGCGTTTAATTAGACAGACAGACTTTTAGCTTGAAAAGACCTCAGCATCACGGTGCTGGGGTCTTTTTATATCAGCTATTCTTTTATTATCTAATACCAACCCTTAGTAATACTTAATCATTTTGAGGGACTAAAGTTGCCGCTAACTACGTTAAAAATTTCTCATTTAGAACAACTAAATAGCAAAATTTTCTCCTCGTTATCGACAAGCTTTCCTTGCCTCAAAAAGGTCACTTAATTAAGAGGGGTGGTATAAGCAATTGATCTTATCCGTTTTACTCTGAGTACTTCATCGTTATACTGAATGAAATTTGAGTTTGCTTAGAGAAAACTGTGACAAACCTACCTAGTATTAAACAGCTTCAATATCTTATTGCTGTGCATCAGCATCAACATTTTGGTCGAGCCGCTCAGGCATGTTTTATCGGTCAATCGACTTTGAGTACTGCAATTCAAACCCTTGAAGAAACCTTAGGCAGTCAACTAATTGAGCGTGAGAACCGTAGCTTAATGTTTACCGAGTTAGGTGAAGAAGTGGTTACACGTGCCAAGAAAATTGTTGCAGATACCATGAGCATTAAAGAGTTCACTGAGAGCTTTAAAAACCCGTTGTCAGGCAAATTAGTCTTGGGGTTAATTCCTACTATTGCTAGCTTTATTGCTGCACCACTTTACCAACACTGTCGTGAAGCTTTCCCGAATTTAGAACTGATCTTGATTGAAGATACCAGCGATAAGTTATTGGCGCGTCTCGAGCAGGGGCAAATAGACATGGCGATGCTAGCTTTACCTTATCAAACTGAAAAGTTTCACACTAAAGTGCTCACTAAAGACGCCTTCTCTTTGGTTTATCATAAAAGCTATCCGCTAAAAGGCATTGATGATTACAACTTGCTGCCAGATCAGAGTGTGTTTTTACTTGAAAGGGAACACTGTCTGACAGGTCATGCACTCAGTGCCTGCCATCTTAATAAGCATGAATGTATTAATCCGTTCGAAGCGAGTAATTTACACACTTTATTAAGCATGGTTGAGTATCAGCATGGTGTTACTTTCTTGCCGCAAATGGCCTTAAATGCAGGCATATTATCTGGTAAAGATTTAGCCGTGAGAAAATCTGGCACTGATGCATATCGTGAGATTGGTTTGATTTGGCGTAAAACCACGGGTCGTATTCGAGATTTTCGTTTATTCAGTGAGGGATTATTGCCGTTTATCACTGAACAATGTGATTGCGAAAAATAAATTTCATTTTTGGCAAACTTTTTTAAAACACCTTTCGACTAACTAAACAGAGATTAACAATTAGGGTTTAAAGGTGTTTTTTCAAAGCCAAGACAAACTCATTAAAAAAGCCCAGCAAGGCGACCAAGCTGCGTGGTTAAAGCTCATCAAGCAGCATGAGCAGCAGGTTTATAACCATTGTCTTCGCCTGACCGGTGATTGCCATGATGCGCTTGATTTAATGCAAGAAGCCTTTATGAGTGTTTATCGCTCTTTACATAACTTTCATGGTCAGAGTCAGTTTAAGACTTGGTTATTTTCAGTGACTCAAGCCCGGTGTATGGACTTCTTTCGCAAGCAAAGACAGTCCAGCCCGCTTGAAAAAGTCTCTGAAGCTGCGAATACACCCAACTGCCCAGTCCAGTTGCAAAGTGATAATCAGCATATTCATGCTGCGCTACAGGCTTTACCGTTCGAGCAAAGACAAATTGTTGAACTTAAGTTTTTTCAGCATTTCACCTTTGAAGAAATCGCTGAGCAACTTGCAATTTCCCCTAATACAGTTAAATCCCGTTTATATAGTGCGCTTGGCAAGATGAAAGCGCCATTGGAGGTGATCCGTGTCGAATCATGAAATAACGGCTCATGAATTACTTGAAAAATGGCTCGATGGTGAGCAGCTCACAGAAGCACAGCATGCTCGAGTCTTAGCTGATCCTGAAACTAAGTTGCTGTTTGAAAAAGCACAAGCTTGGCAAAACATGGCGCATAGTTACGAAGAACAATCAGTGCCATCAGATACGCCCATAGCTATTCCAGAAATTAAGCAAGTAAGTCGTTTTCAAGGGAATTGGATGCAGTGGGGCATGGCGGCTTGTGTTGGCTTTTTGAGTATTTTATCTGTGCAATTATGGCAGCAAAATAAAACGTTAGAGCAAGGTCTTGTTGTACAACAAACTCAAATAGAAAAACAACAAGATACTATGCAGCAAATTTTACAGCAGATGCAAAAAGGTCAGAACTTACAAGCAGATCTAACTAATCAAGTGTTACTAACAAACCGTGCTGAACGTCAAGTGGCACTTGATGATTTACTGGCATTTTTGCAAACGCAAAGAGCCCAAGATCAAGCAATTTTACGCTTACAGTTGAATGAACTTGCAGAGCAAGTTGAACATGCGCCAACAGAGATTGTGGCGCAAAATGGAGGTCATTAATGAAAGCTTTGTTAACCCTAGTATCAATCGCAGTGCTAAGCGCGTCTTTTTCGAGTGTCGCTAAAGAACAAACTGCGATAGATAAATTAAAGCGAGAAGTTACTATATTTCAGCGTGTTGTTTCTACTGCTTTAAAACATGACACCGATGGTCAAATACGTTCAGTAGAAGGCTACTATTTATCGGGTCAAGGTCTGGTTTTTGATGTGAGCTTGAGAAATAAAAGCCGCTTTGATTGGCGAAAGCACATTGAAGGTATGCGTGACTTACATGGTTTCTCAGAGATCCCATCTCCAGACTTCTCAGCCTTAGAAGTACAGATGTCAGATCTTAGTGATAATGTGGCGGATATATCAAAAGAAGCTTATCATGTTGCACTTGAGGCAGTAAGACAAGGCGCTGAACAAATTCGAGAGGTAGCTGAACAAGAGCGAGATACACGTCGTGACTTGCATGAATTGGAACGCGAAAAGCAAGAGCTTAATTATATGCTTAAGCGTCAAGACGACAAAGATAAAGACCTTGAACGTCACCGTAAAGAGTTAGAGGCGCAAATTGCAAAGCTGGAAGCTGAGAAAGAAAAGCTTGCCCAAAGCAAAACGCAGTTAAAAGAAAAGCTGGCGAAAGATAAGCAAGCTCGACAAGCCCAACAAGCAGCACAGCAGGCGCTATTAAAAACCACAGTGAAGACAAGTATCGCAAGTAGCTTATGCGACTATGGCAACGGCTTAAGAAGTGTTAAAAGCAATGAGCACGTAAGCTTTAAGTTTACACCGGCTCAACAACGTGAAAAGCACATTTTAGTGTTTAAAAAATCGGATATAGAATCGTGTGTTAAAGGTCAGATACAAGTTACTAAGTTAGCTGAACGTGCTGAACAATATGCGTTTTGATAAATCCTAAGTAGTAGAAAAATCACAGCAAAAGGGTGTAAAGCTCTCTCGCTGTGATTTAAAGAGTTTAATGACTTGATTGGTGTATTTGCGTTTGCTCATTTAAGTTAGGCAAAAATAATAAATACACCCAAACGACTAGGTTAAAATATGGGATCAAACTTAAGATGGTAAACACAAAAGTAGGGTAGCCTTTCTTTTGTGTACTTTGATAGCACTGAAATGCAATGACACAGTGTAAGATCAGCAAAAAAGATACTAATAGCAGCATAACGACCTCCTTAACTTTCCTATTGTGATATTAATCAATCCTTGTGATGTCGTACTATATAGGTGAAAATCTACATATAAGTCGACATCGTTTTTCACACAAGAATAAGTATAGATGAGAAATCGTTAAGTAAAAGTTCAGTTATGTTTAAAATTGTTACGCAACTGTTTTCTCAGGCAAAATAGTTGATATTTCTTTTTTGAGAAGCTCTATAGGCTGCGGCTTTGCAATGAAATAGCCTTGTCCATAATCAATACCAATCTCTTTTAGCGCGTCAAAAATTTCTTTACTTTCAACGTACTCAGCAACAGAGTGCTTATCTAAAGAATGGCTAATATCATTCACTGCTTTTACAAGTGCTAGATCAATCGGATCATTCAGCATATCTCGGACAAACGAGCCATCAATTTTAACATGTTGAGCAGGTAGCTGCTTTAAGTAGCTAAATGTACTGAATCCGGTACCAAAATCATCAATCGAGAAATGGCAGCCCAGTTGATTCAACTTTTTGATCATCGTCTGAGTAGCTGACAAGTTATTGATACTGGCTGATTCTGTGATCTCAAAAATCACTCGGCTCGGGTTTACTTGGTACTGAACTAGGCAATCTTGAATGTGTGGTAATAACCTTTCATCTAAGAATGAGTGAGCTGATAAGTTGATTGCAACTTGGCTCAATTCAGCATGCTCCGACAAAGCTTTAATTGCATGTTTAACAACACATTGATCCATTAAAAATGTGTCATTGAGTAACTCAAGTGCAGGTATAAATTGATTAGGATAAATGAGCTCATCATTGACCCTTAAGCGCAGTAAGGTCTCAAAGTAGGCTATATTTGCGTGCTTAAATGACCAAATTGGTTGGT
The DNA here is from genome assembly GCF_005886345.1 of Pseudoalteromonas phenolica. GTDB lineage: Bacteria > Pseudomonadota > Gammaproteobacteria > Enterobacterales > Alteromonadaceae > Pseudoalteromonas > Pseudoalteromonas phenolica_A. Next base: position 16,654 of record NZ_PNEC01000023.1, read on the forward strand.
AATGTAATTCAATTTTCTCATTTTGCAATGCTTGCCTGACGGCATGACCCCACTCTAATCCGCCCTGTAGCGTATTGTTTTCGGCGTCTTCTTTATTGTAGCAGTGTACTAGGTTTCGACCTAAGCTCTTGGCAATATATAAGGCAATATCAGCTTGTTTAAGGCTCTCGTTGGCATCATGATTCTCGCAGGTAATTTGCGTTAACCCTATAGAGCAACTAATGGAAAAGCTGTTTTCTTCAGAATGAAACTCATGCTTATCAATAGCCATACAGATACCTTCAGCAATGATATGCGCATCGAGCAAGCTCACTTCTTTTAAAATAACGGCAAACTCGTCACCACCAATTCTGAATATTAGGTGTTCATCACCTATATTATGACCAAACAGCTGAGCTACTTCTTTTAAAATGATGTCACCTTGCTGGTGCCCTTTAGAATCATTAATAATTTTAAAATGGTCGAGGTCAATATATAGAAGTGCATGTTCAGAGAGTGAGTCTTCACTCATTGTTTTGCACAGAGTCTGTAGTTGCTGGTCAAAGTAATAGCGATTGTGTAACCCTGTTAATGTGTCATGTAAAGCTAAGTGGCGTAATTGTAGTTCCGCCTGCTTACGTTCATGAATATTATCTATGGTTGCTGTGATAGTAACAGCGCTGGTGGTGTTTTTGATCAACTGAAAACGACATTCCACCCATACTGAAGCGCCATTTTTTTGCGTGAGTTGAAGTTCAAGCTGAGCATACTTTTGCTCTGCAGAGCGCACTTTTGCCAGTTGCTTATTTAATTTATGTTGGTCATCTCTATGAATAAACTCGTTGAGAGAAACACCCAGACTGACCTTAATCCCAAATCCAGAAAGGGTTTCCCATGCAGGATTAATGAAACGAATTTTAGATTCGGTATCAAGTTCCATAACAACTGTATTTAAGTGCAGCAAGATACGCTGATGCGCTGAGAAAAGGTCTTTATAACGGCGCTCACTTTGGCTAAGTTGAGATACTTTATCTGCAAACTCAGCATAACTCACCATAAAATCTTCACGGCGTGCAGCATGGTCACAAACTTTATTGAGTATTCGTAAATTATAGGGCGCACGGATAAAATCAGTCACACCCATTAGTAGCAATTGCTCAGCATCATCAGCATCTTTGCTATCAATAATTGTGACAACAGCTTGATTGGGTTCTTGTTCAAGAATGTTGCCAACTAATTGTTTGTTTTCAATATAGTTATTACCAGTGGTATTAAGCAAAACGATGGCAAACCGTTTTTGTAGGAAGATAGAATACGCATCTTGCGGGGTATTCACGACAGTGCACGCGAAGCTAAACTCCAAATGTTCGCAAATCGCTTTAGCTTGAATGGGATCAGGTTCAAGCAGCAGTAGATCTAAGCGGCTGCTTTTTTCTAAATGGGTCGATAGAACATTCGCAAGAAGCTCAGGTAGCTGAGCATGTTTCTCAAACGGTAATACGGCATCAATGCTGTAACTGCGCGCTGTCGTTTCGGCAATACGTTCGCAGTAAATCGGCGGGATGAGTACTATCGGGGTGTTTTTAGGGGTTTTAAGTAACCCAGAACGGATCATTCTAGCAAAGCGCCAACCATCAATTTTACCTACATTCAAACCAGTAATGATAAGGTCAACGCTTTGGCTTTTAAGTAAGTGAATGGCTTCTTGGCTATCAGTACATTCAATAAATTTAAAAACTTCAAGACTATTTAGGGTGTGCTTAATGGTTTCGCGCTCAGACTCACTGGTATTAACAATGAGTAATGAAAGTTGCTTTGCCATATTTTATTTCGCCCCAAGATTGTTATGCATTGTTGACTTGTATTGGTTTAACTCACCGATTTATAGCAATTTATTATTATTAATTATTACTTATGAATGCGGTAATTAGCTGTTTCTAAAAACATTGCTTCGAAGACCTAGGTTAATGCTATTTTAGTGCACTTACAAGCACTTGATTAAGTGTTATAGGAACACTAAACTTGGCCGCTGTTTTATAACTTGAGGTGTTGTCATGCGCGTTGCTGACTTTAGTTTTGAACTTCCTGATGAGTTAATCGCTCGTCATCCTATGGCAGATCGTACTGCGAGCCGACTACTTACCCTCGATGGTAATACAGGCGAGTTAGGTCACAAGATCTTCAAAGATCTCATTGATTTCTTAAACCCGAACGATTTAATGATCTTCAACAATACCAAAGTGATCCCAGCCCGTATGTATGGCCAAAAAAGCACAGGCGGCAAAGTTGAAGTGTTGGTTGAACGTGTTGTAGACGAGCATCGAGTGCTTGCCCATGTCCGTTCAAGCAAGTCACCAAAAGAAGGTGCAACACTAATCTTAGAAGGTAAAGCAGAAGCGACCATGGTAGCCCGTCATGGTGAGTTGTTTGAGCTTGAGTTCAAAGGTGAGCAAACGGTATTAAACATCTTAGATGACATTGGTCATATGCCTTTACCGCCTTATATTGACCGTCCTGATACGGAAGAAGATAAAGCGCGTTATCAAACCGTATACAACGAAAAACCGGGTGCAGTCGCTGCACCAACAGCGGGTTTGCACTTTGATGAGGCATTACTCGAAAAGATCAAAGAAAAAGGCATAGAAACACAGTTTATCACTCTGCATGTAGGTGCGGGTACCTTCCAACCTGTACGTGTTGATTCAGTTGATGAACACGTGATGCATTCTGAGTACATTGAAGTGTCTCAAGAAGTGGTTGATGCCATCAAGAAAACCAAAGCCAATGGCGGTCGAGTGATTGCGGTAGGTACGACATCTGTTCGTTCACTAGAGTCTGCGGCGAAAGCGAGCGAAGGTGAATTACAGCCACTTTATGGCGATACAGACATTTTCATCTACCCAGGTTATGAATTCCAGGTAGTCGATGCCATGATCACTAACTTCCACTTACCAGAATCTACTTTGATCATGTTAGTGAGTGCGTTTGCTGGTCAAGATCATATTATCAAGGCGTATAAAACGGCAGTGACTGAGCAATATCGCTTCTTCAGCTATGGTGATGCCATGTTTATCACCAAACAAGATAAATAATCTTCATTAAGATGACATTATTAAGGCCCTGAAACTCAGGGCCTTGTTGTTTTAAGCTTTTTTCTTAACTCTTAATTTTTATCTCTTATCTCTTATCTCAGTCATCTTTAATTTCTTAGTTTTCGCCCCAATAATTAGAATTCACTGTGTAAACAGGGTAGAATCGGAGGGTTAAAATCAGCTCTAAAAATAAACGCGATGGCGTTTATAGAACGAGTGTTGGACTGTTTTTCCGACTTTTGAGGTAGCTATGAAATTTGAATTAGATCGCACAGATGGCAAAGCCCGTCGCGGCCGTTTGATTTTTGACCGTGGTGTGGTCGAAACCCCTGCATTTATGCCTGTAGGTACATACGGTACTGTTAAAGGCATGACACCAGACGAGTTAAAAGATACAGGTGCACACATCTGTTTAGGTAATACTTTTCATCTAATGCTTCGTCCTGGTACTGAAATCATCAAGCAACATGGTGATCTGCATGACTTTATGAACTGGGATAAACCAATTCTAACTGATTCAGGCGGTTTCCAAGTATTCAGCTTAGGCGCAATGCGTAAAATTTCTGAAGAAGGCGTGATGTTCAAGTCACCTGTAAATGGTGAAAAAATCATGTTATCGCCTGAAAAAGCGATGCAAGTGCAGCGTGATTTAGGTTCAGATATCGTCATGATTTTTGACGAATGTACACCTTACCCCGCAACTGAAAAAGAAGCCCGAGACTCAATGGAGCTTTCACTTCGTTGGGCAAAACGTTCGAAAGAGGGCCATGGTGATAACCCTTCAGCGTTATTCGGTATTATCCAAGGTGGTATGTATCCTGAGCTTCGTGCAGAATCACAAAAAGGCTTAGAAGAAATTGGCTTTGATGGTTATGCACTCGGTGGTTTATCAGTGGGTGAGCCAAAAGAAGACATGATCAATATCCTTGATCACTGTGCTTACAAAATGCCAGAAGACAAGCCACGTTACTTAATGGGCGTTGGTAAACCAGAAGACTTAGTTGAAGCGGTACGTCGTGGTATAGATATGTTTGACTGTGTTATGCCGACACGAAATGCGCGTAATGGTCACTTGTTTATCAGTACGGGTGTTATTAAAATCCGTAACGCAGTTCATAAAACAGATACAGGTCCATTAGATCCTGAGTGTGATTGTCATACATGTAAAAATTACTCTCGTGCTTACTTACACCACTTAGATAAGTGTAATGAAATCTTAGGTGCGCGTTTAAATACCATTCATAACTTACGTTTCTATCAACGTGTAATGGAAGGCCTAAGAAACGCGATTGCCGAAGGCAAACTAGACGAATTCGTAGAAGATTTTTACGCTAAACGTGGCCTACCAGTGCCGCCATTAGCTGAAACAGAATAATATAAATTTAAAATATAAGAGGAAGTGTTATGAGTTTATTTATCTCGACTGCGCATGCAAGTGCTGCGGCGCCTGCACCTGCAGGCGGTGGCATGGAAATGCTTATCATGCTTGGTGTATTTGGTTTGGTATTTTATTTCTTAATCTACCGTCCGCAAGCTAAGCGTGTAAAAGAGCACAAAGACCTAATGGGCGCATTAGGTAAAGGTGACGAAGTACTAACGCAAGGTGGTTTAGTAGGTAAAATCACTAAAGTTGCTGATGACAAAGACTTTGTCGTTATTGCTTTAAATGACCAAACTGAAGTCACAGTACAAAAATCATCAGTATCAGCTGTGTTGCCTAAAGGCACAATGAAATCGCTGTAATCTAAAAACAAAAATAAAAAGGTAAAGCCTGTGTTAAACAAGTATCCAATGTGGAAGTATTTACTTGTTCTGGCTGTATTAGCGATTGGTATTTTATATGCCACACCAAACCTGTATGGTCGTGATCCGGCCATACAGGTTTCTGGTACTAAAGGTGCCAGCGCTGATCTAAGCGTGCTAGACAAAGTAAATGAGACTCTAAAAGAGAACAACATCACAGTTAAATCTTCAGCATTAGAAAACGATCAAGTATTGGTACGTTTTACGAATGTTGAAGAGCAGTTAAAAGCGCAAGATATTTTGCGTGACAGCCTATCTGAAGACTACATTTCAGCAATTAATATGAGCCCTGCACAACCTGATTGGTTGAAAGACATTGGCGGTAACCCAATGAAGCTTGGCCTAGATTTAAGTGGTGGTGTTCACTTCACAATGGAAGTCGATATGGTCACAGCGATGGACAATGCGCTAGAAACCATGGAGCAAGATTTCAAGAGTGACTTACGTGGTGAGAAACTTCGTTATCGTTCAATACGCCGTGTGTCGGGTGCTGAACGCGTACAAGTGATCATGCGTAATGATGATGACAAAGATGCGGCTGAGCGCTTCTTAAAACAGCGTTACCCACTATATAACTTTGTTGATGATAGCAGCAACAGCTTGGCATTCTTTGCGAGCTTGAGCGATCAGAAATTTAAAGAGATCCGCGCTTACGCAATCAAACAGAATGAAACCATCATTCGTAACCGTATTAACCAATTAGGTGTTGCTGAACCAAATGTACAACAGCAAGGTGCTGAACGTATTATCGTGCAACTACCAGGTGTTCAAGACACTGCTCGTGCTAAAGAAATTTTAGGTGCAACGGCAACGCTTGAGTTCCGTGAAGTAGATGAAAACGCGGATGTGCGCTCTGCTGCACAGGGCCGTGTTCCACCTGGCACTGAAGTGATCATGCACAAAGATGGCTACCCAGTAGTACTGAAGAAACGTGTTATTTTAGGCGGCTCTCACATTACTGGTGCACAATCGGGTATAGACGAATACTCACGCCCTCAAGTGAGCATCAACCTTGATAGCAAAGGTGGTGCTAAAATGAGTGCCTTCACTAAACGTGCTGTTGGTAAGCGTATGGCGACAGTCTTTATTGAATACAAGCCATCGGGTAAGAAAGATGAAAACGGGAAAGCGCTTCCGCCAATTAAGGTTGAAGAAGTGATTAACGTTGCAACCATTCAAGCTCGTCTGAACAACTCATTCCGTATTACAGGTATTGATAACCCAGCTGAAGCCCATAACCTGAGCTTATTACTTCGTGCTGGTGCCTTAGTTGCGCCAATTCAAATCGTTGAAGAGCGTACAGTAGGTCCAAGCCTAGGTCAGGAAAACATCGAAGCGGGTATGACAGCTGTGGTACTTGGTTTTGCATTTGTACTGGCATTTATGTTGTTGTACTACAAAGGCTTTGGTCTGGTATCTAACATTGCACTTGCTTCTAACCTAGTACTTATTGTTGGTGTTATGTCGATGATCCCAGGTGCCACTCTGACATTACCAGGTATTGCCGGTATCGTACTAACGGTAGGTATGGCGGTAGATGCGAACGTACTTATCTTTGAGCGTATTCGTGAAGAATTAGCCGACGGTCGTAGCCCTCAGCAAGCAGTTCACCAAGGTTATGACAGTGCATTTAGCACCATTTTCGATGCCAACATCACTACACTGATTGCAGCCGTTATCTTATTTGCGGTTGGTACAGGTCCAATTGCGGGCTTTGCTGTAACACTTGCAATCGGTATCATCACGTCGATGTTTACGGCCATTGTCGGTACGCGTGCTGTGATCAATTTAGTGATCGGTGGCAAGCGCATTAATAAGCTTTCAATCTAGGAGACGGATATGCAGTTATTAAAATTAAATGACACCATCCGCTTTATGTCAGCGCGCAAGCTTACCATGGCGCTTTCTGCGTTATTGATCTTGGCATCAATTGCGTCTATGGCAATCCGTGGATTGAACTTTGGCTTAGACTTTACTGGTGGTACTGCGGTTGAAGTTGGCTTTTCACAGCCAGCTGATCTGGCAAAAATCCGCTCTGTCTTAGCTGAAAATGGTTTTGCTGATGCGTCAGTACAGTTATTTGGTTCGAGCCAAGATGTACTGGTTCGTTTAGCGCCTCGCGGCAGCGATGTTAAAGCAGAGACAATTGGTAACCAACTAATTGCGGCGCTTAAGCAAGCGGATAGCAGTGTAGAAATGCGTCGTATTGAGTTTGTAGGCCCAAGTGTGGGTGAAGACTTAAAAGAGCAGGGTGGCTTAGCCATGCTAACCGCGCTTATCTGTATCTTGATGTATGTTGCATTTCGATTTGAATATCGTTTTGCCATCGGTGCGGTAGCGGCACTTTTCCATGATGTGATCATCACTATGGGTCTTTTCTCATTATTAGACCTAGAATTTGATCTGACGATCCTTGCAGCAATCTTAGCGGTTATCGGTTACTCACTGAATGACACCATTGTTGTATCTGACCGTATTCGTGAGAACTTCCGTAAAGTGCGTATTGATGACACCATTGAAATTATCAATATCTCACTCACGCAAACACTAAATCGTACGTTAGTTACATCAATTACGACTATTTTAGTATTGATTGCGCTATTCGTATGGGGCGGCCAGACCATTCATGGTTTCGCAACTGCGCTACTATTTGGTGTGTTCATTGGTACTTACTCTTCTGTTTATGTTGCAAGCTCGGTTGCTGTTGCTATGGGTGTAAGCAAAGAAGATTTAATACCGGTAGAAGTTGAAAAAGAAGGTGCGGACTTAGACGCCATGCCTTAAGAAAACCAATGTTTTCTTTAAAAAAACCGCATATGCAAATATGCGGTTTTTTATTGTCTGAAAAGCAACTTTTGAACCTTTCCTTTGTAATTGCATCAAATCAGTTATAATCAAGAAAAGTATTTAAAATAGGTAAATTTATGAAAAGCTTATTGATTGCAGTATTACCTTTGGCCTTTGTCTTATCAGGTTGTAAGGTAAACGAAGGTGAAGCATACGAAAAAGATAAAGCACCTGAAGAACGCGCTGAGTATGTAGGCACAGAAGGGCTTGCTCAGGCACAAAAAGATAAACTATATTTGATGGATAAAGAACTTAGAGACAAGTGTAACGATGCGAAGATCAGTTACGCGGTGGCGAAATCAAATAACAATGAGAAAGAAGCGCAAGCGCAAAAAGCCATTATGGCCAATACCTGTAAGGGTAAGTAAGCTATCTAAAAGTTATCTAAATTCTCGGAATTTAGAAGAATAAAGAAAACCTCATAATTTTATGACAATGATATTTCATTCTTTTCTTTAAAGAGTATAATGAGAATTGTTTTCAATAATAATTACGAGGTTCTCATGAAATCTAGGTTGGCAATTTTACTTACAAGTCTTGCACTAACAGCATGTTCAGAGCAGGTTGAGCAACAAACACAAACAACTGAAGCTGCACCAGCTAAAGTAACCAACTTAGACACCTACAAGCAACAAGCACAAAGCTTACTTGGTGAGATCAGAGCCAACGAAGCGTCTCAAAAACTAGAGCAAAGCTCACAGCAACTTGTTGCGACCTCTCGTCAATTATTAGCTGAATTCACCGCTAAATACCCAGCATGTGACAGCTACCTTTCGGCATTAGACAAAGCTGCAGACGTTATTCCTACATTGCCATTAGAAGAAATTGAATCTGGTTACCACAAAGATGGCAAGTTACCTAAATACGATTCACCTGTGTGCTACCACGCAAAAGATTTATTGGTTCACCCTGCAACTGTGCAAGCAATGGCCTCACAAGGTATGCAGTTTGAATCGGCCTATGAAGATGCTGAACTTGAAATTGTTGAAGTGATTGCGCATTTCGATCAAGTTGAAAAAGCACTTCGCTAATTTATTACTTAGTTATAATTTATCGAAGAAATAAAAATGGCGTCCATTGGGCGCCATTTTTATTTTCAGAAAGCTAATATTTCCTTTCTTGAATTACCTATTTTGATTTAATTGCCTTAACCAGTAAGACGTAAAAACTTCTCAGCTAAGGCATCTAAATCTTCTTTGTGATTGGGGTCGGGCTTTATGCAATCGATCGGGCAAACACTTACGCACGTGGGGGTGTCATAATGGCCTACACACTCAGTGCATTTATTTGGATCAATCTCATAAATTTTCTTACCTATATAAATGGCCTCATTCGGACATTCAGGATCGCACATATCACAGTTGATGCACTTTGAATTGATCAACAGCGCCATGATTTAGGCCTTTTTAAATGGGTTACGCGTATCTTCTTGATCGTTCAGGTTACGCATCAAAATAGCGTGATCTAAATCGATATTTTCAGGCAATGGAATTTTTACAATGTGACCAGAGCCTTTCGCATCGTCAATTTTCTCGCCTTTTTTGTTTTCCATATGCTCAAGGTTGAAGCTGATGTTGCCTTGAGGTGTCATCAGCTCAAGACTGTGGCCCGTACAGAATTTATTCTTAACATCAATCTCAACCAAGCCATTGTCTAGGCGCCCTAATACTTCACCTACAAATTGCTGTTTGTCAGAAACTGAATGGCCGTATTCATAGTTTTGGTAATCTTGATGAGCGTGGCGCTTTAAGAAACCTTCGGTATAACCTCGGTGTGCTAGGTTTTCAAGAGTGCGCATTAGATTTGGATCAAACGGTTTACCTGCTACCGCGTCATCAATTGCTTTGCGGTAAACTTGTGCAGTGCGAGCCACATAATAGAAAGACTTAGTACGACCTTCGATCTTTAAGCTGTGCACGCCCATTTTTGTCAGCTGATCAACATACTGCACCGCACGTAGGTCTTTAGAGTTCATGATATACGTACCATGTTCGTCTTCAAAGGCTGGCATGTATTCGCCCGGACGACCTTGCTCTTCTAACATGAAAACTTCATTGGTCGGTGCGCCTTCGCCTAGCGTAGGGATCACAGATTGTGGGTCGATTTTGTGCACTACATCGCCGGTTTCAGTTTCCTTGCCTGGCTTAACGTCATATTCCCAACGGCATGCATTGGTACAGGTGCCTTGGTTTGGATCTCGCTTATTGATATAGCCTGATAATAAGCAGCGACCAGAGTAGGCCATGCATAATGCGCCGTGAACAAACACTTCTAACTCGGTTTGTGGGCAAAGCTCGCGAATTTCAGCGATCTCTTCAAGGGATAATTCACGGGATAAAATTACGCGCTCAATCCCTTGTTTTGCCCAAAACTGAACTGACGCATAGTTAACTGCGTTAGCTTGTACTGAAAGGTGGATTGGCATATCAGGCCACTTATCACGCACCAGCATGATTAAACCCGGATCAGACATAATGAGCGCATCGGGCTTCATTGCAATCACAGGCTCGATGTCTTTTAAGTAGGTTTGTACTTTTTTATTGTGTGGCGCGATGTTTGAAACCACATAGAGCTTTTTATTGAGCGCATGAGCCTCGTTAATCCCAAATTCTAAATTGGCTAAATCAAATTCATTGTTACGCACGCGCAAACTGTAACGTGGTTGGCCTGCATACACGGCATCGGCACCATATGCGAATGCATAACGCATATTTTTTAAACTACCTGCAGGGGATAAAAGCTCTGGAACAAACATAGTAAAAACCTCTTACATTGAACTGAGTGCTGGTCAGCTGTTTCGGTCAAAAGTGACGATAAAATTTCAAGTGAAATTAAAAAGCGGCGCAGTATAAAGGTTAATGAAATTGTCATGTTTGACGCAGATCATGGTTTTTCGCTGAAATCTGATCTATTCGAAATTTTTAAAGGATCAAGATCTAGTAGGTTTTTAGCGCTAAAACGCGTATAATTCGCGCCCGTAAATATTCAACAATTATTATTGGAGCTAAAAAGATGGCTTTAGAGCGTACTTTTTCAATCATCAAGCCTGATGCGGTAGCTAAAAACCACATCGGTGCAATCTACAACCGTTTCGAATCTGCTGGTCTTAAGATCGTTGCTTCTAAAATGGTTCACCTTTCTCAAGAGAAAGCTGAAGGTTTCTACGCAGAGCACAAAGAGCGTCCTTTCTTTGGTGCACTAGTTTCTTTCATGACTTCTGGTCCAGTAATGGTTCAGGTTCTTGAAGGTGAAAACGCAGTTCTTAAGAACCGTGAAATCATGGGTGCTACTAACCCTGCTGAAGCATTAGCTGGTACTTTACGTGCTGACTATGCTGACAGCATCGACGAGAACGCGGTACACGGTTCTGACGCACCTGAGTCAGCTGCTCGCGAAATCGCTTACTTCTTCGCTGAAGAAGAAATCTGTCCTCGTACTCGCTAATCGCGGATCGAACAGAGTAAAGAAGGGCTCTCGGGCCCTTTTTTAGTCCTTGCTGCTTTTGCAAAGTCAGCTTATGTAGCTATTTTTGCAAAATCATCAACAATGTTTGAGTGTGTTGGTTGGTTTTTATACAATACGTCGTCTTTTTAATTTCGTACCGTCACTTTATCGAGGTTGCTTCATGGCCACTACAGAGAAAAAAATTAATTTACTTGATTTGAATCGCGAGGGGATGCGTGAATTGTTTGCATCAGTTGGTGAAAAGCCATTCCGCGCTGATCAGGTAATGAAGTGGATTTATCACTTCGGCATCGATAACTTCGACGATATGAGCAACATCAATAAAAAGCTACGTGCTAAGTTACAAGCACAGTGCGAAATTAAAGCGCCTGAAATTTCAGTTAAGCAAGTTGCCAGTGATGGCACCATTAAATATGCGATGATCTTAGAAGGCGGCCAAGAAGTTGAAACAGTTTGGATCCCAGAAAAAGACCGTGCAACACTGTGTGTATCTTCACAGGTAGGGTGTGCGCTTGAATGTACATTCTGTTCAACGGCGCAGCAGGGCTTCAACCGTAACTTAAAAGTATCTGAGATCATCGGTCAGGTATGGCGTGTTGCGACAGATATTGGCTTACATAATGGTGACAGCACTAAGCGTCCAATCACTAACGTTGTTATGATGGGCATGGGTGAGCCATTACTAAACATCAACAATGTCGTTCCTGCGATGGAACTGATGATGGATGACTGGGCGTTTGGTTTATCTAAACGTCGTGTAACACTAAGTACTTCAGGTGTTGTACCTGCGCTTGATATTCTTAAAGAGAAAATTGACGTGGCACTGGCTATTTCTCTTCACGCGCCAACCAATGACTTACGTGATGTGTTAGTACCTATCAATAAAAAGTACCCAATTGAAGAGTTCTTAGCGGCATGTCGTCGTTATATTGATGGATCTAAAGCCAATAAAGACATCACCATCGAATACGTTATGCTGCAAGGTGTAAACGACAGTACAGATCAAGCGCATGAGCTGGTTAAAGTATTAAAAGGTACACCGTCTAAGATAAACTTGATCCCATTCAATCCATTCCCGGGTAATGAGTATGGTCGTTCAAGTAACAGCCGTATCGATCGTTTCTCAAAAGTATTACAGGCCGCTGGTTTAACTTGTATTGTTCGTCGTACACGCGGTGATGACATTGATGCAGCTTGTGGCCAGCTAGTGGGTGACGTAGTTGACCGTACTAAACGTATTATGAAAAAACAGCAGCGCGAAGATAATTCCATTGCTGTGAATGTGAGTAACTAACTTTTAGTAACTGAGTTTAAGTAATTATTTATTGCTGAAGTTATTTACATAAAATAGATGAAAGATAGGGGCTTTTCGGTAATATAGGTCCTTATTATTTCATACTATCAAGGTGATACATGCGTTCTTTTTGGGTGATCCCGTTTGCATTATTGGGCTTAAGTGGTTGTGTAACTGAAACGCACAGCGTGACTAAGAATAGCCCTGTTGTGAATACTGAGGTTAACAACCAAGATGCAGCAAGAACGCGTATTACTTTAGCACTCGAATATCTTAAAGCGGGAAATAACATTCAAGCTAAATTTAATTTAGAACGTGCTGCCAAATTTGCGCCAAACTTACCAGAGGCACATTACACACTTGCTTATTATTATGAGCAGGTTAAAGAATACCAAAAAGCAAAAGCGTCTTATCAAACGGCTCTTAAACTTGTTCCAAATGACCCTAACACACTGAATAACTATGGCACGTTTTTGTGTCGTATCGGTGAGTATGACGAGGCTTCAGAGCAGCTCCATAAAGCCATTGATATGAATGGCTACCTTCGTGTTTCTCAGAGTTATGAAAATCTTGCATTATGTGCAGTGAAGCAAGACAAATTTGATCTTGCTTTAGATTATTTGAACAGTGCAGTTCAGCATGATGGGCAAAGTCAAAGCGCGTTAGTCGCGTTGGCCGGGTTATATTATGCTAAGAGTGATATGCATCAAGCGCTGAGGGTCCTTGAACGTTATACTCAAAATGGTTTTATCTCATCGCGTAGTTTGTTTTTAGAGTACCTATTACATCAAGAGATGGGGCATTTAGAGCAGTCTCAGAAAATAGCCACGACGTTAGTGCAAACCTACCCGCAATCTTACCAAGCGCAAGCGATTATTAAAGAAGACTATGGTAATAGCGAGTTTGGTATTTTGCGTGAGCAGTATCGAAAGGCTAAAGTGGCAGAGATAACAGAACACTCACCACAGCTCTATACTACACAGCCCAAAATAAAAATAACTCGTAAGAAAGCACCGAAACGAGAAAGCAATAATCAAACTGCAGTAAAGCAGCCTACTACTGTAACAAGCATAAGAGGTGTCACTTCAAGTGAAGCGGTGTCATTGCGTGCCGGTTTGCAAACAGGCTCAGTGGTTGAAGCGCAAGCTCAATTAAATCAGCCCGCAAGCACGACAGTTACATCTGTAGCCGAAGAGAAAACCCAATTGTCGACTCTAGTTGCAGAAACTCTTGATAATCAAGTTAGGGTGGTGTCTTTTGGTGAACCAAAAGCTGTGCAACCAACTCAAGGTCAAGTGCAGTTCCACCAAACAGATGTAAGTCAGGTTAGGTTCAGAGAAATAAAAGAAAATAATGCCCCAGTTCCTACAGCTAAGCCTTCATCAGCTAATACACCTTTGCTAAATCCAGAAGTGAATTTACCAAATGTGCCAGTGCATACAGTTGGGTTAGGTGAAAACTTATTTAGTTTATCGGTTAAATACAATGTCAAAATGGCGAGTTTGTTAAAATGGAACAAGCTGAAAGAATCAGACCGTTTACAGATTGGTCAACAAGTGTATTTAAATAATCCGCTTACCACCCATATCATAAAAGATGGGGATAGTCTGTATAATATCGCCACCGATTACCAATTGCAGATTGGTGATTTAATGCGATGGAACAAATTAACACCAGACGTTGAACTCGCGGCTGGACATAGTTTACTGATTGTAGATCCGAGTAAATATACTTTATGAATGAAATAAGCCCAGAATCGACTGAGCAACAAGCCTCTTTGGGCCAAGTGCTTGCTAGTGCAAGAAAAGAAGCGAACCTGACCATTGAGGCTGTAGCGGATAGGCTAAAGCTTAGCCCAAAGCAAATCACCAAATTAGAACAAGATGACTATTCTGCTTTAGGGCCTATTACTTTTGTAAAAGGGTATATCAAAGCGTACTGTACCTTGTTGCAATTAGACCAAGCACAAACCTTAGCTTTATTCGAAACACCTGATAGTGTGGCAGACAATAAGGGCATGCAAAGTTTTTCACGTCGCACTGAAAAAGAAGCCAATGATAGCCGCTTGATGTTAGTCAGTTATATCATTTTGGCTATCGTGTTGGGCTCGTCTGGTTTTATGTACTGGCAAACCACATCTAATGAAAGCGATGTCATTGTGCCTGAAGTGCAAAGTATTATGCCGCAAAGCGAGGAACTTGCAGTAAAGAGCGATGATGAAATAGTCACTGAAACTGATGTTGCTACAAGACCTGAGCAACCGTCTGAATCAGTCATCGAAGTGATAGAAACTGACAAACCAGTTTTAGATGTTGTAGAAGCCGAACCAGCACCAGTCGAAGAGATAAACAGTGCACCTGTATTAAATACTATTGTGATGCATTTCAAAGACGACTCTTGGGTAGAGATCTTTGATGCCTCATCAGAGCGTATTGCTTTTGGTGTTAAAAAAGCTGGATACACCATGACAGTGCAGGGCGTTGCACCGTTTTCTGTGGTGTTAGGCCGTCATCAGCAGGTTGATGTAGAGCTAGATGGTCAAACCGTTGATTTATCATCATTGCCACGCAATCGTTCAGCTAAATTTAAATTACCCTTATCAGAGTAACCGTCATGTTTTCAGAATCTCCAATTAAACGTAGAAAATCGACCCGTATTTATGTAGGTGACGTGCCTATTGGTGATGGCGCACCAATTGCCGTGCAGTCAATGACGAACACCAATACTATGGACATCGATGCGACTGTTGCACAGATCCGTGCTATTCAAGATGCGGGAGCGGATATCGTTCGTGTATCAGTGCCAACTATGGATGCAGCCGAGGCTTTCAAAAGCATTAAAGAGCAAGTTGATATTCCACTTGTTACCGACATTCATTTTGACTACCGTATCGCGCTAAAGGTGGCACAGTACGGCGCAGATTGTTTACGTATCAACCCAGGTAACATCGGCAGTGAAGATCGTATTCGTGCCGTGGTAGATGCTGCGGGCGAACGTAATATTCCAATTCGTATCGGTGTAAATGGCGGTTCGTTGGAGCGTGACTTACAAGAAAAGTATGGTGAGCCGACACCTGAAGCTTTACTTGAATCAGCGATGCGTCATGTTGAAATCTTACAGCGTTTGAACTTCGACCAGTTCAAAGTTTCTGTAAAAGCGTCAGATGTATTCTTAGCTGTTGGTGCGTATCGTCTACTGGCAAAAGAAATTGATCAACCCCTTCACCTAGGTATCACAGAAGCGGGCGGCTTCCGCTCTGGCTCAGTAAAATCAGCGGTTGGTTTAGGGATGTTATTAGCCGAAGGCATTGGTGATACCTTGCGTGTATCGTTAGCTGCCGATCCTGTACAAGAGATCAAGGTAGGCTTTGATATCTTAAAGTCGCTGCGTATTCGTTCTCGTGGTATCAACTTTATTGCCTGTCCGAGCTGTTCTCGTCAAGAGTTCGATGTGGTCAACACCATGAACCAACTTGAAGAGCGCCTTGAAGACATCATTGAGCCAATTTCAGTGTCAGTGATTGGCTGTGTTGTAAATGGCCCAGGTGAAGCCTTGGTGAGTGATATTGGCCTTGCTGGTGCGAACCGCCGCTCTGGGTTGTATATCAACGGCGAGCGTCAAAAGATGCGTATTGATAACGATAACATCGTTGAGCAACTTGAAGAGCAGGTGCGCGATTTTGTTGCTAAGAAGCAAGCGCAGCCAGCGATCGACATTAAAATCGTCGAATAATTTTTAAAAATTACCGACAGAGCAAAGAATATCCTGCAGATCTTTTGCTCTGTCGTTTACGTTTTACGCGAGCTGGGTATAATACTTGATTCCTTTACCCGCAATGCGCACTGTGTGTGTGGCACTCGCATTTAGCAAATAGATTGATTTAGGATTTTCAGTGGCAAAACAAATTCAGGCAGTTCGTGGTATGAACGATTGTCTGCCAGGTGATACGCAAGTTTGGCAGAAAGTAGAAGCAGTATTACGTGATACGGTGGCGTCTTATGGTTATCAAGAAATCCGTTTCCCAATTGTTGAATCTACCGACTTATTTAAACGCTCTATTGGTGAAGTTACCGATATCGTTGAAAAAGAAATGTACACCTTTGAAGATCGTAACGGCGATAGCTTAACACTGCGCCCTGAAGGTACTGCAGTGTGTGTACGTGCGGGTAACCAAGGCGGCTTATTGTATAACCAAGAGCAGCGTCTTTGGTACATGGGTCCAATGTTCCGCCACGAGCGTCCACAGAAAGGTCGCTACCGTCAATTCCACCAATTCGGTCTTGAAGCGTTTGGTATTGCGACTGCTGATATCGATGCTGAAGTGATTTTACTTACAGCACGTTTATGGCAAGCATTTGGTATTTCAGATCATGTTCGTTTAGAGCTGAACTCTCTTGGTTCAAATGAAGCGCGAGCAGAATATCGTGATGCACTTGTGGCGTTTTTAGAGCAGCATATTGATAAGTTAGACGAAGATTCTAAGCGTCGTATGTACTCAAATCCACTACGCGTTCTAGACAGCAAAAACCCAGATGTACAGGCTATCTTGGTTGATGCGCCTAAGCTGTCTGAGCACCTAGACGAAGAGTCAAAAGCACATTTTGCAAATTTATGTGAACGTTTAGACGCAGCAGGCGTCGAATATCATGTTAACGAAAAGCTAGTACGAGGCTTAGACTACTACAACCGCACTGTATTTGAGTGGGTAACGGAAAGTCTAGGTGCACAAGGCACTGTATGTGCTGGTGGTCGTTACGACGGTCTAGTTGAACAGCTAGGTGGTAAAGCAACCCCTGCGGTTGGTTTTGCAATGGGTATGGAGCGTTTAGTTTTACTACTCCAAGCGCTAGAAAGCGTAGGTGAAATTCGCCGTAATGCAGACGTGTATGTTGCAGCTATGGGTGATGCCGCAAGTATTCAAGCGCCAGTGATTGCAGAGCAATTAAGAACAGAAGTAGCCGGCCTTCGTGTACAGGTGCACTGTGGTGGCGGTAACTTTAAGAAACAATTAAAACGTGCAGATAAGAGCGACGCGCTAGTTGCGCTAATTTTAGGTGAAAGCGAGCTTGCTGAAGGCAAGGTAACCGTGAAATATCTGCGAGAAGAAAAAGAACAAGTCACAGTGAGCCTGGAAGAGGTAAAAACACTGTTAATAGACTTAGCAGTATAAGAGGACTGTATGGAAATTTACTCAACAGAAGAACAACAAGCAGAAGCAATAAAACGATTTTTCCGTGAAAACGGCGTTTCACTTGCGTTAGGTATCGTCATTGGTCTTGGCGGCTTATACGGTTGGAAATACTATAACCAAAGCGAGATCACATCTGCTGAAGCTGCTTCAAACGCTTACAACGAGTTAGTTGAAAGTGGTGAAGTTCTTTCTAAGTCTGACTCATTCATTACTGAGAATGGCGGTTCAAACTATGCGGCATTAGCGGCATTTGTTGCGGCTAAAGAAGCAGTTGAGAAAGGGGAGTTTGAAACGGCGGTAACTAAACTAACTTGGTTACAAGACAATGTTCAAAACCCAGAACTAAAAGCCACAGCCATCTTACGTTTAGCGCGTGTACAAGCACAGCTTAAACAATATGATGCAGCTCTAAAAACATTATCACAAACAACACCAGAGGCTTTTAAAGCGCAAGTTGCTGAAGTAAAAGGTGATGTTTACCTTGCAAAAGGTGACAAAGACAACGCTCGCTCTGAATATGAAGCTGCGCTTGCTGAGTCAAAAGAAGGTAATAACAGCCTACTACAGATTAAGTTGGACAATTTAGCCACAGCTCAGCCAGCAGCTTAGGAGTAGTTCCGATGAGAAAGCTAAGTATGGCCACATTGGCGTTGTGTATGGCGTCTTTGCTAGGTTGTTCATCGAGCGATGATGAAGAAGAAATTGTTTTACCAGAAATTGTAAACCAATTCGAAACGCAAGTTGATTGGACGAACGGTGTTGGTGATGGCGTAGAGCATTACTTCTCTCGTTTAACGCCAACCATTCATAACGATATTGTTTATGTTGCAGCACGAAACGGTGAAGTTGAGGCTATTTCAGTTGATTCTGGTGATACCGTTTGGGAAGTCGATGTACGAGAAAATGTGAGCTTTTGGCCTTGGGCTGATAACGACAGTGCAAAACTCTCGGGCGGCATTTTACAGGCTTATGGCAAGCTTTATATTGGCTCTGAGCATGGAGAAGTCATCGCACTTGACCGTGAAACAGGTGAGGTAGTTTGGCGTAAAGCGGTGCCTGGTGAAGCATTATCATCTCCATCTGCAGGCGACGGGCTTATCTATGTAAATTTAGGCTCAGGTAAACTACTAGCATTACACCCTGACACGGGTGAAGAACGTTGGCGTCATGAACAAGAAGTACCAGCTCTAACTTTACGAGGCTTAAGTACTCCTGTTAGCGCTAATGGTGGTGTATTATTTGGCGAAGAAAGCGGTAAATTAACCGTACTGATCGCTGAGAATGGCTATACCGCTTGGAGTGCTGAAGTTGCGACTGCAAAAGGCGCTTCTGAGTTTGAGCGTCTGGTTGATGTTGATACTAAACCTATCGTGGTAGGCGCATTTGCTTACGCAATCGCCTATAATGGTAACTTAGCAGCGGTTGATGTGCGCAGTGGTAACGTTATTTGGAAGCGTGAGTACAGTAGCTATCGCGATATAAGCATTGAAGCGAATGTAATATACGTAGTTGACAGTGAAGGCGTTATTTACGCGCTAGATAAGGATTCAGGTATCGAACGCTGGAGTCAGGCTGGACTTCGTGGCTGGTATCTAACAGCACCGGCTGTTGCTGGTAATTATTTAGCTGTAGGCGATCAAGAAGGTAACTTACACTGGTTAGATAAGCAAACTGGTGATTTAGTTTCTCGAGAAAGTTTTGATAGCTCAGGTTTTTATGTTGAGCCTGTTGTAGCTGAAGACAAATTAATTGTGGTAACCCGAGACGGTGAAGTTAGCGCGGTTAAGATCCCGTAACAGTTAGTTTATTCATGCATTTTTTCAAGGCTTCGCATTGCGAAGCCTTTTGTTGTTTATTGATGAGGTAGTCTATGCTTCCGGTGATCGCTCTAGTTGGGCGACCTAATGTGGGTAAATCCACACTTTTTAACCGTTTAACACGCACTCGTGATGCGTTAGTAGCGGACTTTCCTGGCCTAACGCGTGACCGTAAATATGGTCAAGCGAACTATGATGGCTATGAGTTTATCGTTGTTGATACAGGTGGTATCGATGGTAGCGAAGAAGGGATTGAAACCGAAATGGCTGAGCAGTCACTGCTTGCCATTGAAGAAGCGGATATTGTTTTATTCTTAGTAGATGCCCGTGCGGGTATGAATGCAGCCGATCAGGCGATTGCGCAGCATTTACGTAAACAAGAGAAAAAATGCTTTATCGTAGCGAATAAAACCGATGGTATCGATGCTGATTCTCATTGTGCTGAGTTTTATCAATTATCATTGGGTGATGTTCACCAAATTGCAGCAGCGCACGGTCGTGGTGTTACTCAGTTATTAGATCATACTTTACAGCCTGTTATCGCAGAGTTGGCAGGCGAAGCTGAAGAGCTTGAGCAAGATGACGAAAGCTTAGCTGAGCTTTACCTTGAAGGTGAAGATGGCGAGAAGCTGGAAGATGGTAAAACGGGTTTTGAAGATAAGCCGGTTAAACTAGCTATTATTGGTCGTCCTAATGTAGGTAAATCAACGCTTACTAACCGTATTCTAGGTGAAGAGCGTGTGATTGTGTACGATATGCCGGGTACGACCCGTGACTCTGTTTATATCCCGATGACGCGCAACGATAAAGAATATGTCCTGATCGACACTGCTGGTGTACGTAAGCGTAAAAAGGTCAGCGATGTAGTCGAAAAGTTCTCAGTGATCAAAACGCTTAAAGCCATTGAAGATGCCAATGTAGTGTTATTGGTGGTTGATGCGCGCGAAGGTATTTCTGATCAAGACTTAAGCTTATTAGGCTTTACGTTAAACGCGGGTCGTTCACTGGTCATTGCCATCAATAAGTGGGATGGCTTGGACGAGTATGTAAAAGAGCGTATCAAAACTGAGCTAGACCGTCGTTTAGGTTTCATCGATTTTGCCCGTTTACACTTTATCTCAGCACTTCATGGCACAGGTGTAGGTCACTTATTTGAGTCTGTTGACGAAGCCTATGAATCTGCGACTAAGCGTATCAGCACAGCAATGCTACGTCGTATCATGGATATGGCGCAAGCTGATCACCAGCCGCCGCTAGTACGTGGCCGTCGAGTGAAGTTAAAGTATGCGCACGCCGGTGGTTACAACCCGCCACGGATTGTTATTCACGGTAACCAGGTACATGACTTACCTGACAGTTATAAGCGTTACTTAATGAATTACTACCGTAAAGCACTTGGCGTTATGGGTACACCGATTAAGATTGAATTTAAAGAAGGTGATAACCCGTATGCAGGTCGCAGCAACAAGATGACTTTATCGCAAAAGCGTAAGTTACGAGCTTTTTCAAAAGAAAACCGTAACAAAGACAGTTAAAGATTAACTGGTATTATAGACATTAAAAAAGGAGCTTGATGCTCCTTTTTTGTTATTGAATATCAGCAAATTTACTCATCGAGTAGGTGTGCGTACTTTTGACTAAACTTTGCTACTTTAGGGGCCACAACCACACTACAATAGCCCTGATTTGGGTTCTCATTAAAGTAGTCTTGGTGATACTGCTCTGCAGAGTAGAAAGTGACCGCAGGTGTTACCTCAGTGACAATTTTCTCGGCTAAATGTGGCTGTAACTGTTTGATGGCTTGTTCAGTCAGTTCAGCTTGTGCGTCATCGTGATAGAAAACTGCACTGCGATATTGCGTGCCTACGTCATTACCTTGACGGTTTAATTGAGTTGGATCGTGCAAAGTAAAGAACATATCTAATAGTTGTCTGTAGCTGATGACATCAGCGTCGAAGCTGAGCTGAACTACTTCAGCATGGCCGGTCATGCCTGTACAGATATCTTTGTAGGTAGGATCGTTGGTATGACCCCCCATGTAGCCAGATTCAACTTTATGAACGCCTTTGACGCGGCGAAAAGCCGCATCAATACACCAGAAGCAGCCACCGGCAAAGGTTGCCGTTGCAATGTTAGCCATGATTTTTCTCCTCTAAAGTGCGTGCTTGTTCAGCAATTTTTTGACTTAAGAACTCAGGTGATTGAGTCTTACGCGCCAGTAACGAATAAGCGCAAGGAATAATAAATAGCGTCAGTATAGTTGCCACGCTTACACCTGCAAAAATAACTACACCAATTACCATGCGACTTTCTGAGCCTGGGCCTGTCGCAAATACCAGCGGGATCGCACTCATTACCGTCGTCAGCGACGTCATGATAATAGGGCGCAGGCGCTGAACGGCAGCATCAACTAAAGCCTGCTCAAATGCGATGCCTTTGTCGCGTAACTGGTTGGCAAACTCAACAATGAGAATACCATTTTTAGCACTCAAACCAATCAGCATCACAATACCAATTTGGCTGTAGATATTCAGGCTACTGTCGGTGATAAATAAACCGTACATAGCGCCAACCAGCCCAAGCGGTACGGTTAGCATGATCACCAGTGGGTGTATAAAACTTTCAAACTGAGCAGCAAGCACTAAGAAGGTGACAGTCAACGCGAGTAGGAATACGTAAGTCATGGCCGACTCACCTTCATAAAACAGCTTAGATTCACCTTTATAATCAACAGCACCATCTATATGGTTTTCTTCAGCAGCAACCGTGTTTAAGAAATCTAAAGCTTCGGCCAGCGTATACTCATCCGCAAGGTTTGCAGTGATGGTGATTGCACGCATACGGTTATAGCGATTTAAACGTGAAGCTGTGGCTTCTTCAGTCACAGTGATCAAGCTGTCTAGTGGGATCAGTTCTCCTGTACGAGACTTAACAAAGATATCAGCAATATCATTAGGCGCAGCGAAATCTGCTTTAGTACCTTTCAAAATCACATCATATTCTTCACCGCGGTCAATAAAGGTGGTAACGCGGCGTTGGCCCAACATAGTTTCAAGGGTGCGACCAATATCACTTACCGACACTCCTAAGTCTGCCGCTTTTAATTTATCAATGCTGACCAAAAACTGTGGGAAGGTTTCTTTGTAATCATGGTCTAGGCGAACAAGGCCTTTGTTCTGGCGTGCTTTAGATAAAATTTTATCTCGCCATTCGACCAGCTCTTCGTAATCGTTACCTTGCAGTACAAATTCGATAGGGCGTGACTGACCGCCGCCGCCAATGCCTCGGCGCATAATAGCAAAAGCACGCACATCGGTGACTTCGCGCATTTTGCCGCTGATCTCACCCATAACCTGCCAAGTTGAACGCTTGCGCTCGTCCCAATCAGGCATACCTACGATGGCAACACCACCACGACCACCCCAACCTGGAACACGCACTAGTACACGGCTGAGTTCACCCGCTTCAACATATGGCAGTAGTCGTTCTTCAATCTTTGCCATATTCTCAGCATTGTTTTCGTAACTCGCGCCTTCAGGGCCATTCATCATAACAAAGAAAGTACCGCGGTCTTCTCTAGGTGTGAGTTCAGATGGAATTTGCTTCATGAGGGTATAAGTTGCAAAACCCGCTAACACCAGTACCGCCAATAAGCTGAAACGTCTGTTTAAGTTATCTTCTAGTACTTTACGATAACCATTTTCAAGCTTAGTAAATTGTTTATCCATCCACTGAGTAAAGCGACTTTCACTACTACTAGGCTTAAGTACTTTGGAGCATAAAGCTGGTGACAGGGTCAGGGCTGTGACGCTTGAGAATACAACAGCGGCACTGGTTGCCATAGCAAACTCAGTAAAGAGTGCACCAATTCGACCATCCATAAATACCAAGGGTACAAACACAGAAACGAGTACAAGTGTTGTGGCTATGATGGCAAAACCTACCTCACGTGCGCCTCTAAATGCCGCTAAAAGTGGCGGCTCACCAAGCTCGATACGGCGATAAATGTTCTCGAGCATAACAATGGCATCGTCCACGACTAAACCTATTGCTAATACCAGAGCCAATAGAGTGAGTAAGTTGATTGAATAACCCATTGAGAGTAAGAACATAAAGGTAGCGATAAGCGCTACGGGCACAGTGACCGCAGGAATTAAAGTTGCACGAATGTTACCTAAGAAGATAAAGATCACTACCACAACTAAGCCCATAGCAATCGCAAGCGTACGATAAACTTCGGTAATAGATTCACGAATGAAGATAGAAGAATCGTAACTATCCTGAATCGTCGTGCCTTCAGGCAGGTTACGCTTAATTTTCTCTAGTTCCTTGCGGGCATTATCGACGACTTCTAAGGTATTGGCTTTGGCTTGCTTTACAATGCCCATACCAACCATGTTTTTACCATTCCCGCGAAATGTACTTTCGTTGTCAGCGGCTTCAAGTAGAACATCTGCTACTTCCCCTAGGCGAATTAAATAGCCTTGTTCGCCTCGTTTAATGACAAGGTTATTAAAGTCTTTTTGGGTTTTGTAACTACGTGTTATGCGTACAGAAAAATCTCGGTCAAGAGATTCAATTTCACCAGCTGGCAGCTCAACATTTTCACGACGTAAAACCTGCTCTATGTCGCTTGAAGTAATGCCGCGTGCTGCCATGGCTTTTCTATCTAACCAAATTTTCATGGCATATTGACGTTCACCACCAATACGCACGTTAGAAACACCATCAACCACTGCAAGGCGGTCGACAATATAGCGCTGAGCAAAGTCAGACAGTTCTAACGTGTTCATAGAGGTGCTGTTAAGAACAAACCAAGCGATAGGGCTCTCATCTGAATTTGATTTAGAGACCTCAGGAGGACGTACTTGTTCTGGAAGTCTATCTAATGCGCGTGAAACACGCTCGCGAACGTCATTTGCTGCTGCGTCAATATCTCGGTCAATATTAAATTCAATGGTGATGTTTGAGCGACCATTGCGAGATGATGAAGTGATGCTCTTGATGCCTTCAATACCTGATATACGGTTTTCGAGCACTTGCGTGATTTTCGTTTCAACCACTTCACTTGAAGCACCAGTATAGCTTGTAGAGACACTGACTATTGGTGTTTCAATGTCTGGGTATTCACGCAGTGGCAACATGGTAAATGCCACGATACCGAACGTGAGTAATAGCAGGTTAATTACAATTGCAAAAACGGGGCGCTTTACCGCAGTATCTGTAATTCTCACTCGATTACCCCTGTGTCGTTACTGAAGAGCCAGGGCGAATTTTAATGGTACCTTCGGTGATCACTTGTTGACCTGCTTCTAAACCACTTTTAATGGCAACCCAACCATGAAAACGTTCAAGTAACTCGACTTTGACTTGCTGTGCTTTATCGTTGTCATCGATGATATACACAAAGTGGTTTTCCTGACGAGGGATGATACTTTTTTCAGGCACCATGAGCGCTTCGATACGGCCCAGCTCCAATGCTACTTGCATCAGCATACCTGGTCGTAAAAGGTTGGTTTCATTTTCAAAACTGGCAGTGACAGATACGCTACGTGTTGCTTGATTGATACGCGGTTCAATATGTGTCACTTCACCAGTAAACGGAGTATTAGGGTAAGCATCTGAAATCGCAGATACCTGCATGCCTTGGGTTAATTGAGCTAGATACTTTTCAGGTACCTGAAAGTCTACTTTGATAATGCTGATGTCATCTAGAGTGGTGAAAGGGGTGTTGCTATTCACAAAACTACCGATATCGACTAGACGTTTACCTAGCACTCCAGAAAATGGGGCTTTGATCACCATCTCTTGCAATTTTGATTCTGCATTGGCAAGTTTTGCTTGCAATGCATCGACTTCAGATGCTTGTTCTTCTAGCTGAGATTGGGCAGCAGATTGAGAGCGAGCTAGCTCTTGCAAGCGTTTAAGTTGTCGTTTTTGCTCTTTTAAATTAATTTTTAATTCTTTAACGGTTAAACGCTCTTGTTTATCGCGAAGGGTGGCAAGCACTTGCCCAACTTGCACAAACTCGCCATCTTTGAAGGTAAGAGACTCTATATAGTCACTTTGTGCACTGATGACGTTGATGGCTTGGTTTGCTCTGGCTGTACCTACGGCGTCAATATTGATACTTTTGATGTCAGTACTAACTATATGCGCTGCAACTTGGGTTGCTGGGCGAGACGAAGGTCCTGTTTTACTGTGGCTCACTGGTAGATAAAAGTAACCACTAATAGCGATTAAGATTAAAATTAAAACGGGAAATAGGACTTTACCTGATTGCTTGTTATACATGTTATTCGACCACTGCTATTGATGAGCTCAGTTTACAAGCTTTATACGATCGAAAAATGAGTATGGTCGTATTAATTTGTGTGTTGAACGAAAATTAAATCTCAGCTATGTGCTTGTACCGATTATGTTTGTGGATGTCAAAATGAAGCCAGAAAAAAAGTGTCCCCGATGTGAGAAAATTAGAAAATATGTTGTTTGGACAGTTTTGATGTTCATTTTTTATTTTAGTTTGTACAATGGCTGAATCAACTAAACATGTTTTTTTAAGGGCCTCTGCAAATAGGTTCAGTATAGAGTTGATGCTGGTAGGTGGTGTCGCTATCGCGATTGTTATGCTATTTGTTACACTCAGAGCAACACCAATAAGTGTCATCGAAATTATATTTGTCGCCACAGCGATAATGGCGGTGGTTTTGGGCTTTTTGAAAAGCCGTGAACCCTTTTATAGCTTTCAATTGAATTATAGAAAAATCACTTATTATCATAAGGTTGGTGAGTGGAGTATCGAAATATCTAATATCTCATCTGTCGGAGTTCCTACAGCAAGCGATGGTTTTGAACAAGTAGAATTAAACGCAGTAGGTATAAAACTCAAAGATGAAATACGTTTCTTAAACGACTTACACCCACGACTAGCGTGTAAATTATTAATTGAACAACGACATATTTTTTTACAAGCTGTTAAAATGCATTGCAAATCCGGCTCCTGCCCATCAGAATGGCTTGTTGAACCTAGTGAGTTCCAAGCGGGCTCGGGTCAAATTTATACCGGTTTAATCGCCATGTTTGCAAATCGGATGCAACATTTACATACGTTGACAGGCTACCACTTATTGTTGCCCGCAAATGTGTTAGATAGGGATATATGGGATTTTTCAAACCTATTGAACCACTGGAAATTAAATCCAGAAATGGTGGTCCAAGAATTGCTAGATAAACAGGCCACCGTTGCAAGAAGTAACAGGAACGATTCATGAGTATAGAAAGAGCCTTTATTAAAAGTGGACGTAATACCATTATTCATAAAGAAAAGAAGCTCGACCTAGTAATTGTAAACGGTGAGGCACACCCAAAAATTAAAGTAACTGCTAATGGACTTGTGCCATTCAAAGAAGGACTGCCAAGAAACCGACGTGAAGGTAAAGAGCGTTATTTAGAAGTTGTTCAAGTCGCAAGTGCGGATGTTTTTGGGGAAGTAAAACGTTTGTTGTTTATCCAAGCGCTTGATGGGCGTGAATACAAAATCGATTATAGTAAGATCGGAACAAAGTTATTTGTGCGCATACATCAAGATAGCTATCTCTAATTCTATTAGGAGCGTCTATGTTGCGTCGAGCATCTCTAAGTGTTGTAGCGAGTTTTTTACTTTTAGGGTGTGGCGGTGGAGGCTCCGACTCAAATGACCGTATAGAAAATGCCAGTGTTAATGCGGGGGCAGATTTCGGTGTTGAAGAAAAAGCCGATTTTACTTTATCAGCTGTCGGCTCTCCATCTGGTGGTACTTTTACCTGGCAGGTGATAGAGGGACCCAATATGAAAGGGTTTCCTCAAGAAGGACAAGAACTAAGTTTAACAGCGCCGGATGTTAAGGCCGATACCTCAGCCACATTAAAAGTTGAGTATTTAGCTCCCAGCGGTGTGTTAGTTTCAGACACAGTCAATATTGCTATTGGTTCTCGAAATCAACTTCCTCTCCCTCTTATTGAGAAAATTGCACCTGATAGGGATGTTTTACAATACAAAGATGAAGTGACACTCAGTGCTGAATCATCTACGGATCCAGATGAAAACGGCAAAATCATTGAGTATGCTTGGCAACAAGTGAGTGGTCCTTCGCTCACATTTGAACGCAAAGATCAAGTCACTCTCAGCTTTATTCACCCGCTATTATCAGCTAATGAAACCGCTCGTTTTAAACTTACTCTCACCGATGATGAGGGGGGGGAAAGTAGTACAGAGTTTTCTCTGACCTTATACAAAAATGCGCAAGTTGTATTTGCTGATGCAGGTGAAGACATCAAAGTGATTGAGTTTGATAAAGGGCAATTAGATGCATCGGGAAGCTTATCTTCTACCAGAGACTATAGCTGTTTATGGGAGCAGCTAGAGCGACCTAAAACACAACTTGACGACTTAATTTCAGACGCAAACCTATGCCAAACCACTTTTACCGCGCCTGATGTCGATATCGCTTCGCTGTTAAAGTTTCAAGTGACGGTGACTGAGCCTGGTGGTTTTACCGACAAAGACAGTATGGAAGTCAGTGTGCAAAGACGGGCTGTGGGTGAAAATCTGAATGATACTGGTCAGCAACGTTGTTTTAATAGCGAAGCGGTGATTGATTGCGAAAATGAGACTTTTCCGAGGCAAGATGCAGAACTTGGTCGGGATAGCTTTGTTTTAAATGAAGGAAAAACCGGATCCGGTTTGGCTGCATTTGATTTTACTAAATTAGATGAAAATGCCCGTCCTATTCTTGATAGTAGCACTAGTAACTTCAGTTGTGTCAAAGATAACAATACAGGCTTGATCTGGGAAGTGAAGCAAGCGAATTCAGCAATTCCACCAAATGCGCCTTTACGAGACACTCGAAATACTTACACTTGGTATTTAACCAATTACCCGAATGGCATGCCTGGTACAGATATTTCTAGCTGTTCAAGCTCAGTAAGGTGCGATACCCAGATATATATCAATGAAGTAAATGCCACTAATTACTGTGGCGGACGTAATTGGCGGCTACCGACTTTTATCGAGATGATAGGGTTATTTAACTATGGTGAAGTCGCAGGTGGTTCTTATGTGCTTGATCCAACTTATTTTCCTAATATAGCTAACCCTAACTGGACGGGATCAAGCTTTTACTGGACTTCACAGCCGAGTATAGAGGGTGCCAGTGATAACACTAATCTAATAGAAGCCTATGCATTTGATATGTTGACGGGTGAAACAGTTGAATTAGAACAAGATAATAAGGCGTATATTCGCTTGGTAAGAGAGGTATCTAATAATGAAGAGTAACAAATTTGTTTTGATACCTATGCTTTTAGGCAGTGCGCTTAGTCAGGCACAAGTCTGTATTCCTGAAGCGGTTGATCCTGAACGAGAGATTGACCCTTCCGAGCGGTTTGAGATTAATGAAACCGATGGCGTGGTATTGGACCGCAGTACGGGCCTAATGTGGCAGCAGTGCGAAGTTGGTTTGAATTATAATGCTGATACCAGAACTTGTACGGGTAGCATTCAAAAACTGACTTGGCAGCAGGCGCTTCTTGAGGCTAATGATAATAGTCACGCCAGTTACACAGATTGGCATGTACCCAATATAAAAGAACTCGCCAGTATTATTGATCATAGTTGTGCATCACCAGCATTAGCTCAGCTAGAGCTGGGTATTTTCTTGTTCAGTAATGAATTACTTAATGGTGAAGAAGGCGATTATTGGTCAAATACAACCGTTTCATTGGAGCCCGAGTATGCTTGGACGTTTCAAGTCTCAGACGGCAAGAACAGGTATCTCAAAAAAACGCAAACTGGTCGATTAAGGCTAGTACGTTACGCAAAATAGATTTAGCTTAAAGTTAAAATTTGCTAATCTTCCCGCCTTCATTTTATGGGACCCTATTTTGCGACAATATTTTACACCGTTTTTATTTGCTGCTTTGTTTTCTAGCTTTGCGTCGGCTAACGACAAATGTGATGTAGAACTAGATCATGGTTTGATCATCACAGATTCGGTTATTCGCATTGTCGATAAAGGGCAAACCCGTGTGCAAATCAACCATGATGAACAATTGCTCATTAAAGGTTATTTTATTCAACTTAATGATGAAGAAACTAAAGTACTTCGTGAATATGCTTTAGGTATTCGTGATACCGTTCCTGAACTTGTCAGCTTAGCAACTGATGGGGTTAACTTAGGCCTCAGTGCTATTGAGCAAATAGTAGAAGGCATGTCAGATAAAGAACCGGAAGTATTAAAGACCCAGTTGCAGTATGTTGAACGTGCGTTAATGGATAAATTCAAACGCGGAGATGACTTCTTCTTTATCGCGCCTCAGTCGCTGTCTAAAATTGATGATTTCTTTACAGAAGAGATCAGTCAAAAAATTCACTCAGCTATCCATGGTTCTTTAGGATCTATTCTAGTGTCACTCGGTGATGCCTTTAAGTCGCGTGAAGGCAATATTGAAGAGCGTATTACAGATATGGGACAACGTATGGAGATCATTTCTAAAGAAATCGATAAATCTCTAAAAAAGAAGGCACAGCAGCTAGAAGATAAAGCAGAGGAATATTGTGAGTGCTTAAACTCACTAGATGAAACGGAAGCACGTCTGCAAGCTATAGTCCCAAGCCTAAAAGCCTATGATTTAGTTCGGATCAGAGCGCCTAAGTAAGTAGCTAACACAAACTGGTTTTATACTGAGTTGACAAAATAAAATCGCTCGGCATTCGCAAAGCTGAGTTTATGCCAGAGCAAAGAGTCGCTCACTAACTGTTTGTAACCTTGCCACACCTGAAAATAACCCTCTCGCATTAAACAAACGGGATAGTTAGAAGAAAACATCACTCTATCTTCACCAAAGTAATTCAATAGGAGCTTTAATTTTGCCTTTGAGTCTAAAGCATCTGCACAGTGTTCCTGGCCAGAAAACTTAATAAATATGCTATCTGTATCTCTTAATAATGACAAAGCGATAGTGTAATCATGCAGGTTATCAATAAAGCCGGCGTGATTGAGAACAACTTTGAAACTAGGGTACTGTTTTGCGAGCTCAACAACAATTTTTACAGCATTTAGATGACAAAGCTCAAACTGCGCTTCAAAGATTAAACCGTGCTTAGCGAGCGTACTAAGGTTTGTTTTGGTGTTATCAGACAATAACCTAAGGTGATCTTCACCTTCGGTGATATCACGAATACCAATGAAGTTAGGTGCTGATAGTAACTCGGTTAGTTGCTGTTCAAAGATAGTTGGTTCACTGTCTATTTGAATGTAGCTGATGGCTTTAAAAGGGACATGCTCAGGTGTACTATTGGCAAGCCATTCAAGTTCAGCACTTGGCTTGGTATTGTCAAACCCAGCCTCTATGTGCACAAATCTTTGCACTGCAAATTCAGTATTGGCTAAATCTGCATAGTGGTGGTTTTGTTTTATTTTTTCTAGATTAGGCCAGTTTGGGCCTGAGCCTTGAGTAAGCCAATGATATTGACCCAAACTTAAGTCAAAAAAGTGTAAGTGTGGATCAATTATCTGCATCATTGTGCTGTATAGCCCCCATCGATACTTTGTAGGCTGCCTGTGATAAAGCTAGCATCTTCAGACAATAAAAATGCCGTTAGCGCAGCGACTTCGTGGGCTTGACCTAATCGACCTAATGGCTGTAGTTGCGCTTCTTCAGCCACGATTTCTGTTTTATTAGCGCCACTTTTATCACAGTACTTATCAATAGCGTGGTGAAATAGCGGCGTTTCAATTGTGCCAGGGCACACTGCATTCGCGCGAATATTAAACTTTGCGTAATCAAGTGCTGTGGTTTTTGCCATTGAAGCTAATGATGACTTAGTAAGGTTATACGCAAATGAGTTCGGTTTACCTATGATGGCTTGATCTGATGACATTAACACAATTGCGCCATTTTTTTGTGTTTTCATGCTTGGCAATACGGCTTGAATAGCTGCATAAGCGCCTTTGACATTCAAGTTAAATAGCGCGTCTAACGTGGCTTCGTCGGTATCTTCAATGGTGGCACTTAAATGTTTGCCGGCATTCGAAACTAGGGCGTCAACACGACCTTTTTGCGTAATAATTTCAGCTATACAGCGCTTAACCGTTTCGACACAACTTACATCACACTCTACGAAATTGCCAATCTCAGAAGGGGCAATATCGAGATTAAAGACTTGGTAGTTTTCTGATAGCAGCTTTTCAACAACGGCGAGGCCGATGCCAAAGCTGCCACCTGTAACGATGGCAACTTTATTCATAATAAGTTATTCAATCTAAAATTAGTGACCGCAGCCACCTTCACCGTGAACATGACCGTGAGATAACTCTTCAGCCGTCGCTTCACGCACAGATATCACTTCAACATCAAATGTCAGTGTTTTACCTGCAAAAGGGTGGTTTAAATCGCAGTCAGCGTTAAAACGGCCAACTTTCACAATGCTTACTTGATGGCGACCTTGATTTGATTCAACAATGGCACTCATACCCGGCTTCCATATTTTGTTGTTGCCTAGGCCCTGTAAGTGTTTAATGGGAATACGTTGAATTAAGCCTTCTTGATACTCGCCGTAGCTGTCTTTAGGCTCAAGTGTCACACTGAATTTGTCGCCTGCAGCTTTGCCTTCAAGTGCCGCTTCAAGACCTGGTAGCATGCCTTCAGTGCCATGAAGGTAAGTTAATGGCTCAGCGTTTGTGCTTGTTTCAATTTGCTCACCGGCTTCACTTAACGTGTAGTGAAACTCGACAGCCGTATCTTTAGTAATTTGCATGTTTTTCTCTCTTATCTCAGTTTGGTGCACATTTTACGTGAGCAAACCATGAAGTGCGAGTGTTAAGGAGAAGTATTCGGCTTTACGAGCTGCTCGAGCTCAGAAAGAAACTTTTTAGGTTCTGGCTTTTTAGGTGTTTGCGCAGGTCTGGGTAAATGCAGCACCAGCTTTTTGCCTGGTTTAAGCAAGCTAGTGCTTTTTAGGTTATTCCATGTCAGTAAATCTTTGACGGGCACATTGAATTGTTTACTGATCTCCCAAAGAGAGTCGCCATTTTGAATGATGTATTCATGTTCCATGGTTAACACTGGTTGTTTCTCTTCTTGAGCAAGGTAAGGGCTTACTTGATATTCAAGCATTAAGTTGGCGAGCGGTTGTGCCTTTTTTATTTTTAGTACTTCTCCGACTTTTAAAAGACTTGTTTGTTTATTATTGAGTGCCATTAATGCATTGACCGAAGTATTAAAGCGACGCGCTAAACCATAAAAGGTGTCGTTTTTCAGCACGGTGTAAGTTTGGCTAAAGTAGTTTTGAAAGAAGTCACTTTGCCAAAGTTGTTTTTCGGTCAGGGGTAACAATACTTTGTGAGGGCCTTCAGGGGCACTTTGGTGTTGTAGGTAGCCAGGGTTTAGCTGGTGGAGTTGTCTTTTACTAACCCCTGTAAGTGAGGCAAGTACCGAAAAGTCAAAACGCTGAGCAAAGTCGACTTCACTGGTTAAGGCATAATTGGGCAGCTTTGGTATCTTAAACTCAGGATGTTTGGCCTGGAGTAGATAACTTAGAGCGAGTAGCTTTGGTACGTAGTCGGCGGTCTCAGAAGGGAGTTTGAGTTGCCAAAAGTAGCCTTGCTTGCCTTGTTTTTTACTTTTTCGAATCGCTTTTTTTACTCGACCCTCTCCGGTGTTATAGGCTGCGAGAGCATGTAACCAATCACCGTTAAAGCGTTGGTAAAGATAAACTAAATAATCAAGGGCGGCATCGGTTGAGGCCAACACGTCTTGTCTGCCGTCGTACCATTCATCGGTTGTAACGCCAAAGTGATAGGCGGTGCTATCCATTAGCTGCCAAATGCCCACTGCACTTTGACTAGAATGTACCTTAGGGCGAAAGTCACTCTCAACAAATGGCAGTAATACCATATCCATGGGTAAGCCTTTTTGCTTTATTTTTTCAGCAATATGAAACAGGTAAGGCTTTGCACGCTTATTTACTTTCAACAAGTAATCGGGTTGTTTCAAATACCAATCAATGCGTTTTTGCAAGCGAGGTGTCGGCACTATGTCAAAGGCTAAACTGGCAATTATTTCTTGCCAAAGATCGTCGTAAACGACAGGGCTAACTTTGGGTGTAATACTGGAATGTATGTCTTCTTGTATTTTATTATCTGCTTTATATGGCTTATATTCAGGTGTAGACTGATTTAATAGCGCCGAAATTTCATGAGGTTCAGCTGAGCCATTTTGATCAGGTGAAGAGGTACTTTGGCATGCTGTTAATACTAGCAACCCGATACACAATAAAATGCTTCTAAAATGTATATTCATACCCATACTCCTTTACCAATTATAGCACTGTCCCTTGCTTTTGCATTTTTTGCACCTGTTTGGCTTTAGCTAGCTCATACATCAATCTCAGCCGAGTTTGCGTGAGCTCATCCGTTTTGTACATTGCCAGCAATGCTTCTGGCATTGCCATCGAGTCGCTGTTGATTGCGGCCTCTAAAAAGGAAATTGGTTTTTCTAACGCTTTGAGTTTATATGGCTTACCTTGTGCAGGTAGTAACCAAGTCACTTTTTCAGCATGACGTAGTTTTTTAACTGTTGTGAACCAAGCCTCTAAATCACTTTCCTGTACATAGGGAATAGGGTTCGTGGTTAAGCCTGCAAATAATCCCAGATTATGATGACTTAATATACTTAGGTTACCTTGTGTCGCCCCTTCGATTTCTTCTACGACAATAGAGTGCTTACCTAAATCTAGAGTCACTTGAGCAGCCTTTAATAAAGTAGGAGAAGAAAATGATGTACTTAGCCACTTATCAATACGTGCTTTAGCTTTATTAAGACGTTGTTGAAGCTGAGCGTTAGATTGTATTTCTACCCGCGATTGACTGAGTTGTAGACTTTTTTCGAATCGAGAGAGTTTATCTTTTAAGGCGCTTTGGTATTCATTGAAATGCTGTGAAACATGACGTGGTGCATGCCATGTCGCACCAGGAAATTCATTCGCTAGTAGCATCATCCCTAAGATTTGCTCTTCATCACTGCTGGTGCTGAATAAATGGCAAATAGGTTGGGGAATGCGTTTTTTTACTTCGCTTGCAAAATTTTCTAGTGCGCTAAAGTCTCCATGTGCATCAATAATAGCTGCGCATCTTTGACCGACTAAAATAGCCTGATTACTTGTGAGGTATCGGGCGTCGGACGGAGGGGCAATCAAAAAAGTCTTGTCATCGAACTTTAGCCATTGTGTTGCAGAAGCTGAAATTGAGATAAAAATAAAAAGTAGGGCGAAGAAAAATCGCATAATCAAATAGAACATTACTGTGCAATTCAAAGTTGCACGTAATTTAACCGATTATGCGAGTTGATTAAAGTAAATTACTCTTCGCTGCTAGTTAGATGAGAAGAAAGTTTTGTGATTAACCCCTCTTGCGCAGTTTTTTGTGCTTGTAAGTCGTGACACAGGTGAAGCGCGGCCATAAGTAACGCGTTGTGCTCAGTGCGAATAGAGCTGCGCTGCTTCATTTCTTCTACCGTGCTATTTAGCAAGGCTGCAGCATCGAGGAGCGCGGCTTCTTGCCCCTCAGTGCAGGCAAATTGATGTGTTTTGCCAAGCAGGCTCACTTCAACTTGATTGGTTTTTTGCGACATTAGCTAGCCTGAGTTGCACTCTGTAGCTTGCTCAACAGGCCAGATAAAGTTTGGCTTGTCTCTTTTTGCTTTTCTTCACTTTCAAGTACTTCTAGCTGCAGAGTTTCATTTTCATCAACTAGTTTTTCATTTTGAGCTTTAAGCTCTGAAAGTTCGTTATTTAAACGATTGTTTTGGTTGATCAGTTCATCAATCAATTGTTCGAGTTTTGGGAGAGTTTCGTTGTTCATAAAGGCGCTCTATTGACTGTTATATATGGTACAAATGTAAAACAAACTGACTAAGGATGCTAGCAAATACCTAGCTTTGCGGTGCATTTTGTCATTATTTAGTCATAAATGAGTAAATTCAGCTCTAATACATGTAATAAACACTATTTTGAAAAGTTGGGTTCTCTTTAATTTTATATTTCTCAGGACGGTGTCGTTTATATCTGAAGGTAATTAGGTGATAATGTAAGCTGTTATCTTCAAACCTGAGTGAGTGCTCAGGTAAACACTTTTGGGCGCAATTATGCTGAGTTATCGACATTCATTTCATGCAGGCAATCCTGCTGACATCATCAAACACCTTGTTCTGGCACAAGTGCTCGAATACATGACTAAAAAAGATAAACCGTTTGATTACATTGATACGCATTCTGGTGCTGGTTTTTTTGAATTAGCAGGCGCTGATTCACAAAAGACACAAGAATATCTTGATGGCATTGGCAAGCTTTGGCATTACCAAGGTCAAAACCAAGCAATTCTAGATTTTGTTGAGTTGGTTAAAGGTATGAACGAAGCGTCATTAGCGTTTTATCCTGGCTCTCCAAAAGTGGCAGAACAGTTTTTACGTCGTCAAGATAAAGGCTGGTTCTTTGAACTACACCCGCAAGATCTAGATTTACTTGAGAAAAACACTCAACATAAAAAATCTTTGCGTGTAAAAGGTGAAGATGGCTTTAAAGGCTTGCAGGGCTTGGTGCCACCAACTTCAAGAAGAGCCTGCGTGTTGATGGACCCGCCTTATGAAATTAAAACCGATTATCAACATGCCGTGAAGATGATAGTTAAGGCGCATAAAAAGTTTAGCTCTGGCACCTATATGATTTGGTATCCGGTTGTAGACAGAGAGCGCATTGATTTAATGGAGCAAACTTTAAAAGAGTCTGGCGTTAGAAACATTCAATTATTTGAACTGGCAACCAGTGCCGATACTGACGTTCATGGAATGACGGCATCAGGTATGATGGTGGTGAATCCACCATGGACACTAAAAAAGACCATGGATGAAGTTTTACCTGAGTTAGTTGATTTACTATCTGATGAAGCAGGATTTTATAGAAGCGAACAGTTAGTTGAAGAGTAACTTCGACGAAACTTAAAAAATAAAGCGGCGTATTACGCCGCTAAAAACTTTGCCCATAAAGTATGGGTAAGTTGGGAGTTTAGAGCACGTATTTCACAGACATTTGGATGCGATCTAAATCACCTTCAGCACCATTCTCTGTTTCACGTGTACCTACCTTATATTCAGCACCAAAAGTCAGCTTTTTAACCGGAGAGTAAAGCAAGTTAGCACTATAGCTCATGCTTGATTTAGTCGGGTTATAAGTATCACCTAAAACGTTGTCGACATTATCAGCATTGAAGAAAGAGTATAAGAAAGTTGAACGGAATTTGTCATTCCAGTGGTGTTGATAACCAACAAAGCCAGACGTTGAATCAATCGTATGCAGATTTGAACCATCATATACCGCGCCATTTGCAACGTTTAGACCTACATAACGGCCAAGACCCGCGCCTTGAGTTAGCATAAACTTGAAGTTATTTTTACCAAAGTTCACACGACCTGATGCACTTACACCAAATGATGTTTCACTTTCATCAGCAGCGCCAATTTTGTAAGTGAGCTGGCGTGCTAAAGCAGTAAGTACAAAGTTACCCCAATCAGCATTGTGCGTGTAACGAGCCGTGAAGTCAGGCATAGATGCATCATCTGAAACAACACGGCCTGCATCAGCAGTGGTTACTGTACTTTCTGGGTTTTCTACTGAGAACGAGAAGTTACCACTCGTATATTTCGCCATAGCTTGACGAACGAATACTGTACCTTCAGCTGGACCTATGAAGTCGATTGTTTCAGGCAGAGCACCGACGTTTTGGAAGTTTGACCAAGCCTGACCAAATAACCAACCTTTGTAGGTAACAAATGCTTGACGAATA
This sequence comes from Pseudoalteromonas phenolica, assembly GCF_005886345.1. Taxonomy (GTDB): domain Bacteria; phylum Pseudomonadota; class Gammaproteobacteria; order Enterobacterales; family Alteromonadaceae; genus Pseudoalteromonas; species Pseudoalteromonas phenolica_A. Next base: position 54,017 of record NZ_PNEC01000023.1, read on the forward strand.
CGCGGAGAATAAGAGTTACTGACGCGCTCATTACCACCTGTTGAGGCAATAAAATCTAGCTCAATTTTCGTTTTTATGGTGCTGCCATCTTCAAGCTTAGTGGCTGTACCAAAGTTAAAACGAGATTGACGGGCATGCATATCAAATACCGCATCTTCACTGCTAGAAGCTGATACAGGTGTTGTACCAGGCACATAGAAATCACGGCCAATATGCTGTGCGCCTAAAGTACCGTCAGAAAAATCACTCCAAATAGCGTCGAGCTTAACGTAACCGCCATAGCTTATTTTGGTGTCTTCAATGGTGCCTGCTAGAGCAGGTGGGCTTAGAGCGCTTGATACTGCTAGAGCTGTAAGGGTTTTAATTGCTACACTTTTAGTTGTCATAGTTGATGTTCCTTAAAGCTGCGTTGTTAATTGTAACGACGCTGTCATAAATGAGAGTTCATATCCACTGTTGTTGATGGTCGCTTTTTGCTCAATTAGTCTTTGGTCTATACGACCAAGGTGGAGGGATAAACAAAAAATTCACAGTCCATTAATAATTTGTGGCAATATTTCGTCTATAAAAGTAGGATTAAACGCATTTTACGCTGTATTTTTCATTTATTTAATATAGGGTTGGACTGTTTGGTTCTATTTTAGGCACTTTATTGCAAAAATTGATCTATGTTTGTTTTTTAACCTTTATACAACTAAGGTCTAATTCTTTAACTGCAACGCCTGAGTGATCCTTGATGAAAGCCCAAGGGCAAGTAAATTAATATGGAGATGACTATGTCACAAAGCATTTATCCGGTTCCTGAAGCTATCAAGAACAATGCATTAGTTAATAACGACCAGTATGAGACTTTATATAAACAGTCTATCGACAATCCTGAAGCATTTTGGGCTGAGCACGGTAAACGCCTTGATTGGTCAACCCCTTATACAAAAGTTAAAAACACCTCTTTCGATAAAGGTCATATCAGCATTAATTGGTATGAAGATGGCGAGCTTAACGCATCTTATAACTGTATCGACCGCCACCTTACAGACAAGGCCGATAAAGTTGCGCTAATTTGGGAAGGGGATAGCCCAGAGCAAAGCGAAAATATCACTTTCCAACAGCTTCATGACGAAGTGGCAAAACTTGCCAACGGCCTTAAAAAGCTAGGTGTTGAAAAAGGCGATCGCGTTGCGATTTATATGCCGATGACGCCATTTGCAATTTATGCAATGCAGGCTTGTGCGCGTATTGGTGCTATCCACTCAGTGGTATTTGGTGGCTTCTCGCCATCAGCAATTGCGGATCGTATTAAAGACTCTGGCGCGAAAGTGGTTATCACATCTGATGAAGGCCGCCGCGGTGGCAATACAGTTCCGCTTAAAGCCAACGTTGACGAAGCCGTTTCTCAAGATGGCGTAACGACGGTTGAGCATGTTGTTGTGCATCAACTAACCGGTGGTGAAGTTGATTGGCAAGGTCATGACGTATGGTGGCATGAGTTAACAGCAGATGTACCAGCTGAATGTGAACCAACACCAATGAATGCCGAAGACCCACTCTTCATTCTTTATACCTCTGGTTCGACTGGCACGCCAAAAGGTGTTGTACATACAACCGGTGGTTACCTAGTTTATTCATCAATGACCCATGAATATGTGTTCGATATTAAAGAAGACGATATTTACTGGTGTACAGCCGATGTGGGTTGGATCACAGGTCACAGCTACATGGCATATGGCCCACTAGCTAATGGCTGTACTCAGGTTGTATTTGAAGGTGTACCAACTTACCCAAGCGCAGGCCGTATTGGTGAGGTGGTTGATAAGCACAATGTAACCATTCTTTATACTGCTCCAACGGCTATTCGCGCACTAATGGCGAAAGGCGATGAGCCAACAGCGAGTTCAAAGCGTGATTCACTGCGTATCATGGGTTCAGTAGGTGAGCCAATCAACCCTGAAGCATGGACTTGGTATCATGAGCGCATTGGTAACAGCAAATGCCCAATCGTAGATACTTGGTGGCAAACTGAAACGGGTGGCATCATGATCACACCACTGCCAGGTGCGACAGACATGAAACCAGGCTCGGCAACACGTCCATTCTTTGGTATTGCTCCGGCTCTATTTGATGCTGCAGGTGAAACACTTCAAGGCGCAACAGAAGGTAACCTAGTTATTCTTGATAGCTGGCCGTCACAAGCGCGAACAGTGTATGGTGACCATGAGCGTTTTGAGCAAACTTACTTCTCAGCTTACCCAGGCGTTTACTTCACAGGTGACGGTTGTCGTCGCGATGAAGACGGTTATTACTGGATCACAGGTCGTGTAGATGACGTATTGAACGTATCAGGTCATCGCTTAGGTACTGCTGAAATCGAAAGTGCTCTAGTTGCACACGAAGCAGTCGCAGAAGCGGCTGTAGTGGGCTACCCACATGACATCAAAGGTCAAGGCATTTATGTGTATGTAACACCGAATGAAGGCGTGCAGCTAAGCGATGAGCTAACTAAAGAAGTGCGTAACTGGGTTCGTAAAGAGTTAAGCCCAATTGCTTCACCAGATATGATCCAATGGTCACCGGGTCTGCCTAAGACACGCTCTGGTAAGATTATGCGCCGTATTTTACGTAAGATCGCCGCGAATGAGCACCAACAGCTAGGTGATACGTCGACACTGGCCGATCCTACTGTAGTAGATGAATTAATAGAAAATCGTTTAAATCGTTAATAGAACGCTAAAAACTTGAATTTCATTAAATTCTAATCGTACTATATCGGCTGTCTTCTTTCAGATGACAGCCGAATTTTTAGGAGTAAAGCATGAATCAGTTTTTAATTGCGGATGATCACCCTTTATTTAGGGAAGCTTTAAAAGGCGCATTACAAAGTCAGTTTGATGATTTAACCGTTTTCGAGTCTGAAAGTTTTGACAGTACCCTTGCTGTGTTATCAGAGCAAGACGAGTTAGATTTACTTTTGCTTGATCTACATATGCCCGGCAGCGGTGATTTATACGGTCTGATCCGTATTCGTGAAGACTACCCAAGTCTTCCTATTGTGGTTGTGTCAGGCAGTGAAGATCTCAGCATCATTTCTAAAGTAATGGCATACGGCGCCATGGGCTTCATTCCGAAGGCTTCCTCAACACAAGATATCGCAAAAGGTATCGAAACTGTGCTTGAAGGAGAAACTTGGTTACCAGAAAATATAAAAGATAAAGTAGCCAATGTTGAAAATGAAGACAGAGAGCTCGCACAGCAAGTTGCTTCACTCACGCCACAACAATATAAAGTATTACAATACCTACACGAAGGTTTGCTGAATAAGCAAATCGCCTATGAATTACATATTTCTGAAGCGACAGTAAAGGCACATATTACTGCTATCTTTAGAAAGCTAGGCGTTTATAACCGTACTCAAGCTGTACTGATTGCTTCAAAACTACAACTAGAACCCGTAGAAGCAGTGAGTTAAATACTGCAGCAATACTATAGAAGACTTCTAATGCACTAGGCAAAGAGAGTCTTGGTATATCGCCTAATAATGCTTGTCACAGTGGTGAATACCCAGCTGTAACAAGCCCTTTCACTTTTTAGCTGATATAAGCTTGGGTTAGCTAAAAACCACAGTCCGATTGCCGTTGATAAACACCTTATGCTCAGAAGCGAGTTGTAAGGCATTACAGAACACCGTTTTCTCTATATCTCGGCCCATTTTTGCCATGGCTTCAGCATTGTGTATGTGGGTCACTGGCGTCACATTCTGTGCAATGATAGGCCCTTCATCGAGTTCATTATTAACAAAGTGTGCGGTCGCACCGACAATCTTTACGCCGCGATCAAATGCTTGATGATAAGGCTTTGCGCCAATAAACGCTGGCAAGAAAGAGTGATGAATATTAATCACTTTGTTCTCAAAGCGTGCAACAAACTCAGGTGACAAGATACGCATATATTTGGCAAGACCAATAATGTCAGGTTGATATTGTGCAATTGCATCTCCGACGAGCTTATCGTGTTCTGCACGGCTTAACCCTTCATGTGAAATACAATGAAAAGGAATATCAAAGCCTGACACCAGCTTTTCTAAATCTGGATAATTGGCAATGACAGCCTGTACTTCGATGTTAAGCGCTTGCTCATATTGCTTAAGAAGCACGCCACCAAGGCAGTGAGCTTCTTTTGTAGCCAGTAATACCACCTTTCTTTTTGACTCGTCAAAAAGCTCAACTTTGGCTCCTGATGGCAACTGACTCTTTAGTTGCTCAAGAAAAGCATCACTGGGTTCTCCGGTTAATTCGGTGCGCATAAAGAAGCGTTTTGCTTCTTTATCAACAAATTCATTGTTGCGGGTGATATTTAGATTATGCTCGTAACAGAGCCCGGTAATTTTTGCGATCAGACCTACATCGTCATCACATTGTGTGGTTAGTATTGTTTGCATTTCCTCATTCCTCTGCAAAGTCGGATTGTCACTCTAGCTTTATTACAGAGGAATGAAAATAGCTAACTCATGCTAATTAACGCCCAAAATTCATTAATGCTTTCAATTTTGCCGGTTTTACCGGTTTTGATAGATAATGAATGTTCAGAGCCTTCACTTCAGCTTTTACTTCTTGGTCACGTACAGCAGTAATGAGCACGGCAGGCACTTGTAATTGCCATATTTCTCTCAAAGTTTTGATTAAGGTGATGCCATCACATTCAGTACCCAGCTGATAGTCCATTAGAATTAAATCAGGTGCTTTATTTGATTTAGCATGTGCAAGAACCGAATCAACATCATTAAATAGATCGAAGTTAGTTTGCCACTTAGCTAATAAACTCGACATGGCCTCTAGATTTTCAGGATCGTCGTCAACGGCGATGACATTGAGCTTAGCGTTATTATCGCCAAGTGGCATGCTGGAAGTTGTGGGGGTTTTCTTTGCCACTAAATTAGTATCACCATAAGGGATTAATATGCTAAAACGGCTTCCTTTACCGGGGATAGATTTCACCTCTAAGACAATAGACAAAAGATCACAAAGACGTTTTACGACCCCTAAGCCCAGACCCACACCTTTGTTGTCATTTGAGTGTATGCGGTAGAAGTCGTTAAATATTTTAGCTTGTTCGTATTCGCTGATCCCAGGGCCCGTATCGTACACTTCAAGAAATAAGCCATGCTTGCGTTTACGGGTGGCAATCAATACTTTGCCAGTGTCAGTGTATTTAACTGCGTTTGAGACTAAATTTTGGATCACACGGCGTAAATAAGTGGTGTCGCTATGCACAATATTCTGATTGCTTCTGACTTTTAATTTAAGACCTTTTTCACTCGATAAAATCGCGTACTCATTGGCAAGTGGGCAGAGAATATCATCGATACTAAAATGTCTTGGAGTTGGCTGCATGGCGCCTTGTTCTAGTTTGGCAATATCAAGTAAAGATGACATCAGGTGAACGGTGGAGTCGAGCGAGTCGTTGAGCTTATCAAAGCTGCCTCTATCTTGAGAGGATAAGTGGTTAGGATCAATCGCTGCTGAGTATAGTCTGGCGGCATTGAGCGGCTGCAAAATATCATGGCTAGCAAGTGCTAAGAAGCGGGTTTTACTGTCATTGGCTTTTTCTGCTTCTTTTTTTGCTGCGATTAAGGCGTGCTCAGTTTCAATGCGTGAGTCTATTTGTGCCTCTAAATCTTTATTAATATTTCGGATCTCTTGAGTGCGCGCTTCGATGCGGTTTTCAAGATCCATGTTAATTTCTTCTAGGGCATTTTGTGTGGCGATGTGCATGGTGACGTCGCTAAAACTGGTCACGAACCCGCCTTCAGGTAGTGGGTTACCCGTCATTTCAAACACCTGACCATCACGGCGGTGGCGGATAAAGTGATGGGGTGTGCCATTTCTCAAGTGTTGAACACGTTTTTCCACAAGGCGGTCAATTTCTCCTGGGCCACATTCGCCGCGCTGGGCGTTAAAACGAATGACTTCTTCAATCGGCTGGCCGACTTCTAAAAAGCCCTCTGGGTAGTTAAACATCTCAGCATAGCGCTTGTTCCAAGCAACGAGATTTAAGTCTTTATCTACCACAGAAATGCCATGAGAGAGGTTTTCGAGTGATGTATAAAGTAAGTTTTGGTTAAATTGCAGTGCTTGAGTGGTCTCATCAAAAAAGTTAACGACCTCTTCAAATGCCATTTGCTTGCCCGAGGCAACGGTATGAATAAGCGCTTGAGCAGACGAGGCACCCAAAACCCCGGTGAGGGCGCGTTCACAGTAGGCGATAAACTCAGGATCTGGATAGGCGTTATTGTCATCAATATCATTCAATAACGTATAATGGCCTAGCAATTGTTGTGAACGCTGAACACCTAAGAAAGTCTGTAATAGTACTTTAAAGTCATACACGGTTGCTTTGACGTTTTTGTTCATGCGTTTAATCAAAGCTGCTTCTTCACGTGGATTGACAAAAGCTGCAGCTTGGATTTTATCGATTAAGCGCTCATGGGCACCTAATGAAAAACTGATGTAGCAACTAATATTCGCAAATAGGGCGATTAAGGTGCCCTGAGTAATAAGCTGCTGCCTTGCCTCGAAGTTGAGAGAGAATCCCATATCGACCATAGGCATTATTAAAAACAGCGTCCAACAAATGAACCCAGCTAATAAACCAGCATAAACGCCGTAAGCATGACCTTTTCGCCAGTACAAGCCGCCAACAATGGCAGGTAATAATTGGGTTACCAATGAAAATGCCACTAGACCCATACTTGCTAGCGATTCACCATGACCAAAATGTTGTTGGTATAAATAAGCCAATAATAAAATAGCGGCGATGATAAAGCGGCGGATCAAGAGAATAGAATACTTATAGTTACCCAGCGCCGGGGCGCGGTGAAAACGCCGCTTTAATACCAGTGGCAATACCACGTCATTCGACAACATAGTACTGAGTGTCAGTGTTGCCACAACAATCATGGCGGTTGCCGAAGACAGTCCACCGATAAAGACAAACGTCGTTAAAATAGGGTGGCCAGTAGAAATTGGCAGTGCCAATACAAAACTATCAGCCGCCAAATGAGAGCCAATATTAGGGTGAATAGCAGCGGTAGCAATCGGGATGATCATCGCTGCAGTTAACATAAGGTATAGAGGAAAAGACCATCGGGCTGTTAGTAAGTGCTTTCTATCTTGGTTGTCTACAACAGTCACATGAAACTGTCTGGGCAGGCAGATAATAGCCGCAGCCGCGATCAAGCTCTGACCAATAAAATTGAAGCTACTAAAGTTAAAGTCTTGCCAGTGGGTGAGTAAATTTAAGCTATGTTTTGGCTGATTATATAGTGCTATTAATGCTAAAGCCGCCACAGCAACGAGTGCTAACAGCTTGATAATAGACTCAAACGCAATGGCCAGCATCAAGCCTGAACGGTATTCGGTGACGTCGACTTTTCGTGTACCAAAAAAGATAGCAAAGAGTGCAATGATTAAGGTACCGGTAAGTGCTAAAACAGTACCTGAAAGCTGTTCATCTTGTTGCAGTAATAAAAAGCTAGAACTCAGCGCTTTAAGTTGCAGCGCGATATAAGGAATGGTCGCCAATAAAGCTATCATGGTGACCATAACGGCGGTGGTTTGTCGTTTGCCATAGCGGGCAGAGATAAAATCGGCAATGGTGGTGATATTTTGTTTTTTACTGACCAATACCAGTTTTCTCAAAAAGCCTTGTCCGAATAAAAATAAGAGAGCGGGGCCTAATAAGATAGGCAAATAATGCCAACTACTCGCTGCAGCAGTGCCCACGGCACCATAGTAAGTCCATGAGGTACAGTAAATGCCGAGTGCCAATGCGTACACAAAAGGATGATGGCTAAACTTTAACGCACGGGGGGTTGTTTTATCTCCCCAGTTTGCCAGCCAAAATAAAACCCCTATATAACAAAGAGAAACAAATATCAGTGCAGCGCTCATAGTCTTATCTTTTTTATCGTCGACCAAACAACCTTATCACATTTGCTTTTTTTGTAATCCTTTTTGTATCTCAATTTAATGTTTAACTAACTGTTTAATATAGACTTTGTATTTATTGTTCTAACTAAATTAGACTAATGTCTTATACCATCCCAAAAATGCCCTTTCTGCTCAAAATGCGAACGTTTGATTTGCTAAGTGACTGTTAAATATAATTAAGTTTGATGTTTTTAGTGTGTTTATATGCAGTTTACGTAAACGTTAACTTGGTGTTGCGACTAAGGTAGCAATTTCAACTTGTAAGGGCGTTGCTAATGTAGATAGTGACGATTAACACCAAGACAGCCAATTAATTGGCAAGTGATAGGGGACAACAAAAATGGCTTTTAAAGACGAAGAACAAGCAAAAGCATATTGGTCAGAGAATCTGAGCCTCATGTTTAAGCTATTAACAGTATGGTTTGTAGTGTCATTTGGTTTTGGCATTTTACTTGTAGATGTACTTAATGAAATTCGCTTTTTTGGATTCAAATTAGGTTTTTGGTTTTCACAGCAAGGCGCAATTTACACCTTTGTAGCTTTGATTTTTGTCTACGTGTTCAAAATGGATACGCTTGATAAAAAATACGGCGTAGATGAATAAGGAGCACGAAGATGGATGTTAAGATTCTTACCTTTATTATTGTTGGCTTGAGCTTTGCGCTCTATGTCGGCATCGCAATTTGGGCTCGTGCGGGTTCAACGAAAGAGTTCTATGTTGCTGGCGGTGGTGTACCACCTGTAGCCAACGGTATGGCAACAGCCGCAGACTGGATGAGTGCAGCATCATTCATTTCAATGGCGGGTATTATTTCTTTCGCCGGTTACGACGGTGGTGTTTATCTAATGGGTTGGACAGGTGGTTATGTACTACTGGCACTTTGTCTCGCACCCTATCTTCGTAAGTTTGGTAAATTTACGGTGCCAGATTTCATAGGAGATCGTTATTACTCTCAAGTTGCCCGAGTAGTAGCTATCTTGTGTGCAATCTTTATCTGTTTCACATATATCGCAGGCCAAATGCGTGGTGTAGGTGTTGTATTTTCTCGCTTCTTAGAAGTAGACATTGAGACCGGCGTTTACATTGGTATGGTTATCGTATTTTTCTATGCAGTATTAGGTGGTATGAAAGGTATCACGTATACGCAGGTTGCTCAGTACTGTGTTTTAGTATTTGCTTATTTAGTACCTGCTATATTCATTTCACTGATGATGACTGGTCATTTATTACCGCAAACAGGTTTTGGTGCAACTTTAGCCGATGGCTCGGGCGTATACATGCTCGATAAACTCGATGGACTAAGTACCGAGCTGGGTTTCTCTCAGTATACCGAAGGCTCTAAAAGCATGATCGATGTATTCGCTATCACTGCAGCACTTATGGTAGGTACAGCGGGTCTACCTCACGTAATCGTTCGTTTCTTCACAGTACCAAAAGTAAAAGATACGCGCATCTCAGCAGCATGGACGCTTGTATTCATCGCGATTGTTTATACAACATCACCTGCGGTTGCATCATTTGCGCGTGTAAACATGATTGACACAATCAATGGTAAAGATGGTAGCGGTACGTTATATGAAGAAGCACCAGCTTGGGTTAAAAACTGGGAAAGAACAGGCCTGATCACATTCGAAGATAAGAATGGCGATGGCAAGATGCAGTACTCTGCAGGTAAGATCTCAGATCCAAACAGTGCTAACGAAGTGAAGATTGACCGTGACATCATGGTACTTGCGAACCCAGAGATTGCGAATCTGCCTGCTTGGGTTATTGCATTAGTCGCAGCGGGTGGTATTGCAGCAGCACTATCAACCACAGCGGGTCTACTGCTGGTAATTTCAACCTCGGTATCGCATGATTTACTTAAGCGTACGCTGAAACCAGATATCAGTGATAAACAAGAGCTACTAGCTGCGCGTTTAGCGTCGATGATAGCAATTGCAATCTCAGCTTACTTCGGTATCAACCCGCCAGGATTTGTGGCTTCAGTTGTGGCATTTGCATTCGGCCTAGCTGCAGCGAGCTTCTTCCCAGCAATCATCATGGGTATCTTCTCTAAGAAGATGAATAAAGAAGGTGCGATTGCAGGTATGATCACAGGTATTGGCTTCACAGCGGCTTATATCATTTACTTCAAGTTCATCAGCCCTGAACTTAATGCACCAACAAACTGGTTATTCGGTATCTCTCCAGAGGGGATTGGTATCATCGGTATGCTAGTTAACTTCATCGTTGCTGCGGTTGTTCTTAAACTAACTGCTGAAACACCAAAAGAAGTTCAAGACATGGTTGACAGTATTCGTAACCCTAAAGGCTCAGGTGAGGTACACGCCCACTAATATTTGAGCGAATAAGCACAAAGCTCAGCCGGCAAGGCTGGGCTTTTATTCGTTTTAGCAAAGTGCTGTTTTTACATTTCTATAAATTCGGTTTTATAGCAGCATTTTGCTAAAACGATTCATACCTAAGCGTAAACACTAACAGTCCTCTCTTTTCATTTTTTTAGTTGTTTATAGGCGGGTGACTTAGGAGTAGAGCATGACCCCAGAAGTTGCTGAAGTCGCAAAATTTGTTGCCTTACAGGCGCCATTTAGCCAATTAACAGAAGCGGCGACCTACTATTTTGTGTCCCATTTAGAAATTGTTTACTTAAACAAAGACAACCAGTCGCAGTGGCTAAAATCAACTGAGCCAAATTTATACTTAGTCCGCTCAGGTCAATGCCAAAGAGGAAGTGATCACGCAAATTGCAGAAGGTGACTATTTTGGATTTCCGTCTTTACTCACCGGCGATGCCATTCAAAACCGCATAGAGGTGTCGACTCCCGATTTAATCTACATCTTAAACCAAACCAGTTTTGACTATTTACGTCGTGAATATAAGGCGTTCGAACAACTCTTTGTGCGCGCTCATGCTAATCGTTTACTGTCATCTCATTATCAGCAGAAAAGTGATAACTGGTCTGAGAAAAAATCAGTGAGCTATTGACCAGAAAGGCAATAACACTCGGGCCAGATGCATCAATTCGTGATGCCGCGGTGAAAATGAGTGATCATGGGGTCTCTTCAATTATGGTAACCGAGCAAGACAGTCTTATCGGGGTGCTCACTGATAGAGACTTGCGAAATCGTGTTCTGGCCAAAGATGTCGACCCTAATATTGCAATAAATCAGGTCATGACGGGCAAGCCAAAATTCATCTTCGAAAATAATCGGGTGTTTTCAGCTTTGTATTTAATGCTTAAACACAACATACATCATTTGCCTGTACTCGATGAAAATTACACACCACTGGGTATGTTGACTAGTACAGACTTGTTGCGCCAGCAAAAAAGCGATCCGGTACAACTTATTGGCCGGATTTATAAAGCGACATCTGTTCAGCAGTTACGCCTGTATGCACAAGAGATCCCTGCATTATTAAAGAGCTTTTCTCATAACATTGATGATATCTCGGTTATGGGCAAACTATTAAGTGGCCTGACTGATGCACTGACCAGTCGATTAATTCGTATTTATCAGCAAGAGCATGGTACAGCGCCATGTGCGTTTAGTTTTATTTGTTTTGGTTCACAAGCTCGTGAAGAGCAGACTTTGCATTCAGACCAAGGCAATGGCTTATTGCTACCGAACAATTTAACCGAAGCGCAAAGCTCTTATTTCAAAGGGATGGGTGAATTTGTTTGTGAGCAACTGATTGAATGCGGTATTAAGCGTTGTCCTGGTAATATTATGGCAAGTAACCCTGAGTGTTGCGGTACCTTAAATGAGTGGTCAGAGCGATTTTTTAAATGGATCAAATCCCCCACGCCACAAGCCATGTTGAACTGTAAGATCTTTTTTGATCTACGCTTTATTGATGGTTCATGAGCTATATAGCGATTTATGTGTGTCGCTGGAAAGAATAAGCAAAAATGAACTCTTCTTTGCTGCCATGGCCACAGATATTAACGCGAACTCAGTACCGATTGGCTTATTCCAGCAATTTAAGCTTGAGAAAAGTGATTCTAAGCACAAGTATTTGGATCTGAAAAAGCGCGGTGTTGTGATCATCAATGATATTGCAAGGCTCTATGCACTAAAAGCTGGAGTAAGGCGGGCCAATACTGATAAGTGCTAAAGATATTTATAACCTCAAAGATTGTTGGCGTTACCTGACGCAATTACGACTCAAAACACAATTGAATAAAGAGGGCTTGCCGGGCAATTGTATTGACCCTGAAATGCCTACCTCTTTAGAAAAACATCAGTTAAAAGAAGCGTTTTATCTGATTAAGCAAGCACAGCAAGCCTGCGCGTTTAAGTTTGCCAGAGGCTGTTTGTAAATGCAGAAGTTAGTACAAAAAGCGCTTCGCTATTTAAAAGCCAAAGGCAAGTCACTTGATGAAGTGGAGTTTGTGGTTTTGGATCTTGAACTCACAGGGCTTGATCCTAAAGTACATGAAATTGTATCGGCGGCTTGGGTGACGATGCGCAGTGACAGAATTCAATTAAAAAGTGCGAGGCACATCATTAATAGTGATGTGAAGCAGTTAGAACAGAGTCCAGTTTTTCATGGTATTGATGAGCAAACGCTTAATGAAGGGGTATCTCTTAAGGTGTTAATGAAAGAGTTATGCGCCGTTTTGCACGGTAAGGTATTAGTGTGCCACAACGCTTATATAGACTGGGGGTTTATTCAAGTAAATAGCAAAGCGTTAGGTTTAGAGGCACTCCCTTTGGCCATTATCGACACAATGCAAATAGAGAAAAGGCGTCAATTAAAGCAGAACACCGAATTACATCAAGACAGCCTGACTCTGGCGAATTGTCGGGCTCGTTATCAACTACCAGACTATGAAGTCCACAATGCACTCACCGATGCCCTAGCAACTGCCGAGTTGTTGTTAGTCTTAATAAATAAAATTGGGGCGGGCAAACCACTAAAACTTTCAGCCTTGATGTAAGATTTTTTTTCGCGCAAGTGTATACATAATTTGCCTATGTCGATTACAATAGCGCCATCTTTTAGGAAGTTATTTTCCTGTCTCTGCATTTAGCTAGGTCCACAACTTAATGGCAATAAAACTGGCAATAAATGGGTTTGGTCGTATTGGACGCAATGTTGTGCGTGCATTATATGAATCAGGCCGCCATCAAGATATTGAAATCGTGGCTATTAACGAATTAGCCGATCCCAAAGCCGTTGCGCATTTACTTAAATATGATACCTCTCATGGTCGTTTTGCTTATTCGGTTTCGCATGATGCCCCTTTCTTAGAAGTAAATGGCGATAAGATCCAATTGTTTAGTGAGTCAGATCCAGCTCACTTACCTTGGCAGGCTTTGCAAGTTGATGTGGTACTTGAGTGTACCGGCGTTTTTCATAGTCGACTAGACGCTCAAAAACACCTAAAAGCAGGTGCTAAAAAAGTTTTATTCTCTCAACCTGCCGATGCAGATGTTGATGCAACCATAGTGTATGGCATTAACGAAGAAGAACTTAAAGCTGAGCACACAATTGTTTCTAATGGTTCTTGTACAACAAACTGTATTGTACCTGTGATCAAAGTCCTTGATGATGCCTTTGGTATTGAGTCGGGTGCTATTACCACGATCCATGCGTCGATGCACGACCAGCAAGTGATCGATGCATATCACAGTGATTTGCGCCGTACTCGTGCAGCGAGTCAGTCAATTATTCCAGTCGACACTAAATTAGCCCGTGGTATTGAGCGCATCTTGCCTAAATTTGAAGGTCGCTTTGAAGCCATCGCAGTACGTGTTCCGACGATAAATGTGACGGCCATGGATTTAAGTGTTACGCTAAATCAAGACGTTGATTTAGATAAAATAAATCAAGCAATTCAGGCTAATACACAAGGCCGATTAGAAAATATTTTAAGTTATACCGAAGAGCCTTTGGTGTCGGTAGATTTTAACCATGATGCACATTCTTGTATCATTGACGGCACGCAAACACGTGTCAGTCATAAAAGGTTAGTAAAACTTTTAGTATGGTGTGATAACGAGTGGGGGTTTGCGAACCGTATGCTCGACACCGCTGAGGCCATGATGGCCGCTAAATAACAACAAAGCTATTACCCAGTATCGTTCTTAAAGGAGACATCAATGTCAGTCATCAAAATGGCGGATCTAGATTTATCAGGCAAGCGTGTTTTAATTCGTGAAGATTTAAACGTGCCAGTAAAAGACGGCAAAGTAACGTCTGATGCGCGTATTCGCGCTTCACTTCCGACTATTAAACTTGCACTTGAAAAAGGTGCAAAAGTGATGGTGATGTCTCACCTTGGTCGTCCAACTGAGGGCGAATACAATGAAGAATTCTCACTTCAGCCAGTGGTTGATTACCTAAACGAGGCGTTAGAGCAAAACGTACGTTTAGAAAAAGATTACCTAAATGGCGTTGAAGTTGCCGACAATGAGGTGGTTGTATTTGAAAACGTACGCTTCAATGTCGGTGAAAAGAAAGACGACGAAGCACTTGCTCAACAGCTTGCTGCATTATGTGACGTATACGTGATGGATGCATTCGGTACAGCTCACCGTGCTCAAGCGTCTACGCATGGCGTTGGCTTATTTGCAGAAGTTGCGTGTGCGGGCCCACTGTTAGCGGCAGAACTTGATGCACTAGGTAAAGCACTTGATAACCCAGCACGCCCACTTGTAGCGATTGTAGGTGGTTCTAAAGTATCGACTAAACTGACTGTACTTGATTCACTATCAACTGTGGTTGATCAGTTAGTTGCTGGTGGCGGTATTGCAAATACTTTTGTGGCGGCAGCCGGCCTCCCTGTTGGTAAGTCACTTTTTGAGGCCGACTTAATCGACGAAGCAAACAAATTGACAGCAGCAGCGCGTGCTAATGATGGTGACATTCCAGTACCAACAGATGTCGTTGTGGGTAATGAGTTTTCTGAATCTGCAGTGGCAATAATCAAAGATGTGACTGAAGTATCTGATGAAGACATGATCTTCGATATCGGTCCTGATACAGCACAAACTCTGACTAAAATCATTGAAAATGCAGGCACGGTTGTCTGGAATGGCCCTGTGGGTGTTTTCGAATTTGACCAGTTTGGTAATGGTACTGAAGCGATTGCCAATGCAATTGCAAGGTCTAACGCCTTCTCAATTGCAGGTGGCGGTGACACATTGGCTGCAATCGACAAATATGGCGTTGCTGATGAAATTTCCTACATTTCAACAGGTGGTGGTGCTTTCTTAGAATTCTTAGAAGGGAAAAAACTACCAGCTGTTGCTATGCTTGAGAAAAGAGCAAACGCGTAACAGTTTTTCAGGCCAGCTTTTGCTGGCCTTTTTATCTTAATCACTCTCACTCAGGTTAAGGTAAATAAAAAATCAGTAGCAACTAGCGAAAGGCTACTTTCGATATATCCGTTCAAACTAGATAGCAAAGCTATCGACTATTGGAGAAAGCAAAATGGCTTTAATCAGTATGCGTCAACTTCTTGATCATGCAGCAGAGCATGATTACGGCGTTCCAGCGTTCAACGTAAACAACCAAGAGCAGATGCGTGCCATCATGGAAGCGGCTGATAAAACAAACAGCCCAGTAATCGTTCAAGGTTCTGCAGGCGCACGTGCTTATGCAGGCGCACCTTTCATTCGCCACATGATTTTAGCGGCTGTTGAAGAATGGCCACATATTCCAGTTGTTATGCATCAAGATCACGGTACATCTCCAGGTGTATGTCAGCGTTCTATCCAATTAGGTTTCTCATCAGTGATGATGGATGGTTCATTAATGGAAGATGGTAAAACACCTTCTTCATATGAATACAACGTAGAAGTAACACGTCGTACAGTTGAAATGGC
Organism: Pseudoalteromonas phenolica; assembly: GCF_005886345.1. Taxonomy (GTDB): domain Bacteria; phylum Pseudomonadota; class Gammaproteobacteria; order Enterobacterales; family Alteromonadaceae; genus Pseudoalteromonas; species Pseudoalteromonas phenolica_A. The sequence continues at coordinate 69,839 of NZ_PNEC01000023.1, forward strand.
ACATGCGTGTGGCGTGTCTGTTGAGGGTGAACTAGGTGTACTTGGTTCACTAGAAACAGGTGAAGCTGGTGAAGAAGATGGCATTGGAGCTGAAGGTAAACTAACTGAAGACCAACTACTTACCGATCCTGAAGAAGCTGCTGACTTCGTTAAGAGGACAGGCGTAGATGCGTTAGCAATTGCCTGTGGTACATCACACGGTGCTTACAAGTTTACACGTCCACCAACAGGTGACATCTTAGCAATCAATCGCATTAAAGAGATCCACGCACGTATTCCTGATACACATTTAGTAATGCACGGATCTTCTTCTGTACCGCAAGAGTGGTTAGCGGTTATCAATGAGTTTGGTGGTGAGATCCCTGAAACTTACGGTGTACCAGTTGATCAAATCGTAGAAGGTATCAAGTACGGTGTGCGTAAAGTAAACATCGATACAGACTTACGTTTAGCATCAACAGGGGCTATCCGTCGTCACCTAGCTCATAACCCGTCTAACTTTGACCCAAGAAAATTCTTAGCTGAAGCGACGAAAGCGATGACTGAGATTTGTGTGGCGCGTTATGAAGCGTTTGGCACTGCAGGTAATGCAGCGAAGATCAAACCAATTTCACTAGACGACATGCACCTGAAATATTTATCAGGTGAGCTTGATCCACAGATCAAGTAATAACCAAGTCTAGCTGATTTTATATTAAGCCCCAGTATTGGGGCTTTTTTGGATCAGTATTTTACTAATCTAGATCTGAATTCCCGATATTTAGGATCAAGATCTTACCAACTTACGCGATCTGGGATCGATTTCTTACTAACTTGTCGAGTAATTTACACTCAAAACAACCCTAAAACTGTGTATCAAGATCCAAATTGAGATCCTTAATACGACTGCTGTTGGTATAAAACTGATCTCTCAGTGCGCTACTTAGTCAAAAGTTGATCTCTATTTAATCAGTGCGTATTTGCGTGATCCGATCAATTAAACTTGGTTTCAGTAAACTGATGTAAAAATAGATCTGATTTAAGTGGTTTTAAAATAGCTGCTTAAATAACAAGGGAATTCCCATAAATTATTGTTCTTTATGGAATAATGTATTTTGTCATTTATATGACCTGATAAATATTTCTTTTTAAGATCGGATTATTTTTTCATAAAACTGTCATACTAAGTCATAATAATGAAACCAACTTGGGTAAATCGAAGAGAACTGTGGGAATGTCACGTAAAGTACTTGTAGTTGATGATGAAGCACCAATCAGAGAAATGTTGGTTTTCGTATTGGAGCAAAATGGATTTCAGGCAATAGAAGCTGAAGATTATGATTCGGCTATGGCTGCAATGGTAGAGCCATACCCTGATATGGTTTTATTAGACTGGATGCTTCCGGGTGGCAGCGGTATTCAAATTGCGAAAAAGTTTAAGCAAAGCGAATTCACGCGTCAGATCCCTATCATCATGTTAACTGCACGCGGTGAAGAAGAAGACAAAGTAAAAGGACTTGAGGTAGGTGCAGACGACTATGTTACTAAGCCTTTCTCTCCTAAAGAATTAATGGCACGTATTAAGGCGGTTATTCGTCGTGTGTCTCCAACTTCACTTGAAGAAGCGATTGAAGTGCACGGTTTGCGTTTAGACCCTATTTCTCACCGAGTCACATCGGCAGGTAATGAATTAGACATGGGTCCAACAGAATTCCGTTTACTACATTTCTTTATGACGCACCCTGAGCGGGTTTACAGCCGTGAGCAATTATTAGATCATGTTTGGGGCACTAACGTATATGTTGAAGATCGCACTGTGGATGTGCATATTAGACGTTTGCGTAAGGCAATTGCACCGCTAGGTCATGATAGACTTGTGCAAACAGTTCGCGGTGCAGGTTACCGTTTTTCTAGTAAAATGTAAGCACTCAGCTTTGGATACACTGTATTTATGTATCGAGTAATAAATAAACAGGCGTTAGTTAAACGCCTGTTTTTGTATTTTATACCACTGGCTTTAGTGGGCGTTTTAATTGGCGCACCTTTCATCTTGCTGTTTTTAGGCGCGCTCGCGCTGTTACTTTGGCATTATCATCAACTCTATCGACTCAGTGATTGGTTGCTCAATCAGCGCAGTTTTAATCCGCCGGAAGGTGAGGGGGCGTGGGAGCAGATTTTCGAAGGGATCTACCATCTTCAGCATCGTAATCGTAAAAAGCGTAATGAGTTGGCTGAGTTGATCCGTCGTTTTCGTGAAGGTGCAGAAGCGGTTCCTGATGCGGTCGTGGTATTACAAACAGACTTAAGCATTATTTGGTGTAATCAGCTTGCACTGAAAGTATTGGGACTGCAATGGCCAACCGATCATGGTCAGCGCTTAGATAACCTAGTGCGGGATCCAAAATTTGCTAAATACATGAACAAGCAAAAGTTCGATGAGCCATTAGAGCTTGAGGTATCGCATAATCAAGAGCAAACCCTTGAATTTAGGGTAATGCCTTATGCGGGCCAGCTTATGATGGTGGTGCGCGATATCTCTCGGCTTAAGCAGTTAGAGCAGATGCGTAAAGATTTTGTTGCCAATGTATCCCATGAGCTTCGTACGCCGCTGACGGTAGTGACTGGCTACTTAGAAATGATGGACGAAGAGAATCTGCCACCGCCATCAATGTGGGCGAAAGCACATCAGACTATGATAGAGCAATGTCATCGTATGGATAGCTTGGTCAATCAATTACTGTCGCTTTCTCGTATAGAAGGAGCACGTAAATACGATAATGACAAACCGGTTAGAGTGCCTGATATGTTGGCACTGATTGCGACCGAAGCAAATTCCCTGAATAAAGAAAAAGGACATGAGATCAGTTTCGATGTTGACCCTGATCTTGATATTGTCGGTGCACCGGATGAGTTGCGTAGCGCGTTTTCGAATTTGGTGTTCAATGCGGTGCACTACACTAAACCAAACGGCAATATTCATGTGCAATGGCAAATAAAAGATGATCAAGCGTATTTTTCGGTCAATGATAATGGCGATGGCATAGCCCCTGAGCATATTAATCGATTGACTGAGCGCTTTTATCGAGTTGATAAAGCAAGAAGTCGTAAAACCGGTGGCTCAGGGTTAGGTTTAGCTATCACTAAACATGTATTAACGCGTCATGATTCACATTTAGATATCAGCAGTGAAGTAGGCAAAGGTTCTTGTTTTTCTTTTGCTTTTCCAAAAACACGTATTGCTGATTATGACAATAAATAAAACAGTGGTCATAAAATTGTCATTTTTAAGTAATTTAACTGTCATTTAATCGCTGCAAAATGAACCTCGTTAACTAATTGGGACGAACAACTGGAGAAACCCAAATGAAATTTAAAAGTTTAGTAGCTGCAATGGGTGTAGCGGTAACAACTCTTTTATCAACACCAGCATCAGCTTTAGATGAAAAGCTACCTATGTACAACAAAACAAGCGGCATCTCAGGTAACTTCTCATCTGTAGGTTCTGATACGCTTGCAAACATGATGACTTTTTGGGCTGAAGAATATAAACGTATTTACCCAAACGTAAATATCCAAATTCAAGCAGCGGGTTCTTCAACTGCGCCACCGGCATTAACTGAAGCCACTGCAAACTTCGGTCCTATGAGCCGTAAGATGAAATCAAAAGAAATCGAAGCGTTTGAAAAGCGCTACGGTTACAAGCCAACTGAAGTACGTGTAGCAATTGATGCATTAGCAGTATTTGTACATAAAGATAACCCAATCAAAGGTCTTCGTATTGACCAAGTTGATGCAATCTTCTCTTCAACACGTAAGTGTGGTGCTGACGGTGAAATCAACCGTTGGGGTGATGTAGGCCTTAACGGTGACTGGTCTGGTAAAGACGTACAGCTTTATGGTCGTAACTCTGTATCGGGTACTTATGGTTACTTCAAAAAGAAAGCACTATGTAAAGGTGACTTCCGTAATAACGTAAATGAGCAACCAGGTTCTGCATCAGTAGTACAGTCTATCTCTTCTTCAATCAATGCAATTGGTTACTCAGGCATTGGTTATAAGACTTCAGGTGTTCGTACTGTACCACTAGCGAAAAAGGGTGATAAGTTCGTAGATGCAACTTTAGATAATGTTTCTAAGGGCAAATACCCACTATCACGTTTCTTATACGTTTACGTGAACAAGCACCCTAACAAACCACTTTCACCAATCGAAGCTGAATTCTTAAAGATGGTACTTTCTAGAGAAGGTCAGCAAATCGTAGAGAAAGATGGTTATGTACCACTTCCTAGCAAGGTTGCTGCTACAGAAATGAAGAAGCTAGGTCTTCTTTAATCGAATAGATTAAAAATAAAAAACCGCTGAAGTTCAGCGGTTTTTTTTGTCTGAAAAATTAGTTTAAAGTTTTATTTAGTAAAGCTTCGGTTTCGGCCTTACAGCTGTTGTAACCGTCAATACACTCATTGCTACAGATCTGATGCCCTAGCGTGTTTTCAGTATGACGCTGCGCACAGTTACTTTCACATTGATAGTTTTGTTGTGCACATTGATTGAGTTCACTGCTGGTTGCTCCACAGCCCACTAACAAAACAGAGACGACAATAAGCAAAGCTTTCATTTTTAATTATCCTTCTACGCAGAAACTTGTAAGTTATCGATCAGTCTCACTTTACCTAAGAAAGCGGCCGCAAGAATAACAAACTCTTTTGTTTCAAGTGTAGCAGGTTTTAAATTGTCTTTTTCAGCAATGGCAAAGTAATCAGGTTTTAAACCAGCCTGTTCAAGTGTTTGTTTTGCTTCAAGTTCAATCGCCTCGAACGCTTTGTTGCCTTGCTCAAGCGATTGACCCGCATTTAACAGGGTTTGATACAACACTTTGGCTGTGTCTTTCTCTTGTTCTGATAAATAACCATTACGAGAGCTCATCGCCAGCCCAGACACTTCTCGCTGTGTTGGTACACCAATGATTTCAATTGGCATAGACAGGTCTCGAACCATAGCGCGAATAACCTGCAACTGTTGAAAGTCTTTCTCACCAAAAAAAGCAAAATCTGGCTGTACCATATTGAATAGCTTGGTAACGACGGTTGCTACGCCTTTGAAATGACCAGGTCGCGCACCACCGCAATAGCCCATAGAAACATCAGGTACGTCTACGTAACTTTGCGCATCCAGGCCATTTGGATACATAACATCAACAGTCGGCGTAAACACGAGCGCCGTACCAATTTCAGCAAGACCTTGTTTGTCGGCGTCTAATGTTCTTGGGTAGCTGTCTAAATCTTCGTTGGCACCAAATTGCATTGGATTGACGAAAATACTTACAACTACTTTATCCGCAAGCGTTTTCGCTTTTTCAACAAGTGAAAAGTGGCCTTGATGAAGATTGCCCATGGTTGGTACAAACGCAATACTTAAGCCTTGTTGACGCCAAGCCTTAATTTGGCTGCGAAGCGATTTTATTTCACTGACTGACTGCATTAGTTAAACTCGTGCTCACTACTTGGGAAGGCACCTGACTTAACGTCATCACAGTATTTTTTAACTGCATCGTGCATGTTGCCTGTTTCGGCTAAGAAGTTTTTCGAAAACTTAGGAATGTAACCCGCTGAAATACCCACAAGGTCATGCATCACTAAGATTTGGCCATCAGTGTCTTTGCCTGCACCAATACCAATCACAGGAATGTTTACAGACTCAGTGATGCGTTTAGCCAGCGCTGAAGGAATACACTCAATGACCAGCAGTTGTGCGCCAGCAGCTTCTAGTGCTTGTGCGTCTGCAACCATTTTATCTGCTTGCTCAGACTTTCGGCCCTGAATTTTAAAACCACCGAATACGTGAACAGACTGCGGTGTTAAGCCTAAATGACCACATACTGGAATGCCTTGCTGAGTAAGTGTACGAATGCTGTCATGTAACCACTCACCACCTTCTAACTTCACCATATTTGCACCAGCACGCATCAACTGTGCAGCATTGTTACAAGCTTGTTCTACGTTGGCATAGCTCATAAATGGCATATCTGCGATCACAAATAAATCTTTTGATCCTGCGCGAACACATTTGGTGTGATAGGCAATGTCATCAGTGGTAACTGCAAGCGTGTCGTCACCGCCTTGCAAAACCATGCCCAGTGAATCACCAACCAAAACAACATCAACACCTTGGTTGTGAAAAAGCTGAGAGAAACTCGCATCATAAGCCGTTAATGCGGTAATTTTTTGTTTTTCTTGTTTCATTTTAGCCAGTGTAGAGACGGTCACTTTAGCCATGTTGTTCCTCTTAGGGTTAATTTAATTCAACTCTAACGGTATTAAACCATTGAGTGGCACTTGCTGAGCGATATCAGCCAGTGTATTACCATTGGGGAGCTTAAGTTCAGGTGAGATTTCTAATAGTGGATATACCACAAACTCACGTTCACATAGACCATAATGCGGCACGGTTAAGCGCTCGGTGTTTATGGTTTGCTCGCCAAATAGCAAAATATCTAAATCTAGGGTTCTTGGGCCCCAGCGTTCATTTTTACGCTGACGACCTTGTTCAAGTTCAATGCGTTGTAATTTATCAAGTAGAGCTTCTGGTGCAAGCGTGGTATTGAGTAATACGACGGCATTAACATAATCAGGCTGATCTTGCGGCCCCATAGGCTTAGATGAATAAAACTGTGAAACTTTTTCAAGCTCACAGTCAACAAGTGTACTTAGGGCTTTAACCGCGTTGTGCAGCTGTGCAACAGGTGCTTCAAGGTTGGCACCTAAGCCAATATAAACTGGGATCATGCATCACCTGTTTTTTTCTTTGGCTTTCTGCGGTAACGGCGACGCGGCTTTTTGCTATCAGACTGGCCTAAGTTTTTGACAAGCTCTTTTTGACCTGTGACATCTGATTTTAAATATTCAGTCCACCAGTCAGCTAACGCTTGCTGAGCGTCTTCGCCACTTTCTACGCGCAGCAGTAAGAAGTCATAAGCGGCTTTAAAACGAGGCTGCAGGCTTAAGCGATAAGCGCGTTGACCTGAGCGTTTGTCTAAACGCATTTGAATATGCCAGATATCACGTGCACCTAATGTAAAGCGTTTTGGCACAGACACGTGCTGGGCATTTTGGCTCAACACCTGATTCATAGCCTGATTGAAAGCGTCAAACTCTGACATGCCTTGTTGCTCGATGATCTGTTGAGTACGTTGTTGCAGCGGGAACCAAAGTAACGCTGCATAGACAAATGCTGGCGTGACTTTTTTATCTTGATTAATACGCGTATCGGTATTGGCAAACATTTGCTCAATAAAGCGCGCTTCAAAGCCGGTTTCACTCTGCTCTAAGATTTCATCTAATGCAGGGAATAACTGTTTGAATAGGCTAAATTCACGAAGCTGTAAGTAGTTTTCAACCGCTTTGCCATTTAAAAATAGTTTTAGTGTTTCTTCGAACAAGCGCGCAGGTGGAATATTACCCAGTAAATCAGCGAGCTTAAAAATAGGTTTTTTCGTGCCAGGCGCAATTTCCATGTCGAGCTTGGTTGCAAAGCGTACCGCACGTAACATACGCACTGGATCTTCACGGTAACGAGTTTCAGGGTCGCCAATCAGTTCAATTTTACGCGCGTTAATAGCTTCGACACCACGTGCAAAATCATGGATGCTAAAGTCATTAATCGAGTAATAAAGGGCATTTATTGAGAAATCGCGACGTTGAGCATCTTCTTCGATGCTGCCGTATACATTGTCACGGAGCAGTTGGCCATGTTCGCTTGATTGGCTGGTCGCATTTTTGCGCTCATCGGCTTCATGATGGCCGCGCATGGTGGCGACTTCAATAATTTCTCGCCCAAAAACGATGTGCGCTAAGCGGAACCTACGGCCGATCAGGCGACAATTTCTAAATAATTTTTTGATTTCTTCTGGTGTAGCATTGGTAACAACGTCGAAATCTTTTGGCTGGATCCCCATTAAAATATCACGAATACAACCACCAACGAGGTAAGCGTCGTAGCCACCATCTTTCAAGCGATACAAAACTTTGATGGCATTCGGGCTAAATTGCTTGCGCGAGATACCATGCTCGGCACGAGTGATTAAAGCGGGTGTTGCCGAGGTTGTATGGTGTGCATCTGCTGAGTCTGGCTTGACCCACTTTTTGCACATGTTAATTAGCTTGGAAATAATGACCCGTCTCCTAAAACGCTCAGTTGGTGACCTATTTAATAACCTGAGCTCTGGATAATAAATCTATCTCCAGCGGTTACTTTTAACGCTAACTACGTTGAATTTACTTGCAATAGGCCAGCTATTGACGCGTAAATTCGCCTTGTTATCCCTAAAAGTTTCCGGCTGCAGACTGAAAAAACGTTTACTAATTCAATATCAATAAATTAGAAAATCTCTTAACCACAGCTCAGCTTATATAGGTAAAATTAAAGTGGCTAATAATATACTAGCGTCACTAAAAAATTAAGCTAGGAGAAGAAATAAACTGATCTAAAAGTGGGTTTAGTGTATCGTTATCAGGTGTGAATGTGCTTGAATTGCAACCAGTTATACTTTGATGCTCTTTTCGAGTTCATTTGGAATAACGGCAAGAGAAAACTGTGTACTTGCCCAAGTCAAAATTTCATCAACATTACTGAGTTTCATGTCATCATTGACGTCGAGTCCTAAAAAGCTTAATGCTCGCAATAATTCAGGGATCGGGTCATTAATATTGATTGCGGGAGCATGATTTTGTTTTGAGAGTTTAAAGCCAGGCTCAGTTACAACTAAAGGTATATGTGCATATTCAGGGACTGTGTAACCGAGCTGTTTAAATAGGCTAATTTGTCTTGCTGTGGGCTCTATTAAATCGGCACCACGTACAACACGACTGATCTTTTGTTCAATATCATCAACCACGACTACTAACTGATAGGCAAATAAGCCATCGCGACGTTTGACAATATAGTCTTCGTCAGCCAAAGCATGGGGTACATTTACCTGACCTTGTAGTAAATCAGTAAATTGATAAACCGGATGCGTTTGCGTTAAACGAATAGCATGATCATTAAAGTCCAGTGCAAGTGATTTACAATGGCCTTGATACAGCCCACCCGCTTGTTTGATCATTTTACGTGTACAGTTACAGGCGTAAAGATCGGGTTTAAGCTGTGATAGGGTGTCTTGATAAAGCGCGTGACGTTGACTTTGGTACTCAACTTGTTCGTCCCAATGTAAACCAAACTTTTCTAGAGCAGTTAAGATGGCACTATCAGCACCTTTCACGACGCGAGGTGTGTCTATGTCTTCTATTCGTACAAGCCACGAGCCTTGATGTATTTTGGCGTCTAAATAACTGGCAAGAGCGGCGACGAGTGAGCCGAAGTGAAGGGAGCCCGAAGGCGAAGGGGCAAATCGGCCTCGATAGCCCCCTGAAATGGACAATGCTTCGCTATGCATATACCGTAATTAAGCGCGGCCGTTCTGTTTCTCTTTAATTTCAGCTATCGTTTTACAGTCTACGCATAGGTCTGCAGTTGGACGAGCCTCAAGACGACGAATACCGATCTCAATGCCGCACGACTCACAGTAACCGAAGTCATCTTCTTCGATTAAGTTGAGTGTTTTTTCGATTTTCTTGATGAGTTTTCTTTCTCTATCTCGGGTACGCAACTCTAAAGAGAATTCTTCTTCTTGCGCAGCACGGTCAACCGGATCAGGGAAGTTTGCCGCTTCATCCTGCATATGGTTCATTGTTCTGTCTACTTCATTACGAAGGTCTAAACGCCATGCTTCTAAAATCTTCTTGAAATGCGCACGTTGTGCATCATTCATGTATTCTTCGCCCGGTTGTTCTTGATATGGTTGTAAACCGGCTTGAGCCAATAACCCTAATTTTTTTTGGTCTGGCATAGCATTCTCCTAAATCCTTAACATAACGGCGGCTATCGCCGGCGGCTATAAATAGCAAAATATGCTCCCCTAAGCAAACCTTTTTTACTGTGGGTTGGTTAAATACAGTAGGTGCCAGATTAAGAGAACAACTTAATATTGGCAGGCTATATGGGGGCTTAGATGACTAATTCAAGAGTTAAGTACGGGAATTTTGTGCTTTAGGATTATTTTCTGCGGGCTTATTTCACAGTTATAAGCGATAACTTCTACGCCTGCAGTCTGTGCGTCATTCAGCAATTGCGCGTATTTAGAGTCAAGATGGGCTGCTGCCTTTACAGACTTTATACCCGTATGCATCACCATAAATAGTAGTACAGCGCGATGTCCTTGTTGGGTAATGTTTATTAATTCTCTGAGGTGTTTTTGACCGCGAACAGTTTGAGTATCGGGAAAGTAACCTTGTCCGTCTTCTAATAAAGTGACTGATTTGACTTCAACATAGCAAAGTGGCTTGTGTTCATCTTCAAGCAAAATATCAATGCGACTATTTTCTTGTCCGTATTTCACTTCGGGTTGCAAATGCGCATAGCCATGCAATTCAGAAATTGTACCTTGTTCTATACCTTCAATCGCCATTTTGTTTGCAATCGCGGTATTCACACAAATAAGGTCGCCTGCTGAATTCTCAGTGAGTTCTAACGAGTGAGCATATTTTCGTTTAGGATTATCACTGGTTGAGTAGTAAGCATTAAAGCCTGGATCAGCACAGCCGGTCATTTTTCCTGTATTAGCACAATGAACTGTAAATGCTTGATTAGGTGTTTCTAGATCGACTAAAAAGCGTTTATAGCGCTTTGTTAAGGTGGCTTTTTCGAGCTTTGGCGTGAACTTCATTGTTTAATCGCAATAGGTTGGGTGATACTCGGTGCTAGTGTACACTTAATGCTACTAATAAGCGTATAAGAGAACACAATCTATGTCTGATAAATTCATTGTTCGCATCAGTGAACAAGCACCTACAGCGCCATGGAGTGCTGATGCATTACTATCGTTTGATCAACTTGGTGCCATTGTTCACCTGCAGCAAAACGAAACACTTAAATTAGTACAAAAAGCAGCGCGTAGCCTTTCTCAACAAGGTATTAAGCAAGTGGTATTACAAAGTGAAGCTTGGTGCACTGAATCACAGTGGGCTTTCTATCAAGGTTTTGTCACTGCTAAGCAACTTGATGGTGTTGAGTTTGTTGACAATGAACAGTCAGATTTAGTTGAACTTGCTGCATTAAAAAATGCGGCAACTTGGACGCGACAGATGATTAACGGCACGGCTGAAGATGTTTACCCTGAGAGTCTAGCGAGCAAAGCGGCTGAGTTTATTCAATCTCTAGCGCCTGAGCATGTGAGTTACAACATCATCAAAGGCAACGCACTACTTGAACATCAGTGGATCGGTATCCACGAAGTAGGTCGTGGTAGTGAACGCCCGCCGGTATTACTTGAACTTGATTACAACCCAACAGGTGACGAAGACGCGCCTGTAAGTGCTGCGCTTGTAGGTAAAGGCATTACGTTTGATTCAGGTGGTTACTCAATTAAACCTAGTGAAGGCATGTTATCAATGAAGTGCGACATGGGGGGAGCGGCCACAGTGACTGCGGGTTTAGCGATTGCCATTCAACGCGGCATCGACAAACGCATCAAGCTGTTCTTATGTTGTGCGGAAAACTTAATTTCAGGTCATGCATACAAGCTAGGTGATATTCTTACTTATAAAAACGGCACAACAGTTGAGATCGTAAATACGGACGCTGAAGGACGCTTAGTTCTGGCTGATGGTCTAATGGCCGCTGGTGAAACGGGGGCACCATTGATCATTGATGCGGCAACGTTAACGGGTGCTGCATTGGTTGCCGTAGGCCAAGAATACAATGCATTATTCGGTCTTGATAAAGCATTAGTATCTGAAGTTCAGCAGTTCGCTGAAGATGAGTTTGAAGCAGCTTGGCCATTACCACTTGAAAAGTGGCACCAAAACAACTGTCCTTCACCTTACGCTGACACTGCTAATAGCCGAGCGCAAAAAGGTGGCGGCTTCGGCGGTGCATCGAATGCTGCGGGTTTCTTATCGCGCTTTGTACCAAATGAAGGTCAAGGTTGGGTACACATCGATCTAGCCGCTTCATTCCAAAACAGCGCTGGTAGCTTATGGTCTGCTGGTGCGACAACATTAGGTATGCGTACCGTAGCAAGAACGCTACAAGCAAAAGCGTAAGCTTTTACATAGGCTATAAGCCATAAGTTCATTGAAAAAGGAGGCTAAGCCTCCTTTTTTGTTCTTAAAATAGCTTAGGGATTAAGACAAAAGGGCCGCTGCAAGTCTGACAAAGTCAGATGAGGTTAAAATCCCCAGTAGCTTTCCTTCTTCGTCGACTACAGGCATACAACCATGACGGTTTTTTGCAAAAAACTGTGCCACTTCACTGAGTGATTGCTCCGGCCGAATACTGGCAAAGTCAGTTGCCATAATGTCTTGGGCAATGATTTGTTTTTCCTTTCTTTCAATCGCATTAGGGCCAAAGGTTGCCATAATTTTCATTACTTGTGCGACCATGATCTTTTGTGTCAGCATGCCTTTTAAAATACCCTGTGCATCGATCACAGGAATATGGCGAATGTTTTTCTCGCGCATCAAGTCGTGCACTTCTTTAACGGTTGACTGGTGATGTACTGCAAATGGATCGGCAGTCATTAGTTCAGAAACAATATGAAGCATTTTAAACAGTCCTAATTTGGATCAACTTATAAAGTTATAACCCATTTTATTCTGGCTTGCTTAAATCGAGATCAAAGTTTTATTTCTCAGTGATGCTTGTCACTATTGCCCCGTGTTTTTCGCAAGTTGAACATAGCGAGTGTGAACGAGTTGCGATAGGGAAACGAGCTCGTAGCCTTGTGCAAGTAATAGTGGGATTTGTTCGTGTAAAAACGCCACAGTTTCAGGATATGGGTGCGCGATAAGTACGCTTTGGCCATTTCTTAAGGAGATGCTTTTAGCTTCAGCCAACTGTTGAGCAAAGTAGGCATCTTGTTTCTCATTATCGAGAAAGACTTGACGTGCAATATTAGCCACACCATATAAGTCAGCCATAGTTTGAGCTTGTGACTCATTAGTTGTTCGGCTATCAAGAAAATATAAACCGCGTTTGCGTAAGACTTCCATCGTCCATTTCATTGGGTCGCTATATTGAGTCAATGCTGAGCCCATATGGTTATTCACGCCACTGACTTGAGGTAAACTGGCTAGTGCGTGACCTAGTGTCATTTGTAGCGTTTGTTTATCCATGTCTAAAGTCAATGCGCCAGGGCCGAGCGCTTTGTCTTCAATTGCTTGCATAGGCACATGCAAAAGTAGCTCTTTACTTTGTTGGCTGGCTAGGTATGCAAATTTTTGAGAATAGGGAGTGTGCGGTAAGATGGCAAAAGTCAGCTCACCGGGCAGAGATAGCAAATTGAGATCGCGCTGGTGGTTTCCCACATCGTCGATCACTATGGCAATTTGTTTAGCATGTAAAGGTAACGCTGAGTAAAAAAAACTTAGCAATAACCAAAATAATGAGCGCACAGTGTATTCTTCTATTTATGAGCCTGTAGCTTGAGAGTGAGTACTCTCTTATTTAATTTTTTCTTTATAGTAACTTTTTGCGTCAACTAAATGCTTGTCTAGCAAAGCTAAATTAGCCATGTTGCTCGAAAGTTCACCAGCCATTATAGCGCGTTTATTTAAATGTGAAAGCCCTTGTTCAGCCAGTAAAATATTAGGCTTAATACCCACTCCATCTATAGAGCGACCAGAAGGTGTAAAATATTTTGCAGTAGTCAGTTTTAGTGCGGTTGTACCATCGCCGATGGGGATCAGTGACTGCACTGAGCCTTTGCCATAAGACTTGCTACCGACGACGATTGCGCGTTGGTTATCTTGTAAAGCGCCAGCTAAGATTTCTGCTGCAGAAGCGGACTGCTCGTTGATTAACACCACAATCGGGGCGCCATTTAAAATATCGCCATGTTGTGCGACAAATTTTTGGTTTGCATCATAAAAGCGCCCTTTAGTGGTGACTATGGTGCCTGCTTGCAAAAATAAATCAGAAATAGCCACCGCGCTGCTTAAAGTGCCACCAGGGTTATCACGTAGGTCGATGATTAGTCCTGCAAGTGGGCCACCGTTATTTGAAGTCAGTTTGTTGATGTGACGTGCAACGTCATGGTAACTGTGATTATTGAAGCTTTGCAGAGAAATATAGGCGTTTTGGCTGCTTAAAAGCTGGCTAAATACGCTTTCAACATTAATTTCTTCACGTCTTAGTGCTAATGTTAACTCGCTTTTTGCACGCTCAACGGTTATGTAGATGGTTTTTAGAGCCGCGTCTTTTAGTAACTTAGAAACGTGGGCAATGTCTCTTTTAGTGACATCTTCAGAATTTATTGCTACCAGTTTATCGCCGCCTTCAATACCTGCTTGCTCAGCGGGTGAGCCGGGTAATGTCCCTAAAATCACAATGCGATTGTCAACTTCTTCAACTTCAATGCCTATGCCTGTGTAACGGCCATTAGCGGCACTGAATAAGCTTTCAAGTTCACTGGCACTTAAATACTTTGAGTAAGGGTCAAGTTGGTCAAAGACATCGATTAAGTTGCTTTTGTGATACTGACTTAGTGGTACATCATCCACATAATAGGTATGGATATGATAAAGAATTTCGTTGGTTTGTTGCTGAGTAAATTGTGCTGTAGATGCGATGGCTGAACAACTGATGTATAAACTCAGCATCATAAACATGCATAAGAAAATAAATTTAGATTTAAGGCAATCTAACGGTTTTGAATTGATTAAGAATGAATTCATATGCTGCTCCTAGTCAGGTGCAGCAAGGTTATTCTTTAACTTATTTGCACCACTTTACTGGATCGACAGCGCTTCCTTTATGCCGTAACTCAAAGTATAGACCAGGATCAGCTTGTCCGCCGCTCTGACCTATTAATGCAATACTTTCACCGCTATGAACTTGATCACCGACATCTTTTAAAAGCGTTTGTGCGTGACCATATAAACTCATGTAACCAAGACCATGATCGACGACAATGACCCAACCAAAGCCATTGAGCCAATCGGCAAAAACAACTTGGCCTTGTTGTACGGCTTTAACGTTATCTCCTGTTTTTGCTGCAATAAATACTCCTTTCCAATTCATGCCAGCATGTTTGCGTTGGCCAAAGCGGTGTTTTAGGCGGCCTTTACTCGGCCAAGGCAGTTTCCCTTTTTTATTGCGTAACCCAATTAATTCTACTGGCACCAATGACTCGCTTTGCTGTTCATTTAATTGCGAGAGTGTGGTGATTAAGGTTTGTTCATTCTCTTTCAAATAAGCGATGGCGCTTTGTGTTTGTTTTAATGCGCTATTAAGTTGTGAAAGGCTGTTTTGACGCTGTTCTTTGGTGGCCTTGAGTGCGGCTAAACGCTCTGTTTGCTGTGTAAATAAATCGTTGAGTTGCAGTTGCTTCTGTTCAAGTGTTTGTTGGTTTTCAGCTAGTTGTTCTATGACTTTCTTTAAAGCTTCAATTTGTGTGATGCGGGCTTTATTGAAGTAATCGTAATAGCTCAAGGTACGCTCAAGCGTAGCACTATGCTCTTGATTGAGTAACATTTTTGAATAGTCATGACTGCCAGTCATGTAAGCGCTTTTTAATTGCCCTGCGAGAAGTGTTTGTAGATTACTTTTTTGTTGTTCTAAGCATTTGTTCTCACTTTCGAGGGTATATTGTTGTTGGCGATTCTCATTGATCCCTTGCTCGGTCAATGACAGTGCTTTAGCGTGCTGTGCAATTTGTAATTCGAAATCACGTAACTTGCGTTTCAGTTTATTGAATCTTTCGTTTTGTTGTTGATAGCTTTTTTGGCTTTTTTCGAGTTCTTTTTGTACCGCGTTTAAATCTTGCTTAGTACGAGACTCGTTGGCATTGGCAAAAGCCAATACCAACATAGTCGTTATGCCGAAAATAATGCGTAAGCTTTTGCGCATTACTTAATGGTCATAATAGGTGAACCTGTCATTTCTGCAGGTTGTTCCATACCAAGTAGGTGTAGCATAGTCGGTGCCACATCACTTAATGTTTTGCCTGTGTGTGGGTGTGCATCACGACCTACATAAATGAATGGTACCGGCTCGCTAGTGTGGGCCGTATGAGCTTGACCCGTTTTTGCATTGGTCATTTGCTCAGCGTTACCATGATCAGCTGTGATCAGTGCTTCACCACCGACTTTTTCTAACGCTTCAACAACACGACCAATACATGCATCAACGGCTTCACAGGCTTTTACTGCGGCTTCAAATACACCTGAGTGACCAACCATATCGCCATTCGGATAGTTACAGATGATCACATCATGTTCACCGCTTTCAATTGCTTCAACCAGCTTATCAGTCAACATAGTTGAGTTCATCTCTGGTTGCAGGTCATAAGTGGCAACTTGTGGAGAAGGGATCAGTTCACGCTTTTCACCAGCAAATAACTCTTCACGACCGCCACTGAAGAAAAAGGTTACATGTGCGTATTTTTCTGTTTCAGAAATACGTAGTTGTGTCTTATCATGTTTCGCTAGCCATTCACCAAGTACGTTATGCAGTTTTTCAGGGGCGAAGGCTATAGGTGCGTTAATGTCTGCAGCATATTCAGTCATCATTACGAACGCACTTAATTCAGGTGCTTGTTTCTTTTCGAATCCTGTAAAGTCAGCATCGATAAACGCACGCGTCATTTGACGGGCACGGTCAGCTCGGAAGTTTACGAAAATAACAGTGTCACCATCATTGATGGTTGAAGCAGGTGCTGCATCAGGTTGAACCAGTGATGCTGCAACAAACTCGTCGTTTTCATCACGGTCGTAGGCTGCTAAGAGAGCTTCAACACCATTGTTGAAAGTGTGTTGACCTTCAGCACACACCATTAGGTTGTAGGCTGACTCTACACGCTCCCAGCGGTTATCACGGTCCATTGCATAGTAACGACCCACAATTGAAGCAAGGCGGCCACAGTCTAATTCTGTGAATAGCGCTTCGATTTTCTCAATTGAAGCTTGCGCACTGCGAGGTGGTGTATCACGGCCATCCAAAAAGGCATGGAAGTAAACCGCTTTTGCACCACGATTTGCAGCAAGTTTAATGGCCGCAATAATGTGATCTTCATGACTATGCACGCCACCAGGGCTTAATAGACCCATTAAGTGGACTGCTTTACCTGCATTAACCGCCTTATCGATGTTGTTTACTAATACAGGGTTGTGCTCAAACTCCCCGTCGTCGATTGCTTTAGTAATACGAGTAAAGTCTTGATAAACGATACGGCCAGCACCTAAATTTACGTGACCAACTTCAGAGTTCCCCATTTGCCCATCTGGTAGACCTACATCCAAACCTGAACCTGAAATGAGTGTATGAGGGCGGGTGGCCCATAAGTTATCTAAAACGGGCGTATTTGCAGCTAAAATTGCGTTGCTTTCGCTTTCTTCTCTGTATCCCCAACCATCTAAAATCATTAGAACAAGTGGTTTTTTCTGTGCAGTCATTTGGGCTCCTAAACTAAGGCACGAACTCTGCGAGTAGCATACCGTGTTTTGTATGAATATTCAGCCCTTTGAAAAGGAATAATCTTCATCTTAGCGTGAAGTAAATAACACATATATAAAAGGGTATACCCAAACAATAGCAAGCGGTATACTACCCAGTCATTGAGCTTTAAGACAAGATCTAAATCATTAGATCCAGAGTAGTTGGAAATTTCATGGAACAATATATTGAATTTATCGGCAATAATGCCGTGCTAAGCATTATTTGGTTGGCCCTTGTTGCGATGATTGTAATGAGCTGGTTTAAAAGCAAATTTTCTGCAATTCGCCAAATTAACCCGCAGCAACTGACACTGCTGGTCAACAAAGAAGAAGGTCAAGTCGTTGATATTCGCCCGGCAAAAGAATTTAACGCAGGCCGTATTGCAGGTGCTGTGCAACTGAGCGCTGAAAAAGCGAAACAAAGTGACTTTACAAGTCTTGAAAAGTTTAAATCTAATCCCATTATATTGGTATGTACAACAGGCATGACAGCAAATGGTATCGCAAACAACGCGTTAAAGGCGGGTTTCGAGCATGTTTATGTACTAAGCGGTGGTATGGGCGCATGGCAAAATGCTAACCTGCCTGTAGCGACCGGAAAATAATCAAGAGGATTTTATGAGCAACGTTGTTATTTATACGAAAGATTACTGCCCTTTTTGCCACAGAGCAAAGGGATTATTAGACAGTAAAGGTGTAACATACACTGAATATGATATTGCTGCTCAGCCTGAATTACGCGATGAAATGATTGAAAAAGCAAATGGTGGTTCTACCGTTCCACAAATCTTTATCAATAACACGCATATTGGCGGTTGCGATGATATGATGGCAATCGAAGCGCAGGGTATACTTGACACCCTATTGAACGCATAATAATTACATTAAGAAATACAAGTTTTAGGAACACTCATGACAGAACAAGCAAACCAAGCTGCTGCTCCGCAGGAAGGACCACAATTCACAATTCAGCGTATTTACACAAAAGACGTGTCTTTTGAAACGCCTAACTCTCCTGCTATTTTCCAAAAAGAGTGGACGCCTGAAGTAAAATTAGACATGGATACACGCTCTAACAAGTTAGACGAAGGTATCTTTGAAGTAGTACTAGCACTGACTGTAACCGCTTCTATCGGTGAAGAAACAGCATTCCTATGTGAAATTCAACAAGCGGGTATTTTCCAAATCGCTGAACTTGAAGAGCTACAAATGGCACACATGCTAGGTGCATTCTGCCCGAACATTCTTTTCCCATATGCACGTGAAGCGGTAGCAGGTTTAGTGAACAAGGGTACTTTCCCACAACTTAACCTAGCACCAGTAAACTTTGACGCGCTATTTGCTCAGTACATGCAGCAACGTGCAGCACAAGCAGAGCAACCAGCTGACGCATAATTATATGAAAACAGAACAATCAGTTGTATCTGTACTAGGGGCGGGGTCGTATGGCACCGCCCTTGCTATTAGTTTTGCCCGAAATGGACATGCAGTAACCTTATGGGGTCGAAATGCCGATGATGTTGAGACGCTAGCAGCTGAGCGTAAAAATCAACGTTATCTTCCCGATATTACTTTCCCTGAAACTTTAAAGCTTGAGAGTGATTTAGCAAAAGCAGTTAAGTCTAGTCAGATCATCTTAGTGGTTGTGCCAAGCCATGCTTTTGCAAAAACGTTAGAGCAAATTCAACCTATGCTCAATGCGGGTGCTAAAGTGGTGTGGGCGACAAAAGGGTTAGAACCTAATACTGGACGCTTACTGCAAGAAGTTGCCGTTGAAAAGCTCGGAGAAGCAGTGCCTTTAGCGGTGTTGTCTGGTCCGACGTTTGCCAAAGAAATGGCGGCAGGCTTGCCGACAGCTATTTCGGTGTCTGCAACTGAAGCTGAGTTTGCCAGTGATTTAGCTAAATTACTGCACTGTGGTCGTTCGTTTCGTGTCTACAGCAATGATGACTTTATTGGTATTCAGCTAGGTGGTGCAGTAAAAAATGTTATCGCCATTGGTGCCGGTATGTCTGATGGCTTTGGTTTCGGTGCTAATACACGTACTATGTTGATTACAAGGGGGTTGGCTGAACTTTGTAGACTCGGCTGTGCACTTGGCGCTAAGCCTGAAACATTTATGGGCATGGCGGGGCTGGGAGATCTGATCCTTACCTGTACAGATAACCAATCTCGTAATCGTCGCTTTGGTCTTGCCCTTGGAAAGGGGTTAGATGTTGACGAAGCGATGGAGAGTATAGGACAGGTTGTTGAAGGTTACCGCAATACCAAAGAAGTGTATTTATTGGCTCAACGCAGCGGTATTGAAATGCCAATCTGTGAGCAAATCTACCAAGTACTTTATGAAAATAAAGATGTAAAAGAGGCAGCCATGGCGCTGTTAGGTAGAGAGCAAAAGTCTGAGTAACACTCAAAAAAGTAATAATAAAAAACGGCGCTTAATTGCGCCGTTTTTTAAGTGTTATAAGTTTTAATGAGGTGCGCATGCTAGCTTAGTGTTGCGGTTTCTTCGAGCGCATTTTCTAACAGTTGAGTAGCTTTATTAGCTGGAAGCGGCTTAGAGAAATAATAGCCCTGCAAAATGCCACAACCCATGACGTTTAATAGGTAAGCCTGCCTTTCATTTTCAACCCCTTCTGCAACGACTTTAATATTTAGATATTTGGCAAGCCGTATAATTGTTGCAGTAATATTTCTGTCTTGATCTGAATGTTCAATGTCGACGATAAAAGAGCGATCTATTTTTAGAACATCTATCGGGAAACGTTTCAGGTAGCCCAATGAGGAGTGCCCAGTACCAAAGTCATCAAGCGCAATCGTGATACCTAGAGCTTTGAGTTGCATCATAATTTTTAATGCTTGTTCGGGATCAGCCATCATGGCGCTTTCTGTAATTTCTAATTCTAAACAATAAGCTGGCACTTTATATTTCAATAAACAATTTCTCACTGTGTCGACGAGAAAGTCGCTCTCAAAGTGTTTAGCTGAGATATTAATTGCGACATGGCTGCCTGTGAGACCTAACATGCGCCAATGACTTATTTGCTGGCAAGCAACCTCAAGCAAATAGTTAGTCATAGGAATGATTGCGCCACACTCTTCAGCGAATGGGATAAAGTTCGCTGGACTTTCAATTGTTCTGTCTTGTTGTTGCCATCTAACTAGCCCTTCAAAGCCAACTAGTTTTCGCTCATCAGCCTGATATTTTGGTTGATAAAACAATGTAAATTGCTTGTCTTCTATGGCTCTTAGTAAAGCTGACTCGCGGGATAAAATAGTGGGATCAAGTTGGTGGCGTTGTTTATCAAAAAACTGATAACTATTATGGCCTTTATGTTTGGCATGATCTAAAGCTGAATCAGCACAGCGGATAAGGTGTTCACTATCCATAGCATCATCAGGGTAAATAGCCAGACCACAAGAGGCACTGACAGAGGTTTCAACACCATGATGTGTAAAAGGATGGTTAATGCATTTTAAAATGTCACCCGCGAGCTTTTTAGCAAAAAATATTGTCATACCAGAAAATAAATATGGAGGAATAAGTACAGCAAATTCATCGCTACTTACTCGTGCGAGTGTGAATCCTTTATCTAAATGCTCAGATAGTCTCTTAGCTACTTCTTTAAGTAGTGCATCTCCACTGTCATGACCCATTAAATCATTAATTTTTCTAAAATGATCAATGTCGATAAGGACGATTAATAGCGAAGGGAATGCTTTGTTGCAGCTTGCGATGGCCTGGTTTAAAGACTCAATAAATAATGCTCTATTAGCAAGCCCAGTAATATTGTCACGTGTGGACAAATTGAGCAGCGCTTGTTCGTTCGCTTTTCGTTCAGAAATATTCGTGAGTACACCTAAATAAAATACCTCAGAAGGATGCTCTTCATGGGTCAACTTAGTTACGGTAACATCAAGGGCAAGCTTTTGATGGCTTGCATTTAGAGTCCAAATTTCTCCAGTCCAATAATCATTGAGTTGGCTCTCGGCAACAATATGCTGCTCTAAGGCTCTATTTCTGCCTTGTTCAGTATAAATTTTTGGCTTATGGCCCACTAATGCTTCCGCTGAAAAACCTGTAATATCACTATATGCTTGGTTGACTTTGAGTACATTAAATTGTTCGTCGGCAAGCCAAATGGCATCTTTGGAATGCGTCATTAGCATATCACTGAAATGCTCAGTCAGCTTAGACTTAGAAGTCTGTAGCTGGCGCTTTAATAACCAAATAACAAGCGCAGCAAAAGGGGTGACTAAGAGTAACCAATGCCACCAGACATGTTGTGCTTGTGCTGAAGTAATACTAAGTGTTCTAGAGACGTTATTACTCGACGCTAATACCTCTAATGAGCTCATTTCTGTAGGGGTTAGCGTCAGTTTCTGGTTATCGAGCAATTGCCATGGTACGTTATCAGATAAGCGATAACTGAGTTGGCATTGTACACAAGTAGAAAACCAAAGACTAAGGCGTTTAGCGTTAGGCTCAATAACAAGCGGTAAACTAGGGTTGAAAGATTCGGTTACTTTATCCTGATAATAAGATTTCACATGAGATAAAGTTAAAGGGATATCTTGTGATTGGACTTGTTGGGCAATAAGCGAAAAGCTGTCGTTTAATAGCATCAGTTTTTGCCTAAAGCTCAAGACTTGGCGCTGGCTTTCAAATGGTGCGATGAGGCGTTTTGTAATGCCGTTTTGATAATGCGCTATACCTTGTTTATCAAACTGCCATATACCCTGTTCTTCAGCATTACTTAAATATTTTCCCGAGAATTGGTTGCGTTGTACAAAACCAGTTATTTGATTATTGACCAATGATAACTCAAATAACCCTAACTCAGTGCTGAGCAGCAGCGTGTTACTATGTTTGGAATAAAGTACATCATCAAAAACTAAATTTTTAAAAGGCAATGAGAGCTGATGTGCTAGACCCTTCTCTAATAACCACAGTGCATCGGGGGTTGAAGCGATAAATTGAGTATTAGAGACTTGGGTGACACTATGTATATGTTGCACTTCATACTGATGAAGCTGTACCTTTCGGCTGAGGTCAAATTGGCTAAAGCCGTGCTCATCTTTAATCCATAAATTTCCTGCACCTGTGAAATAAAGTGCTTGAGTATCCACTTTATCAAACAATGGTAAGAAGTCGCCTTTTTCGCCATTAAACATAAAAATCTGTTTTGCTGTGGCAACCGCCCAACGGCCACCATCAATATATCTCACAGCATTTACAGGTTGGTTTTGAGCAAATAAGTTAAATGCTTGTACACCTTGTTGGTATAACTTGAGCTCTTCGGAATTTGCAATGTCATTTTGTAATATCAAGTGAGTGGGTTGAAACTTTTGCCATTTTCCTAATTGAGATATCCACATTGATTGTGACGTTACTTTTAAGTCATCAATAGGCAAGTTATTTACTTGGTATTGGTACTCAGTATGGTTATTTAGGTCGTAGCTATAAATGACATTTTTGACAAAATGAAACAACTGAGAGTCAAAGATATTTAGATTTTCAGCATTTAATAATGGCTTATGTGCTAAATCCTCTGAAAATAAAAACACTTGGTTATGTGCATTTTTTAGGATCACCTTATCTTTATAAAGTAATAGCTGGTCAACTTCCCAAGGAAGACTCGCTAAACGCTGCTTCCCTGATACTGCACTCCATCTAAATAATTCATTGCTTTTCGAAATAAAAGTCAGTCCATCCTTTGAGGTTTGCCAAAGCTGGGCTTGCACATCGATAGGCAGTAAGGAAACCGCATTATTTTTCAGTTGATATAAACGATGTCTACTTTGAAAAATAATGCTGTCGGTTGTCTGACTAATTTTAGATACGGGGGTTTGTAACCAGGTTCGTGACTCGGATGTGCGGGTATTGACCCGACTTAGTCCATTTTGATGACCAATCCAGAGAAAAGGGGACTGTTCTAAAATACTTAAAAATGGTGGTGTAAGTGTTTGGGTGAGTTGCTGGGCATTAAAATGAGAGTGACCGTCGAATTTAACTAAGCCATTATCATACAAAAACCAATGCTGCTTATTCTCGCTTGCAATGGTAATTGGGGAAGCATTAAGTTGCGACGCAGCCGGAGGTGCGCAAAAAACCATTAGGCAAAACAGCAATGAATGCCATAACTTCATAATATTAAATAACCTCATCACTCCTTGTTAGTATTCAATATTAGTGAATAATTCATTGCTGTGCGAGTAAATTGTTAAAAAATAATCATTTATTTCGAGTTTGGGAAGCCCAATTGACGCCAAGACTCATACACAAATACGGCAACAGCGTTGGATAGATTCATACTTCGGCTATCTGGCTTCATAGGAATACGTACTCTTTGCTCTGCCGGTAGTGAAAAAATAATGTCTTCGGGTAAGCCTCGCGTTTCAGGACCAAACATTAAGCAATCACCAGCTTGGTATTGTGGCTCATGGTGGTAAGTACTGCCTTTTGTTGTACATGCAAAGACACGTTTTGGCTGTTCTGTTTCTAAGTAGCTTTCAAAAGATGGGTGACGCTTTACTTCACTAAATTCATGGTAGTCTAATCCGGCACGACGGATGCGTTTGTCGTCCCACTCAAAACCTAGCGGTTCGATTAAATGCAACGTGTAGCCTGTATTGGCACATAAACGAATGATATTCCCAGTATTCGGTGGGATCTCAGGCTGGTATAAAACAATATCTAACATATTCACCTCTAAAATGATTGAGCTAAGTATACCGAAAAGTATACTGAGCAATAAGTTATTTAGCTGTGTTAGCTTGTAATCGTTTTGGTGAGCTTTGAAGGAGTCTGTATATGCCCCGTCAATATGATGTTTTGGTTCGTTTTTCGAGTTTGTTTACCATGGCGATAGTCAGCATCATGATTGCTGCTAAAGCTTGGGCTTGGTTAGCGTCAGGCAGTGCAGCGATGCTGGGCTCGTTAACTGATTCTTTGCTAGATATTTCAGCTTCTATGATGAGCTTTTTAGTATTGAGTTATGCGCTTCGCCCAGCAGATAATGAACATCGATTTGGGCATGGTAAAGCTGAAGCGTTAGCTGGGCTTGGTCAAGCAGCTTTTATATCTGGTTCTGCGTGCTTTCTTGCTTTTCATGGTATTGAGCGACTTATAAATCCGGTGCCTTTGGCGCAATCAATATTAGGTGTATGGGTAAGTGCTTTTGCCATTGTTTGTACGCTCTTGGTCGTGGCTGTGCAGCAATATGTTGTTAAGCATACAGAATCCATTGCTGTCAAAGCTGACTCTTTACATTACAAGGGAGATTTATTATTAAATGCTGCTGTACTAGTAGGTATCTACTTAGCTTCTATTGGTTATTTATTTGCTGATTCTATATTTGCGATCGGTGTAGCGATTTACTTGTTATTTAATTGCTGGGAAATCGCTAAAGAAAGTGCCAATCACTTAATGGATAAAGAATTGCCTGACGAAGAAAAAGTGCAGTTAGTTGCTACGATTTCTAAACATCCTGACGTACATGGCGTGCATGATTTAAGAACTCGGCAAAGCGGTAAACTCAAGTTTATACAATTTCATATCGAACTTGATCAGACACTCAGTTTGCAACAAGCTCACTCTATTTCAGATCAAGTGTGCAAGAAGATACGCACTGTTTTTGGGGAGCATATAGATATCATGGTGCATCAAGATCCTGTGTCTATATCTGAAGAGGTGTGTGACTCACAAAAATCATAAAATTGTAGTAATAAAGGTTGGCGGATTGAGTCTTCCTCGTTTAGTAGCTCATGTTTAGACAATGCAAACTCTGAAAAGGTTACTTCCGAGTTATTTTGCATACTGAACCATAACTTGGTTGCTTGGTTATTTACAATAGAATCTTGCTCAGCCAAAGCTACATGAAGAGGAATCGGGTTATTTAAGCTAGGTAATTGTGAGGTCCAATTAAGGGCTGCTTGTAACCACGCAAAACTTACCCCGCCAAGTTGTAAGTGTGAATGCTCAGTATAGAGCGCTCTAAATTGAGCATATCGCTCAGGGTTATTCGTTAAGTCGTTATCAATGAACGGCTTATCTTTGTAGTCAGACTGTCCAAAAGCATAGTGCTTTGAAAACCCCAAACTACTTGCTGACTGGGTTATCCATCGAGCAACTTTGTTTGGAAAAGGTGCGGTATTAATGCCCAGCATAGGTGCACAGATAAATGCGCCAATGGCATTGCTTTGATAGCGAGATAAATAATCACAACAAATTGCGCCACCCATGGAGTGAGCAAGTAAAAATATATGCTTATTGGTACTAGGCTTTACTACTTGCTCCATAAATATATTTAGGTCATCAGCATAGTCTTCAAAATGTTCTATATAGCCCATTTGCTTATTTGTAGTTAAACGTTCTGACTGCCCTTGCCCAATATGATCGCAACAATATACCGCAATATTATTTTGCGTTAGCTCCCAAATAAGCTCTCGATATTTATGGCTTGCTTCTATTCTGCCGGCAATTAACACCACCGCATACTCAACATGTTCGGGAGTATGTATAGTGTAAAACAAGCGGCCTTTCTTGCCTGATAGCTGCTTATGTATCCCTTTTTGCCAATGTTGCTCTATGGTTTGAATATGGTCATCTAGTTTATTTGAGTAGCTGTAAAAGGTCATATTGGTAGCGTGATAGTCACGATCAGTCCATGAGGTTGATGATTTGCAAATTGTACATTGCCTCGGTGTGCGATAAGCGCCCGTTTGGCAATGGCTAAACCTAAGCCAATTCCACCAGATTGTCGAGCTCTAGCGTTATCGGTTCGATAAAAAGCATTGCCTAACTCACACAAAGTCGTTTCATCGACACCTTGGCCATCATCTTGAATGCTAATTACTAACCTATTACCTTGCTCTAACGCAGTAAATTGTATATTTGATTGTGCATATTTAATCGCATTTCGCAGGATATTTTCTATCGCAGAGCTTATCAGCATTGCATCACAACTAAGCTCAATGTTTGGCATGGCATTTTGGGTTAAGGTTTTCTGATGCTGTTGAGCTTCAAATTGTGCGTTTAAGAGCAATTCATTTAATAAGCTTGTTAAACTTATTGGTGCAATATTGAGTGGGTGATTGGTATATTCTAAACGTGACAAAGTGAGAACGTCAGTCAGCATTTTATCTAAACAATGTGCTTCTTTTTCTATTCGCTCTAGGTAAGTTTGAGTTGTTTCATTGGCGTTGTCTTGTGCCATGGCATTGGCTAAATTTAATCGAGTTAATGGTGTTCGCAGTTCATGGGATACATCCGCCAGCAATTGTTTATGAGCCTGAATACTATGCGTGAGCTTATCTGCCATAAAGTTAAAGTCATGGATCAACTGAGCAACCTCATCTTGACGCTTAGTAGTTACATCAACTCGACTATCAAGTTCTCCTTCTGCTAATCGTCTGGCACTGCGACTTAAGGTGTTAAGAGGTAAGATCAAATAAATAGTTAAGAACACACTCAATATGACCGAGGGAATAAATACCGCTAAAAGTTTCATCCAAACAGGCAGCATTCGGATGGAATGAAAAATCATAGATTTTGGAAGCGGCTTTATTTGATATAGACGATAGTGTTCTTGATGAATCGACACATCAAGAGGGCCAAAAGCGATATAGCGAGCCGTCCTGGTTTGGCTGGGCGGGTTTTGAGTGCCAATATCATTCAAGATTGATAGGTTTAAGTTTGTTTCGTTATTCCCCGTGACTACGCTCTTATCGATATTATCATTGACCAATAAAATTAAGCTATGGCGAGACAAACGAGGGTGGTCGACAGCCTGCTGTAAGCTTTTATCTCTGTTCTCAACAAGGCGAACTAGATTTCGCTTTAAGTGCTGTAAGCTATCTAAATGTCTACCTTGTAAAGGCGCATTGTCCAGCAATTCGCCTTGAATTCGTGTGAATAATACAAGCAGTAAAAAGATGCAGGCAATGGTTAACCAAAACCCAGCAAATGCTTTGTAAAATAAGCGGCTACTTAAAACTTGTTTAAAGTCAGCTTTACTGAGCCAAAAAGACATAACCGCTGCCTCGCATAGTTTGAATACAATTAGCTGCACTATGTTGCGCAATCTTTTTACGTAAATTACTGACGTGCATATCAATTGAGCGGTCAAATGGTGCGAGCCGACGCCCCAGTACTTCTTGGCTTATGGTTTCTTTTGTGACAACTTTGCCAACTTGGGCCATTAATAATTGCAGTACAGAAAACTCAGTGCCGGTTAAGGTAAGTTGTGCCTTATTTACGTGAACAGTGCGAGCAGCTAAATTCAGAGATACATGGTTATATTCGAGTATTTCGGCAATTTCAGATTGTTTTACAAACTCAACTCGGCGAGTTATGGCATTTATTCTGGCTAATAATTCTCGATGATTAAAAGGTTTTGAGATGTAATCATCAGCACCTAGCTCTAAACCAAAAATACGATCAAAGTCATCTCCTTTGGCTGTTAGCATGATCACAGGTGTAAGGTGGGTCATTCGAAGGCGCTTTAACACTTCAAAGCCATCAATTTTTGGCAGCATAATATCTAATAAAATTACATCAAACTGTTCAGTTTGTGCCACTGAGACACCCGCTTCGCCATCGAATGCTTGAGATACAGAATGCCCCTGACTTTGCAAATATTCACATAGTAAGTTACTGAGTTCGAGATCGTCTTCTATGAGGAGTAATTGGCTCATGCTATACCTAACAACTAATACGTTATTGTTTTAGTGTACTGATTATCACATCAGATTGCAGAACTTTACACACTCTTTACGTTCCCTTGCGTTACTTTGCATTGCACTTGATAAGCTTAATATCAAGTTAACCCGAGAGAGAATAAGTTATGAAATTATCAACCATTTTGAGCGCTGTGATATTAACCGGTAGTATTTTGACAACCCTAGCGGTAAATGCCAAAGGTCAGGGTCATGGAGACTTTTTATTATCAAAACGTGCTGTTGCTGCACTTGACTTAACCGTTGACCAACAGACCCAAATCAAATCCATCATTGATGAATTGAGAGTAGATAAAAAGGCATTTAAATCAGAGAGAAAAGCGAATAGAGAGGCCTTTCGAGCCTTAGTGGAGGCCGAAAGTTTTGATGAAGAACAAGCTAAAGCATTAATGGCTGATATTAAAGCAGAGCGTTCTGAAAAAATGTTGGCTCATCTAAAAAGTCGCCATCAAATTTGGCAGTTGCTTACCGTTGAGCAAAGAGAAAAACTAGCCGAATTGCGCGAAAAGCGAAAAAATAAGCAAGGTAGTCACCATAATTAATTGTTATCATTACAAAGCAAAAAGCATGACCATATCGGTCATGCTTTTTGCTGTTCTGTATAACCTGTGAATTTAATGAAAGAAGTTATCATTTTTGGCTAGCATAGCTTCAATGTCTTCAATCATATCTTGTTTAGCTTGCTCATCGAGCTCTTCGCTAGCAGAGAGCTTACTTGATATCTTGTTATTTTCTTCAGACCATTCGCCTAAATCAATTAACTGACAACGCTTTGAACAAAAAGGGCGGTGAGGGCTTTGCTCACCCCATACGACATCTGCTTGGCAAGTCGGGCATTTTACAACTGTGGCCATCATCATTCTCTGTTGATTCGGTTTGGCCACAGTGTAATTAAAACCAATGCGCTTTGCTACCAGATACTAGATTATAGCGCCTAGAATTAAGTATCTAGAAACTGGTTACTCGGTTTATTTCTGCCAAAGAGGTGACGCCCGCAGCGGCTTTTTTTAGACCCGAAATACGTAAGTTTGCAAACCCAGCTTTTGCAGCCATTTCAGCGATTTGAATCGAGTTACCACCTTCCATAATGACTTGAGCGATTTCAGGCGTGATTTTTACAACTTCATAGACACCAACACGACCTTTATAGCCTTCAGTACAGTGATCACAGCCATTGGCTTTGTATAGCGTGACATCACTGATCCCCGCTTTCACAAAACCTTGGCGATTGAGTTCTTCTTCAGGCAAGGTTTCAGGTGTTTTACATTTGGGGCATAAACGACGCGCTAGACGTTGTGCGATGATCAAGCTGATAGAACTCGCTACGTTATAGGCAGGTACACCCATATTAAGTAAGCGGGTTAAGGTTTCTGGCGCTGAGTTAGTGTGTAGTGTACTCATCACTAAGTGACCAGTTTGTGCTGCTTTAATAGAGATCTCGGCAGTTTCTAAATCACGGATCTCACCAACCATCACCACATCGGGATCTTGACGTAAGAAGGCTTTAAGCGCATTAGCGAAGGTCATATCTGCTTTTGGGTTGATCTGAACCTGGTTAATACCCTCAAGATTGATCTCGACCGGATCTTCAGCGGTACTAATATTTCGCTCCGGCTTATTGAGAATATTTAAGCCCGTATACAGTGAAACTGTTTTACCAGAACCGGTAGGACCGGTAACTAAGATCATACCCTGAGGTTGTGCCAGTGCATTCATATAGAGGGCTTTTTGTTCAGGTTCGTAACCTAATACATCAATGCCAAGCATGGCACTTGATGAATCAAGAATACGCATAACGATTTTTTCACCCCATAAGGTAGGTAGGGTACTGACACGAAAATCGATGCTTTTACGATCTGAAATCTTTAATTTAATACGGCCATCTTGCGGCTTACGTTTTTCGGCAATATCTAAGCGAGACATAACTTTGATACGGGCCGATAAACGCGTTGATAAACTGGTTGGCGGGCTGGCCATTTCGTGTAGCATGCCATCGATACGAAAGCGAATACGGTATTTGTGTTCGTATGGCTCAAAGTGTAAATCTGATGCGCCTTTTTTAATGGCATCCATTAATATTTTATTGATGTAGACAATGATAGGGGCATCATCTTTGTCTTTTTCATCGTTGGTGTCTTGCTGTTGTTGAGTATCTTCAACATCCATGCCCGAGAATTCTTTAAAATCATCCTCGCTCATAGAGATGCCACCGTTGGCATCAAACAGTTGATCTATTTTTTGTTCAAGTTGCTTGTAATCAACGACTACAACTTCACACTGTAAGCCTGTGCTAAACTCGAAATTTTCAAATGCACCATAATCGGTCGGATCAGAGGTGGCGATGAAGAGCTTTCTGCCTTTTTTAACCAATGGCAGTAGATGATGTTGGCGAATGAGTTTTTCTTTAATGAGCTCTTTTGACAACTGTTCAACATCAAAATCCCTGAGATCAAACATGGGCACACGGAATAAATCTAAACATTGCTCGGCAAGTTCTTGACCTGTCATGCCACTGCACAAGCAAATAAGTTCTGCCGTCGAATGTGCTTCAGCTTGTTTTAATTTCAATTGCTCTGCTGTAATTCGGCCGAGCGTAATGAACTTCCGTAAAAGGGGTGAGTGATGTTCCATAATGCCTCTATGACGACTTGAACTGTGTTTAGCTTAGCAAAAAATTAGAAAGCAAAAAACAGACCTATCTCAAAGTATTAACTTTCTATCTCATTTGCTGCTTATTACGAAACAATGAATTAGAAAGACCAAATTATCGCTTGCTTGTGGCCGCTAGTTTTAGAAACGTCTCATGAAATTCTTCTAGCTCTGCCAGTACGGTGTCTATGTCGCGGTGGTTGTTGAGTATAGAGTCTGCGCTTTGGCGCTTTTCTTCGCGAGGCATTTGCGCGGCGATAATACTCTTAACTTGTTCTTTACTGACGATATCTCTGGCAGAGGTACGGGTGATCTGCACCTCTACAGGCACATCCACTAACAAAGTATGGTGACATAAAGCATCTAATTGGTTTTCAAATAAAAGCGGTGCACTTAATACTACATAAGGGCTGGTTGCATTGGCCAATTGAGATGTAATGTTTTGTCTGATCAGTGGGTGAAGTAAATTATTAAGCCAAGTTTTTTGCTCTATATCGCAAAAAATTATTTCACGTAATTTGGCGCGATCTAATGCGCCATCAGGTAACAAAATATCTTGACCAAAACGAGTTACGATTTTATCTAGCCCTTCAGAGCCAATCGCGACAACTTCTCGGGCAATAATGTCAGCATCGACAATATCAATGTCTAAGCTCGCTAGATGGTTAGACACTAAAGTTTTACCTGCGCCTATGCCACCGGTTAATCCTAAGATCCAATTACTCATGGGGAGACCTCAACCATGTTAGCCTAAAAGATTGAAATACCAAGTTTGTATTTCTACGCCATATAAAATGGTTAACCAACCTGCAATTGCTAGATAAGGGCCAAATGGGATTGGTGTGCTATGTTCTTTGCCTTGCACAGCCAGCTGAATACTACCAATGACAGCCCCCACGACACTTGATAGTAAAACAATGGTTAAAATAGCCTGCCAGCCAAGTAACGCTCCGAATATCGCAAGTAGCTTAAAGTCGCCATAGCCCATACCTTCTTTTCCGGTTAGTAGCTTAAATGCCCAGAATACCGTCCACAAGCTTAAATAACCGACTGCGGCACCAACAATGGCTTCACTGGGTGATATGGTATAACCCAATACACTGGCGATAAGTGCAAGCCATACAAGAGGTAGAGTGAGATGATCAGGAAGTAGCATGTGATCGATATCGATAAAAATAAGCGCGACCAATACCCAAGTGATAAAAATATAAAGTAAACCTAGCTCAGTTGCACCAAATTGCAGGGCAACCCAAAGTGAAGCCAACGCAGTACCAAGTTCTACTAAAGGATAACGAATAGAGATTTTAGCCGAGCAGCTGGCACATTTGCCCTTTAGCATTAACCAGCCCAGCAAAGGGATATTATGCCAAGCTTTGATCGGTGTTTTGCAATGAGGGCAAGTCGAGTTGGGTTTGATTAAGTTGAATTGTTTCGTGCTATTTTCAAGTTTATTTTTATTTTTCAGCTCATCAGCTAATGAGAGTCGACATTCATTGTGAAACTCACGCTGCATCATAATAGGTAAGCGATAAATCACCACGTTTAAGAAGCTGCCAATACATAGGCTAACTAAGCCAATGGTAAGGAGGAAAAACCACTGCTGGGTTTGCATTAAATAAATTACTTCTTGCATTAAAACATCACTTTAAAAGCAAACGAAAACGGGGCTTAAACCACAGAGCCCAGTTGGAAGATAGGTAAGTACATGGCAATGATAAGACCACCAACCAGCACGGCTAATACACCCATGATCAGAGGCTCAAGCAGGCTAGAAAGACCATCAACTGCATCATCGACTTCCTGTTCGTAAATATTGGCTACTTTTTCTAACATGCCATCAAGTGCACCTGATTCTTCACCAATCGAGACCATTTGGATCACCATGTCAGGAAAGAGCTTAGAGTTACGCATCGCCCAGTTCATTTGGTTACCTGAGCTCACCTCAGCTTTGATTTCGGTAATGGCATTTTTATAGATCACATTACCCGATGCGCCTGCGGCTGAATCAAGTGCGTCAACCAAGGGGACGCCTGCTGCAAAGGTGGTCGATAAGGTTCGTGCATAACGGGCAACCGCGGCTTTGTGTAAGATCATCCCGACAACAGGCAGTTGTAATACCAGTCTGTCGTTAAAGTGGCGAACAGCAGCGGAGCGAATGAGGGCTTCTTTATAAGAATAAATACTAATACCAATGATGCCTACAATAATCCACCAGGCCTCTTGCATAAACTCAGAGATGCCAATCACAAATAGGGTGAATGCAGGGAGCTCAGCGCCAAAGCTGCTAAAAATATCTTGGAATTGGGGTACCACAAAAATAAGTAAAATAGAGGTTACAATCAGCGCCACTACAACAACGGCGATTGGGTAGAACATGGCCTTTTTAATTTTTGACTTTAACGCTTCAGCTTTTTCTTTATAGACAGCAACACGGTCAAAAATTTTATCAAGGGCACCAGACTGTTCCCCTGAGTGAATAAGGTCGCAATAGAGTTCATCAAAATAACGGGGGTATACACGTAAAGCTTGAGCTAGAGGGTGACCGGCTTTTACTTCATCGGCAATACTACCAACGAGTTTACTTAAACTTTTGTTTTTTGCCCCAGATGAAATCATTTCTAAAGATTGAATAAGCGGTACGCCCGCGGTCAGCATGGTGGCAATTTGTCGTGTGAAAATCGCAATGTCTTTGGCGGTAATCTTTTGGCCACCTGCACCTATACCAAATAAAGGTTTAGGTTTGCGTTTTACTTTAGAGGGGGTAATGCCTTGTTTACGAAGCTGCGCTTTAACAAGGGCAATGCTAGTACCTGTCATTTCGCCTTCGAGCTTTTTGCCTCGTGCGCTTAAACCGGTCCACTGAAAGGTATCGAGTTTATCTACGTTATCTTTATCTTTTTTCATAAATAACCAAAAAGGGCTGAATAAACAGCCCTTTAAGTTAGTGCGTTAAAATTAACGACAGCTAGCTGGTAAGTATTTGGCTTCAACACCATTAGTACCAGCTGAAGCACAAACCCAAGCTCTCACAGCAGATAATTCACCACCAGTGGCTGTGTGAAAGTTTTTTGCAGCTGCAGCAGTACTAGCGTCAGCATTTAGGTAGGGAGTTAGAGTAATGTTTACGTTAGTACCTAGCTGAGGGATATTTTGAGCTGCGATAGTGATTACACCGTCAGCTGACGTTTGAATTGATGCAACATACTGTGAAATACCACCTGTAGGTGCAGCTTCACCACAACCAAAGCCATTGGCAGTTGGAGCTGCTCTTAAGCCTGTTTGAGAAACTTCTGAAATAGCTGTTTTACAAGTTGTTCCAGCAAGTATTACTTCGCTCAACTTAGCGCGAGCTGTGTAGTCTTGATAAGCAGGCAATGCGATTGCAGCTAGAATACCGATGATTGCAACTACAATCATTAATTCGATTAGGGTAAAACCCTTTTGATTTTGCGTCATGATGTGTCTCCTAAAGGAAAATTGCTAACTCACCTTGGTAAGCTAGATTATTAAATTATTGTAACTTAACGCTGTTTATTACGCTTTATCATTAAAGTCGATGCAACAATAAGTGTTTGCTAATTTAACTCAGCCAGTAAAAAGATTAGTGGCTTATTTTAGGTTAGCGTTAATGTTTTCACTACCTTAATAGTTAACTCTGTTCTCGACAAGTGTAAATAATAGTATATTCCTATTTTTTAAACTTGCACTACAAACAAGGGCTTATAATAACACCTATGACAGCAAAATAAATTAATAATTTGTTACCATATTCGTGTTAAGTGTTTCATTAGATTAGCTTTAACTGCAATTGTCAATAATTGCACAATTTATTCTTGTTACACACAATTACATTGACGTATTTTTAAAACGCATCGATAGGTCGATGCTCTGTACATTTTTAGTCAGTGCGCCACTAGAGATGTAATCAACACCGGCTTGTGCATATTCGGCTAATATTTCAATGGTCATATTGCCTGATACTTCAAGTTTAGCGCGTTGAGCTGTCACTTCTACCGCTTGTTGTATTTGTGGCACGCTAAAATTATCTAACATGATGATGTCACTGCCTGCATCAATCGCTTGCTGTAGCTCGTTTAAGTTTTCAACTTCTACTTCAACAGGTTTTGATGGGTGATTCAATTTAGCTTGCTTTACTGCTGCTGCAATACCGCCACAGGCCGCAATGTGGTTTTCTTTAATTAAGAATGCATCGAACAAACCAATACGGTGGTTTTTACCGCCACCACATGCTACCGCATACTTTTGTAAAGCACGTAACCCCGGTACTGTTTTACGAGTGTCTAATAGCTGAGTGCTGCTGTTGTTTAATGCTTTCACATAATGTGCTGTGGTTGTTGCTGTACCAGACAGTGTTTGAACAAAGTTTAGTGCAGTGCGTTCTGCAGTTAAGATGGCACGGGCAGAACCAGTTGCAGTAAATAGTTGGCTATTTGCCGTAACAAGGTCACCATCATTAACGAGCACTTCTACTTCAACGCTTTCATCAACTTGCTTAAACACTTCGAGAATTAGCGCTTTGCCACAAAAAACACAATCTTCACGGGTGAACACATAAGCATGCGCTTGTTGCTCCGCTGGGATCAATTGCGCTGTGATATCGCCATCTGCAGCTGATTGAAAATTAAGATCTTCGTTTAAAGCTTGAGTTACTAATTCTGAAATAAGATCTGAAGTAAGAAGTTGGTTTTGCATAAATAAGCGTCACTTATGTTGTCTAAGGCCATTTGCGAGAACTAAATTTTACTGTGTCCATGAGTTTAAGACAATCGCGCTAGTGAAATTAAACAAAGCTTGTTAAGGTTAGGTCATTGTATAAGTAAATGGTTTTACGCGTGACTACCTCTGATTTTTACTTGCCAGAGGCAAGGCAAAGACCTTGCACGTTCTTTGATGAACGCCCACAAGAAATGGATGTTGATTTATTAGTGATACATAATATTTCTCTTCCCGCAGGGCAATTTGGAACAGAGCATGTTGATGCGCTTTTTACTGGGGAAATAGACTGTTCAGCTCACCCAAGTTTTACTGACTTGAAAGGGTTAAAAGTTTCAGCGCATTGCTTTATTCAGCGCAATGGCGCAGTACTGCAATATGTTCCTTTTGATAAAAGGGCTTGGCATGCGGGTGTTTCAGAATTTAAAGGCCGTTCACGTTGCAATGATTTTAGTATCGGCATTGAGCTTGAAGGAACAGATACACAGCCATATACCGATGAGCAATATTCCTCATTAGTGATTTGCACTCAGTATATAATGCAGCTTTACCCAAATATAACGCCAGATAATATTGTCGGCCATTGTGATATTGCGCCCGGTAGAAAAACAGATCCGGGCGAGGCGTTTGCATGGCAAAAATTTCTAACTTTGTTAAATGAATGAGTAAACTATGATTTTAATCTCAATAATTTTAGCGTTGGCCATTGAGCGGTTAGGTGCAAGAGATGCGCATTGGCAAATAGATCATTACAGTCGTCGCTATGTGGCTATGAGCCAATCACTACTGGCGAACAACGGTCTATTTAAGTCTTCATTTGCGTTTGCTTTGTGGACGTTGTTGCCAGCTATTGGCGTTTATTTCTTAATGGATTTAACAGGTTTCTTTCTATTTGAATTAGCACTCAATGCACTTTTTCTATTAGTGTGCTTTGGCTGTGCAAAACCTCGTGGGCTATATAAAGGTTATTTAAACGCTTTAACCAGAGGTGATAACGAGGCCGCCACTTTATACGCATTGCAGTTAGGTCAACAGCGTACTGAAACTGAGCAAGGGGGCGAATGGGTAGGGCAAACGTTGGCTTGGGTGAACTTTAGGCATTATTGTGCCGTTATCTTTTGGTTTGTCGTATTGGGTGCCTCTGGCGCAATAATGTATGCCGTGATAAGAAGTTTATTTGACGATACACAACAGAGCGAAAATAGCCTGTTATCTAGTCGTAGTCATGTACTTGCAGATATGCTGTTTTGGTTAAATTGGTTGCCAGCGCGGATCACCAGTTTTGGCTACTTAATTATTGGTAACTTTTCAAAAGGGACAGGCTGCTTTATCAAATATGCGCTAGATTTTAAAACGCCAAATAGAAAAGTGGTTACAACAACAGCTTTGGCTGCAGAGCAAATAGAGCAGCAATATGAAGGCTGTACCTATGAAGCAACCTGTATGATGCGGTTAGTTAAGCGTAATATCCTGTTTTATTTAGCTTTGATTGCGCTGCTGACGCTGTTCGGCGGTGTGGCATAAATGATGTATTCTGAAAAGCACTAACAAAATTAGAGTGTATGCGACTCAAACCAGAGTCGCTTTTTTTCTGCCATACCTGTAACTAGGTTTGCTTCTATATCTAACGTAGGTAAGACTTCGTCGGTAATATCTATCAAATCACACACGCCTGTTACATCCCATAATGCTTCTTCAAGGTCTTTGGCTTTGTGAAGTGCATAGTGACTGACGTATTTTAATTCGTTGGCTAAATAGTCCGTATCAGGTCGGCCTGTTTTAGACACATGCAATTGAAAAACAAATAAGATTTCTTTACGCAATGCTTTTTTGATAAACAAAAATAAACTATCCAGAGAATCTTCATCTTTCAATATTTGGCTCTTTACTGCTTCAGATAGGGTTTTCTTATCGGGGTCAAAGCGCAGAAATAGGGTGTACTTTAGAGGTTTATCTTGTCGAGTGCGTTTTCTCAGCGCGTCAGATAGTTCATCTTCGATAAAGTTGCTCGGAAATACCGGTGAAATTTCAATGTGTTCTTGATTATTCTGATTGAAACTCTCTAGCACCTTGTGCAGTTTTGTGGGGTAAAGACCTCTCCCAACAGCCCCTACGTTAAAATGCGCAGACTCTTTATGCAGATAAAGCGGGAACTGACACACACTTTTGGTAATCATGTTACGCAATGCTGTTGAAAGCCCTGGTACTTTAGGAGACTCTTCACAGGCTTGTAATTTGCTTTTGTTTTTTTCAATTAATTGAGTAAAAAATTCAATAGCAGGGTGTTTGTTTTCAGTCACCTTATGTACTTTTAAATTAATGATGGTCTTTGATTTACTTACTGCCATGACCTTATAGCGTAAACCTTTTAAATTATGCTTTTTGGTGATGGTTTGTAGTTCAGGTAAATCAATATTGACTAAGTCACCTTTCTTTACATCTATAGGGTTAATTACCTCTATTTGTAACCCCATTACGGATAAATCTCGAGTATGTCCTTCAATCACTGTTGTTGTGTCAACATAAAAAACAGCCCCAGTTTTATATAGGTAACGTTTATGCGCTCGAAGGTTGACATATTCAAGGGCGACAACCTCAAGGTATGGAGGCGTATTGGCTTTACCATGCCCAAAGTGTTTAAGTAAGTTAACCTGAGACTGAGCAAAAGCGTTCTTTTTATATATTTCTGTGCGCCTTGGATCTGTGATGTCTGTTAACAGCATCAAATTTTGTACGTCTTGAATAAAGCCTTGCACTCTAGGTGTTGGGCGCTTATTTAATTTTTCTAAGCTCTTGCCTGCGCTGCTGGGTAAAGATAGTGGAATATATGCATCTTCATGATAGCTTGGCATTATTTGTACCTTGAAGGCACGCCAGCTGTCTTTTTTAGCGCCAAAGCCAAAAAATAATGAAGCCAGTTCTGGCTCTTTAGTGAGTTCATAATCAAAAGCCGAGTAGTAATAAATTTTACCACCATCTGAATGAGTAAAAGTATACAAAATGGCTTCTTTTACCGCGCTGGGTAGGCTATTTAAGTGGGCTAGACGCTTTTGATTGAAAATGCTGTAAAGGCAGGATTTCTTTCTCTCATCTTCAAAGTAGTAATGAATATAGGCGTTATTTTCATTAGTAAGTACCATTGATGGCAGAGTTAGCTTGTCATTTACTTTATTCAAAAATACAAAGAGTGAGCTAACTCTAGGTAAATAATATTGCTCATAGCCCTTACAGACAACAGCATCCATAGTGTTATCTAGGTTTATTTTGTATCTACGCTTATTGCCATGAATAAAACTATTTAAAAACTCATCAAAGCCAGGGTTGTTCTCAACAAAGGTGCGCTTTAAACGCACATGCTGATACTCACGGCTAACAGGCTCTACAGCAACCACTTCATACTGAATGCCGCTTTTTAAACCCAGTTCAAAATCCTGCTCTAGTCCAACTAGCCTAATCGTGAGTAGTTGACCTTTCTCAAAGACGGCTTTGGGGTGCACTTTAATTTTTGCACCACTTAAAGAAATATCAGAAGTACTGGCTGAAATAATGTTCTTGCGAGAGACTTCAACTGTTATCTTGATCGCATAGTTCATGCGCTCTTCAATACGGCTTTCGTAAGAAGCAAACTTTATTAATTTAGCGCCATGATTAGAGACAACAACAGGCGCATCGTCTTCCTCGTCTTTTTGCTGTGCGCGTTTTTGCATTACACGGAAGTTGTTATCGGTATGCATCACGGCTTCATATACGGCCAGAGTGTACTTACCATGCTTAACAATTTCTTGTTCAAATACAGCTATGGCTAAGTCGTCCATAAAATGCTGCTTACCCTCATAGATATATGGCTTTACTTCACCGGCAACTTGACCACGTAAATCTATAAAGCGAGCAACAGGCTGAGATAAGCGTGACATTTCCATTTTTAAAAGAAACTGGTCTGACTTGGATAATTGGACTGTTTTTTGTGCAAAGAACTGATCAAAGCCAGGAGTGCCTAACTCTTGCTTGAGTTCTTCTATCAAAGGTTGATATTGTTGCAGCTTATCTTCAGCCATATAAAACCGTCATGCTAACCCAGAGCACTGAAAGTTTGCTCAATTGGGTATTAATTTTTTCTTTTAGGTTATCGAGTTAATACTATGACAATAATAGAACATATTTAACTTATTCTTGAGCATTAAATTAGTAAAGTGCCAGATTTATATGACAAAACTTAATATAATTTTACTCAGTGATTTTTAAGCAAGAAGTGTGCCTTTATATGGGAAAGAAAAAAACAGCATTTGTTTGTAGTGAATGTGGTGCGGAGTTTGCCAGATGGCAAGGTCAATGCTCTGAATGTAAGGCTTGGAATACGGTGACTGAGTTTAGAGTGCCTAGTATAAAATCAGCACCAATCAGCTCAGCTATGGCAGGCTATGCAGGTATGGTTGACGCGAAAGTGCAAACTTTAGATGAAGTCAATTTAGAGACTCTGCCGCGATTCTCTACAGGGTTTAAAGAATTTGACCGGGTTTTGGGTGGGGGCGTTGTGCCGGGAAGTGCCATTTTAATAGGTGGCTCACCGGGAGCGGGTAAAAGTACTGTTTTACTGCAAACCATGTGCTTACTTGCTGAATCTATGAATACCCTCTACGTCACCGGTGAAGAGTCACTGCAACAAGTTGCCATGCGAGCCAATCGTTTAGGTTTGCCAACGAACAAATTAAGAACATTGGCAGAAACTAATGTTGAAACTATTTGTCAGTTAGCTTTACAAGAAAAGCCTAGCATCATGGTGATTGACTCTATTCAAGTTATGCATATGAGCGATGTTCAATCAGCACCTGGCAGTGTTTCTCAGGTCAGAGAAAGTGCTGCTTACTTGACTCGTTTTGCGAAGCAAAATCAGGTCGCAATTATCATGGTAGGTCATGTAACAAAAGATGGTACGTTGGCAGGCCCTAAAGTGTTAGAGCATTGTATTG
Source organism: Pseudoalteromonas phenolica (assembly GCF_005886345.1). GTDB lineage: Bacteria > Pseudomonadota > Gammaproteobacteria > Enterobacterales > Alteromonadaceae > Pseudoalteromonas > Pseudoalteromonas phenolica_A. The sequence goes on from NZ_PNEC01000023.1 coordinate 110,436, forward strand.
ATTGCTCGATTTTATTGGAAGGCAGTAGTGATAGCCGATTCAGAACTTTACGTGGCAACAAAAATCGCTTTGGTGCAGTGAACGAATTAGGCGTTTTTGCCATGACAGGGCAAGGGCTAAAAGAAGTCTCAAATCCATCTGCGATATTTTTGAATCGCGGTGAAGAGCAAACACCAGGTTCATTGGTGATGGTAATTTGGGAGGGCACGCGACCTTTACTTGTAGAAGTACAAGCTTTAGTTGATTACTCTCAGTTAGCTAACCCGCGTCGTGTTACGGTTGGTTTAGAGCAAAATCGTTTGGCCATGTTACTAGCTGTATTGCACCGCCATGGCGGTTTGCAAGTTTCTGATCAAGACGTATTTGTAAATGTCGTAGGGGGAGTCAAGGTGTCTGAAACCAGTGCTGATCTTGCCTTGATCACAGCCTTGGTATCTAGCTTTAAGAACTTTGCTCTCGATAGACAACTAGTAGTATTTGGTGAAGTGGGTCTAGGTGGTGAAATACGCCCAGTGCCCAGTGGTCAAGAAAGACTGCGAGAAGCTGCAAAACACGGCTTTAAACGTGCTATTGTCCCCAATGCGAATAAGCCCAAACAGCTAATAGAAGGGATGGAAGTGATAGGTGTGAACAGCCTCAGTGAAGCCCTAGACGCATTATTTTAATTAGGAAGTTAAAACATGAATAAACCGCTTATTGCAATTGCAGTTGTTGGTACTCTTGCTGCGGGCTACGGTGTCGCTCAGTATAAGATAAACGAAAAATTGACGGTTGAAATCGAAAAGCAAATTTCAACATTTACAGAAACATCAGGCTTTTCTGTTGAGTATCAAGACGCGAATTACTCGATTTTTAATCAAGAAGTGAGCCTAACAGGGATCAACTTTACAGGTCCTGAAGGTGAAGCGCTGGCTAGTATCAATCAGCTAATTATTGAAGGCTATGAAACAGACAAAATAAGTCCTTATACAGCAATGGATTTAAAAGGCCTTCGTTTAGCTGAATCATTGATTAAGCAGGCAGAGCAAACGACTCCTGCTGAGTTATTAAATGCCAGTTATGACATTACTTCTAGCTTAAAGTACGATGAATCAACTGGTCAAAGTGATTTTGATCTTGGTTTTGTAGCGGGCAAAGTTGCATCAATGGATATGGCAGTTTCGTTTGGTAACGCGCAATCGTTTATGGAAGTGTCTTTAGAGTCACAAAAGATGCAGCAACAAAGCCAGTTAACGATGGAGCAAGAGCTCCAATTACAAAGTAAAATGATGACAGCAATGCAGGCGCTAAAGCCACAGTCATTTAGCTTTACTTTTAATAATAAAGGTCAGTTTGATAGTGTAGTTGAACAGCAGCTATCTGCAGTGCAATTAGATAAGTTAAGCTTTGTACAGCAGGCGCAAATGCAAGTTGATATGTTGCCCCTAGAGGAGGCTTACAAAATGGAATTGATGAATTTTGTAAATGGCTTAAATAGCTTAAGTATTTCGATGAAGTTAGAAGAGCATAAGCCTGTCTCAGAACTTGCCGCGCAAGTTATGGGGATTGCCCAGCAACCTGACAAGTTGGCTGAATTATTTAATTTAGAAATTAAAGGCAGCTAATTGCTAATTTAACCTCAGATCTGTATA